>JAZUOO010000001.1:0-5999 GCA_045604705.1 Eubacteriales bacterium
GCCAGGAAAGAAGTAAGGTTTCGTATCTTGCTTCTTTTTTATTTTTTGAAAAAATATTGACAACTCACATTTTTGAGCTTATAATAGATTTATAACCTTGTTTTTAATATAATCTCCTACGGAAAAACCTTAGGACAATATAAAGGACGATACCAAAAGAAACTATATACCCTCGGTACAAGCCATGGAGGAACCGAAGTCGGACGCTCCTGCTCGGGAAATCTTTTGCAGTGTGACAATAATTTCTACCTTTTTTGACTGCGGCGGCGATATAGAACGTAAAATGAAAGATATGGACTTGCCCATTGGAAGAATCAAAGCCGTATTCATTTCCCATATGCACGGCGATCATGTGGTAAACCTGCCTGCAATAGTAAAGTGCTTTCTGTGCGGTTACAGCAGAATGGACACAACTCTCAGAGTTTATTTGCCGGACAATGACGGACTCCGGGCTTTCAAAGCATGGGCAAGAGTTATGTGTATGAATCCGGATTCGGAAAAGCTCATCCTAAGCACATTTTCAGAAGGTCTTGTATATGAGGATGAAAACGCAAGGGTTCACGCTATAAGAACAGAGCATATGATGAACGGAGAGCTTCCGAGTTTTGCATTTATGGTTGAATTTATGGACGGTAAACGTTTCCTGTATACGGGCGACCTCAACTGCGATTTCCACGATTATCCGAAAGTTGTCTTTGAAAAAGATTTTGACCTTATTCTCTCGGAGCTTGTACACTTCAATACAGAAAAGAATCTCGATACCATAGTAAAAAGCAGGACAAAAAAGCTGGTATTTACTCATATGGCACCGAGAAACATTCCTGTCATAGAAGCGGTTCGTGAAAAATTCCCCTTTGAAGTCGAAATTGCCGAGGACGGAAAGTGCTTTGAATTTTAACTTTTATTCCTCTTGACAAAACGGAAAATATGGATATAATAGAATCATAAACAAATTACAGAACGGAGATCACCATGAAAAAATTACTTTCATTAACACTTGCAGCAGCTCTTACATTCTCCTTTGCCTCCTGCGGCAAAAAGGACGAAAATGATACACAAAACACTGCAAAAAACGAACAAGCACAGCAGGAAGAACAGGCAAAAAAAGCCGCAACCCTTACACCCGATGAATATCTAGACTACATCATAATTGAAAAAAATGACATTGCGGGAAGCCTTAAAATGGTATTCGATGAGCTTAAAAAACAAACCGGAGACACAGCATCTGACGGTAAACTGACACTCTCTGTCGGAGATGGTACCGCAGAATTCATCGATGCTATTGACAGCGAAGCAGGTGAATACTACAGAAACAGTCTCGGATGGTTGAAATACGTAAGCCTTGATCTTGATGCAAACATCAAAAGTCAAGACCTTATGAGCCTTGCCGCACAGCTTGGTATCAACGGTACCAATATAGTTACTCTCGATTTCATCGCCTCCCTCGCAAAGGGTGAATTCTACTTTACAATTCCCGAACTCAGTTCCAAAACTGCACTTGTAAAAGTTCCGGAATCAGCCCTTGCCGAGCTTGAAATGAGCATGGATTTATCGGATTCAAATATGGATATACTCCCCGACGGTGCGGCAGCGGAAAGAATGTACACTAAATATACGGGTATAGTTCTTGACAACATAACCGAAGTTGAAAAGACAGATGCTCAGGTAACGGTCGGAAGTGTTACGGCAGATACAAACAGGGTTTTCTTTGAGATAGACGAAAGACTTGCCAACGAAATGGCAATAGACATTGTTGAAGCTGCGCTCACAGATGAGGATCTGAAAAACATTATCGGCAAAATATCCGAAGCAAACTATCAGCTTGCAGGCTTTGAGTCTGCCGAAATGATGACAATGGATGCATATGCCGATATGCAGGAGACTCTCGCAGACCTTAAAGAAAAGCAGTCAAAGAACAACTTTTCCGATGATACTGTCGGCATCACAATCCACACAAACAAGCTGGATGAAATATCCTGCATTGACGTAACCGCCGATAGTGAAAGCCTAATTAAGTACAACTACGTAGAAAAAGACGGTGCATTTGCGCTCGAATTCTATGTAGGCAAAGCAAAATACTTTGAGGGACGCGGAACAATTGACGACGACAAAATGGCAGGTAACTTCTCCGTCCTCAACGGTGATTCCCTAAGAATTGCAAACATCGCACTCGTAGACCTCGACCTTGCCTCCATTGAACACGGTATGACAAACGGTAAGGTAACAGCAACGCTCGCACCCGAATTCATATTTGCAATGGATATGCCCGAATACATCGGAAATTGCGAACTTGTAATAGTCTTCAACCAGGCAGAAGAGACAGCCTCCGCGTTTACAATGACACTTGACTACAACGGTAGGAAGGCATTTGAGCTTTATTCAAGCAGCAAGGAAAAGCAATCCGGCGAAATTACTATCCCCGCAGAAGCACTCGACCTCAACAGTGAAAACGGTGTAAACGAATTCTTGTCAAGCATGAATCTCAACACAATCCTTACAAACCTCAGCAATGCAGACGCCTCTCAGCTTATCGCTCTGTTCATGATGGGCTCATAAGCAAATAACCAATTCTCAAGGGTGTATCCAATGCGGTACACCCTTTCTATTTTACTATTGACAATAAACCGTATTTTTTGTATAATATACGCAAACACAAGAAGCTCAAACAAAACACAGAGCTTCAAATTGTCATAAACAAGGTATAATCATGGAAATAAAAAACATAACAAAAAGCTACGGCAAAAAACAAGTCTTAAAGGACATAACCTTAAATGCCGCAGACGGCGAATGTATAGGAATTCTCGGCGGCAACGGAAGCGGAAAATCAACACTTCTCAACATACTTTCAGGAGTGCAAAAATGCGATGCCGGAAGTTTTACATACAACCAAAAAGAACTCCTCTCCGACACAAAGCTCAGAGGCAAAACCGTCGGATACGTCCCACAAAACACACCGCTTCTCGAAGAACTTACTGCCCTTGACAACCTTCGTCTGTGGTACACGAAAGAAGAAATAAACAAGGAACTGTCCGTCGGTGTCCTTGAAATGCTCGGAATAGGCGAATTTATCAAGGTCACTGTCAGCAAAATGTCCGGCGGCATGAAAAAGCGACTCGCAATAGGCTGCAGTGTTGCAAAAAATCCTAAGATACTGCTTCTCGACGAACCCTCTGCCGCACTTGACATTGTCTGCAAGGAAAGCATCTGTGACTACATAAAAGAAAGCAAAGCAAAAGGAACCACCGTCATCATCGCAACACACGACATACAAGAGTTATCCTTGTGTGATAAGCTCTATATCCTGAAAAACGGCACACTCCACCCATATACATACGACGGAGAACAGTCAAAGCTAATAGCAGAACTCAAGGATTGAACAGATTAACGTTCAAGGAAAGGAACGTATAAAGCTTTTAACAATGAACAAAAGAATTTATTTCTATCTCCAATTTAAGCGAGTACTGAAAAAATACCCGTCAATCCTTATCATCACCCTTGCAACACTTGTCGCCATAACCCTTTGTGCGACAATGATACTCGGTGGAAACAAAAACGGGGAAGAAATGTCAAAAATCAAAGTCGGTGTTGTCGGAGATACCTCTGATAGCTTTCTGAACATGGGAATTGATGTTATAAAAAGCATTGACGATTCCAAATATTACATAGATATAATCTCCATGACAAAGGAGCAAGCCGAAAAAGCCGTTAAATCGGAAGAAATTATAGGCTATGTTGAAATTCCGGAGAACTTTGTTGAAAGCATTGCCTCCATGGACAACTCACCTGCGGTATACTATCTTCCCAACAGACCCGAGAGCATCGGAACCTCCCTTGCAAAAGAGGTCATGGACACAGTAGCTGTTTATATCACCGAATCCCAAAAGGCGGTTGCGGGATTATCAGGCTACATAAGAGCCAATAAGCTGGAATATGGTAAAAGCCTTGATGAAATAAGTATTCTCCTTATGACAAACGTTATACTGCAGCGTAATAAGCTCTATACAACCGAATATACCGGTATTGCGGGACACATCTCAACAGGCGGTTATTACCTTGCGGGACTATTGTTGTTTTTTATTATGCTCAGCGGTATTTCCTGCTCGTCCATTCTTACAAGGAAAGACTATGCCCTGGAACGATGCCTTCATTCCAAAGGCTTCGGAAGTACAAGGCAGGTTCTTTGCGAATATATGGTATACCTTGCAATATCAATATTCACACTTCTTATTCTCGCTTGTCTTTTGGGTATTGTCATCTCGACGGTTGACACCGGAATAAGAGAGCTTGCCTGTGCAAAGATAACCGACTGTTTGATATACATTATAAGGATATTACCCGCGATCCTCGCCATAACGTCAATGCAGTTTCTCATGTACGAGGCAACAAACGGAATCGTGGCAGCTATACTTCTTCAGTTCCTGTCAGCAATAATTTTAGGCTACCTTTCCGGCTGCTTCTACCCAAACTATTTCTTTCCGGAAGCTCTGCGAAAGATTATAGACATACTGCCGCCGGGGGTAAGCTTTACTTATATGCGCGAAACAATGCTCGGAAATTCTTCCCCGGCATACGTCTTTATTCTTGCAGCATATGCTGTAATTTTTATTACCGCGGCAACTATCATCAGAAAAATAAGATTGGCAGGCGATGCGGCATGAAAAGAAAAATAAGAGACACCTTGATATGGCTTGTGCTGCTCTGCAAGAGACTTTTGAAAAAGCCTGTATTTGTAGTGCTTCTGCTAATGATTCCACTTAGTGTCGTTGCAGTAAAAATGGGGGTATCCGATAATTCGGGTGTCCTTAATATAGGTCTTTACAGCGATGGAGGTACAATCGGCGATGAGATTGTAAAAAAACTTCTAAGCCGTGACAGTATAATCAGCTTCAGGGAATACCCATCAGAGGAAGATGCACGAAAAGCTGTCATAGAGGACAAAATACAGGGTGCATGGATATTCCCGAAGGATATTTCTGAAACAATCGCACAAAATGCACAATATGCAGGTGCAAATCCGCTTGTAAAGGTAATAGAGCGTGAAGAAACACTTTCTCTCAAACTCTCACATGAGCTGCTTTACGGTTGTCTTCACCCCTATGTGGTATACGGCAACTACACGGTGTTCGCCGAAAGAAAATACGGCGACAAAGCTCCGAGCGACGAGGAAACGCTCAGGTACTATTTTGAAAACGGCACACCTCCCGCGGAAATACTGACGGTAAAAGTGGTGGGCGAAGAAGAAAACGTGGAGATAAACAATAATCTTCTGACACTTCCGCTTCGCGGTATCCTCTCCCTCATGTGCGTTCTGTGCGGTCTTGCCTGTATGATGTACTTTTTGTCAGACAAAAAAAGCGGCAAATTCGACTGGCTTCCCGCACAAAGACACATAGTCCCGGCGTTCGGACAATGCTTTTCTGGGGTACTGCTCTGTGCGATTACCGTAATGACATCCGTTTATCTTCTCGGCATCGGAACGAGGCTCACCACCGAAATTGTGGCAATGCTGTTGTACATTTTCTGTGTATGCGGCTTTTGTCTGATTCTTGGGCTTATTTTCGGAAGTGCCGCAAGACTCGGAACGGTTGCACCCTTTATCATGATACTGATGCTTGTACAATGTCCGATTTTTATGACAGATACCTCTTATCGCCCGATATGGTTTCTTTTCCCTCCGAGCTACTACCTCTATGCAATATCAAACAAAGCCTACATGGTATACATGGCAATCTATGCCGTAACAGCTCTCGGTGTGACATTAATCATTAATTGGGTATCTCTGAAAAATTCAAAGTTACTATCTTAAAACACAGGATATGGAACGACACATAGGTCGTTCCCTACACAAATTTATAGCCAATTCGCACCGGATAATTTTAGAATCAAATGAAGGAAACGAAGTTCCCAACCTCAGAAAGGAGCATAAAATGAAAAAGATACTTGCAGTACTGTCGGCATCTCTGATACTTTTATCAATCTATTCCTGCGAAAAGGACAAG
>JAZUOO010000002.1:0-2175 GCA_045604705.1 Eubacteriales bacterium
TTGTGATTGTAACATTGTCCTCTCTTGAAGAGAAGGTCAGTCTTTCCCATCTGCCGAGAATATCGGTGTACTTGACGCCGAGCTCTGCAGTTTCATAGTCTGTCCAGCGGATATAGTCATAATAGGGAAGCTTCGTGCTGTGTGTTCTCAGAACGTGTGAGGGATGATAGGCATAAAAATATGTGGACTGTCTGCCGTCACAATCCCAGGCGGCATTGCCGTTTATAACATTCTGTCTTGCATCGTGAAGCTGACCCGTAACCTCATCGGGAGTGTAACGGGGATCCTTTGAGGGCATAAGGAAGTGGATGTTGTTATAGATATAGCTGTCACTGTAGGGTGAGCCTGCCACAGTAACACCGTTTTCACCGTTACCGCTTACCATACCGTCAAACCAGCTTATGGTATCCTCGTGTTTACTTGCATAGGGTACAAGCTCCGTGTATTCCGTTGCAAAGGCTTTTGTGTGGTCATTTTTAATCATATCAACATCACCTGCTCTCATTAAATTAAGTGTACCCGGGAAGAAATTCCCTCCGATAATCAGGCATAGCATAATGTTGATAAAGATTTTGATTTTTTCAATGATAAACATATAAACACCTCTCTTTATGGTTTACAATAACATAATACCATAAAAAGGAAAGAGCAAACACGACATAGTTTTATACAATGTGTCGTGTTCTCTTAAAGTGATATGTGATAGAATATATTTGTAAATTAGATTGAAAGGAAGTATTTTATGTTTTATACGATGAAGAAAATAATTGCTTCAATGCTGGCTTTGCTCATGTCGATTATGGGTTATGTGGATTTTGCAGGAGTAGTTATAAAACCTGAAAACATAACGGCAGAATACTATGTAAGCAATAACGGTAATGACAGCAATGACGGCACTAAAGACAAGCCTTTTGCAACAATAGAAAGAGCAAGCGATGAGGTCAGAAAAATAAACTCTGATATGACCGGAAATATAATCGTTCATATTGCCGAGGGTACATATATCCTTGATGATACTCTCACTTTTGACGAAAGAGACAGTGCAACAAACGGATTTTCCGTAAAATATGTCGGTAACGGTGAAACTGTTATAAGTGGCGGGCAGGAAATAGGGAACTTCACTTTATTTGATGATGAAAAAAATATATATTGTGCAAAGGTTCCTGAGGACTTCACTTTCCGTCAGTTATATCTTGACGGTCAAAAATTGACAAGAGCAAGAAGCAACACAGACTTTTCAACAAGAATTGTGGGTGCTTCCCGCTTTGATGAAAACGGAAATCTTATCCCTGAAAATCTTAACTACGGCGGTGAAGATTCACTTGTTCCTGCAGCATACGGTGAAGTATATCTTAATTCTTCTGAATTTGGTGACTTCAACAATCTTGAACAGGTAGAGCTTCATGTTCTTACTGCTTGGGTTAAGAATGTGCTGAGAGTTAAGTCTGCTGTTACAAATGCCGGCATAACCTCAATCAGAATTCAGGATAACGAAAGCAAGCTTATTTTCAACCGTATGCATCCCAACATAGACGGTTATTCCCATATGAGCACCCACGACTTCGTTTACTATATTGAAAACGCCTACGAGCTTATTGACACCGATAATGAATGGTATCTGGACGAAAGCACCAATATGGTTTACATCAAAGTTCCTGAAAGTACAGATATGAATACTGCGAGTGTAATTGCTCCGAGACTTGAAAATCTCCTTACAGTAAAATCACAGAACAGCAGTAAGATTAAGAACCTCACCTTTGAAGGAATAACCTTCCGATACAGCACATGGAATGTACCGAGTGAGAAAGGTCTTGTTGATGTGCAGGCAGGTATGTATGCAAATTACTGCATTTTTAAAACCAACGACATGGGTGTTTTAAGACCGTCAGCCGCTGTATATGTTGCCGGTACAGAGAATTTCACCATGAAAGACTGCACCGTAGAAAATATGGGCGCCGCAGGTATTGATTTACATTACGGCACGAAAAATTCTGTTATTCAGGATAATCTCATTCAGAATATCAGCGGCAACGGAATAATGATAGGAAAATTCGTTGTTGATGAAAATACGGATATTCATGTTGTATATAACCCCGAAGATGAGTCCGATATTTGCACAGGTGACAGAATAGTAAATAACCGTGTTATCCATATAGGTACCGACTATGAAAGCTC
>JAZUOO010000003.1:0-53015 GCA_045604705.1 Eubacteriales bacterium
GTCATTGACGAAACAATCTATTATTTCAATTACATAAAACCTATGCGAAAGCTAAAAAGAAAACCACCTGTTCAATACAGGCTTGAACAGGCAGCATAAAAATATTCTTTTTTTGTGTCTACAAAGTATTGACTACTTCAACCGAAGCTGTTCCGAATTTTTATCGTTAATTGAGTTTTTCTATGAGGTCTGCCGTTTCATCAAGCTCAGGAACTACAGCCTCTTCGATTCTTCCGGTATCAGCAAAAGCCGTTACCCCGGAATTAATAGGAAGCTTTGCGATAGTAGCAAGCATATGTGCGTCAGCAACGGAGGGCTTGTCGGAGTGCCCGAAAACATCAATCTTTTTACCACAATCGGGACACACAACATAACTCATATTTTCAACTATACCAATTACTTCAACATTCATTTTTTCGGCCATGTTAACGCACTTTGAAACTACCATTGATACGAGATCTTGCGGAGTTGTAACTACAACGGCAACATCAATCGGGATTGACTGAAATACCGTAAGCGGCACATCCCCTGTTCCGGGAGGCATATCAATAAACATATAGTCTATTTCATCCCAAAGAGCCTCTTCCCAGAACTGTTTAACTGCACCTGCAATAACAGGACCTCTCCATATTATAGGAGTTTCCTCATCTTCGAGCATCAGATTAGCAGAAACAACATCAATGCCCATTCTTGTTTTTGCAGGAAGCATCATGCCCTCCTCATTTGCTGTAAGAATTCCCGAAAGACCAAAATTCTTGGGAATAGAAGGACCTGTTATGTCCGCATCAAGGATTGCAACCTTATAGCCCTTGCGAGCCATTGCTACGGCCAATAGTGAAGTTACGGTGGATTTACCTACGCCCCCCTTGCCGCTTGCTACGGCTATTACATGCTTAATTTTTGATTTTTCATGAAGTTTAAAGAGCAAATCCTCTTTTTTCTTCGTCGAACAGTTTGAACTGCAAGTACTGCAATTATGTGTACATTCTGCCACGTTCTTTACTTCCTTTCAAATATTTATTTCACACATCTTTTGATGATGATTTTCTGATATATGCCCGGCTTTACGTACCGTAATATTCTGCTCTGGTCAGTATGTCGTTATACTTTCAATCAAGGCAACCGGTCTTCTTATATTCGCCGAAATACAATTTAATGTACTTTCGGAAATTCAAACCACTGATCCGTATTATAATGGGCTCAGCGAACTATATGAAGTACTCTCTGTCCAGTAGCGGATACATTTCCACCACAAAATCATTCCTTACATAGTTATGAAACTATCTACACTTGATTCTACCACATTTATTATTTTTTTGCAAGAGCAATAAACAATTATCTAACATAAATTTTCATTTTTTTAATGAAGATCACAAGAATAACCATATGTAGTTCAGAAAATCGAAGATGATACAAATATTCTATTCAAGGTATTGGTACATTTCGGCAAAAGCATCTCAAATGCTGAATCTTCAATGGATAATAGGATTATCGCAGGAGACTACAAAAATCATATATAATAATTTTCCACTTTACTCCGATAACAATTTATACCTTGAAGCATTTCATTGTGCTTTAAAATCCTCTATATATCCCTGAATATTTTCAGGTGACATTTCACCCTCCATGTTGAAATATGTATACGATTCGGGCACATCACCTACTATAATTGTCTCTGCAACAACTGTTTCAATTTTTATTGGAATTTCTAAGTATCTGAACGGAAATACAACAGCCGCATTTATATTAATATCAAAGGATATTCGATATATTGTCTGATTAATTCCCGCATTATAAAGCTCGCCTGTCATTTTCGTATTTGCCTCACCGATGGGTCTGAATTTAACTCCTATATCAAAGCCTTTTCCGTACAGCAAACCACCGCCAACAAGATTTCCTATGGGTATTTTTGCTTCAAAATTTCTGTAGCATTCACAAATTGTTGCTATTCTGGAATCTAAAGTGTTTTTCAAAGCATTAACAGTAACCATATCCGCTTTAACACAGATGATTTCACCGATTTCATTTTTTTCCACACTTATTATTTTATTGTAAGATAGTCCGGATTCTTCAAATACATCCAGAATTGCGTTATTAACTTCACGATTGAGCGTATTTACAACTTCTCTTTTTGAATATAATTCAAGTTGGTATGCGAAGCTTTTATCAAATATGATTATAAAAGTGACGGAAACAATTCCGAATACCATAAAAAAAACAACCATATATTTTGCGAACTTTTTCTTTTTCATAAAAACACCCCCGCTATACATATTATGCATAGTGAGGGGGAAATTTTACGACATTAAAGATAACACTGAGGAACATACTGCGCCGCTTCTTTATCAAGAAGAAGTATAAAATCCGGATGTTCCTTTAGAATTGTTGACGGAGTCATTGCAGACAGTTCATTTGCAAACATTGCTCCAACAGTTTTTGCCATATGCTCACCGCTTGCCAGTGCCACAATTCGCTTTGAGGAAAGAAGCTTAAACGGAGAAACTGTGATACACTCCGAGCCAAGAAAATCCTTTGTATTTATATACGCCGCCCTTGTATCAAAGTTGCAGGGAGGAACATTCATGCAAATGCCACCATTTGGCAGAAGCTCAACAAATATAAGGTCGAATCTTTCTTTTGCAGAAGACGATAACTTTGCGACACTGTTATAATTCAAAATTTCACTGTCTGAAAAATTGAGATTATTCGGCACAAAAGAAGAAAGCTTATCCGTAAAATTATAGGTAATCCTTTTTCTTCGACTTATAGCACTTGTTCCCTGCTCCCCGAGAAACTCCCAAGAGAAATAAATATGAACATTTTTCCAGTTGACATCCTCAGTAACAAGTTCCCTGAGCATTTCCACATTCACCTTGTCGGCACCGAGACACAGTCTGAACGGAGCGTTTTCATCATCCTGAAACTGTCTTCTGACAGCCATAGCACAGGTTTCTGCAGCAGCACCGTAGAGAGTTTTTTCAGATTCATACACTTTTATTCTCATATATAAATACCTTTACAAATATAATATTATTAAACAAAATCCAGATTAAGGAGACTTATATGAACTTCAGATTTTCTGATTTATGCGAAAAAAAGGTTGTAAACTGCAGTGACGGAGCGATTATCGGAAATGTATCCGACATAGAAATATCACACGACGACTGCAAGGTAACTGCTTTATTTATTGACTGCAATAAGGGACTGCTTTCAAAATCCGAAGAAATAAGAATCCAGTGGGATAAAATACAAAAAATCGGCATAGACGTGATTATAGTCGATTTTTGTCCTACCCAATTAAAGGAAGTCCGCCACGAAAAAATACACAAGAAATTCTTTTTCAAATAATCACAAAGTTGCCGCCATAACCGCCTTTATGGTATGCATTCTGTTTTCAGCTTCATCAAATACAATGGACTTTTCGGATTCAAAAACTTCATCGGTAACCTCCATTTCGGATATACCGAACTTTTCACCCATTTCCTTGCCGATAACAGTTTTCATATCGTGGAATGCGGGCAGACAGTGCATAAATACAACATTTTCTGCAGCGTTGTTCAAGAGCTTCATGTTTACCTGATAGGGTGCAAGCTCCTCTATTCTTTCCTTCCACACTTCGGCAGGTTCACCCATTGATACCCATACATCGGTATAAATTACATTTGTACCCTTTGTAGCTTCCATGGGATCCTCAATAAATCTCAGAGTCGCACCTGTTTCTTCGGCAATCTTCATACATTCATCGACAAGTGGCTTATTCGGGAAATACTTTTTGGGAGCGCACGCAGTGAAATTGAGTCCAAGCTTTGCACATCCAACCATGAGTGAATTGCCCATGTTATATCTCGCATCTCCCATGTATACAAAGTTTATTCCCTTAAGATAGCCGAAATGCTCCTTGATTGTAAGCATATCTGCAAGAATCTGAGTGGGATGGAATTCATTTGTTAAACCATTCCACACGGGAACACCTGCGTACTTTGCAAGTTCTTCAACGATTTCCTGTCCGAAACCCCTGTATTCTATACCGTCATACATACGTCCGAGAACTCTTGCTGTGTCGGCAATGCTTTCTTTTTTTCCTATCTGAGAGCCCGTAGGATCGAGATATGTACAGCCCATTCCAAGGTCGTATGCTGCAACTTCAAATGCACATCTTGTACGTGTACTTGTCTTTTCAAATATAAGAGCAATGTTCTTACCCTCACAGAGTCTGTGAGGAAAACCATTTTTTTTCTTTGCTTTAAGTTCTGCTGCAAATTCTATAAGTCCGAGTATTTCATCGGATGTGAAATCAAGAAGCTTTAAAAAATTACGTCCTTTGAGATTCATGATATATTTTGTCCTTTCGTAATCTTAAAATGTAAGCAAACTTTCACATCTGCTCTCAGTTTGCTTTGCAGAATAAATACTGTTAGTCAAGAAGAGTGGATTTTCACTGTTTCGTCAGTTATGAAAAGCGAATTTTTTAAAGCCTTGCAACTCCGCTCTTTCTTGCGGCATCTGCGACTGCATTTGCAACTGCTTTCCCGACTCTTTGATCAAACGCCTTTGGAATTATGTACTCTGCACAAAGTTCTTTTTCCGAAACAAGCGACGCAATCGCAATGGAAGCTGCCATTTTCATTTCCTCATTAATATCTGATGCTCTCACATCAAGTGCGCCTCTGAATATTCCTGGGAATGCAAGAACATTATTTATCTGATTCATGAAGTCGGATCTGCCTGTGCCGACAACCGCAGCACCAGCCTTAAGTGCAAGATCCGGCATAATTTCCGGAACAGGATTAGCCATCGGGAACACAATAGCTTTGTCTGCCATGGACTCTATCATATCTTCATTGACAATCCCCGGAGCTGAAACTCCGATAAATACATCCGCACCTTTCATTGCATCTGCAAGGCTTCCCTTAAGTTTTTCCCTGTTTGTCTTGTGAGAAAGCTCCTTATGTGCCTCTGACAGGTTTTCATCGCCCTCGCAGATGATACCAAATCTGTCAACCATAATGAGATTCTTTACTCCGAGGTTCATAAGGTGATTCCCGATTGCAGTACCCGCAGAGCCCGCACCGTTGATAACACACCTGATTTCGCCTATATTTTTCTTTACGACTTTAAGTGCATTGATAAGAGCCGATGCAACAACTATTGCAGTACCGTGCTGATCGTCGTGGAAAACGGGAATATCACACATTTCCTTAAGTCGTCTTTCCACTTCAAAGCATCTCGGTGCAGCTATATCTTCGAGATTAATGCCACCGAATGAACCTGATATATTGTAAATTGTCTTTACAAGCTCATCAACATCCTTTGTTTTTATACACAAAGGAAAGGCATCAACGCCGCCAAACTCTTTAAAAAGAACACATTTACCCTCCATAACAGGCATCCCCGCCTCGGGACCTATATCACCAAGTCCGAGAACAGCAGAGCCGTCGGTAATTACGGCAACAAGATTACTTCTTCTCGTGAGCTCATAAGATTTATTTACATCCTCATGGATGACCATACATGGCTCGGCAACACCTGGGGTATATGCAAGTGACAGATCCTTTGAATCCTCAACCTTTGTTCTTGAAACTACCTCAATTTTTCCGTTCCATTCATAGTGCTTCTTAAGTGATTCCTCTTTGATGTCCATTATATTCCTCCTTATTTTAGAGTCAATTTACGCCGTATAACAGCTCATCATATGTCGGGAAAGGCCAATACTTTTCACCAACCGAGGTTTCCATAATATCTGATACACGTCTTAGCTCTTTCATGGCAGGAAGAATTACATCACGGCAATAGTTTGCTCTGTCGCCAGGAAGCTTCAGGTCTCTGAACTTAATTTGAGCAGCTTCAAGTGCATCGATTCTATCGGAAAATTCCGCTGAAAGCTCTGTAAGCTCCGAAACAATACTCTTTGCAGCGACATCAACTATTCCTATGCTTGCCTTTGCAACACAAGTGTCCGTAACCCCCTTGGTATAAGCAAATACCGCAGGAAGAATCTGACGCTTTGCCATTTCAAGCATTGTAAGTGCCTCAATATTCACATGATTTGCGTAATCATCAAGAAGAATGTCGGTCCTGGAGATAATCTCCTCTTTGGTGAATATCTTATGCTTTGTAAAGAGCTCAATATTTTTTTCATCTGTAAAATGAGGTATTGCATCCGGAGTTGTAACATAATTGCACAGACCACGCTTTTCAGCTTCTTTTATCCATTCATCGGTGTAATTATTACCATTAAAAATAATTCGTTTGTGCTCTCTTAAGCAGTCACGAAGAAGTATTTTCAGTTCGGCATCAAAATCCTTTGCACCGTTTAATCTGTCATAAAACTCGGAGATAACATCCGCAACAGCAGTATTCAGAACAGTATTGGGATCTGCAACAGAAAAAGATGAACCGACCATTCTAAACTCGAATTTATTACCTGTAAAAGCGAGTGGAGAAGTTCTGTTTCTATCTGATGTATCCTTTTGGAAATCCGGAAGAACATGGACACCGGTCTCCATTCTTTGCTTGCGAATCTCTATTGCTTCACCATCGGATTCCAAAGCTTCAAGAACACTGCAAAGATCGTCTCCTAGAAAAATAGACACAATCGCCGGAGGTGCTTCATGACCGCCGAGTCGTTGGTCATTTCCTGCACTGGTAGCAGTTATCCGCAAAAGATCCTGATGCTTATCTACAGCTTTGATAACCGCACACAGGAATGTCAGGAAAAGCTTATTATCTGCAATATTGTTTTTTCCCGGATCAAACAAATTCATTCCCTTGCCGGTTGAAAGTGCCCAGTTATTATGCTTGCCGCTTCCGTTCATACCTGCAAAAGGCTTTTCATGCAAAAGGCATACAAGATTATGCTTATTTGCAACCTTTTTCATAATCTCCATGGTAAGCTGATTATGGTCGGTTGCGATATTGGCAGAGGTAAATACAGGCGCAAGCTCAT
Organism: Eubacteriales bacterium; assembly: GCA_045604705.1. Classification (GTDB taxonomy): domain Bacteria; phylum Bacillota; class Clostridia; order Oscillospirales; family CAG-382; genus SIG622. Next base: position 6,947 of record JAZUOO010000003.1, read on the forward strand.
GCTGTGCGGGGGCAGCTTCGTTATGCTCGGTTTTAGCGAAAATGCCGAGTTTCCAAAGTTCTTTATTAAGATCTTCCATATAAGCCATAACTCTTGGCTTTATACATCCGAAATAGTGATCTCCGAGCTCCTGCCCTTTGGGCGGCATTGCTCCGAAAAGAGTTCTGCCCGTAAAGATAAGATCTTTTCGCTTTTCAAACATATCCTTATCCACAAGGAAATATTCCTGCTCTGCACCCACCGTAGAGACAACACGTTTTATATCTGTGATTCCAAAAAGACTCAGGAGTTTTATTGCCTCTGTGCTTATCAGTTCCATGGAACGAAGCAAAGGAGTTTTTTTATCAAGAACCTCTCCGCCATATGAACAGAACACGGTGGGAATACATAGTGAATCGTCCTTTATAAATGCATATGAAGTAGGATCCCATGCAGTATACCCTCTTGCTTCAAAAGTTGCACGAAGACCACCCGATGGAAATGATGACGCGTCAGGTTCGCCTTTTATCAGTTCCTTGCCGGAGAACTCCATAATGATTGTTCCGTCTTTCTGAGGCGAAAGAAAACTGTCGTGCTTTTCCGCGGTGATACCTGTCATGGGCTGAAACCAATGAGTATAATGGGTCGCACCCTTTTCAATCGCCCAATCTTTCATCGCATTGGCAACGACATTTGCGACATTTATATCAAGATCTTTGCCATCTTCGATTGTTTTCTTAAGAGATTTATATATCTCCCTTGGAAGTTTTTCTCTCATTACATCGTCGCCGAAAACATATTCACCGAACATTGACGGGATGTAATTAATCTTTTCTGTCATAATTTACGCCTTTCCGTTGAATCAATTATAATTCATCTTGTATTATATATTCATTCCCTTACAAAGTCAAGTATTAATTGTAAAATGAAATGTATAAATCATAATATATCAGATTAGGTTTCTAACAAAATACACTTATGCACAAAAATTTCATGTCATCATGAATAAAAATGTAAATTATAACAAATTCTAAAAAACATAGGAATTTTTTTAAAAAACACTTGACAAACTGCAATAAAAGTGATATAATACTCTTCGTTCCAAAGGGAACAGCAAAGTATTGGGAAATTGTGTAACGGTAGCACGACAGACTCTGACTCTGTTTGTTGGGGTTCGAATCCCTATTTCCCAGCCAAAAGAGACTTCAGTGTTGTACTGAGGTCTTTTTCTTTTACGGGAACAAAATTATGATGGCTAGCTTATACTCATTGTCAAAACGTAGATAAACGCAAAAAATAGGGCGAAACTTTAGCTTTTAATCTAGTTAATATAATTTTCTGCCTTACAACGGTGAAAACCGCAAAATGCTTATAGGTCGTGTTGATAAATTCCTGGAATTAGTAATAAATAGAGATCATAAGACGGTTACTGTATTCTGATACCGAGGTTTGAAATTTGCAATATTTGAATATATACTTTGAGTTGAATTTGACAAGTTTGATCTTCACAGTGGAAATTGTTCTGTAAATATATTTGAATCAAGTAGCGGAAGATGGATTATTATTCTTTTCAATTACACGGAAGAGATTTAATTTAATATGCATAAATCAAGTGAGGACTTTACCAGAATAAAATCCTCACTTGATTTTATATTTGTGTTACGCGGACAACACTTATTTCGTCAATTAATCGAGCTTTACGTTTATTCTTTCTAAACTCAAATATAAGAGTAATTAAATGTATTGTAGAAGTTACTATCCAGGCAACAGGCCATGCGAACATGAGAATTTGCAATGGTGTCAGGTGAAAACCTAGCACATCTATTCCGGAGGAATACTTAAAATGTTCAAATACAGTAAATATCCATAATATCCTGCCGCCGCAGACGCCTACAACTGAAGCAAGCATCGGGATTAATGACTGACCCATTCCGCGAAGTCCGCCAACAAGAACTTCCATTATTCCGCAAAGGAAATACGGCCAAATTACTATCGTGTTCCGCTGGAATGCAATATTTAACAATTCCGCCCTATTTCCCGAATCAGTAGAAAGATATAACCCGATAAGAAATTCATTAAAAATCATGACAATCGTCCCGATTAATAAACCGGTTATAACAACCAGAACTATTGAGCGTGAAATAAGCTTTCTGATTCTTGTGAAATTTCTTCTTCCGTAATTCTGACTGACAAACGACAATACTGTCTGATAAAAGCTGTTCATTCCAGTGTAAACAAATCCTTCTATACTTGAAGCGGCAGAGGATGCAGCAACTGTTACAGTACCGAAGAAATTAATTGATGATTGTACTATCATGTTAGAAATTGAAAACATACTGCTCTGAATTCCTGCAGGGATGCCGATTTGTATAATCTGAATGAACTCAGTCTTATGTAATTTGATTTCAGTTGGAAAGAGCCGTATTTCGCGGTTGTGATGAACCAAGGTAACAAAAACCAGGACAGCAGAAAGCACCTGCGACACAACTGTCGCAATGGCAACTCCGGCAACATCAAGTCGGAATACAATTACAAGAAACAAATTCAGAATAACATTCAGAATCCCCGATGCAGTAAGAAAGTAAAGCGGTCTCTTAGTGTCACCCACAGCTCTGAGGATTGCACTTCCAAAGTTATAGAACATCATGAAGGGTGCACCAAGGAAATATATTCTTAAATACAGCGAGGACAGTTCAATTACTTCGGTCGGCGTTTCCATAAGTCCAAGCAACGGTTTTGCAAACATCAATCCGATTATCATCACCAAAAAACCTGAAAGTATACCGAGAAAAATCGATGTGTGAACTGCTCTTCTTACTCCTTGCTTGTCACCGGCACCGATTCGTCTTGCAACCACTGCGTTTCCACCTACAGACATACCTATAAAAATATTGACTATAAGATTCACAAGTGAAGATGTAGCTCCTACTGCAGCAAGTGACCTTTCTCCGTTACTTCCGAATTGACCGACAATTGCCATATCCGCCGCATTAAACAACAACTGCAGATAGCCAGAAAGAATAAGCGGAATCGCATATGCAATAAGTCTTGGTAATATTGGACCCGAACACATATCTATTTCGCGTTTAGCTCTAAACAAAGTAGCCACCTCAAATTAACTTACATATATCATATTGTTTCCCAATTTCCGCTGACAGAGGATCTGTACGCTGCATCCATTATGCGGTTGACTCTTATTCCGTCCGAAAAATCAGGATGAGTACGATTGCCGTTGTATACGGATTCACAAAGGCAATACATATTGTGAACGTGTCCCCTCACCTTATTTATCGGAGATTTAATGCTCGGAAATACTCCTCCGGGTTCGTCATATCTCTGTGTACACTCAATTTTTGTAAAGCCCGAATAACCGCCATAGGGAGATTTCTGAACTGTATTATCGTAAAACTCGAGAAAGTTGGGCTGCATAAGATTAAATTTCAAAGCACCTTTTTCTCCGAAAATCTCAAAGTATACATCGTCGTTGGTTCCGACAGTTACCTTACTTACCTCTAATGTTCCGCAGGCACCGCATTTAAGCTTTATCATCGCATAGAAAGCCTCGTCAGCGTTGGTTGCCCATCCACTGCCGTCAATCCCTTTACGCGTGGGATATGCAATCTGGGAAAGCCCACATATGCTTTCAAATTCATTTTCGCCCGCACCCATAATAAATCCGAGGAGATCAATAACATGAGAGCCGAGATCGAACAGAACACCTCCACCACATATTGATTTATCCTGTTTCCAATCGGCGTTTTTGGTTTTATCTGTCGCAGAGGAATGTCTGTAGGATGCTCTGAAAGAGAGTATTCTCCCGAGCCTTCCTTCTGCCGCTATTTGCTGTGCCCTCATGGTCGCAGGAAGATGTCTGTTGTTAAAGACCGTTCTGTGAACAAGATGAGGATATTGTTCAATTAATTCTTCAAGTTTATCGCATTCTTCGGAATTCACAACAAGCGGCTTTTCACACATTACATGCTTCCCGTGCTCAAATGCAAGCTTTATTTGATCATAGTGATATATGTTTGGGGTACAAATATCCACAATATCGATTTCGTCATTTTCAAGTATCTTCAGATAATCATTTTCCGCATATAAATAGCCGTAATCTTCTTTCATCTTAATTGCCTTTTCAATACTTCTTGAAGAAATAGTATGACATACAGGCAAAAAAGGCAGATCTTTGTAATAAAATGGAATATTCTTTATTGCGTAAGAGTGCGTTCTTCCCATTGAGCCTGCCCCAATAACAGCGATATTAATTTTCTTTTTTTCCATAATAACTCCGTACAAAAAAGTATTTCATGAATCATTATATCACAACAATAACATAATAACAAGTATTTTATTTTAAAAATAAATGTCATAATTCTACTTTTTGATCTTGGTAAGATATGTAATTAATGTAATAAAAATAATAGTAATCAAAAGTGATGCCAATATGTATTCAAGATAGATTAATCCATCTGAAATAACCGTATAATTATGTAAATTGCTTGGAGGCATCGCTAAAAACATCGTCATGGAAACGACATAACACAGTATTAAGGAGAATGCGAAAAGTGTAAAGATCCGTACTGCACCATAATAATTAAGGTATTTTTTTAACATTTTAATTCCTCACTTTAAATATTTATTTATTTCTATTTACTTTTTGATTGAAAGAGTATATAATTACAAAAAACAAATCATTTAGAAAGGATATACCAACATGAAATGTCCGGCATGCGGTAATATTGACAGTAAAGTTCTTGATTCAAGACCTAACAGTGATTTTTCAACCATAAGAAGAAGACGCGAATGCACAAAATGCCAAAAGCGTTTTACAACATTTGAAACCATCGAAAATATTACCTTTTCTGTAATTAAGAAAAATAAAACACGAGAATTGTTTGATAAGAGAAAGCTTCTTGACGGAATGATCAAAGCCTGTGAAAAAAGGCCTGTACCAATAACAGAAATAGAGAAAGCAGCAACAGACATAGAACAAACACTTCAAAGTTCCATGAGAGTTGAAATCCCCTCTGCAGAAATCGGTGAATTGGTCATGTCAAAGCTTAAAGCTCTTGATGATGTTGCCTATGTCAGATATGCTTCCGTTTATAAGCAGTTTAAAGATATTAATACATTCATGGAAGAGCTTAAACAACTACTCGGCGAAGAAAAATAAAATTATCCCGGAATGGTGTTGTGTCATTCCGGGATGTCTTATTGCTGAATTAAAAATTAACCGAAGTAGATTCCGTAATCAAGCTGAGTTTTTGGATTAATGAAACATCCACCAACACTGTTGGCATACAAAATAGTATTGGTAAAAGGAGTAAATCCGGATGTACCAACGGTACCTATAGTGCTACCTTTTGTTACTTTATCCCCTTGCGTACAGCCTACACCGCCAAGATTGAAATAATAGGAAAGCACTCCTAAACCATGATCAATAATTACAGTTTGACCGGAATACTTTGTTTCCCCTGCGAATAAGATAACACCGTCATTTGCAGCTCTGACAGAGGCTCCCGCAGTACTGCTTATGTACATCCCCTCGGATATTTTAACATTTGCGGGTATATTCAATGTGTCGCCAAAAGAACAAACAACAGTACCGTTTTCAACAGGCATTATGAACTTATCCTTCCACAACCGTTCTGCAGAATAGCTATGTTTGAACTGTTCAAGCAAGTTATTATATTCGGTTATATTAACAGAAGTTGCAAGCTCGGCAATATTGGGAGTTACAAGAAGATTGTCATAAGTTTTGAATGTTTTTGCCCTGACAGTAAAATCAACAGTTGAGGTGCCGGAAAACTCTGTCAGCTTTATTTTATATCTTCCCGGTTCAATATTAGGCTTGATCGGAACATATATATATCTGCTGCCGTTATGCAAAAATGATTCTGTTACGCCGATCATAATTTCAGATTCGGCTTTAATAATCTCGTTTGTTGCAATTCCTTCTGATACCTTGATAACGGTAAATTCACCTGCCGCGAGAGACTTATCAGCCAGAACAAATGTTGATGGAACATCATAAAGTAAATTAAAGTTATATTTAACCTCACCGTAATACACAGATTTTTCGGATTCATGCCACTTTGCATCAACCGATACACTGAGCAAAGTATCAGATGTGAAGCTCAGATATGTGGAAAGTGCCCCCGGTTCTCCTGTATATACCGTTTCAGTTCCGTTTGTAACGACTATATTTACTGTTTCAGGAGCTACGTCGGAGTTAAAAGAAATCTCAAAGCTCGTATTTTTCGGAACGGTAACAGTCTGTATCTCGGTTGAAGCCTCGGAATCAACCTTTGTCATGATCTCGCCATCAAGACGAGTATAATTCCAATTATAGACATCTGCAGAAACATTTTGATTGTAAATTTCTGTACCTTTGCTGTAAGAAAGCTTTAAATCGACCACGCCGGCATACTTGTTCGCAGCAGTAAATTCGTCACGCATCAAAAGACTCTTTGCATCCTCTGAAGAAATACTGTATATTTTCTCGTCTATATCTTTATAAACGCAGTTTCCGATTTTTTCAGATGACATAATAAATGTATATGCATCATCCGATTGTGTACCTATGAGAGTTACCTTAAATGTGGTGGAACTGTCATCCATTAGATAATCTGTGATAACAGAACCGTTGTTTATAACATTGAAATACTCTTCAAGAACATCCTTGCTGTCATATTCATTGATCAGTGTACCATCCTCTGTCTGTATTCTGACCTTTACAAATCTATTTTCATTACCATTATTACTCTTCAAGGTACTTCCGGAAGACAGAGTATTTCCCGAAGTAATACCAATAACGATAGCTATAATCAGCGGAACGCAAAGAACCACACAGCATATTATTCTTCCAATCTTTTGCATACAAACACCCCCATCAAATTCAAATTAATCATACTTCAATTTATTATACACCGAAACTCTGAAAAGGTCAAGGGTTTTAAGCAAATATACAAAAAAATTTTAATATAAATCACATTAATTTCATCTTGACAAAGATTATTTTATATTGTATCATATTGGTGTATTAATTTTGTAAGGACACAACAAATGATTACAATACTTGATTCCACAAAAATACAAAGCAATAAAACCTGTATCGCATTAGGCAATTTTGATGGTGTTCACAGCGGACATCGAAGCATAATTTCAGCGGCTGTAAATCGTGCAAAATATTATAATAAGCTTTCCTGTGTTTATACATTTCAAGACCACACTTCCGAACTACTCGGTATTGAGAAAAAGCTTCTTACAGATACTGAAGAAAAAAACAGAATATTCGATACCTTAGGGTGCGACATCGCATATCTTGACGATTTTGAATCTGTCAGACATATGTCCCCCCATGAATTCTGCAAAAACGTGTTAAAAGAACGTTTGAATGCTGAATTTGTATTTTGCGGCGAAAATTACAGATTTGGTTACCTTGGAAAAGGTGACACATCTGTTTTGAACCATGAGCTTTTTGCTTTGGGAATAAATCTCGAGGTCATCCCTTTCGTATACACTTTGGAGAATAAAATAGTTTCATCGACAATCATCCGCAATCTAATTTCTAATGGCAATGTTAAGGAAGCACATAAACTTATGACAATTCCTTACAGAATCAGCGGCGTTGTCATGCACGGCAAACAACTCGGAAGAAAGCTCGGTTTCCCTACTTTAAATATCACCATCCCCTATTATAAGGTAATTCCGAAATTCGGTGTATATGTTTCCGCTTGTCTTTTGGATGGTATTTGGTATAAAGGCATCTCTAACATTGGAATAAGACCTACCACAGACTTCAATACAAATGCCAAGGATATTGTTAACTGCGAAACTTTTTTGTTCGATTACTCGGGCGATGCGTATAATAAAAGAATAACAGTACTATTTTTTGATATGCTGCGTCCGGAAATGAAATTTGATTCTGTTGACAAACTAAAAAAACAGATCAAAACAGATACTTTAGAGGCTAAATCGCTTTTTAATGTGATAAAACCGGAGTTTAAATAATGATTTTTAAAAAACTTGTATGTATTACTTTTTTCTCTTTCTTGTTATCAATAATGATTGTAACGCCAGCTCTTGCGCAGAACGTTTCCCCAAAATACATCAACGGAAAAACTTTATGTGACTACAGCGGTCTTGTAATGCCGGACTCAACAGCGAGCAGCATCTCCGTCTATAATTCAGAGAGCGGCTTTGTGATATATGAAAAAAATCCTCAAAAGAAAATAGCCCCTGCATCCACAGTTAAGATTATGACTGCAGTGATTGCATATGAAAATATTCCCGACAAATCCATTCCAATTACCATAACCAGGAGCGTTGTAAATGAGAGTACGGGATTGAAGCTTGGTCTTAAAGTTGGAGATATTTATACTGCAGAGGATCTGATAAGAGCTGTACTTATCTGCGGTTCCAACGATGCAGCAAACCAGCTTGCAGATTATGTTTCCAACGGAGATAAGTTAAAATTCATAAAAATGATGAATGACAAAGCAGTAGAGCTTGGATGTACATCTACAAAGTTCACAAATGTCACAGGACTTCATGATTCGGATATGTTTACCACTTCGTCGGATCTGTTAAGAATTACACTTTATGCCTATCAACTCGGAGAGCTTGCAGAATGGGCATCCTCCTCTTCATATTCCTTCACTCCTTTAGATAATCCCGACAATTATAAACTGAGATATAACAGGAACAACTTTATATCAAGAAGTTCTACATCAAAGTATTATTATAAAAATGCCTTTGGATTAAATTCCGGATATACTCCCGAGGCCGGAAATTGTCTTATCACTTCTGCAGTTAAAAACGGACTGACATACGTATGTGTCATAATGAATTCACCTTACAATGAGGACGATGATACAAATTATGCTTATCTCGATGCAAAGAGTATTCTTGACTTCTGCTTTTCGAATTTTGTCATAAAGAATGTTGTTGATACCGAATCGGTAATTTCCGAAGTTCCGTTAAAGCTTTCTGCAAGCAAAGATCATGTTTCACTTTTCCCCGAAGAATCGGTATATCACATACTTCCGACAACGATCAGTGAAGAAGATTTATCCTATGAGAAAGTAATTTATAGCGAAGAATATTATGCTCCCGTAAGTAAGGGGGATAAATTCGGTGATCTTATTATTAAATACAAAAATGATTACATCTTAGGAAAGACAAAATTAGTCAGTAATGATAATTTTGAAAGAAGTCCCGTTCTTTTTATGATTGAGAATATTAAGAGCTTTATTACAAGTACTTTCTTTATAGTAACATCGATAACATCAATAACATTGTTTATAATTTACACTATAGTTGCTATAAAAATCAGAAATAAACGTTATTGGTTTAAATAACTTCCAATAAAAACAATAACCAAGGTCACACAAATTATGGGCCTTGGTTATATTTATAGATTATTTTCAGACGTTTTCTTCTGCAGGGTTAAAGTCGAAAATATATGTCAATGTCCTGCTGTATTTATATTTTTTTCTGAGAGTAAGTCCATGAACATCGCCGTCAATTTCATCCTTATCAGTTTCACAGACAACAATGCATCCGTCAGCAAGAATATCGGTTCTCATGAGCTTTTTGAGTATTTCATCCTTCATGCTTTTGGAATATGGTGGATCCAGGAATATAACATCGAATTTCTCCCGACCATCGGCAGATTTAAGATATTCACTATAATCCATTCGAGAAATACGGCATGATTTTATAAGTCCGGTCTTTTTTGCATTCTTCTTAATAATCTCAATAGCTTCGGCACTTTCATCTATCATTACGGCACTTTCTGCCCCCCTGCTCAAAGCTTCAAGAGCCAGTTGACCGCAACCTGAGAATAAGTCAAGTACTCTTTTACCTGTAATTTCAAATTGTATTGCACTGAAAATCCCCTCTTTTGTTCTTTGGGTAGTGGGTCTTGTTATCTCTTCGCCTTCAAGCGTTTCAAGCTTTGCACCTCTGGCTATTCCTGTTATTATTCTCATAACTATCTCCTGTTACTTATTTAAATATTCTTTGATTCTGATTGCCAAATCTTTATTTATACCCGATACGGAAGTCAAGTCTTCGACTGACGCATTTTTTATATTTTGTATTGACTTGAATCTTTTTAACAAAATATTAGCTTTCTTTTCTCCAACCCCCTCAATTTTCTCCAGAATCGAGTGCTTAACCTTTTTAGTACGCGAAGAATTCATTTTTGAAAACGTAAATCTGTGTACTTCTTCCTGAATACCGTATATAAATGTGAAAAGTACAAAATCCTTGGCTATGCTGATCTCGTTCTCTCCATCTGTCAACGTCCTCGTTTTGTGGTGTTCATCCTTTATCATGCCAATCACATTGATATTGAGACCAAGTTCACTCATTAATTCTCTAACAGCACTTACATGACCGATACCTCCGTCAAGAAGTATCAGGTCAGGCACAACTGAAAACGATTCGTTCTCTTCGTTGAAATCAGAGCATAAATATCTCAATCGTCTTCTAAGTGCCTCACGTATCGAAGCATAATCATCTTGTTTATCAGAAAGTTCCTTGATTGAGAAAACTCGATAATGACTCTTTTTGAATTTTCCATCCTCAATGACAACCATTCCCGCATATATATCATCCGCTCCATTGTTTGATATATCATATGCCTCGATTCTCTGCGGAACAACTTCAAGTCCCAAAACCGATGCAAGCTTTACCAGTGTTTCCTCATCTTTCTGAACCATTTCTCTCATTTGACGAACGGCTTGCGCTGCATTTCTTTTTGCCATTTCAATATAAACCTTTTTTTCACCACGTACGGGGACGGAAATTTTTACCGAAAATTTTCCGAAATCGCTTAAACTTGAAGTCAATCTTTTAAATTCTTCGTCCGATAACTCAAATGACAGCAAGATGTTCTTTGGAATATAACCGCAATTTTTGTAAAAGCGTTCGATAAAACCTGATAGTTCATAATCATCCAAAATCTCACCGGACGAAAAAACATAATCTTCTTTATCAATAACTTTACCGTTGCGAATAAAAATAACACATATAGAGAATGAAGTTTCATCAATATACAACCCAAATACGTCAAACTCTTTTTCGGGATCTGTAATTATATTCTGATGTTCTTTTAATTTTTGAAGTGCAGATATTCTGTCTCTGTATTTTGCCGCATTTTCAAAATCCATTTTTTCAGCACATACAACCATTTTATTCTGCAGTTCATCAATTACATCTGAATAATTTCCTTTCAAGAAACGTTCGACTTCAGAAAACACATCCCTATATTCCGCTGAACTTATTTTGCCGGAACACGGACCGATACACTGTCCCATATGGAAGAACAGACAAGGTCTGCATACTCTTTTGCCATACTCGAATTTTTTACCGCAGGATGCCACACCGAATGTTTTGCAAACAATATCTATAATCTCATTGGCGTTTTTAGAAGATACGTAGGGACCGAAATACTGAGCTTTATCGTCATTTCTTGTTCTGGAAAGGGAAATTTCCGGATAAGGCTTTGGTGATGTTACTTTAATATATGGATAAGTTTTTGCATCTTTCAATTTGATATTATATTTTGGGGTATATCTTTTAATCAACTCATTTTCAAGTATCAGTGCTTCGGCTTCTGAAGCTGTGTAAATACATTCAAAATCAAAAATATTATTTGAAAGCATTGCGGTTTTAGGGTCAAGATTTGAAATAGGCTGAAAATAATGGGCCACCCGGTTATGAAGAGATTTGGATTTTCCAACATAAATAACCTTGCCGTTTTTATCTTTCATCATATAAATTCCCGGGGCAAACGGAAGCAGCTTTACTTTTTCCTTTAGTTCATTATGAGTCATGTTAATCTCCAAAATTACCAAACAAGGTAAAAATACGTTTTGCGTCGGACAAATTTAGAAAATGTATTTACTAAAAGACAAAAGAGCCGATTGATACGGCTCCCCATCAATACTATTTTGTATCCTTGAACCGGATAATCAGTCCTTAAGAACCGTCTGAACGAGATTTGCGAGCCCTTCAACAGCTTCGTTTTCATCCTGACCGTCTGCTATGATCATGATATTGGTTCCTCCGGTGATACCGAGAGAAAGAACACCAAGAAGGCTCTTTGCATTTGCTCGTCTGTCACCATTCTCAACCCAAATAGAACACTTATAGGTATTCGCCCTCTGAATAAAAACTGATGCAGGCTTAGCATGCAGTCCCTGCGAACTCTTTACAGCAACTTCTTTAGACGTCATTTTTTTAACTCCTTTACAACTCGATATTAAACGATATTATAATTATAACTGTATTTATTGATAAAATCAAGAGCATTTGCAAAAAAACTATCTAATGCACAATTAATTCGAATTACTTATTAACAATTTTGAGCAAAAACACAAGAGAAATACACAAACCAAAACTGTCTTTTAAATCAATCAGCTGTTTTTATGGAAACTATCTCACAATTAAAGCCAACATAGCCATTGTCTGCCGAAAAAATTATTCCGGGAACTATCAATTTATCGTTAATACTGTAAAATCCGTTTGAATCCCTTAAACATTCCGACAGCACGTAAATTTCATACTCGACAATTTCTGAAACCTCGGATTCATCTTCTGTCTGCTTTTGTGTAGAGGAATACTTCGTTTTCTTTGAAACAGCACCGATGGATTTATCACCGTAATACTCATTGGAAAAAATATAGTCTCCTTTTTGAATTTCATTAAAAACAGGTTCATCAACATCAATGAGTTTTAAAGTAATTACAGTATTCTCTATAATATTATTCTCCTCAAATTTGTTTACAGTCAAACCTTGAAATATGGTGGAAAAGATAATTAGTATTACACTGAAAACAAATATGATGTCTAATATATTAAATTGTATCTTTTTACTTTTCATAAAACCACCTTCTAATTTAAATTATCGACTACCACATTAACAAAATATCTATTTATTATATCCCGGAGAGGCAACTGAACTGATTCTTCCCTCGAAATAAAGCTCGGGGACGGAAAACTTAGTGATCTTATTCACAAGGAGTTTTTCACCGTTAATTATATAATGATTATCCCTAGGTTTCGCTTTTGAATCAATATCAATTATAGCATAAAATGAAAGTTTTTCATCTTCAGATTCACAATCAAAGAACTGAATATTTGAAATTCTGCCAAGATCATCACCGGTTTCAAAGTTTACCACGGTTTGTCCGACGGAGATCTTATCCAAATACTCTTTTGAAATCGGTACAGATGTTACGGTTATTTCAACGGGAGTTTTTCCAAAACCGGTAAAAAAACTATCCTTGTAGCCTTCTGATAGCCACACAGCGGATAAAACTAAGACAGTGAAAATCACAAAACATATAAAAAAATCAATAATATTAAATTTATTCTTTTTTTTCATACTTTTAACCATTCCTTTCAGCTGTACACAAGGCACAAAAAAGGTATGAAAAATCGTGCAATCACACAGTATTTAATTCTACGTTAATAAGTTTGTGTGATTTAGTATCTCATATTACCCTTGATGTGTAACTGTTTTGTATACTTTGATTTTTATAAAATATCATTGTAACTTTCAAGATCATATGCTTCCGGAGTAAACTCAATTTCCGAACATTTTCTGAAAGAGAACGAAAGATAAAAAACCAGTATGCAGCCCAAAATTATGTTTGACGACATTGCTCCGGGATAATAAAAACCGGATAAGACTATAACACTGCATGACGCCAGACAAGAGATAACATAGAACCTTAGAGTATCCTTACAAAACTTATCGGTATAATACAGACTCAGACAATTGGATACAAAAAGGCAATACACAACAAACCAAAGCATCAACCCTGCCAAGCCGATTTGCAGAATGATCTGAATGTATAAAGAACAAGCTTCCAGAGAAGTAGCGGTATCAAAACCGAACAAGCATTTAAACACATGACCTACGACGTTTTCACCAACACCTGCACCGGAAAACATAAATTCATAAACACTCGCTATGCCGTGACTGTTTGATAACGATAAATCTGTAATATAAGCCTGATAATTTGTTATAGATTTTACAAGGTCTGATATTACAGAAAATACCTCTGGCAGGAAAAAATTTACTGCAGCCAGCACTGTAAAAACAATACCTAAGTACAGGCACAATATCGGAGACATAACTGAAAAATAAATAATTATCACAAACAAAAGCGATACCCACGAAACAAAATCAAGTGAAAGAACAACAAATAATGCACACAGGATAGTCGAAATGATTCCTTGTAATTTGGACTTTTTATATATGGAGAGAGAAAACGGTACTGTAAGAACAGCAAGCTGAACATAGCCATTATCCGACGTAAAAGGAATTGAACGAAGGATGCCACCGGCAATGGCAAATAATTGATTTTTTGATTCTAAATTATAAATATCAAAAAAAGAAATGATTATACCAATTACAGATAAGAAAGATACAGAAATAACAAGTGCATTAACACATTTTTCGGCAAGAACAGCCGTTTTTATTGTATTATTTACAATCCATCCGAAAAGAATCAGTATTATAATTTCTATAGCCGACTCTAAACTCTCCATGTGACTTATACCGTTAAACCCGCTTATTAAGATAATAAGCATCAAGAGAAAAACAAAAGCATCAGTCACCGAAAATTTCATAACACGCTTATTACGAAGAACTTTAAAAAAAACAGAAATGCAACAGGTCGAAGTAAATAATAACAAAAATACATTGTCCAAAAACGGTAACAGCAAAATCGTGGAAATTATACCTGTTTCGGGATTTTTGAAAATAACATATATTTCAATAACTGCTAGAACAACTAAAAAAAGATATTTTTGTTGTATAAATGCGGATAATAATCCAAGAAAACAACCTGCAATTACAAAAATAAAATTATTGAATGATTTAGTTTCAACATCAACATTCTTTTTTTCAAAATTTAATATATCGAACAGAAGAACAGAAAATAATCTGCTCTTTGCAAGTGCATTCCCGAGACTTTTAGAAGAAACCGATATGAGAGCTGATATAATAAAAATTATTACTGCATTTAAGATTATGCCGATGAGAGAACTGCCTGAACCAGAAAAGGGACTAACGGTAAATCTAAAAATATTATTTATCAGCGTGAACATCCCGAAAAAGAAGGTTATAATACCATAGCTTCTCAGCGGAAGTGCTAGTAAGTTTTCAAAAAAAGCAGAAAAAAAATTACAAATCAGACTGTTTTCCGCTTTGTCGGAAATTACGTGCTTAAGTCTACCAAACCATGCCATCTTATGCTTTAAAAACGAAAAGAGTCGGAAAAATGCAGACGAAAAGAACTTTTGCTCTATCGACTGATAATTAAGGAATATATCGCTAAAAACAATCCTTCTTTTTGTACTTTTAAAACGGCTTTTATTATTTTTGATTTCAGAAGAGTTATTTGTTAAATGCATATTTCTCTCCCCATTGTTATATTATTGTAATTTCTTTAAATATTCCACATCTGCCTTTGAAAGCTTCAAATTTTTAAGAAGTTCCGGTCGTACTTTTAAGGTTTTTTCAAGAGCCTTTTCACGTCTCCATTTTTCAATGTTTGAATGATGACCACTGAAAAGAATATCGGGAACTTCCAATCCCTCAAAGTTCCTCGGACGTGTATATTGGGGATATTCAAGTATCCCGGAAGCTATACTTTCATTTTCGTAGCATTCTGCCGCGGGAAGAACACCCGGAATCATTCTAGATATACAATCTACAAGAACGGCGGCAGGGATTTCTCCGCCGGTTAAAACATAATCTCCGATTGATATTTCTTCGTCAACGATTGATGTAATAACACGCTCATCCATTCCCTCATAATGTCCGCAAAGTATCACAAGTCTGGGAAGCACTGAGAGTTCTTTTGCTTTTTCCTGCGTCAATACTTTTCCCTGAGGTGACATATAAACAGTATGAACATGATCCTCGCCATCAAGAATATGCCTGTAACAGTCTATAACGGGCTGAGGAGTCATAACCATTCCCCTGCCACCGCCAAAGGGATAATCATCGGTCTTTCTATGTTTGTTTGTCGAATAATCTCGTATATTGTGAAGTTTTATATCAATAATCTTGTTTTCAACGGCGTTTCCAATAACACTATCAAAAAGCACGGCTCTGAGCATATCCGGAAAAACCGAAAGTATATCAAATCTCATTATTCCTTTATCTCCTCGGCGTCATCGAAAAGACCGCTGATAGGGGTCACATATACGCCTTTTTCAAGCTCTATTCTGTCAAGAAATTCATCTACTGCAGGAAGCATATATTCTTTATCTCCCGATTTTATGATGTAGGTATCGTATCTTCCGTAATTTACGACGTCCTTTATTTTACCGTAAATACGGTCCGTATTTGCATCTATAACGTCAAGACCAATTATATCGGCAATGAGGATCTCATCCTCCGAAAGCTCAATATCGTCTCTGTGTACATAAAGATATTTCCCTCGAAGAAGATCCGCTTCTTCCGGTGTTGAGACACCAGATATTTTCAAATATACAAAACCCTTGTAAGGTTTACAACTCTCTATCCTTCTTTCGTCCTCACCCTTTGAAGAAAGGAAAACTCTTTCGTAAACAAAAAAGTCTTTTTCACTGTTGGAATAGGGCTCTACTTTTAGCTCGCCTTTTATCCCCCTCTTGTTAATTATTCTTCCTATTTCAAGATATTTTTCCATACTATCCCCATGTTATATCATAACAATTTAAATTATTTTACCACATATTTTTGTTTTGAACAACCATTAATTGTAAATTATATCATAGATTTACAATAAAAGTGTAACATCAAAATTCACCGCACTCGTAAGGTCCTAAAACTTACGATTTGAAATCCTGAATTAAATTAAGTAACTTTCCACTGTATCTACATAATATCTTCTACACACAAAACATTTCTTCTCATACTTATACTTCATATTAGCGTATTTACATACTAAATCTTAGCATTACCGATAGCTTTTGTTAGGTAAGAAAAGCGTGGTATTTTAGCTTTTTTGCTGTACCACGCTTAAATTATGATTATTATCAGAAAAAAGTGAGCTGATTTGTTTCCGGAAGTCCCGCAAGAACGCCGTTTTCATCGAGAAGTGTTATAACTCCGCTTCCGAGTCCAGCACGAAGTTTAAGATCCTCGCGTGAAAGAAATTTGCCGTCCTTTGCAGCGTCCAATATGCTTTGCGCAGCCGCTTCACCGAGACCCGCTATTGATGAGAACGGAAGTCTTATTGCACCGTCCTCGGGCAGGAATGCGGAGGCATCGGATTTGTAAAGATCAACACCGAGAAATTTAATACCTCTTGCGTAAGCTTCGTTCATAAGCTGCAAGGTCGGGTACATATCCTTTTCCTTTGGCGATGCATCGTTGCCTTTATTGTCTATGTCACGCATTACGGCTTCTACATTCTTTTTACCGCCCATACAAATTCCCGCTTCAAAACCGCCGGGAGCAACTGAGAAGAATGCGGCGTAAAATTCCAAAGGTCTGTATACTTTAAACCAACCAAGTCTAAGTGCCGACATAACGTATGCTGCAGCGTGGGCTTTCGGGAACATATACTTGATTTTTTTACAGGAGGCAATGTACCAATCGGGAATTCCCTCTTTTATCATCGCTTCCTCGTATTCGGGCTTGAGCCCTCTACCCTTTCGTACATCCTCCATAATTTTGAAAGAAAGAGATTTATCAAGTCCGTGGTAAATAAGGTAGACCATAATACTGTCTCGCGTTCCTACAACCTCGGAAATGGTGCATATACCGTCACGGATAAGTTCTTGTGCGTTACCGAGCCAGACGTCGGTTCCGTGGGAAAGTCCGGAAATCTGCAAAAGGTCGGAAAAATTTTTTGGTTTTGATTCGACTATCATTCCTCGTACAAATTTCGTGCCGAACTCCGGGAGTCCAAATGTTCCTACATCGCTTCCTATATCTTCAGGTTTTACTCCAAGTGATTTCGTGGAAATAAACAACTCCATTACTTGCTTATCGAACAGAGGCAGATCCAGGGAGTTAAGCCCGGTGTATTTTTCCATTACTCTGTACTTGGTGGGCACATCATGTCCGAGAAGGTCAAGTTTTAGTATTGTATCGTGAAGATACGAGAATGCAAAGTGTGTTGTTATTGTATCGGCATTGGGATCATCTGCGGGATGCTGGACCGGTGTAAAGTCGTATACACTATATTCTCTGGGTATAACTATGATACCGCCGGGATGCTGTCCCGTGGTTCGCTTTACTCCCTCACAACCTTTGGAAAGTCGTGTTTCTTCCGCCTTATTGAGTTGAACGCCTTTTTCTTCACAGTACTTTTTTACGAATCCGTATGCCGTTTTTTCGGCGAGAGTTCCCAAAGTTCCGGCTCTGAACACCTGCCCCTCCCCAAAGAGCACCTCCGTGTGTTTATGGGCAAGCCCCTGTACGTCTCCGGAAAAGTTAAGGTCTATATCCGGAGATTTGTCACCGTTAAAACCGAGGAATGTTTCAAAAGGAATATCGTGCCCGTCGTGATACATTACTTCACCGCAGTTTGGACAATCCTTATCCGGCAGGTCAAAACCCGAACCCACCGAACCGTCGGCAATGAATTCCGAGTGTTTACATTTTCGGCACAAGTAGTGGGGAGGCAGAGGATTTACTTCTGTGATACCACCCATTGTTGCGGCAAAGGATGAACCAACTGAACCTCGTGAACCAACCTGATAGCCCCGTTCCTCCGAGAATGCGATAAGTCGCCTTGCAATGACGTAAAGAGGTGCGAAGCCGTTTGAAATTATGGAGGTAAGTTCTCTGTCAAGTCTTGTTTTAACTATTTCGGGAAGAGGATCGCCGTACATATCTCTTGCTTTGGTGTAGCAGTTGTTTTTAAGTTCTTCTTCTGCTCCCTCCATGTGGGGAGGATAGTTACCCTCCGGAATCGGACGTATTACCTCTACCATGTCGGCGATTTTCCTTGTGTTAGTTACAACAACTTCATAAGCTCTGTCACCGAGGTAGTCAAATTCGGCAAGCATTTCTTCGGTTGTTCTCATGTAAAGTGGTATGTGCTTGTCGGCATCTTTCATCTTCTTTGATGCAAGAAGTACCTGACGGTAGATTTCGTCTTCGGGGTTACGGAAATGAACATCACCCGTTGCAACTACTGGCTTTCCGAGCTTGTCACCGAGTTCTATTATGCGGCGATTTATGTTTTTGAGTTCTTCAATGTCCTTAACGTCGCCGTTTTCTATAAGGAACATATTGTTGCCGATTGGCTGAATTTCAAGGTAATCATAGAATTCTGCGATTTCAAGAAGTTCATTTTCCGGTTTTCCTGATACGATCGCTGAATAAAGCTCACCCGCCTCGCAGGCTGAACCAATTATAAGTCCCTCTCTGTACTGTGAGAGCAGAGTCTTTGGAATTCGCGGATACCTGAAGAAGTAATCGAGGTATGACAGAGATACAAGTCTGTATAGATTTTTGAGCCCCACAAGATTTTTGACAAGTATTATCTGATGATATGTACGAAGCTTCTTCGGATCAGTACCGGTTGACATGACCTCTGACAGCTCAGACATTTTCGTGATTCCCTCACCGATCAGTTTTTTCGCCATTTTGTCAAATATCATTGCAAGCATTCTTGCATCGTCCGAGGCCCTGTGATGGTTGAAGTCTCCGAGATCGAAATACTTTGCTACCGAATCAAGAGTATGTCTGCTAAGATCGTTGTTTACATATCTTGAGACCGCAACAGTATCAAGATAGGTTACCTTCAGAAGTCTTTGAAGCTTTTCTGCTGCGGCACGAAGGAAACTTACGTCAAAGGATGCGTTATGTGCAACAAGAATGGCATCTCCGCAGAAATCCATAAATTTGTCATAGACCTCACCTATTGTCGGAGCATCTTTAACCATATCATCCGAGATTCCGGTTATTTCCGTGATTTTCTCAGGGATAGGCATTTCCGGATTTACAAAAGTGCAGAATTCATCGTATATCTCGCCGTTTCTGTATTTTACCGCACCGATTTCGGTTATGGCACAGTTCTGAGGTGAAGTACCTGTTGTCTCAAGGTCAAAAATTACAAATTCATCGGATTCGAATAGAGCGTCCTGTTCACCATATACAGCTCTTGCATTGTCATCAACAAAGTAGGATTCTATGCCGTAGATGACCTTTACTTCATCACCGAGCTTTTCACGAGCAAGCATTGACTGTGGGAATGCCTGAAGATTTCCGTGGTCGGTTATTGCAACTGCGCCCTGTCCCCATTTCTGGACTTGCTTTATAATGTCTTTAGGATCTGCTGTAGCGTCCATTGCGGACATATTCGTGTGAAGATGAAGTTCTACTCTTTTTTCCGGGGCATTATCCTTTCTTTCTTTTGTGCTGATTTTTGAGAATGCGGTGGGCTTGAAAATTGTAGGGAATGACTGATCAAACGTATCTATTGAACAGCTGCCTGTCATTGCATAAACGCCGCCATCTTCAATTTTTGAATAGTCGCCATCCTCATCAACGTTGTATATTGTTTTGCACACCATTGAGGAATCATTGTCGGTTATATAAAATATAAGAAGATATTTTTCTCCGCTTTTAAGCAGCTTCTTTTCAAGGTAAAAAACTCTTCCCATGATAGTAACTTTCTTTGATTCCGAGTCAAGGCTTCTTATAGGAGTTATCTCAAAATTCTTGATTATACCGTGGCAGGGTTCCGGTTCTGTTATATCGAATACCATGTTTCCGGACTTTGCCCAGCCCTCATCGTAGTTTACTTCGCAAATGGGCTCTGCATCAAAAAGAGAATTTTTCTTGGGAACAAAATCCGGGGGCAATTCCACCTTTTGACGGTACTTATTAAAGCCTCCGTTTTGACCGCTGTGTCCACCTTGATTCTGCGTCACAGGAGGAGCCTCCCTCTGTATTTCCACGGCATTGTAGTGTATTGCCGGTACCGGGTTCATGGCTCTGAATTCATCGTATTCAAGTGTTGTCTTACCGGAGAAGATTATCTTTTTGGAAAGCCCAAACCATTCATATATAATCTTTGAAATATCTTCATCGCAACCGGCATATGTAAGTATACCAAGTCCGCCGTTTCGAAGTTTAATTACAATTGAGGTATCGTCCTCAACAACGCTTGCAAGTTCGTCAAAGGATACAGTGTCAACAATACTTATCTCTCCGTTATCCGCAGGCATGGAAGCAAATTCCGCAGTGGCACCGTTAAAAAAGCCTCTACCAAATGCACTTCTTGATTTGAATTCCGATAGAATATCTGCCATTTTATCTATCGAAAATGCTCCCTCCGGATATTTTGGGGTTATCTTAACTCCACCTGCATCATGAGCAATCTTAATACCCTCACATATTTCCGAAAGCGATGAAACCGGTATATACTCCGTGAATGTAATAACAAGATCTATAAGTCTTTGTGCTTTGTCCACACGAAGCTTGTAATCTGTCATTTTTGAAAGTATTTCCGTTTGCTCGTCGCTCGGTGTGTATTTTGAAAATTTTTTCAGGAACGAATTGTACATATGTAATCCTCCGTCACAACAGGTGTTATGACATTGCTTCTACTTCTTTTAATATTCTGTCTATAACTTCACACTCGGGAATCTTACCTATTGCCACCCCTTTTTTAAAGAGCAATGCTTCTCCCTTGCCACCGGCAACTCCAATATCGGCTTCTCTTGCTTCGCCGGGCCCGTTGACCACACATCCCATTACGGCTACTGTTATATTTTTGTTGACAGTGTCAAGATGCTCGTGAAGCTTGTTTGCGATACCAATTACGTCATAATCACAGCGTGCACAGGTCGGACAGGAAATGATGTTGACACCGGCGCGAAGACCTAATGATTTGAGAAGATCCCTTGCGGCATAAACTTCCTTTGCGCAGTTTTCCGTAAGTGACACTCTTATCGTGTCTCCTATTCCATCGCACAGAAGTGAACCTATCGCACAACTTGATTTTATTATACCGAAGCGTTCAGTTCCGGCCTCTGTAAGTCCGAGATGGAGAGGATAATCAAACATTTCGGAAAAAAGCCTATTTGCGGCAATTGTCGTTTGAACATCAGAAGATTTAATTGAAACTACCGTATTGTAAAAATCAAATCTTTCAAGTAGCTTCAGATGGTAGGATGCACTTTCTATGAGAGCTTCCGGAGTTGGCTTGCCGTGTTTTGCAAGAATATGCTTTTCGAGAGAACCGGCGTTGACGCCTATCCTTATCGGAATATTTTTTGCTTTGCATATATCCACCACAGCTTTTACATTTTCGTCGCCCCCGATATTTCCGGGATTTATTCTCACTTTGTCTATTCCAAACTTCGCACTCTTTATTGCGAGCTTGTGGTTAAAATGAATGTCCGCAACAAGTGGGATGCTTGTGTGTTCCTTAAGGTACGGTATACTTTGTGCCGATTCTTCATCGGGCACGGAAAAACGCACTATCTCACAGCCTGCCTTTTCAAGTTCGTGTATTTGTGCAAGGGTTGCCTCTTTATCCTTGGTTTTGGCAAAGGTCATAGATTGTATTGCGATGGGAGAATCACCGCCGATGGAGATATTTCCGATTCTGATCTTCTTTGTACTTCTTCTGTTCATTGATTCACCTATCCTGTTATAATTCTTGATATATCGTTAAATGTCACAAAGACCATGAACAACATGAGAACTACCATTCCCGCAAAATGGATGTAGCCTTCAAATTCCGGTTTTACCGGTTTTCCGCGAAGCAGCTCGATAAAGATAAAGAATATTCTGCCGCCGTCAAGTGCCGGGAAAGGGAGCAAGTTCATAATTCCGAGGTTTATAGTGAGCACCATAACGAGATACATTACTGCACGAAGCCTATAGCCATCTTCTGTCTGCGTTACTGTATCGTTCAATGTTTCCACAACACCGACAGGTCCCGATACAGCTGCCATTCCGTATCTTCCGCTGAGAGTATCAAACAGGGTTTCGTATATCATTCTTATGGTTGAAAAAGTCTGCATGAAAGTCTGATGAATTACCGACAGTGCATTCTTTTCTATCCGTGTGGGATATATAAAATTGGAGTCTGCAAATACAAGTCCTCTTTCGGTGAATGTTGGGAATTGTACATCTTTTATAACTGTTCTTGTTCCGTCTCTTATTACTGTAACGTCAGTAGGCTCATCACCGACACGCATTATCTCAAAGGTGAGGTCATCGTATATTCTTATTTTTTCGTTTCCAATTCTCTCGATTCTATCTCCTGCCATCAAACCGTAGCCTGCGGAATTGTCGTAGGTTCTGTAGTAGTTTCCATCATTTGCCTGAAATACGAATGAATCAACTGTCGTTCCGAAGAATCCGGGTTGCTGAATTACCATTATCGCCATTATGATAAATCCGAGTATAAGGTTCATTGCAGCGCCTGCCGCCATAACGATAAATCTCTGCCATGCCGGTTTTCTGCAAAGAGCCACCGATGCATCATCTTCTTCACCGAGTCTGTCTTCACCTACCATGCTTACATATCCGCCGATGGGCAAAAGTCTTAGTGAATATTTGATATTGCTTTTTTTCGAGGTATGCGAGAAGATAGCCGGACCCATTCCGAGCGAAAATTCGTTGACTCCGACCTTGAAAAGTCTTGCCGTTACGAAATGTCCGAACTCGTGAATGAATATCAGAAGTCCGAAAATAAGTACTACACCAATGATTGTAAGGATAATCAATTTATTACCTCCAAATGTTTTGTGCTTTTTATTATATTCCGAATAAACATCGTTTATCCTATCTTTTCTGCTTTTTCGTACACTGTTTTTCTGGATTCTCTGTCGGCCTCCATAATCTCTTGGAGAGTTACTTCCTCATTTTTGGTCTTGAAGACGTCAAGGGTGTATTCTATAAGATCAAATATGTCAGTAAATTTTATCTTTTCGTGAAGAAATAAATCAACACAAGCTTCGTTTGCTCCGTTGAAAACAGCGGGCATTATTCCTCCGGCGGATATTGCCCTCCTTGCGAAACCTACAGAGGGGAATGAGTTGTTATCGACATCGTAGAATGAGAGTTTACCAATTTTCGCAAGATCAAGCTCTGGTGTGAGTCCGGGTATTTTGCTTGGATATGTCAATGCATACTGGATGCATAACCTCATATCAGGTACTGCCATTTGTGCCATAACTGAACCGTCAACAAAGCTTGCCATAGAGTGCACTATACTCTCACGATGTACAAGGACATCAATTCTTTCCTGCGGAATACCAAAAAGTCGTACTGCCTCAATAAGCTCCAGCCCTTTATTGACAAGTGTGGAGGAATCTATGGTGATTTTTTTTCCCATGCTCCAATTTGGATGGGTAAGCGCATCACTGAGTTTGACATTTTTGAGCTGTTCTCGGCTTTTTCCGAACATTGAACCTCCCGAAGCAGTAATTATAAGCTTTGAGATCTCGCTCTTGTTTTTTCCGTCTATACACTGATGAATTGCACAGTGTTCACTATCAACGGGAAGCATTATTACGTTGTTTTCCTGTACAAGTCTGTTCACTATATCGCCTGCAGCGACAAGTGTTTCTTTATTGGCAATAGCTATATTCTTTTTCGCTTTTATTGCAGCAATTGTCGGAAGAAGTCCGGCTATTCCAGTTATTGCATTGAGCACGGTGTCACAATCGGCAAGGCTACTTATTTCTTCGCAACACAAGCTTCCGGATATTATTTTAACCGGTGTATCGGCAACTCTTGTCTTTAAGTCAAATGCCTTTCTCTCATCGGTAACCGCACAATAAGCAGGGCTGTATTTTCTTATCTGATCTTCTAGTATATCAATCCTTGATCCCGCCGCAATTGCCGTTACCTCTATTCCGAGGTGTTCTGAACTTTCAAGTGCCTGCGTTCCGATAGAGCCTGTCGAGCCGAGTATGCAAAGCTTTTGTGCCATTTTATATCCGTTCCTTTCAGAAATATACGTATTTTCAAAACATATTCAAAACAAAAATAAACATTACCAAAAAAGGTATTGAACGATAACGCCCAACACCTGATCTGTCAATAAATGATCTTAAACACGCTCAAAGCAAGACACAACAGCGGTGCAACCGTAAGTGTCGAGTCAAAGCGGTCAAGAAAACCTCCGTGTCCCGGGAATATGTTGCCGAAATCCTTAACATCGTAGCTTCTCTTTATTGCTGACATTATAAGATCACCTATCTGAGAAACTATCGCTGCACAGAATCCGAGTATGGAGATAAGTATGTAATTTACTCTGTAGTCCGTCGTATTGGCAAGTATCAGTCCGAACAGTGGAAAAAGCAGAATTCCTCCTACTGCCCCTGCTATCGCGCCCTCAACCGTTTTTTTAGGACTAATCCTAGGTATAAGCTTATGCTTGCCAAGAGTTTTACCGGCAAAATATGCAAAGGTATCCGAGCCCCATGCTGCAAGGAATACCAGCAAAAACGCCCATGAGTATCCTTCACGAAGCACGGCAATACACTCATAGGAATATGTACAGAATAACACTCCGGTATAGGAGATCCCGGTATCCTGTGCTGTAATATTGCCGTTTGACAACACCATTGTAGCCATGCAGTAGAACATTACCACAATAAGTACCATCCATCTTATGTTTTCCGGGAAGGCATATAATAATGGCATTAATAGTGCAAACAAGCATAGCGGAACAGATAAAAGTAATTTTTTTGCGCTCCCAACGCATGAAAGCAGTTCTATCGCCGAGAGTGCAGATATCAACGCTATACATATTCTGAATATCGTTTTATCCGCAAAAATCAAGATTGGTATAAATACAGCCAAAGCTATAATTGCGGTGATTACTCGCTGTTTCATGTCATATCTCCAAATAAAATATTCCGAAACAAATTTCAGCACAGACACAAAATTTCATCTAGTGACTGCCTGAAAAGTTACAGTTAAAGTTTTATACAAAGCTATTTACCCAGACCACCGAAGCGTCTTTCACGGTTTGTATAGCTTGAGATTATTTCTTTTACCTCATCAATGGTCATATCCGGCCAAAGAGTCGGTGTAAACCACAGCTCGGAGTAGGCACTCTGCCACATCAGAAAGTTTGAAATCCTGACATCGCCGCCCGTTCTTACAATAAGATCCGGATCGGGATTTTCATATGTATATACCTTTGACGATATTTGTTCCTCGGTAATCTCGGTCACGCCTTCGGCTATAAGCTGATTTACCGCATGGCATATCTCTGCCCTGCCACCGTAATTCAAGGCTATATACAACGTATTTGAAGATTCAAGATTTAGTGATTCAAGCTTTTTCATGTTTTCCTTTGTTTCCTGCGAGAAAACGCTTTCATCACCGATAAACCTTATCTTATATCTCGTATCCTCCTGTGAGAGTCTGTTGCCGATATACTCCTGAAGAAGCTTCATTATTGCATCTACTTCTTCTTTGGGTCTTTTCCAGTTTTCCGTCGAAAATGCATATACCGTAACCACTTTTACTCCAAGCTCAAAGCATCCTTCAGCAATATTTCTGAAAACTTTTGCTCCCTGTGAATGACCCGCGGTTCTTGCAAGTCCTCTTTTTTTAGCCCATCTGCCGTTACCGTCCATAATAAACGCTATATGCCCGGGGAGTTTTGCTTCGGAAAAAGAATTGTTTGGTCTTTTCTTGAATAACGAAAGAATACCCATAAACTCAGATGGACATGATTTCCTTTTTCTTTGCATCGGCAATCTCATCCGCTTTCTTTACATACTTGTCGGTAAGATCCTGAACATTCTTTTCTGATGCCTTCTGTTCGTCCTCTGTCATTTCACCGTTTTTTTTCATTTCCTTGCACTTATCGTTAGCATCTCTGCGGATGTTACGAAGTGCTACCTTTACTTCTTCCGCATACTTATCAACCGTCTTTGTAAGCTCTTTTCTTCTTTCCTCTGTGGGAACGGGGAATGCAAGACGAATTACCTTACCGTCGTTTGCGGGATTAATACCAAGATCAGATGCGTTAATAGCTTTTTCAATCTCCTTAAGAAGATTTGTTTCCCAAGGAGCAATGCAAAGCGTTCTGGGATCGGGAGTAGTGATGTTTGCGAGCTGGTTAATAGCTGTGGGAGTTCCGTAGTAGTCAACATTGATCCTGTCGAGCACGGCCATGTTTGCCTGACCTGCTCTTATTACCTTGAGTTCGCCCTCATAATTACTGAGAGACTTGGTCATTTTTGCTTCAAATTCCTTAAGTTCGAGTTTCATAATAGTATCCTCCTAAAATATTATGGATTTTTGGGTTTTCCCCATAATTTCAATTTGAGATTACTGTTCCCAATTCTTCACCGGCACAGACTCTTACGATGCTGTTATCCTCTTTGAGCCCGAATACTATAAGAGGAATACCATTTTCTCGTCCGAATGCCGCAGCTGTAAGATCTATTGCTTTCAGATTATTATCAATAATCTCGGTGTATGTAAGTTTTGCAAGCTTTTTTGCACTTGCGTCTGTTTTCGGATCTGCAGTATAGATACCGTCGATGTTCTTTGCAAACAGCGATGCATCACACTCAAGCTCTGCGGCTCTGAGAACTGCTGCGGTGTCCGTCGAGAAATAAGGATTTCCGCTTCCTCCCGAAACAATTACTACTTTACCCTCTTCAAGATAACTTATTGCCTTTTCGCTTGTATAATATTCGGCAATCTTATCCATCTGAAGAGCCGACATAACTTCACAAGCTACTCCTGCGTTTTCAATTCCGGTCTTGACCGCAAGAGAGTTAATCGTAGTCGCGAGCATCCCCATATTATCGGATCTGGATCTTGTGACCTGTACGCCCTTGGCTCCTCTCCAAATGTTTCCTCCGCCAATCACTATAGCAACCTGTGTTCCTTCGTCAACACATTTTTTAATCTGCGCCGACACTTCGGCTATAAAATCAAAATTAAGTATTCCCTCTGCCCTGTTTTCCGGAGCAAGTGCTTCACCTGACAACTTCAAAAGAACTCTCTTATACTTTGCCATATAAACGATCATTCCTTTCGCAAAATTAACTTTATCCAAAATATGTTACCACAAAACAAGCATTAATATCTATCTTAAAATGTTAATTATCCGTTTTTTGATTTAATTATTGTAAATCAGTCAATTTTTTCGTTTTCTTTCTCCTTAATAAATTCCAGAACATCCTCGTGTGACGGTATTGATGACACTGCACCTGATTTTGATGCAACCATCGCTCCGACGGCGTTTGCATATCTTGCGGCTTCAAGGATGTTCTTTCCGTTTCTCAGGTACTCGAGAGTCAGAGCAGCCGTAAAACATTCTCCCGCCGCTGTAGTATCTACAACACTAACCTTAAATGCCTCCGAAAAGTTTGCATATTTACCGTCGTAAACGAAGCATCCCTTTGCGCCGAGCTTTAAGACCACGTACTTTGTATCAACGAGTTTTCTTATTGCAATTGCAGCCTTTATGCAGCTTTCATAAGCAACTGGCTTGACTCCTGTAAATATCTCCGTCTCTTCTTCATTGGTAGAAAAAATCTCAAGGCGTCCGAGTTTTGACAAATCAAGGTCATTATTTGCGGGAACTGCATCAAGTACAACCGGAATGTCTCTTTCATTACAGTGCTTTACAGCTTCCACAACACGATCGTAGTTCACCTCGAGTTGCATTATTGCCGCACCCGGATATGTTATCACCGCGCCTTCAACATCTTCAGGTGTTATATGCATATTTGCACCGGGGTATACGATTATTCTGTTACCTCCGTTACCCTCGACGATTATAGATGAAAGACCCGTTGGATGTTCTTTTGACATTTTTACGTGTCGTACATCAATTCCCTCGTTTTTATAAAAATCATAGAGCGATCTTCCGTATGAATCATTGCCGAGTCTTGCGCAGAATACACAGTCAGCTCCGAGTCTCGCCGCTGTAACTGCCGTATTTCCTCCCTTACCACCGGGGACAAGCATATAGTTTTCTTTTGTTGTGATGGTTTCTCCCGCCAGAGGCAATCTTTCCGTATTGCAGACGAAATCCATATTTGAGCTTCCTATCACCAATACTCTTTTCTTCATTGTCATTCTCCGTTTCTCGGACTTTTTATTCATTATACATTATCTTTTTATTCTTGTCAACGATTTTTATAAAACGGTGACAAAAAAATTACCGGAGAAATCATATTCCCCGGCACAATCCATGTCAGTTGTTTTTCGGTTTGTCTTCCATCTGTTTTGCATTGGGATCCAGGCGGTATACCTTTACAGGACCATCCTTTTCCTGTTCGATATTTTCCATTCCCTTATCGGCAATAATGAGGTTGAGGGATGCGGGGTTTACCACTACGCCGAAACAGCTCTTATATTTTTCTTGAAGATCGCTGTAAGTGATTATGCAAATTCTTGCGTTTTCGCCGAAAACGGATTTAAGCTCGCCTATATCGGTAAATACCGGGAAAAATGTTTTATCCTCACCTGCTGCTGAATTCTTGAGGGTTATAAATTTTAGCCGCCTGCCGTTGCCATTTGCAGGCTTGTATTTATCAAGACCTATGATTGCAGGTTTATCCTCTCTCATTTTTGCAATTCCGCTTTCGGTAAAGAATATTTCGTGGTCATCCTTCACTTTACCTTCTTCGCCTTCGAAACACATTGGTACAAAGAAAAGGGATTTGGGGAATTCCTTGCAAAATGCACTCCAAAGGGTTGCACTGCTGAGATTTGCGTTTGTCTTATTAAGTAGCTGTTTTGCCTGAAGATAGCGTATCATAAGAGAATAACATCTCGAATTGAGAAGCATATATTCTTTAAGCTCTCCCATTTTGGCAACCTCATCCCTTGCTACCTCACCGCCTCCTGCCTGAAGCATATCAACTTTAAGCTTAAGTATACCGTATCTGAAAAGGTTAGTAAAGAATACTCCCAGAGTTTTTTTATCGAGTTTTTCAACGGCAAGCGGTACCTCGGGGGCCTTTTCTACCACAAGATTTGCGTATTCCTCCTTGGTAAATATCTGTGCCGCACCACTGTTATCAATTGTTGGTATCTTGTTACCCGCACCCTTTGTGTAGATATACCACGCTTCTTCCTGCTTGAACATTGTTCCGACAAGATCCTTTGCTCTTGTTGCACTCTCGTTAAGAATCTGTTTCTTCCTTTCTTCGAGGTCTGCAATTTTTTCAGAAGCGTACCTTCCCGCATCTATGGTTTCTTCTCTGCCCTCTTTACGCAAATTATTTTCTGCTATTATTCTGTCCTGTGGTATCTTATGCATAAGCTCAAAGGCAAGATCATCAAGCTTTGATACATCTGTATCCTTAAAATCAAATTCCTCCCTGGTTATACCGAAAACTGCCGTTGCGGGATTATCCTTACTTGTCTTGCCCGGGATACCCATAATAAAGCCTGTTGTGTCGGTAACCTCCATAACATAAAGATTGAGGTCGTGGATTATACCTATAGTATAGTTAAGATTCTCACCTTTGAAAACCCTTCTGATCTGTACTTTAACTGATTCACTCATTTTCTACTCCTTTCAATCATTAATAAATTGTCAATTATGAATATATTATATCATATTATCTTATACTTTTCAAGCATTAATATTATATTTTATAATAATATTATTGGTAAAAAAGAAAGACCGTCGCAAAAACATTACGACGGAGTTCATTATTATTTGAAAACTTCAATACCTTTGAGAATCTTTTCAACGGCCGCAGCATCTATCTTTCGGGGATTAGTTACGGTACAAGCATCGTTCACCGCACTTTTTATAATATGTGCTTTAGCCTTTTCGTAATCCGGTTTTGTAACACCAGCATCGGCAAGTGTCTGAGGGATTCCCAACTGTTTGGACATTTTCCGTATTTCATTAACAAGATTCTGTGCGCCTTGCTTTTCGGAAAACGACGGAAGTCCGATAAATCTTGCAATTTTTGCCAATCTTTTGCAGACATTACTGCAATCACCATATTTTCCGTCTTCAAGCTCAGCATTATACTTCATAACATGATAAAGCATCATTGCGTTTGCTCTGCCGTGAGGGATGTGGAATACCGCACCCAATGCATGCGCAATACCATGGTTTACGCCGAGGCTTGCATCGTTAAACGCCATGCCTGCAAGGCATGAGGCTGTGTGCATCTTTTCTCTTGCTTCAAGGTTGTTTCCATCCTTGCAGGCTCCGGGAAGATATTCAAAGCATAATTCAAGAGCCTTCTGTGCAAACGCGTCAGTGAAATCATTTGCACCTGTTGAGATATAGGCTTCCAGGGCGTGAGTTATTACATCAAAACCCGTGTCTGCCGTAATCGTCGGAGGAACGCTTTTTACAAGTTCGCTTGAAAGCACAGCCATATCAGGGAGAAGTTTGTCTGATACAAGAGGATATTTTACGCCTGCTTCTCTGTCAGTAATAACGGCAAATTTTGTGACTTCACTTCCTGTTCCGCTTGTTGTCGGGACAGCAATAAGAGGTATTCTCTCGCCGGTTTTTTTGCCATACATAAGAATTGTTGATTTTGCGGCATCAATTGAAGAACCGCCACCAAGTGCCACAACGACATCGGTATTTTTTTCAAGGAGAAACTCAAGAGCTTTTACTATAAGCTCGATGGGAGGATCCGGTATAGTTTCAGAGAAAATCGAAATATTCGTACATCCCGTCATGAGATTCTTTATCATATCTGCATTACCGGACTTCGCCATGAAAGCATCGGTAAATATTACTGCATTCTCATATTGAAGTTCTGAGAGAGATGAAAGCGCGTTTTCACCGAAAACTACTTTTGTTTTAATTTCAAATGTATTCATTTATAATTACCGTCATCAATAATATAGTTTTATTCCTTTACTTTCAAAGAAGTTTTTCCACTTTTCGTCAGGCTCGACATCCGTGACAACAACGTCAACTCCGTCGAGACTTCCAAGCTTTACAAAGGAAATCTTATCAAATTTTGTGTGATCCACCGCAAGAATCACTGTCTTTGCAGATGACAGAAAGATCTTTTTAAGCTGTGCAAAGGGTTCTCTCGTGTCTGTAATACCCTTTTCTATGTCTAATCCTTTACAAGAAAGGATAGCGTAGTCAACATGATATTTTTCAACAATTTCTTCCGCTGCACTTCCGCAAAATGCCATGGATTCACTTCGGTACTGTCCGCCTGTTGAAATTATATTCCAATCATTTCCCGCGGGAAGATCCAAAAGTATTTCAACTGAGTTTGTTATAATTGTTAGATTTTGTTTTGAAAAGATACTCTTTACGGCAAATATTGCTGTAGTACTCGAATCAAGAAGGAGACTGTCGCCGTCCTTAATGAGTGATCCGATAATTTCTGCAATATATTTCTTACCACCAACATTGGTCTGCTTTCTTACAAGATATGAAAGTTCGCTTGCCGTATTATCATTTCTGACGGCACCTCCATATGTCTTTTGTGCATAACCGTCACTTTCGAGCTTTTCAAGATCGCGCCTGATGGTTTCTTCAGTAACATCATACTTTTCCGCAAGCTCAGATACCACAACCCTGCCGTCAAGCATAAGCTTCTGCAGTATCTCGTTTCTTCTTTCAATCGGAAGCATATCAGAGAATGGAGGCCCACAGGCTCTTGTCCGGATTTGGAATCACGGAAGAATCAAGGAGAAGTCCGTCTTCGCCAACCTTTAATCTTGCACTTTCAATTGCCGCACTTACTGCCGCAACATCACCGGTAAGAAGCATATACGATTTGCCACCCATACCTCTTGCAATGCGGAGCTCGATAAGGGAAACATCACTTGTCTTTGCTGCTGCATCTGCCGCAACAATTATGGCAGGTGTTGAGAAAGTTTCAAGAATACCGAGTGCCTTTGCATTTTCGATATTTGCTCCGCCGTAGATTGCGGGGAATATATCTTCGTGAGGATTACCGAGAACAAACGAATCAGTGAGTTTATCACCAAACTGAACCTTTGCAGCGTCTATTGCAGCAGAAATTGCAGAAAGCTCACCGGAGATTATTGTGATGTACTTTCCGGGACAAATTACAGTTGCCTGAAGAATTTCTATATTTGCGGTCTTTATCATAAGGTCTGCGGCCGTTATACCTGTGGAGACTGTTTGATATTCAACCATTCCGAGTGCTTTATTTATCATCTTCTATACCTCTTTTGTCTTTCTTAAAGTTCAACCACTACAAACTTATCGGTAACTTCCTTTACCTTACCATCAAAGGGACAGTGAACCGCAGTTCCAAGCTTTGCTTCATCATACGCACCGATGACATCTCCTGCCTTTACCTTATCTCCTGCTTTTACACAAGCTGCTGACGGTACGCCGATACTCTGAGATAGCATTATCTTAAGGCTGTCAGATGTTACTTCTGTATCAACTATCGGAGCTTCCACGTCGTATTTTGCAAGACCGAGTCTTGCTATAAGCTTTGACATGGGGACTCTCTTGTAGTCTCTCATGGAGTCAACTTTGTCCGCTTCAATTCCTTTAGGTGGCATGATACCGCCTGCACGTAGCTTGCCCTTGAGTTCGCCTATAAGAGTCCTGGGATTAAGTCCCTGTCCGCAAGCATACATTTCGCAAAGTCCGCAAGAGGAACATGAGAACGCACCTATAAGTCCATTGACATCATTGCTGTTACCACTTGCGATTGCCCTCATTATTTTGTGGGGTTCAATCGGATGTCCGAGAAGATTTCTTGAACATAGGTCTGTACAGTATCTGCACTGGCAACAAGCTGCCATGGCTCTTTTAACATCTATTGTTATGGGCGTTACTCTTTTCTGTACTATGTAGGCGTTCCTCGGCATTACGAGTATTGCATTGGAGGTTTTTGTAACAACATCGCTCTTTGCGGCAAGTCTTCCGGTCATGGGACCGCCTGCAACAATAAGGGTATCGGGATGTGTTTCACCGCCTGCCATTTTTATAAGCTCGCCATAGGTAATTCCGAGAGGCGCCCTAAAGGTACAAGGTCTATTAACCTCACCTGCAACCGTTATATATTTATGTGTTACAGGGGCATTTTCCTTCCATGCTCTGTATACGTTGTAGATTGTTTCAACATTATATACGATACATCCAACGGTTATCGGTAGTGCACCGGGATTTACCACTCTGCCGGTTGTTTCGTAGATAGTAACAACTTCGTCACCTGCGGGATAAATTTCCGGTAGAAATCCTATTTTTGTTTTAGGGCACTTGGAGAGGTTTACTTTTACTGCTTCTATTGCTTCGGTATATGCGTGCTTTACGGCAATTATTACCTGTGAAGCTTCAAGGGTATTTGCAATTTCCTCAAGTGTTTCCATTATTTCACTTGCGTAATTTGCAAGCATCTGTCTGTGAAGTTTAAGAAGCGGTTCACATTCTGCACAGTTGAGAATGATTGTATCTGCCGCCATATTAAGCTTTGCATATGAGGGAAAGCCAGCACCACCGGCACCGACAACACCCGCTTTTCGCATTATTTCGGAAAGCTTTGTAAGTTCCATTTATATACTTCCTTTCAAGATACTTTCGTATTTTACTGTTCGTCTACGATACCTACTATTGCAGCATCTACCGGAGCGTTTTCAAGATCGCATCCAACTCTTGCCGCAGAGCCTGTTGCTACTAGTACGGTTTCGCCGATACCTGCTCCTACATTGTCAATTGCAACAAATTCGCCTGTCTTTTCCATGTTTTCCAAAGGACTGATAACAAGAAGCTTCTGTCCTATAAGTCTTTCGTTTTTGCGTGTGGCAATTATACTGCCTACTACTTTTCCGATTACCATAAATATACAGTTCCTTTCGCAAAATTTCCTTTGCGGATGTTACTCCGTATTCCCGAATCTGAGGACACCGAGTAACACTCGCAAAATTTTCCTGCACCGGGGACAGAATTAACCATCCCCGGATACATATGTAATACTTTATTACTTGAGTGCAGGAAGAATCTTTTCCACGTCTGTGTGGGGTCTGGGGATAACGTGAGTTGCGATAACTTCGCCGAGGCTGCCTGCTGCTGCTGCACCTGTTTCTACCGCTGCCTTAACTGCGCCTACATCGCCTCTTACCATTACGGATACGAGACCGGAACCGATCTTTTCAGTTCCTACGAGTTCAACGTTTGCTGCCTTGAGCATTGCATCTGCTGCTTCGATTGCTGCAACGAGACCTCTTGTTTCAATCATACCGAGTGCCTGCTGTACCATTTTTACATTCTCCTTTACTGTATTTGTTTCTTTTACTCCCACAACTGCTTCTGCCTTTGCGGATTTTGTTGTTTTCTTTGTTGCCATATCTTTATTCCTTTCGTGAAAAGGATTAGCAATTATTTCTGAAGTCTTTTTGCGCTCAAAGCCACCATTCTGACGGTTTCGTCATGGGGATTTGCTATTACGTTTGAAGCCATAATGGGATAAGCGGCATTATTCTTTGCACACTCTATAGCTTCTGTTACATCGGAAACGGAGCCTGTGATAACGACTGTTACCATTCTTCCGCCAAGCTTTCTTTCCCATGTCACGAATTCTACGTCTGCACTTTTAGTCATAACGTCAAGTGCACTGGTTGCAGCGACTACGCCCGAAACTTCAATAAAGCCGAGTGATTTCATACTCTCAACCTTTCCTGTAGTGTCACGGTTTTACTCAGATCTTGGGAAGAATCTTTTCCACGTCTGCGTGGGGTCTGGGAATTACGTGAGTTGCGATGATTTCGCCGAGACGGGAAGCTGCTGCTGTACCGGATTCAACTGCTGCCTTTACT
Organism: Eubacteriales bacterium; assembly: GCA_045604705.1. GTDB lineage: Bacteria > Bacillota > Clostridia > Oscillospirales > CAG-382 > SIG622. The sequence continues at coordinate 42,651 of JAZUOO010000003.1, forward strand.
GCACCAACGTCGCCTCTTACCATTACGGATACGAGACCTGAGCCGATCTTCCCTGTACCAACGAGTGTTACCTCTGCTGCCTTTACCATTGCGTCAGCTGCTTCGATTGCTGCTGTGAGTCCTCTTGTTTCAATCATTCCGAGAGATTCCTGTGCCATTTTTCTATTCCTCCAAAAAATTATTTATAAAATTTAGTTTTTATCGTATGCGTTGAGTCCGAGCATCTTGTCTGCGCCCTTTTCCACGCTTGCGATTATGTGTTTTGTGACAACGCCGGTTATTGCGTTTGCCGCAGCTTCTGCCGCATCAACTGCCGCAGTTACGTCCTCTACGCTTCCTCTGAATTTCACCAGAATCTGAAGCGGTACCGGAAGTCCGTCCGGATTTGCGGGCTTGTTTTTGTCAAAGGGTTCTACGGTTACGTTTGCCGCCTTGCAGCCTGCATCGCACGCAGCAAATGCCGCTACAAGTCCGTAGACCTCTATCATTCCTACTGCATGTGACATATTACATAATTCCTTTCTTCAAGTTAAGAATTACGGAATAATCGCAATCTTAAGACCATCCTGACGAAGGTTGGTTTCAAGAGCTTCGTTTGCATCCGCAAGGTGGAACTTATGTGTGATAAGCTGATCAAGCGGAAGTCCTATCGCCTTTGCACGCTTTAGGAAATCAAAGGTTGTTGCGTAGTCACGGAGTGTGTATACCCATGAGCCAACAGTTGTGATTTCCTTTGCGCAGATGTCAAAGTGAGGATTGATTGTTGCGTCGCCACCGTTTATAAAGAAGCCGAGCTCGCAAAGTCCGCCGCCGTTTCTTATGAACTTATAGATATTGGAATGTGCAACGGGAGAACCGGTACACTGGAATGCAAAGTCTGCAAGGTATCCGCCAAATGCGTCTTTTACGCCGCCGGCAAGCTCTTCCTGTCCCTTGTAGTCCTTAAAGTTTACGGTAGCGTTTGCACCCATCTTCTTTGCAAATTCAAGTCTCTGAGCATTTCCGTCAACAGCTACAATGTTTTCCGTACCCATCGTGCGAAGAACCGCAATACAGATAAGTCCTATAGGGCCGCAACCCTGAATAACTACTCTTGAGTTAAATCTGAGAATGTTTGTAGATTTTGCTCTTTCCACTGCGTGAATAAGTACTGCCGCAGGCTCGATAAGTATTCTCGAATCGAGGTCGAGGTCGCTTACGTTAAATATTGTTGAGCCTTTTCTGACAACTATGTAGTCCGCGTACCAGCCATTGAGGTGAACGTCATCATCGGGAAGAAGTCCGTAAACGTCTGCACCGCCTACATTCTGCTTGTTAAGGTCAAACATTGTGATATCGGGATTGTCCTTGAAAATCATACAGGTAACAATTTTATCACCGATACCGAGGGGCTTGCCTGCACTGTCCTTTGTAACATTTTTACCGATTTTTACGATTTCTCCGGTACCCTCGTGTCCGAGAACAACCGGAATAAGTCCGAAGGGATCACGCTTAAATTCGTGTGCGTCCGTACCGCATACGCCGCAGCCCTCCATTCTTACAAGCACATCGTCGTCGCCGATTTCGGGAATGGGATATTCCTTGATTTCAAACTTCTCTGTTTTTGTGAGAAGTGCGACGCGGCTTGTTTTGGGTATTGCCGAGCCTGCAGTCTTGGGAGTGGCAGGTGCAGATGAAGTTCCCTTCATACCTGCAATTACTTCCTTGACTATGGCTTCAATTCTTTCTTGTTCAGTCATGATGCTTCCTTTCAGTCGCAATGCATAATGCATAATTTAGGTTAATTTGCTTTGCAAATCTTCTTTATTTAATTAAACAGTTCGTCAAATATTTTTTTGCCGTAGGCGGAAAGTGCTGTGTCTTGTTCTTCGCTGCCGCCGCTGACACCGAGTCCTCCGAGAATTTTTCCTGATGCTTCGAGAGTGTCGCCGCCGCCAAAGATTACTATTTTGCCACCGTTGGTATGCTGGATACCGTAGAGGGATTGTCCAGGCTGTGCGAGGGTTGAAAGCTTCTTTGTTGACATTTTGAGTGCAACGCTTGTGTACGCTTTGTTGATGGCTATATCACGACTTGCGAGATATGAATTGTCCATACACTCACAAAGTTTGAGATTTCCGCCATCGTCGGCTATTGCGACTACGGCATTCACTCCCATCTCCTTGGCTTTTGCTTCTACCTTTGAGGCAAGAAGCTTTGCATCTTCAAGGGATATGTATTCGATTTTCCTTTTACGACTTGTCGGTGCGGCAACGCTTTCGCTGTTTTTTATTACCTCTACCGCTTCTTTGACGAGTTTATCAATATCTACCATGTTCAGTAATTACTTACCGAGAGAAGCAAGAACCTTCTTTGTAATCTCTGCGATAAGCGCGCTGTCGTCACCGCCGCAATTGCCGCCGCATGAACCACATGAGTGACAACTGGGCTTGCCTGCCTTAGCGTTGGGACAGATGTCTGCAGGATGCTTACCCTTAAGGCCGAACTGACGTCTGATTTCATAAAGTCTCTGAACCTGATCCTCGGAGAGCTGCTTTGGACCACCGAGCATCTTTGACTGGTAGAGAAGCTGTGCGTAGAATTCAAGGGATTCCATTTTGTGATATGCGTTGAGAAGAGAATCAGAGAATGCGAGAGCACCATGGTTAGCAAGAAGAACTGCATCGTAATACTGAACATATTTGGATACCGCATCAGGAATTTCTTCTGTGGATGGTGTACCGTATTCAGCTATCGGAACGCAGCCGAGTGCAATAACCGCTTCAGGCATAATCGGTTCTGTAAGCGGAATACCTGCAATTGCAAAGCTTGTAGCATAAAGAGGATGAGCGTGAACTACAGACTTAACGTCCGGTCTTTCCTTATACACTCTCATGTGCATCTTGATTTCGGAAGATGGCTTGAAGCCGTCATAAGCCTGGATAACTTTGCCTTCTGCGTCTACCTTGCAGATGAATTCGGGAGTCATGAAACCCTTGGATACGCCTGTAGGTGTGCAGAGGAATTCGTTGTCATTGAGCTTTACAGAGATGTTACCGTCGTTGGAAGCAACCATTCCCTTGTCATAAATTCTCTTACCGATTTCGCAAATTTGTTTTTTGATTTCGTACTCTGACATTTTCTTTATCTCCTTTGATAAAATTGATTTGCTTATTTGTTTTTTGTGTATTTCTACACTTTCATGTATAAATAATACCACATTCACTTGGTTTTGTCAAGAGAAATAAGCTTATTTTTGTGGTTTTTTCGTGGTTTTTGTGTTGTTTTATGTTGTTTTTGATTCAAAAGTCTCGTTTTATTACCATTTTATGAACGTAAGATGCTATTTAAGATATTCAAGCAGCTCTTCCACTCCTTGATTTTTCTTCGAGGAAGTGAAAAATATCGGATTACACCCGCACATTTCAAGCCGCATTTTTGCAAGCTCAAGATTTGCTTCCGGCTCGTCGCATTTAGTCACAATTCCAATAACCGGTCTATTTGCAACAGGTGCACAAGCAGGCGGGAACACACAGAAATCATCTGTTGCACACAATACAAGTCCGACAACATCTGCTTCAAAGGAATAGACCGCCAAAGCTCCACCGAGATCGTTTCCCTCGGTGTATTCGCCGGGAGTATCCATGAAAGTATCAGAATAGTCTATGTATTGGGTTTTGCGGTAGACAAGCTCTTCGCCTCTGAGAGCTTCTATGAGAGTGGTTTTACCGCTGCCGCTTGTACCTATGAAGATAATTTTTTTCATAATCAGGTCTTTGTTATATCGCAGATTGTGAAGCCGAGTTTTTTGTCTGCATATTCAACCACAGCGATAAGAGCTGATTCCACTTCGGAAACGGAACCGACAACTATCAGCGTTCCGGAGAATCTGTCAACAAAGCCCACTTCTGCGCCCGATGATTTAAGGGAAAGGTCTGCGGCTATTATTGCATATTCCGAGGGGCACATTGTTACTATGCCAATTGCCGATTTTGTACTGTAGTCTACAGTCGGGTCAAGTCCCAATTTACGATAGAGGGTGTTATCCGGATTTGCGATTATATGTGCGAGAGTTATCTGTTTTCCCGGAACGGATTCCTGGATTATTCTCTGTTTTGTTTCGTAGATTTCCATATAAATCTCCATTCTGCAAGGTTAGCGAAAATTCCAACGGAATTTTCGTGCGTGAAATAACTGCAATAAGTTCAGCAGTTTGTCGGTTTTCACGCTATCCGCCGATTATTGCGGTAAGTCCCGTGGACTCGGCAACCTTTCGCAAGGTCTCCATTTTTTCCTTTGAGGGCGGCGGTACATCGCCCATTTTGTATTCCCTGTCAAGACCGACATACTTATCGTAGCCGAGTCTGTGGTACGGCAAAAGGTGTATTTCAGTTACGCCGGGAAGACTTTTTGCAAAGCTTGAAATGTCCCTTATTTCTTCTTCCTTATCATTGAATGTGGGAATTACGGGGACTCTTATTATTAAGTTCGTACCATACTGTGCAATCTTTTTTGCATTCTGAAGTATAAGCTCGTTTCGCAGCCCACAGAATTCTTCATGCTTTTCGGAATTTGTATGCTTTATATCCATAAGAACATTATCAAGAAACGGAAGCACCGGCTCTATCATATTCCATGGGAGACAGGCTGTTGTTTCTACTGCCGTCGTTATGCCGTTTTTCTTACATTCCGACAATAATGCTTTCACAAAATCTGTCTGACACAGAGCCTCTCCGCCTGAAAGTGTAAGTCCTCCGTGGCTTCTTCTGTAGTACGGCATATCCTGTAATATTTTCTTCATTACCTCTCCCACTGTAGTGTCATAACCGATGACTTTTGTGCCATCCCTGGTTTTCATACGCTGTATAAGATAGCTCTGAGATTCAGGATTACAGCACCAGCGGCATCGAAGAATACAGCCTTTGAGAAAGACTATCGTCCGTATTCCGGGACCGTCGTGGGTTGAGAATTTTTGTATGTCGAATATTCGTCCGACTACGGAGTTGTTGTCCATATATTTTTCCTTAATTCTTATTTGTTTAGAACGCAGCTTGTTCTGTTCTGTTTATAATATCGTCCTGCAAAGACTTTGAAAGTGTAGTAAACAATGCACTGTACCCCGCAACTCTCACAACAAGGCTCTTGTATTTTTCCGGATTTCTCTGTGCATCGTAAAGTGTTTCACGGCTTACTACATTGAACTGCATATGACTGCCTTTAAGTTCGAAGTAGGTCTGAACGAGAGACGCAAAGTTTTCAAGTCCGCTGTCCCCTGCAAGTGCACTCGGATGGAACTTCATGTTAAAGAGAGTACCGTTGGAGGCAATACCGTGGTCGAGCCGTGACACGGAATTTGCACTTGATGTGGGACCGTTGACGTCTCTGCCCGCGGTGGGAGATACACCATCGGCTACGGGAGTTTTTGCAAGTCTGCCGTCGGGGGTTGCACCTGTCTGTGCTCCGAGAGGTACGTTTGCAGATACGGGATAGAGTCCTGCCTGAAATTGTCCGCCTCTGGGATTTTTATAATTCAGCATGGGCTTTGTGTATGTATATGCCGCTTCTCTTGCTATAGCATCAACTTCTTCAATGTCGTTACCGTATTTGGGAGCATCCAGGATCATCTGCCGGATTTCGGCGTAACGTGCGTTATCATTTGTACTTTTAATTTCGCTGAAAATCTTTGCAATAATCTCGGCAGTAATTTCAACACCTTTTTTTGAAAGTTCAAGAGCAATCTGCTCTGTAATCTTCCCTGCATTCTCCGAACCGTTACCAAAGTTTTCGGAAAGAGCATCACGAAGCTCGGAAAGTGTAAACTTCTTCTGTTCAAAAACAAGTGTCTTTATTGCGTAAAGTGCATCGGCTACATTTGCAATACCGAAACCTTGAGGACCTGTAAAGTTATATACACAGCCACCCTGCTCGGGGGTTTTTCCTCTCTTGATACAATCATCCAGCATGGATGAGAGATACGGAAGCGGACATCTTTCTGCGTGGGCTACGTCTATTGCATTATCGGCATTTACAAGCAAAGAAATGCAGTAGTTCATCTGAGCTTTATAAGCTTCAAAAAATTCTTCGTATGTTTTAAAGGAAACAACATCGCCCGTTTTTACACCGACCTGCTCGCCATCAAATACACCGTTTGAGAATACAAGCTCCATAGGTTTTAGCATATTGAAGAATGCTGCATCGTGCCAGCCCCATGTTTTACCCGAAACCTGAGGCTCAACACAGCCGATGATGTTGTAATCTCTTGCATCCTCAAGGGTAAGTCCTCTTGACATAAGTGACGGAATAATTACTTCATCGTTGTAGTATGCCGGAAGTCCGACACCTGTTCTTGTGAGCTCTGCTGCTCTTATAATAAATTCATGAGGTGTTTTATTCCATATTCGTACGGAGAAAGAGGGTGCAGGGAGCATGACGTGCATTGTTGCATCTATACACATAAAAGAGAGATCATTAGTTGCATCCTCGCCGTTTCTGTCCTGACCACCCGCAATAAGATTCTGGAAGAGGGAGTAACCGGCAAAACCCTCGGCAGATGCTGCATCACGGCATTTATTAAGGTCGTTAAGCTTTATCCAGATACAATCCATTAATTCCTGTGCAAAATCTCTTGTTATTCTGCCCGAGTCAATGTCTGCTTTATAGTAAGGATACATATACTGGTCGAAACGGCCGGGAGAGATAGAGTGTCCGCTTGATTCGATCTGGAGAAGCATCTGAATAAACCAAAAGCTCTGACACGCCTCATAAAATGAGGTTGCTCCATTGGCGGGAACTCTTTCACAGTTTTCGGCGATCTTCAAAAGTTCTGCTTTTCTTGTGGTATCAAACTCCTTTGCAGCCATATCACGGGCAAGTTTTGAATATCTTTTTGCATATGTAATTACAGCTTCGCAGCTCATGGTTATTGCATCAAGAAGCGCTTTTTTTGAAACGTAATTTTCATCACCGAAGTCCATGGTTGCAATCTCAGCTTTTATCTCATCAATGATGCCGAGATAACCTATTGCAAGCACTTTATCATACTGTACGGTAACATGACCTACACCGTTGTAGAAATAGTTGCCGGGAGTGAATATGTTATGCTTCATCGCAAGCTTTGCTTCGGACGCCATGAGAGACGTCGCAAGCTCACTTGTGGTTTTACCACTCCAATATTTATATACAGTTCTGAGTGTATTCTTAGTTTCCTCGGATATATAGAACGGGTCTGCACTTCGCTTTTCCACAGTGTCGAATTCGGCTTCCAACCAGTCATAGGAAAATTCCGGGAATACCTGACAGCTTCTCGGTCTTACGGTTGAGCTGCCCACTATAAGTTCGTAAGGTCTTATTGTGACGGGAATGTTTTCCAGTATATTTTTAAAGGCTTTTGCACGTCTTGTAACTATCGGCTCTCCCTCGGTCTGCATATAGCTTTCCGTAAGAAGCACAGCTCTGTCTGCTTCAATCTGCGGCATCTTTTCAAAGATGTGTTCTTTAAGCTTTTCTATTCTTGCGCTTTTTATGCACTTTTCGCTGTTATACTTTGGCAAGAAATCACGTCCTTTTTAATATTTCCGAAAATACTCGGATACTACTTTGAATTATACTATATAAGTTATTGTTTGTCAAGAGAAAACAACAATAAAATTTGTGTTTTTCTGTGTTTTGTTGATTTTTTTCTTTGGTTTTATGTTGTTTTATGCCTCGAATTACAAAATAAAAGGCGTTGTAAGAAAAAATACAACACCTGAAATTCAGTATTCTATTCACTGTTTCGCGTATGAAAGAAGATTTATAAGTGCTTGTGCACCCGTGTCAAAACGGTAAGTGGAAACCTCTGCCAATTCGGGGCATCTGTCACCGATGCAGTAAGATAGCTTTGCGCCCTTTGTCATACAGACGTCGTTTCCTCTGTCGCCAAGGACTGCCGTATCGTATTTTGTAAGCATCAGTCGCATTTGGAGATCCGAAAGTGCGGTTCCCTTATTGCTGTATCTGTTGACATACTGAGCTGTTTTGTTCGTGCCGTCCCAATGGGTACGGATACCGCAATGGTCGGGCAAATTAATCTTGTCACCGTAAGAGGTTATTTTGAATATTTTATCCTTGATACCGTACACACAGTCAATGGAACTGCAGTTGAATCTTGCAGCGTCTTCCGGTACATTGCCGAAGCAATAGTTTTCAAAGGCACCGTGAAGTACAAAGGATAGCTCGTTAGACTTATTTTTAAAGAAAAGCTCAATATCACTTGTTTCTATCTTTCTCGCATACAACACTTTGCCATCTTTTACTGTCATTGCGCCATCACAGCAGATATAATATATCCTGTCACGGAACATGGGAAGATAGTCAACCAGCTCACCGTATGTTCTGCCCGATGAGATTGCGAATGTACATCCCACATCCAATATTGCTTCTATTGCACAGATAACATCGTCGGTTATGCCATTTTGATTATATGGCAAAAGTGTCCCGTCGAGGTCCGATACTATAAGTTTCAGCATATTTTTCATTTTTATAACCATTCCCTTAGTTGTACCGTAAGTTTATGCGGTATGAAGTTCACTTAGTGAACTTTAAAGAATTCTTGGAATTCTTATACGCTTTGATAAATGACTTTCAAAAGACAGTCAAGTCAAAACTTTGATTTGAAAAATTTATTTTTCAGACTTTATCATCAAAAAGAGTAAGAAGCTTCTTCTTCATTCTTGCTTTTTTTTCCTCTGTCTCTTCTTTATCGGCAATTATTTCGTTTATTACGCCGTCTTTATCAAAAGAAACATATACTATATCGTTTTCGAAAAGTTCGTCGGGGAATTTATCGGCAGGTACCTCAATTTGAATGTCATCCACACAGCTTAATAAAACTATTATACCTTCCTCGATTCTATCAATAACATACTTTTCCTTTTTCATGTCAAAAACCTCATCAGTATGAAATATGTATCTCGGAAAGCCCGTCCATACCACTGACATAATGTTCAACGGTTCCGAGAGCTTCAAGAAGTCTGCGTGTTTCTCTGTAGGTCTCCCCCGACTCAGTACCTGCACGAAGAAGCTGTTCGGGTGCACTCCAAAGACAAACATCCGGGGTTGCGTGAGCATATATTTCAGAGAGTGTACCGCGTATTCCGTGATTTGCCATCTGAATCATATCACAGTTGAGTTCTGTCTTGTAACGCTCAAGCATGAAAATAGTCGCCTCACGCATTATGTCGCCAAGGAAAAGAATGGATGTGCAGTACATATTGAATTTATATACCGCACTTGTGTTATTTATGTAGTCCTCGGTATAATTGCCGTCACCGCCGGAGAATACTCTTATCATTGTTCGTCCAAGCTTTATTCTGTCTCCTGCGTGAACCGAAACCGTCGGAATACCGCTTCCTTTTATAAGTGTTGTACAAAGTGCGGCGAATGGAGCAGATTCCGGTTCAAGCTTTTCAACTTTTTCAAGATTTACATGGGAATAGAATATTTTCAGAATCTTTATATCCTTGGGCATATCAGCGAGAATGCTTGTCAGCGCTCCGGCATGCCCCGGGTGAGGATGGGTTATAAACCATGCTGTAACTTCTCCGGCACATTTTTCCCTAATCATATTTACAAGCAAATTCGCATTTTCCGCGTGACCACCATCAATTATAAAGCTTCTTCCGTCGGCAGCGTTTATGATATAGCCCATTCCCGTTTTTCCCTCAGAGCACGGAAGCTGCCAAAGAACGTAATCCTTATCCGGTACAAGTCTGTATTTAGGTGACATATCCGCACTCCTTTCCAAAAATCAGGATACGAAAAATCAATCGCCACACACCGGTAGCGATAGAGGACTCGATTCGTATTAAGTATATCACCACTTTGTGACGATTTCTCCGACATTTTGTTTACTTTGTTAACCTTTAGTAAACATTAGGAAACAATCATAGTTATTTTATGGATAAATATGTCAATTATGATATTTCCGTGACTTTTATTGTTGCATTCTTGACAAAAAATTTTATATTATATCCATAAAACTCAAAAGAGTACACTCTGTCGCCATCGGCAATATAGGCAGGACGAGGATCCTGCGAAAGTATGCCGTAGAGCTCCTCTCTGTGTTGTACGGGAAATTCGTTGATAATTTCTTCGGGGATATCCACCTTCAGAGTTACTCCTACCTTTTTATAGGATGTGTCCAAAGCGAAGCCGGATGATGCGTTTTCTATTCTGTCAGCAAAAGGAAGATACGGCTTTATGTCTATAATCGGGGTTTTATCCACCATATCTGCACCTTTGACGTGAAGTACCGTTCCATATTTCTTTGTTTGCTCTATACTTAAAAGCTCAAGAACTGACATTCCTATAAAGTTTGGTCTGAAGGGCGACCTTGTTGCGAAAACT
>JAZUOO010000004.1:0-28896 GCA_045604705.1 Eubacteriales bacterium
TCATTGACGAAACAATCTATTATTTCAATTACATAAAACCTATGCGAAAGCTAAAAAGAAAACCACCTGTTCAATACAGGCTTGAACAGGCAGCATAAAAATATTCTTTTTTTGTGTCTACAAAGTATTGACTACTTCACCGTTATGGACGCCCTTATTTTTATGTGTATTTGATTCAATGAAAGACAGTTTCAAAATTTTTGCAATACCAACCTCACATCAGCTTTATTGCCAATGGAAGTATAAATCATAAAACATTATTGCACATTTTTGGCACTGTCTGCTACTGCTGTATCGTCAAAAACCAAAGTATCCACATTCACAACCGTTTTTAGTGCTTCCTGGAACTGCACATCCTCGGAAAGGGGAAGCATATAGAAAATCTCTTTTTGCTCATCCGGAAGATCTATTTCAATATCAGGACTGAGTCCCACATCCTCATAATTGTCGGAATAGGGAGGATTGTACATTCCCGTTGAAATGGAAAGTGCACCGCCGCCTATTTTGGGAGAGAGGGGAAGCATAGTCTGCATGGTACCCTTACCGTAGGTTTTCGTACCGATAAGCAGTGCCTTTTTGTAATCACGAAGCGCACTTGCAAAAAGCTCTGCCGCACTGGCAGTATTCTCATTGACAAGAACCGCCATCGGAGCTTCCACACAGTTTGCATCGGAGTTAATGATAGACTCACCATTATCTCTTGAATAGATTTTTATAATCGGCCCTTCAGGAAGCAGATAGTCAAGTATCGTCTGAATGGAGTCAAGAGATCCGCCGGAATTGTAACGCACGTCAAAAACGTAGCTTGTTGCTCCCTGTGCCTGAAGAGCTGTCATTGCCGCAATAAAATCATCTGGTGTCGGATGGTCAAAGGAAGAAATGCTGATATATCCTACAGAACTGCCGTAAAGCTCATATTCTACAGTATTGGAATCTATTACAGCTCTTGTTATGATATAATCCTCCGTTGTCGCATGATCACTGCCCTTTTTAACGGTAACTGTCACAGGCTCACCGGGTTCACCGGAGGCAATATAAGCAAGAGTATCATAATAACCTCTTTCTGTAATGGTTTCTCCGTCAATGGCATGGATTATATCGCCGGCACGAATCCCTGCATTCATCGCAGGACTGTTTTCATTCACCGAAGTAACATAAATCCCATCCATTGTACTGTCATAGATGACCGTTACTCCGAGACCCACCTGCTCTCCGTTTGTCTCTTCCGAATAACGCTCAAATTCCTCACTGTCAAGATATGAGGCATACTTGTCGCCGATTCCATAGAGATAGCCGTAAATTAGTCCTTTTTCAAGCTTTTCCTCGTCTATCTCATGAATGTAAGTTTTTCTCACAATGTCGTCAATGGCATTAAGCTTCGAATATGAACTTTCCTCCCCGGCGATGGTATATACCGTTTCCGAATATTTCTTTTCAATAACGCCGTAAGTGATCTGGTATGTCACAAGTGCCGTTATCGCAATAAGTAAAACCGCACCTGCTATCCGAGTTACAATCTTTTCCATGATTGATTCCATTCCTTTCAGGATGTTGATGATGTAGTATTGATTTTTAAAAAAAGATACTATTAAAACTGTCCTCTTTCAAAGAGAAAACGCAAGTTTGGGAGTCTCGGAACATTCCGCAAGAGACTTCTTTTTTCAACATCGTTCTTATAAAAGGGACAGGAGGACTCAACTCAAGCCCTCCGAATTATTGTAGATTAAGTATATCTTACGTCGAAACAAGCCCTATTATGGCAGATAACTGTTTGGATCCTTATAAGCACCGTTGACTCTTATAACAAAGTGCAGATGGTTACCCGTAGAACGTCCCGTTGAACCGACAAATGCAATAACGTCACCCTGCTCGACCTTTTGACCTACCTTAACATTGTAACCGCTGCAATGAGCATAAAGGGTAATCATTCCGCCGCCATGATCTATGATAACACATTCACCGTATGTATCGTATCTTGAAGCACGAGTGACCGTACCTGACGCTGCCGCATAGATGTTTGTACCGTGAGGTGCCGCAATATCAAGACCGTTATGGAAAGCCGTTTTACCCGTGAACGGATCTTTTCTGTAACCGTAGCTGGAAGTAGTGGGTCTGTAGCCCTTAATCGGCCAGATGATGTTTCCGTTGCCGCCTGTGCTTCCCTTTTTGTCTGCCGTCCCTTTATTGCCTTCTTTTTTATTTTTTTCTTCTTCCTCTTTTTTGAGCTGTGCTTCTTTTTCCGCAATCTGCTTTTCGAGTGCCTGAATGTCTTTTTCGAGTGCCGCAGTATCCTTTTCTTCCGTTGCAAGCTGGGATTCCATATATACTGTATCATTCTGAAGCTCAAGGATAAGTGCATCGACCGCAGCAAGCTTTGGTTCAAGTTCAGTCTTTGCGATTTCGTATTCCGTCTTAAGCGCAGTCATTGCTTCAAGCGAGGTTTCCAGCGAGAGAGTAACCTCATCCAATGTAGATGCAGTGTTCTCCATTTCCTCAATAAGAGTATTGCTGTATTCCATATGATATGAAATGAAATCAAGTCTCTGAAGAAAATCGCTTATGTCACGCGAGCCGAGAATAAGATCTATATATGATTCTTCACCGTACATATATGAGGTTTTGAGCATTTCTCCAAGAGTTTCAACCTGCTCGGTCCTCTTTTTCTCAAGACTTATTCTTTGATTTTCCTTTTCATCAATGGCCAACTCATATTCCTCAATAAGAAACTCTGCTGTCTTGATCTGTTCGGTAAGAGCAACGATTTCCGCATCAAGCTCGTCTTTTTGCTGAAGTCGGGTTTTGATTTCACCTTGAGTTTTCGAAAGCTCTTCACGTACCTTTTTTGTTTTCTTTGTCGCGTCACTGTATTTATCCTTAAGCACGCTGAGCTGATTTTTCTGCTGCGTAAGCGTTGCCGCCTCGGCACTGAGCTTCATGTCCGGAGAAACAGAAACAGAGGACACAGTGATAAAAGCTATAAGCAACGTGAGAATGATCCGCAAGCATATTTTTTTCATTGTAATTCCTTCCTTTTTAAATATCGGGATTAACTTATGCCTTAAGATGCTTCTTGTTTGTAAATGTACCTAAAACGCCTGTAAGGAGACCGGTTATGATAAATGCTGCAAGCAGGAATACATAATAGTTCATTTCCGGAAGCTGAGCGAAAGCAGCATCATCAAGTTTTACGAATTTTATAAAATCGCCGTAGTTCTTGAAAATGTTTGAAACCACACTCGAATACGCAAATACGATAACAGCATACGCCGAAAATGCAGCAATAATACCAAGAATGATACCCTCAAGCACAAAGGGGCAACCTATAAAGAAATTTGTTGCACCGATATAACGCATAATCTTTATCTCAGACTTTCTCGCCTCGTGGGTGAGCTTTACTGTGTTCCCAATAACAAAAACTGATACAAAGAACAGCATTATAAGAAGTGCCGTGGATACAGTATTTACAATATTTTTAAGATTTGCGATTTTATCAACAATATCTTTTCGGTTCTTAGCCTCGTCAACACAATCAAGAGCCGTGATAATACCAATCCTCTGTGTCAGGGTGTTATCGGTGTAATTCTCCGAGTATGACACCGTAAAGGAATCGGGCAGGGGATTAGCATCGCCCTTGTAGAAATCAAAGATATGTGCCGATTCCTCGCCGTACTTTTCCTTTTCCTGAGCAAGTGCGGTCTCCTTTGAGGTGAATTCTATATCCTCATCGCCAACCGCGAAAGCCTCTTTTATCTGCTGGCGAACAAATTCATTATCCTCATCCGTTGCAGTGGTCTTCATATAAAATACAATTTTTCTGTAATCTTCCAGTGAGTCAAGATTCAGATCTATATTCACTTTAAGCATCCAGAAAGTCCCCATAACAATCAGTGCAAGCACAAGACTCACAACCGAAACAACACTTGAGAGCGGATTTCTGTAAATACCCTTTACCGCCTCATTAAGGAACGTACTGACCTTATATCTTCTCATGCTTACTGTACCTCCCCGTCGTTGTCCTTATCATTTTCGTCATTGTCCGCAGGGAGAATGTCATCAAAATCCGTATAAGTCATCTCCGGCTTTTCGCCATCGGAATGGCTGCTGTGATTTCCGTGAGAAATAAATTCGGAGTTATGTATGGTGGTCTTCTCGCTTTCCTCAAGGTAGGGGGCTGCGAGATCGTGCTTGCTGAGCTCCGGATACTTTGTGTCGGATACAAGCTCACCGTTGATGATATTTATAATTCTCTCATTGTATAGTCTTACAAGATCGTTGGCATGAGTAACGACAATGACCGTCTTTCCAAATCTTGAAATCTTCACAAGCAGATCCATAATATCCTTTGCAAGTGCCATATCAAGATTACCTGTAGGCTCGTCTGCAACAATAACGCCAGGATTGTTTACTATCGCACGTGCAACGCAAAGACGCTGCTTCTCACCACCGGAGAGCTTTTTCGGCATAACCGTTTCCTTTCCGGTGAGACCTACTATCTCAAGTGCAATCGGTACCTTTTCACGTATCGCAGCTTTCGGCTCACCCAGAACCTCCATTGCAAATGCGACATTTTCATAAACCGTCTTATTTTCAAAAAGTCTGAAATCCTGGAAAACAAACCCCATGTTACGCCTTAAAAAAGGAACCTTTCTTGCAGGGATTCTGTCAAGTCTGTAATTGTCAACGTAAAGCTTCCCGCTTGTCAGCATTTCCTCTCTCAGAAGAAGCTTTGTAAGAGTGGTCTTACCCGCACCGGACGGTCCCATTACAAAAACGAACTCGCCGTCATCTATAGTTAAATTCAAATTGTTAAGTACATATCTTTTTTTGTCATAAGTTTTAGAAACATTTTCGAACTTAATCAAATAATCATCTCCCGTAAAAAATCTGTACACCGCACAAATAAACGAAATCTCAAACGGAGAAAAAACAGACTCCGACAGTATACATAAAGATTATACCATATCGGAGTCATAATTTGTAAGTTATTTATTATTAATGATATGTAGAATTTTGGTTAATTTGTGTGTAAACAAGGTGAAAACCATTAGTATTTTATGGGTTTTGATACAAGGTACTTCTTAACCATAAGTGCAACCTTGAATGTAATCGCATGCTCGAATTCACGAAGATCAAGCCCTGTAAGCTTCTTAATCTTTTCAAGTCTGTAAACAAGAGTATTTCTGTGAACAAAAAGCTTTCTGGAAGTCTCGGAAACGTTGAGGTTGTTCTCAAAGAAGCACTGAATGGTCATAAGAGTTTCTCTGTCAAGACTTTCAAGCGAACCCTTCTTGAATACTTCCTGCAAGAACATCTCGCAAAGTGTTGTGGGAAGCTGATAGATAAGTCTTCCGATACCAAGATTCTCATAGTTGATAATATTCTTTTCTGTATCAAATACCTTTCCGACTTCTATTGCAACTTGAGCTTCCTTGAAGGAACGAGCAAGATCTCTTATGTTTTCCGAAACAGAACCGATACCGATGGTGACCTTGATATAAAAATCTGAGCTGATGGTATCAACAATGGAATTTGCAATTTTCTCAAGCTCTTTCGTGTCACAGTTATTCTTTACTTCCTTGACTACAACAATATCTGTTTCGCCAACGTTTATGACAAAATCCTTGTTCTTTTCAGGGAACATATTCTGAAGAATGTCATATGGCATAATATCTGTCTTGTCTGAGAATCTTACAAAGAATACAGCTCTTGAAACGTCATTTGTAAAGTGCAGCTCTTTGGCCTTGATATAAATATCGCTGGGGAGGATATTGTCGAGTATAATGTTCTTTATGAAGCTTGACTTATCATATTTTTCATCGTAAAGAGTCTTGATATTGCCGAGAGAAACAGAAAGGATGCCCGCAATATCCGCAGCTGTCTTGTCATCGCCTTCGACCATTATCACATATTCGATCTTTGTGTGCGGGCCGAGTATCTTATAGGTGTAGCCGCCTGTTATATAGTTGTCTGTGCTGAAGCTTACTCCTTCAAGAATATCTCTCTTTTCTTCACCGATCTTGACAAGCTCGCTGCAGGCAACAATTATGCCGTTTTCATCAATAACACCGATAGTTCTGTCAATGTTGTCCTTCATCTGATGAATAATTCCCTGAAATAATCTGTTTGACATTTTACGTACCCTCCTGTATATTTATTGATTAATAAGTTTTACCGTGTAAAATACGCCAAGTACAACATACTGGATAAGAAGTATAATCTCAGCTACAAGTAACGTAAGATATGCGGGGAAGAAGTAAAGTGTTGCTGCAAGTACAGCTCCTATAACGATGCTGACAAACACCGGGAAAAGACAGAGCTTTGAAAAATCGGCACTTTTACCGTCTACTCCGAAAATACACAGTGTCTTGTCAAGCTGTCCTGCTGACTTGTTCTTATGAATTATTCTTGAAACAGTAAACACAACAATCAGTATTATTGCAGCAGCAACGCCGAGCATAAGCAGAATCAACGCCGTATTTGAAAGTGTTGTATCCCAACCTTTGTTGCCGAACTTGATCCACAAACCGAAAGCAATCGCAAGATTAAGGATTGTAACCGTGTAAAAATCCACACCGAAGAAACGCTTTGCATAATAACCTACCGCGAAGCCAACCACAACGATGCTGTACATCAGAATATTGTTGGTAGCTGCAAAGGTAAGGGTATATACAACAAACAACGATGAAAGCCCGAGAAAATCATGAGTGGAAAAATATCTGTAGGATTCATCCGTCTTGTTGATTCCCGCCCTGATTCTCATAAATGCGCTTATCGCAAAAATTCCGAAAGGAATAATAAGAAGCCACATATTGTTGTCCAGATAATCTCTAAACTTGTACAGCTTCATCATTCCTTCCCTTGTGGAAGGGGCATTTGAAGCCGTAAGAAAAATAATCAGACAAAAAATAATAAATGCAAATGATGCCTTAAATGAAGCTATATCCTCACGAAGCTTAGGATCATTCATTTTAACGTTGTTCTTTGCCATGTTACACACAAACCTTTCTGTATTATTTAATCAAATTTTTTACGTAGTTTATTCGCAGTTATCCGTCATCAACATGACCGCCGAAACCGCAAAAACGGGAGCAGTTTCCGTTCGCAGTATTCTCTTTCCAAGTCCCACTGTAATTATACCTACATTTCTCGCTTTCTCAGCCTCATCCGGAGCGATACCGCCTTCGGGGCCTATAAATATCCCGACTGAAGCTCCGTCCGCGAGCTTTGCGATATTGTCATGAATGCACTTCTTGATGGAATACACGTCCTCACATTCGTAGCACATGATTCCAACCGTACATTCCGACAATTCCGAAACTGCCTTGTCAAAGGAGCAGACCTCATTCACCTTTGGAATTATTCCCCTGCCGCATTGCTTTGCCGCTTCCTGTGAAATTTTCTGCCACCTTTCGCACTTTTTCTTTGCACTTTTCTCATCCGGACGTGATATGCATCTTGAAGTGAGCACCGGCGTAAAATCAAAAGCTCCAAGCTCGGTACATTTCTGTATCACAGTATCAAGCTTATCGCCCTTGGGAAGAGCCTGGAAAACTCTTACCTTAACATTCGGCTCACTGTCGCAAAGTTTTTTCTCAAGTATATCGAGCGTGACCTCATCCTCGGAAAACCCGGAAATCCTGCATGAATACAAAAATCCCGAAAAGTCCGAAACATCGAGAAGCTCGCCGACCTTCATACGAAGTGACCTTGAAATGTGCCTGGCATCCTCACCGCAGATGGTAACAGTGCTGTCCTTTATGCATTTGTCAGGATTGTCAACAAAGAATCTCGGCATTATTCGTCACCTGCACGAAGAAGTATTGCCGCCCATCCCTCTTTGTCAAAGAAAGCCTCTCTAACAAATCCGTACTTGTTAAGAACAGACTCAACCTCGCTCGCTCTCTCGGAAATAATTCCCGATACTATAAGACGTCCATCCTTTGCAAGAATCTTTTTAAACATCGGAGCCATCATTATTATAATGTCCGAAACAATGTTTGCGGCAATAATATCATATGATTTCGAGCATACAATATCGTAAAGCTTCTTGTCTGTGATAACATTTCCCACAAAGGGATGAAATTTATCATCGGGAAGCTTGTTTATCTGTGCATTTTCCTTTGCGATCCTTATCGAGTTTTCCTCAATGTCCACAGCCGTAATATCCGAGCCTGCAAGAAGATATGCTCCGATTCCCAGAATTCCGCTGCCGCATCCCATATCAAGAAGCGTTTCGGATTTCTTTCCCTCGAGTATGAGCTTTTCAATGCATTCAAGACAAAGCCTTGTTGTCATATGAGAGCCTGAGCCGAAAGACGATGCCGGATCTATCTCTATAATAGTCTGCCCGTCCTTTTTTTCATAATTCTCCCAAGTTGGTTTTATTACGATATTTTTTCCGACGGGGAAGGGCTTAAAATATTGTTTCCAGTTATTCTCCCAATCCTCGTCCGCAATCTTGCCGATTTCAACCGTAAGACGCCCGAATACTCCGTCGGCATCCTCGCACCTCAACCTTTCAAGCTCGGAACGTATAGTCGAAAGACGTTCCCGTCCCTGCGTGTTGTCGGGAAGATAGAAAGTCACCTGAGTTTCGCATTCCTTAAGAGCAAACAGCTCGTCCTCGATATAATCCCAATATACTTCACGGCGCGAAAGAAAATCATTAAAATCTTTGGCATCCGTTACCGAATAACCCGTAATATCATTCATGAGAAGAATTCCCGATACGGGTTCAATTCCCTCGGTAGTCGTGTAAACCGTAGCTTCGGTCCAGAACATATAACACTGACCGACCTTTCATAAGTAATATCAGACTGCACTTTTGGTGAAAAAGCCATAAAAAAACGACATTCAAAGAACAAGTACAGCTTTAACTATCTTATTTTACAATTTTTTTCGTCAATTGTCAAGACCTTTTTGGAATTTTTTATATAAAATACCTATATTTTTTTGCTTTGCTTTAGTTAAAAAGACAATTTTGAACAGCAAAATGCACAAGAAGCAAATTGCACATACATTTTTTGAACACATTATCCGAATGATGACTTTTTGTTGATGTAAGACTCGTGTCAAACATATCATGAGAGAAATATAATGTTACATGGACACTTTTTTGAAACCAAACCCACACGAAAGGAGAAAACCATATGGAAACACTCTTCAAAGGTGTTGCAACAGCCCTTATCACACCATTCTGCAATAATGAAGTAGATTATACATCTCTCGGAAAAATAATAGACTTCCAGATAGAAGAAGGCACCGATGCTCTCGTAGTATGCGGAACAACGGGGGAAGTATCCACATTATCAAAAAAAGAACGCGAGACACTTATAGAATTTACCGTTGATTACTGTGCAGGAAAAATCCCTGTAATAGCAGGTACGGGAGGTAACAACACCGATACGGCTGCAGAAATATCACTCTTTGCAAAAAAAGTCGGTGCCGATGGAATACTCTCGGTTGCTCCATATTACAACAAAGGAACAAAATCAGGAATTATTGAGCATTACAAGAGAATTGCCGAAAAGTGTACACTCCCCATAACCGTATACAACGTCCCCTCAAGAACAGGCGTAAACCTCACACCCGAAATGTACTGCAAGCTTTCGGAAATTCCATATATCAACTCAATAAAGGAAGCAAACGGGAATGCTGCATCATGGCTTTCCACAATTAAAAACTGCGGTGACAAGCTGACTCTTTATTCCGGAAATGACAGTGATACACTTCAGATGATGTCTCTCGGAGCAAAAGGCGTAATATCTGTAGCCTCAAACGTTGTACCGCAAAGAATCTCCGATATGTGCCGTGCCGAGCTTCTCGGAGACAGAAAAGGGGCACTTGCAATATGTCTGGAATGTGCCGATCTTTTTGATGTTCTGTTCCGTGAAGTAAACCCTGTCCCCGTAAAATACGCAATGTCAAAAATGGGTTTCTGCAAAAACGAGCTCCGTTTGCCTCTGACTCCCTGTACTCCCGATACAGAAAAAGCAATTGATACAGTACTTTCGGAGCTCGGACTTATATAAAAATCCCGGTCGGGCACAAAACCCGACCGGTTAATCATATTATACGTTCAAAATTTCAATTTAAAAATTTTTATTTATCGCCGGTTTCAACGAAAATCAAATCAACAAACCGCACAACATATCGTCCGTTATCCATAAACAAAATGTCATCCTCTTTACTCACACCACTGTCGCAGTAAACAGCTTTATTCATGGACTTTAAAATCGCAACAGCTCTAACCGCATTATCCTTTTTCATCGTCTCGGGATTTTCCGCAAGATATTCAAGAACACGTTTGATTTTCGGATTTTGTCTTTTGAGAAACGACGGCAATTTACCGTACCTTGAATGTGAGAAAAAGTCACATATCATTTTATCCTCAAGCACATCCTTGTCAACCTGTTCGAATGACGCAAAAAAATCATAATACATCTTTGAAAACTCAAACAGCGGAACAGATTTCGTTATAGTATCTCCAAGAAACTCTCCAAACCTCATAAAAATCTCAAAAGGAGAGCATGGGATAACCGAAAGAACATATTCCAGTGAATGGTAAAATCTTCCGCTGTTGGCAACTCTGTCATTGACCGCTTCAACTATCTTCAGCTTTTTAATATCATCCCCGGTAAGCCACGGAGTGGATAAAACCTCATAAGGAGCATCTTTGGAATATTCACAAGGATACCTGTCCCTTTCAACCCTCATCGATGCCCCATGCAAAAGCTTCAGAAATCCGAGCTGCAACATATTTGAACCAAGCGAAAACGCCTTATTAAAGCTCCTTTCAAAAGACGTAATATCCTCAAAAGGGAGTCCCGCAATAAGATCAATGTGTATATGCATATTCTTGAAAGAAACAAGCCTTTTAATATTATTGCAAAGCCTGTCAAGATTTGTTTTTCTGTTTATTGCCTCCAAAGTGTGCTCATTAAAGCTCTGAATTCCCGCTTCAAGCTGAATACTTCCTTTCGGCATTCCCGACAACACATCAAGACATTCATCGTCAAGCAAATCCGCACCGATTTCAAAATGAACACACACTCTCTCGGGAATGTCACTGCCATAATGTTCTTTTATGAAATTCCATATTTCAACAGCTCTTTTCTTATTAGCATTAAAAGTTCTGTCAACGAATTTGATTGTTTTTGTTCCGGAATTCGCAAGCCTCAGGATTTCCTTTTTGGTTCTCTCAACATCAAAGAATCTCACACTTCCGCATCTGCCCGAAAGACAAAAAGCACAGGAAAAAGGACACCCGCGGCTAGACTCAATATAAGCTATCTTACCTGAAAGTGCCTCAAAATACTCCTCCGTATAAGGCGACACCGGCTGACCATCTTCTATATTAGCTTCCGAAACATAAATTCCGTCCTCAGTACGCATACATATTCCGGGAACTTCCGTCAAACCAGAGAAATTACCGTGTAACACCTTATCACAAAGCATCGCAAAAGACCTCTCGCCTTCACCGGATAAGACAAAGTCAACTGCATCATTTTCCGAAAGCACTTGCTCAGCATTATAGCTAACCTCGGGACCACCCAAAACAATAGTACAACCGGGAAGCCTGTCCTTCACCATTTCGCCTAAAAGTCTTACATTATCTATATTCCATATATAACAACATAATCCGACAACAGACGGCTTTTCGTCCGAAATTTCCTCACAAAGCCGCACCATGTCATAATTAATATTACTCTCAATAACACTTGTTATATACTTCTTTCCACAGTATTTCTTAACTCCCGCCAAAATACACCAAGGTGCAAGACTTGAGTGAATATATTGAGAATTAAGCATACAAATAACTATGTCTGACATCAGATAACCTCAAGAATTTTTTAAGTATTATACCACAAAAAATCATTATTGTAAATAATTTTGTGAAATTTAACATTTACATCGTGTAGGTTTAGAAATTGGTGCCGGTGGATAACCTCAAACATTCTCACAACCAAGTTCCGAAACACAAGTACGTACTTTATGAGTTTCTGTCTAATCTCCAATTCCCCAAAATACGTGCCGAGTGCTCGGAAAAACGCGATGTGGAAGCTCAGAGATAATCTTTGATGACGTAATACTCATAGATATTTGGGGAAATTCCATCCGAAAAATCGCAATAAATGCAGAAAGCTGTGACGGAAAAATTACAATGTGGTCAAAGTTTTATAAAGATTAAGGTGTAAACTAATAATTGTTCCTATTTATGGGAAGAACAAAAATGTAAATCTTTAACAGGAAGGACCATTTTATATGAAAGCAACAATAACAATGGAAAATGGCGGAGTAATGATACTTGAGCTTTACCCCGAAAAGGCTCCAATTACCTGCGAGAATTTCAAGACTCTTGCGGACAAGGGTTTCTACAACGGACTTATATTCCACAGGGTAATAGCGGGCTTCATGATTCAGGGTGGCTGTCCCGAGGGAACAGGTATGGGCGGTCCCGGCTACACAATCAAGGGTGAGTTCTCCTCCAACGGTGTAAAGAACGACCTTAAGCACACAAGAGGCGTAATATCCATGGCAAGAACTAATGCACCCAACTCCGCAGGTTCACAGTTTTTTATCATGCACGAGGATGCTCCACATCTCGACGGTCAATATGCTGCATTCGGTAAAATGACAGAGGGCTTTGACGTTCTTGATGAGATTGCTAACACAAAGACAAACTTCAGCGACAAGCCCCTTTATGACCAGAAGATCGAATCTGTTACGGTAGAAGAATAAAACACAAAAGGACGCAGTTCAAGATTGACTGTGTCCTTGAATTTTTGAAATAAAAAGGGTGTATGGGCGGCAGAGGACGGCATAATTTTTATTTATTATCCCTCTTTTCCGAAAGAAGCTTCATCTTAATGTCCCAAAGCTTTGCCGAAAGGTCAACATAGAACTTATGTGGATTTTCAAACCTCTTAACTTCATCCCAAAGATGATCAACTCTGTCCGCACAGTAATCCCTTGTCTCGGAGAGGGAGGGACTGTTATAAACACATTCTCCGTTCCTGAATATCTGTACGAGCATTTCCTTTGCATAGAAATTTGTAAGAGTCTTGCGCTTCCATGTATTGTCGGGATCGAATATCTCAAGCGGCTTTGAATCGTCAATAACCTCATCGTGAACACAAAGCATATCCGCAACCGCTTCATTACTGTTTTTGTCATAAATCCTATAAAGTTTCTTGAAGTGGGGATTTGTAATCTTTATGGCATTTTCCGAAATCTTTATTTTCGGCTGAATGATTCCGTCTGCATCTTCCTTTGCAACCAACTTGTAAACCCCGCCGAAAACAGGATCGCTCTTAGCGGTAATAAGTCTCTCGCCGACACCGAATGCGTCAACCTGTGCTCCCTGATGTATAATATCTCTTATAATAATCTCATCAAGGGAGTTTGAAACAATAATCCTGCACTGTGGGAGCCCCGCATCATCCAGCATCTTTCTGATCTTCTTTGTAAGATAAGTAATGTCACCGGAATCAAGTCTTACCCCAAAGGATTTTACCCCCTTGGGAATAAGCACTTCCTTAAAAGCACGTATTGCATTGGGAACGCCGCTTCCGATAACATCATAGGTATCAATAAGAAGAGTCGCATTATTGGGGTATACCTCGCAGTATGTCTTAAAAGCATCATATTCATTGTCAAACATCTGAACCCACGAATGTGCCATGGTACCTGAAGCAGGCACACCGAATTCCCTGTCGGAAATTGTGCAAGCAGTAGAACCGCATCCGCCGATATAAGCAGCTCTCGCACCAAGCATCGCACCGTCCGCCCCCTGGGCGCGTCTTGAACCAAATTCCGCAACAGCTCTTCCTTGCGCTGCTCTCACTATTCTGTTAGCTTTTGTTGCAATAAGCGACTGATGATTTACACAAAGCAGCACATAGGTTTCAATAAACTGTGCCTGAATTGCCGGAGCACGCACCGTAAGTATAGGTTCGTTCGGGAATATGGGAGTACCCTCGGGAACAGCCCATATGTCGCCCGTAAACTTAAAGCCCTTGAGGTATTCAAGAAAGTCATCGCTGAAAATATTCTTGGAGCGAAGAAACGCAATATCCTCATCGGTAAACTTAAGATTTTTAATATAGTCAATAATCTGCTCAAGTCCCGCGGCAATTGCAAAACCTCCGCCGTCGGGAATTTTTCTGAAGAAAACATCGAAATAGGCAATCTCATCTCCCTTACCGGAGAGAAAATAGCCGTTAGCCATGGTCAGTTCATAAAAATCACAAAGCAGTGTGTAATTGTAAGGTGTCATTTTTTCGCCTTTCTTTGGAAAAGTTGTATTTTACTTATTTTAATACTTTGCAATCGTTTTGTCAAGAAGTTTCCGGAAAATAGCAACAGAAAAACTTCCCTTGCAAATATAACAAATTTCTTTATTCGTTTAAATGTTAGTAACCATTTTCGACAAAACCCGTGCTATAATACATAATGTATGAGTATATCAAAAATGAAAGGATACCGTCATGCCAAATTTCAGAGTAACATTCTCCAAGGACGATGTCTCGGTATATATATCCCATCTTGACCTTAACCACGCATTCATCCGTGCCCTTAACAGAGCTGATATAAAGCTCCGATTCTCCGAGGGCTTCAATCCCCATCCGAAGATAGTTTTCGCACTTCCTCTCTCAGTCGGAATGGAGGGTGAAAATGAAATGGTTGACATCGGCGTTGCGGATGAAGGAATGACTGCGGAAAGATTCGGTGAGCTTCTCGGGAAACAAATGCCGCCACATATCACCATAAAAAAAGTGGAAATTGCCGAATCGAAGCTCAAAGATATAACAAGTGCAAGCTACGAAATATATATCGGTAAAATCTCGATTGCCGATAAACTTATAAAACTCTTTGCCGGAGAAATTTCGGTGCTTAAAAAGACAAAAAGCGGCGAAAAGCAGGTAGTCATCTCGGGTCAGATTCGGAACATCCGTATCTGTGAGAATGACGGTGAGACGATTATCTACACCATCCTTGATGCCCGTGCGGACAGCTACCTTAACCCCGAACTCCTTGTCCGTGCAATGATAGATGCAGGTATAATCTCGGAAAAGGATGCCTGCAGAATAAAGAGAAAAGAAATAATCACGGGAAACTGCGATGTGGGAGTATAAACTACGCAGCATCATCAAAACAAGCATATAAAAAGACAAAAGAACAAAATCTTCTTTAAAAGGATAACCAAAAAAAATGAATAACAACGGCAAATGTCCCCGCAGAAACACAGGCGGGGCAATTCTGGATATGCATCCCACTCAGCTCCGATGCGGTGAGGATACCGACATGGATACCCAAACAAAGTCGGAACAGCGTATCGTTGCAACGGAAAAGAAGTTCCAAAGCGACAACTTCCAGTCTCCATACATTAAAGGAATGACAGGAGAACGGAAATATGCTCGGCAACCCGCCGTGCCGATTCCCGAACCCACATACGGTAATAACACAAACATAAAATCGGAATCCGATAAAACATCCGAAAAGGAAAACAAAGCGAGAACAGCAGTAAATACTGTGCTGTGTGCCGTCTTTGCCTTAACTCTTATCATGGGGGGAATCTTCTCCGTGTTCCACATGACAGGTAATGGCGGTCCCCGCTATTCCGAATACGAAAAGAGAAATCTCCAAGAAGCTCCCGAGCCGACTCTTTCTGCCATTGCCGACGGAAGCTACGCTGAAAATTTTGATAAATTCTTCTCGGATAACTTCCCGATGCGAGAGGAAATGGTTAAAGGTGCAACTACACTCAAACGGTTCAGGGGCATAAGGGCATTCATCAAAGACGCAAAACAGGTTATCCACGGCGACAATGACATATATTCCGACGGTGAAATGGAGATTATCGTAAATGAGGAAAAATTCAGTAATGCACCGCAAATACTGATCCCGGGACTTGACACTGTAAACGTACAAATACCTGCCGAATCACCTGAGAAAAACGAAAATATGACTTATCAGACCCCAAATTCCGAAGAAACCGAAACTCCAGTCGCAACGGAATCACAGGAGGCTGAAACCTTAGAATCGGCAGCAGACGAATCAGAAAAAGCTCCGGAAGTACAAGCTACAAATTCGGATACAACATCTTCCTCTGTACAAACCAACACACCAAGCCAAGTTCCCGCGACAGATAACAAGCCGTCAGAATCCCCTGAGAAACAACCGGAAAGCGGAGTGCTCAAAGGTGATAAGCGTGATACAATCTACATCATAGGCGATACTGCATACGAATATTTCAGAGGAAACATTAAGTCCTCCAACGACTATATTAATGTAATAAACACCTACGCAAAATATATCCCCGAAAACATAAACATCTATACATTGGTAATTCCAACCCATCCCGAATTCGGACTCACCGGTGCCGACAGAAGTGTATCCAATGACCAGAAACCCATCCTTGACCACATAGGAAACAACCTTGATGCACGTGTAATATTCGTAGATCCATACGCTAAGCTTCAAGCGGCATACAATAACGGCGAATATCTCTATTTCAGAACCGACCACCACTGGACGATAAGAGGTGCATACTGTGCATACGCCGAATTTTGCGAAACTGCAGGGATAACCCCGGTACCGTCGGAAGACTACGAAAAGGGCGTTATAGAGCCGTTCCTTGGAACTTTCTACAGTGCATCGGGCAGGGAACAGGCACTTGCAAATAACCCGGATTACGTGGAATATTTCATGATAGACATCCCCTGCACCGTCACAAGGTATTCCACCGATAATTTATCATCAACCTCAAAGGGCAAGCTCTACTACAAATCAGTTCGCGGAACATCCAACGGCTATCTTTCATTCATGGGCGGTGATTTTCCGTATGTACACATAAAAACGGAAAATACCAACGGCAAAAAACTGATGATATTCAAGGAATCCTTCGGCAACCCCCTCATAGGACTTCTTGCTCCGCATTTTGAAGAAATCCACGTTGCGGATATTAGATACTTTCCCTTGAACTCCGTCAATTTTATTACTCAATACGGAATAACCGATGTTCTTTTCTGCAACGGAATAATGTCCGCAAATTCCAAAGCAAGAATCAATGACTTGCTTGAGCTGATGAATAAATAATATTATGCAGGAACCTGCTTTGATATGCACTTCCATAAGTGTCTAACTTTTGGGGTGCATATCAATTTTATAGGGCGTTGTTTTTGAAATTTAAAAAAATTGAAAACTTATCCATACCCTCTTGACATATCAAAAACCGTATGCTATAATGTACGATGTATAAAGGCTTTGACGAAGAGTGCATACCGTATAAAACCTTCAAGAGAAGTGGCGGTCGGTGCAAGCCATAAGGCAATGCGGATATGTTTGTAGCTTCCGAGCCGAGGGAAGAAAGCATTTGTAAAAAGAGCAAAAGTAAGTAGACCCCTCCGAGTATGCTGCGTAAGTGCTGGTAGGGGTAAAGGCCCCGAAAGAGGCGATAGTTATCGCAATTTGAGTGGTACCGCGGGTGAAATCTACACTCGTCTCAAAGGTAAAATCCATACTTTGAGGCGGGTTTTTTATTTGCCGCCAAAAAGTAAATAACACTCAGAATGGAGAGGTCAAATGGAAAACTTCAACGACATCAACTTGAAAATTCGCGAAATGGCTCTACGTATCCGTGAACTTCGTGAAATCGAAAACCTTACACCCGAGGAAATGGCCGGGAAGACAGACGTCACTGTAGAAGAATATATAAAGTGCGAAAACGGTGAGTCGGATCTTAACTTTGCATTCATCTATAGATGTGCCGCAGCTCTTAAAGTAAACGTAACCGATATTATCGAGGGTTACAGCCCGAATCTTAAATCCTATACCGTAACAAGAGCAGGTACAGGTCAGCAGATCGCCAAGGCTCACGGCATGGTATATCATAACCTCGCATACGCATTCAAAAACAGAATCGCAGAACCCCTTTTCGTTGTAAGCTCCTACGATGAAGAAGCACAGAATAAAGACATCGAGCTTACAACCCACGAGGGACAGGAATGTGATATTGTAATAGAGGGTAACCTCATGGTACAGGTCGGCGATCACAAGGAAGTACTCGGCCCCGGCGACACCATCTACTACGACTCTGATACCCCTCACGGAATGATCGCAGTCGGAGGTAAGGACTGTAAGTTCTATGCCATAGTTCTCAGAGCCGAGGTTGCCGATACCGAATCCAACGCAAAGGATATTGTCCCCACCGAAAACATAATCGGACATATCCACAGAGATACCAAGGACAGAATCTACCACAAGTTTATAGATATAGTAGAAGACGATGCGGGAACACCCACGTCAATCACTTTCAAGAACAAGGAAAAGTTCAACTTTGCTTTTGACCTTGTAGATGAGCTTTCAAAACGTGAGCCGGAAAAGCTTGCAATGCTCCATATCTCCAAGGATAAGACAGTAAGACGTTTTACATTCACAGATATGAGAAAGCTCTCCTCTCAGGTGGCAAACTACTTCGCATCCCTGGGTATTGTCAAGGGCGACAGAGTAATGCTCATCCTCAAGCGTCACTATCAGTTCTGGATAGCAATGCTCGGTCTTAACAAGCTCGGTGCAGTTGCAATTCCCGCAGTTGACCAGCTCCAGGAGCACGACCTCGAATACAGATTCAACTCCGCAGGCGTTTCCGCAGTAGTTTGTACCGCAGACGGCGAAATTGCACAGAGAATTGACAACGTAGCCGCAACTTGCCCCACACTCAAAGATAAAATGATTGTCGGCGGTAAAAAAGACGGCTGGCGTGACTTTGATGAAGAGTTCAAGCGTTTCAGTACCCACTTTGAAAGAAACGAAGATTCTCCCTGCGGCATGGACACAATGCTCATGTACTTTACATCGGGTACTTCCGGCTATCCCAAGATTGCAACACACAACTATACATATCCTCTCGGACACTTCCACACGGCAAAGTATTGGCATAATGTAGATCCCGACGGACTTCACTTCACAATTTCCGATACAGGCTGGGCAAAGGCAATGTGGGGTAAGCTCTATGGTCAGTGGCTGTGCGAGGCGGCAACATTCGTATACGACTTTGACAGATTTGACGCCGCAGACATTCTCCCCATGTTTGCAGAGCATCATATCACCACGTTCTGCGCACCTCCCACAATGCTCCGAATGATGATAAAGCAGGACATCAGTAAATACGATTTCTCCTCAGTTCGTCATATGACAACAGCGGGTGAAGCACTTAATCCCGAAGTTTACCGTCAGTTTGAAAAGGCAACGGGACTTCAGATTAAAGAGGGATTCGGTCAGACGGAAAGCACAATGATAGTCGGAAACCTTGTCGGTAAACCTCATAAGATAGGTTCAATGGGTAAGCCCGCACCTATTTATAAGGTTGAGCTCCACGATGCAGACGGTAATCAGGTAAAGACCAGTGAATCCGGCGAAATCGTTATCAATGTAAAAGATGGCGCACCCTGCGGACTTTTCACAGGCTACTACAATGACGAAGAAAAGACAAAAGAAGTATGGTACGACGGTTATTACCACACAGGCGACGTTGCGTGGCGAGATGAAGACGGTTACTATTGGTATGTCGGACGTGTGGATGACGTTATCAAGTCATCAGGCTACCGCATAGGTCCGTTTGAAATAGAAAGCGTTATCATGGAGCTCCCCTATGTCCTCGAATGCGGTGTATCCGCAGTGCCGGATGAGGTAAGAGGTCAGATAGTAAAGGCAAGCATTGTTCTCGTAAAGGGAACAGAGCCTACGGAAGAACTAAAGAAAGAAATCCAGAACTACGTCAAGGAAAAGACCGCACCATATAAGTACCCGAGAATCGTGGAATTTAAGGAAAGTCTCCCCAAGACGGTTAGCGGAAAGATTCAGCGTAATAAGCTCTGATTTTAAGCGGTAAAATTTCGGTATGTTACTATAAGAATTATGTTGCGTTTGTTCGCTGTTTTGCGGATGGGCGCAACTTTTTGTTGACTTTTTTGCGGGATATGGTATGACTTTAACAGATAAATCGTAGGTGCGGTTGATGAGTAAGCGCGGGGGAGTGTTGCGGGTATTTGACAATGGCGAAATTCCCCCATGACTCCGATAAGGAATCGGAAACCTTTGAAATCCGTCCCGTATGCTTTTGGGGAGAATGATTCATTGCAGTATCTTAAGCCCAATTACCCGGGTAGTACGAACAGAGTTCCCTTAAATGAGACGAAAAAGAGCTTTGCTTTATTCGTTGCAAAGGATAAGTAAGTCTTGCCATATGTCAGACCGCCGATGGATAGTGAATTGAAGTGAGTTTTCAAACTATTAAATTCGTTGGTAATGTAAAAGCTCTGCGGGAATCAAAAACGGAGATTTTTGTCTAAGTTGAATAAAATAAATTCATCCACGCTATGCAAATTTGCTGTGTATGGACCTGTTTTTTTGCCTTTCACTATTGAAATACACAATTGATTGTGGTATAATATAATGTAATTTTATATTTGTAGAATGTGAGAAATACAAAACTGTAGCAAAAATCCACATTTTGGTATTGCATATTGACTTCAACGCTTTAGCGTGTTAAAATGATAACGCAATAAAACAAAATTTGATAATATATAATACGGTATCTTGTTGTACGGCAAAATATACCCGAAAGGATTTACCATGAATTTTGACATTTCGGTTCTTAAGAACGACGAAAAAGCCATCTTCGGTCTGCGCTCCATTTACCGCAGATACGGCTACTCACAGTATAAGATGAGTAAATTTGAGGAATACGACCTTTATGTAAGAAATAAGGACTTTCTTGTTTCCGATAACATTATTACATTTACCGATACCAACGGAAAGCTGCTTGCACTAAAGCCCGATGTTACGCTTTCCATAATTAAGAACGGCAAGGATACTCCGGGGGTTATCGAAAAGGTTTACTACAACGAAAACGTATACAGAGTTTCAAAGGGAAGCCATCAGTTTAAAGAGATTATGCAGGTCGGTCTTGAATGTATTGGGGATATTGATTCATACTGCGTTTATGAGGTTCTCACTCTTGCAGCGGAAAGCCTTGCGAGCATTTCGGAAAACTGCGTGCTTGATATTTCCCACTTGGGTATTCTTTCGGATGTGCTCTCATCTCTCGGGGTTTCACATGATGCGGAGAAAAAGATAGTCAAGTGCATAGGCGAGAAGTCCGTGCATGAAATTGCTTCCATTTGTAAAAACGAGGGTGCAGACGAAAATAGCGTTAAAATGCTTCTTGATATTGTGGGTACTTACGGAAGCATATCAGATTGTCTGCCCAAGCTCTCCGGTATCCTTGGTGATAATGAGAATATGAAAGAGCTGGAAAGCATCGCCAATGCCATTATGAAAACTCCCTTTGCAAACAAGTTCAGAATTGATTTTTCCGTTGTCGGCGATATGAATTATTACAATGGTATAGTATTTAAGGGCTTTGTTGACGGCATTCCCAACGGTATTCTCTCCGGTGGTCGATACGACAGACTTATGAGTAAAATGGGAAGAAAAAGCGGTGCCATTGGTTTTGCTGTATATCTCGATATGCTTGAACGTCTTTCGGATGATATGGGTGAATACGATGTTGATGCCGTTGTTCTTTACGATGATACAACGGATATGGCCGCACTTTGTGATGCACTCAAGCTTTTCTCAATAAACGGTCAGAGCGTAATGGCACAAAAAGCCGTTCCCGAAAACATAAAATACAGACAGCTTCTGAAGATTAAAGAGAGGGGAGTGGAGATTCTTGAAAACAATGCTTAATATTGCACTTCCCAAAGGAAGACTTGGCGAAAAGGTTTACGCCATGTTTGAAAATGCGGGGCTTGAATGTCCTGCGATACATGAGCCCGGAAGAAAGCTGATATTTGAAAATGAGGAAAAGGGTGTTCGTTATTTTTGGGTAAAACCCTCGGACGTTGCGATATACGTTGAAAGAGGCGCAGCAGACATCGGTGTTGCGGGTAAGGATATTCTGCTTGAATATGAACCCGACATATATGAGCTTCTTGACCTTGACATAGGTAAATGCAGAATGGCGGTTGCGGCGAAGAACGACTTTCGTGACAATCCTCAGAAAACACTGAGAGTTGCCACAAAGTTTGCAAATTGTGCAAGGAATTACTATACAAGCCTCGGGCGTGAGATTGATATAATTCACCTCAACGGCTCTATTGAGATTGCTCCGATTCTTGATTTGTCTGACGTAATCGTGGACATCGTTGAAACCGGAAGCACGCTCAAGGAAAACAACTTGCGTGTATTCGAGGAAATTTTCCCGATAAGTGCAAGACTCATTGCCAACAAAACCAGCTTCAAATTCAAGAACGACAGAATAGAAGATGCGGCAAAGAAGCTTTCGGTGGAAGTTGAGAAGATGAAAGCGGAAAAGGCAAAAAAAGAATAACCTTGTAGGGAACGACCTATGTGTCGTTCCGCATTGATTGACCGAGAAAAAAGACAGGACGGAAATAAAATGATAAAAATATTGAAATACGGCGAAGTCCCGAACTCCGAGATTTTCGCAAGAGGTGAAAGCGGAATTGACGTTTCTGGAATCGTCAGCGATATAATTGCAAATGTTCGCAAAAACGGCGACAAGGCACTTTATGAATACTGTGAAAGATTTGACAAAGCGAAGCTCGACAGTCTTATTGTAAGCGAAGAGGAAATAGAGGAAGCGATTTCTCTTGTAGAACCGAAATTTTTGGAGATACTCGAAAAAGCGGCGGCAAACATTCGCAAGTTCCACGAAAAGCAGATAAGAAACAGTTTTATTATTAACGATGAAAACGGTATCGTTATAGGTCAGAAAGTAATTCCCGTTGACAGAGCAGGGCTTTATGTTCCCGGCGGTACTGCGGCGTATCCGTCTACGGTTCTTATGGATTCCATTCCTGCGAAAATTGCAGGCTGCCGTGAGGTTGTTATAGTTACTCCACCCAACCGTGAGGGTAAGGTAAATCCCGTTATTCTTGCCGCTGCAAAGGTTGCAGGTGTTGACAGGATATTCAAGGTTGGCGGAGCTCAGGCTGTTGCTGCACTTGCATACGGTACGGAATCTGTGCCTAAGGTTGATAAGATTGTAGGGCCGGGAAATGCGTTTGTTGCGGAAGCGAAGAAGCAGGTTTACGGAATTGTTTCCATTGATATGATTGCAGGTCCAAGTGAGATTCTTGTTGTTGCTGACGGCAATTCAAACCCACGTCATGTTGCGGCAGATCTTCTTTCGCAGGCGGAGCATGATAAAATGGCAAGTGCTGTTCTTGTAACAGATTCTTATGAGCTTGCAGAAAAAGTAAGGGATGAAATTGAGGTACAGCTGAAGTTACTTGAACGTGAAGAGATTGCGAGAGTATCCATTGACGACAACGGTAAGATAATAGTAGCTGATACCCTTGATGTTGCAATAGAAATTGCAAATGAAATAGCACCCGAACATCTTGAACTTTGTGTTGACAATCCTTTCGACTATCTTGATGCTATCCGTCATGCAGGTTCAATCTTTATGGGAAGAAACTGTCCCGAAGCTTTGGGCGACTATTTTGCAGGTCCAAACCACACACTTCCCACAAGCGGTACGGCGAAGTTTTCAAGTCCCTTGTCCGTTGACGATTTCGTTAAGAAAACACAGTATACATATTATACCAAAGATGCACTTTCAAGGGTTGCAAGAGATGTTGAGTTCTTCGCAACAAAAGAAGGACTTACGGCTCACGCAAAGAGTGCTGTGGTAAGACTTGAAGATAATTAAGAATTGAAGGAAAGACTATGAGCAAATTTTTTAGTCAGAAATACAACAATTTAATCCCCTACACTCCCGGTGAACAGCCGAAGGATATGAAGTATATTAAGCTGAATACCAATGAATCTCCATTTCCGCCCTCAGATAAGGCAGTAAAGGCGGCATCGGAGGCGGCAGGAACGCCTCAGCTTTATTCGGATCCGGAGTGTCGGTATCTTACAGAGAAGCTTGCAGAAACTCTCGGTGTGGACTTTTCCGAGGTTCTTTGTACAAACGGCTCGGATGAGATATTGAATTTCGCTTTTATGGCGTACTGTGACACGGAGCATCCGGCGGCGTTTGCGGATATTACCTACGGTTTTTATTCTGTTTTTGCACAGATAAATAATGTTCCGTATACCCAAATTCCGTTGAAAGATGATTTTACCGTTGATGTCAGTGACTACATCGGCATTAATAAAACCATATTTATCGCAAATCCCAACGCTCCCACGGGCATTGCTCTTTCAAAGAATGAGATTGAAAGGATAATCAGGTCAAATCCCGACAATATTGTGGTTGTTGATGAGGCATATGTTGACTTTGGCGGTGAAAGCTGTGTTCCACTTGTACACAAGTATGATAACCTGCTTGTGACGGGCACATTCTCAAAATCACGCTCCATGGCAGGTGCAAGACTTGGATTCGGAGTTGCAAGTGCGGCACTTATTCAGGATCTGAACACTATCAAATACTCAACAAATCCCTATAATATCAACCGTATGACTATGGCGGCAGGGATTGGTGCTCTTGAGGATAAGGAGTACTTTGAGAATAACTGCAAGACTATAATAAAAAACAGAGAGTACACAGCAAAGAAACTGCTCGGACTCGGTTTTGAAATGACGGATTCGAGTACAAACTTTATTTTCGCAAAGCACCCGAATGTTTCGGGACAGCTCATTTACGAAAAGCTGAAAGGCGCGGGGATTCTTGTCCGGCACTTTACCAAAGAGAAAATCTGCGAGTACAACAGAATAACCGTTGGCACAAGGGAGCAGATGGATGCTCTTATTGCGGCACTTGAAAAGATAGTAAAATAATATTCTTAATAAAACCGAAAGGGAATAAAATAATGAGAAGCTCCGAGATTGTCCGCAACACTGCGGAAACAAAGATACAGTTGAAACTGAATATTGACGGCACAGGTAAGAGTGAAATAGCGACAGGTTGCGGTTTTCTTGACCATATGTTGACGCTCTTTGCTAAACACGGAAAGTTTGATCTAACAGTTAAGTGCGATGGTGATACCTATGTTGACTATCATCACACTGTAGAGGACATCGGAATTTGTCTTGGTAAGGCTTTTGATGAAGCTCTCGGTGAAAAGAGAGGAATTGTCCGCTACGGCAGTATGCTTCTTCCCATGGATGAGGCACTTATACTTTCTGCTGTTGACCTTTCCGGCAGAAGCTGTCTCATTTACGGTCTTGAGATTCCCACCGAAAAGGTCGGCGATTTTGATACGGAGCTTTGCGAGGAATTCTGGCTTGGCTTTACACGCAACGCTCTTTGCACACTGCACATAAAGCAGATGGCGGGAACAAATTCACACCACATAATTGAGGGAGCGTTCAAGTCGGTTGCACGTGCGCTTCGTGCGGCTTGCAGTATTGACAGGGACTTTGCCGATGAGATTCCCTCAACAAAAGGAGTACTTTGATAATGATAGCAATTGTAGATTACGGCGTGGGAAATCTGTTCTCGCTTGAATCGTCATTTGCCAAGATTGGCGTTAGTGTTACGGTTACAGGTGATGAAGCACTTATCCGAAGTGCCGATAAGATAATTCTTCCGGGCGTTGGTGCATTCGGAGATGCAGCAGAAAAGCTGAGGGAAACGGGACTCGGTGATGTCGTTGTTTCTGAAGCAAAAGAGGGCAAGCCCGTTATGGGCATCTGCCTCGGAATGCAGCTTCTTTTTGAAAGGAGCTTTGAATACGGCGAGCATGAGGGATTGGGACTTCTCAAAGGCTCGGTTGTTCCGATGAAAGGTGTTATTCCGGAAGATCTCAAAATTCCTCATATCGGATGGAACGCACTTGATTTTACAAGCAAAGAAAGCAAGCTGTTAAGATTCATAAAAAACGGCGACTTTGTATATTTTGTTCACTCTTTCTATGCAACAGACTGTGACGAAGATGTTATAGCTTACACCGAATACGGCGAAAATTTATGTGCTGCGGTTGAACGTGATAATGTGTTTGGCTGTCAGTTCCACCCGGAAAAGAGTGGAGACGTGGGACTTGAGATACTTCGGGGCTTTTGTGAGCTTTAAGATAATTAATGCATAATGCATAATGCGTAATCGAGGTTGGTTTCTTCGAAACATTCAATTGATTGTAAATTGCGGAGCGTTGAATTGGAATCCACCTTTGTATGATATTATGAGTATTTGGATTTACGGAAGAGAGAGTAATTCATATTCCGCAAAGCGGGTAAAATAAAATGAAAATTTGCAAAGCAAATTCTCCAAAATTGTGAATTGTGCATTGCGAATTGTGAATTTTAAATAATCGGAGGCTGTATGTTAATTTTTCCAGCAATAGATCTACTTGGCGGCAAAGCTGTGAGGCTCTTCAAAGGTGACTACAACGAGGTTACCGTCTACAGCGAAAGACCTTGGGAAATAGCCGAGGATTTTGAGAAAAACGGTGCCGAGTGGATTCACATTGTCGACCTTGAGGGGGCAAAAACCGGCGGAACGCCTAATATTGAAACGATAAAAAAGATAGTAACCACAACAGGACTTCGTGCCGAGGTTGGCGGCGGTATAAGAAGTCTTGAAGTTATTGAAAAATACATAAACGCAGGTGTGTCAAGAGTTATTCTCGGTACTGCGGCGGTGACGGATGAAGTCTTTCTTTTGGAGGCTGCAAAGAAGTACGGTGACAAAATTGCTGTCGGCGTTGATATTAAGGACGGTTATGTGGCTATCAAGGGCTGGACGGAAAAGAGTGGCTATGAATGCTTTGAGTTCTGTGAGAAAATGCAAAATATCGGTATTTCAACGCTTATTTGTACGGACATTTCAAAGGACGGTGCAATGATGGGCACAAACCATGAGCTGTATAGGGAATTGTCAAGTCGTTTCGGAATGAATATCATTGCATCCGGCGGTGTTTCCTCGATGGAGGATATTAAAAAGCTTCGTGCACTTGATATTTACGGTGCAATAATAGGTAAGGCTTACTACACGGGTGCAATAAATATCCGTGAAGCGGTGGAGGCGGCAAAATGATAACAAAAAGAATAATTCCCTGTCTTGATGTTAGAGGCGGCAGGGTGGTAAAGGGAGTAAACTTTGAGGGACTTTCCGATGTTTCTTCTCCCGTAGAGCTTGCAAAATACTACAGCGACTGCGGTGCGGATGAGCTTGTGTTTTATGATATTACGGCATCGGCAGAAGGACGTGCGATTTTTACGGACATTCTCTGCGAGGCGGCACGCTCGGTGTTTATTCCTTTGACTGTCGGCGGTGGCATCAATACGCTAGATGATTTTGACAGAGTATTGAAATGCGGTGCGGACAAGGTCAGTGTAAACTCGGGAGCTATAAGAAATCCCAATCTTATATACGAGGCTGCAAAGAGATACGGAGACCAGTGTGTCGTAATTTCCGCAGATGTAAAGAGAGTTGACGGCGTTTTCAGAGTATTTGCCAAGGGCGGCAGAGAAAACACCGGCATGGAAGCAATCTCCTGGATAAAACGCTGTGTAGACAACGGTGCAGGCGAGGTTGTACTAAATTCCATTGACACGGACGGCGTAAAGGGCGGCTTTGACCTTGAAATGCTTGAGGCTGTATGTAATGTGGTTGACGTTCCCGTAATTGCATCCGGCGGTGCGGGAAAGATTTCCGATTTTATACAGCTTTTCAAGGCGCTTCCCAAAGTTGATGCGGGACTTGCGGCATCTATTTTCCACTTTGGGGAAGTGAAGATTTCCGACCTTAAAGCGGAGCTGAAGAAGAACAATATTCCGGTGAGAATGTGATTTGCAATGCACAATTTAGGTTGATTTGCTATGCAAATCTTCAATATTTTAATATGAGGTAGACGATAATGATTACTAATTTCAAAATAGAAGATTTAAAATTTGACGAAAAGGGACTTATTCCTGCGATAGTTGTTGATGCTATCACAAAAAAGGTATTGACACTTGCTTATATGAACAAAGAAAGCCTCGGAATTTCCCTTGAAAAGGAGTTGACTTGTTTCTGGTCAAGAAGTCGCAGCGAGCTTTGGCTGAAAGGTGAGCACAGCGGAAATGTTCAGCATATAGTTTCCATTACCGCCGACTGCGACAGCGATGCACTTGTTGTTATGGTGGAAAAGGACGGCCCTGCTTGTCATACGGGTACGGATTCCTGCTTTACAAAGAGAATTGCACAGAGCGAAACTCTTACCGAATTTTCCTACGAGGGACTTCTTGAGCTTATAAAGG
Organism: Eubacteriales bacterium; assembly: GCA_045604705.1. Taxonomy (GTDB): domain Bacteria; phylum Bacillota; class Clostridia; order Oscillospirales; family CAG-382; genus SIG622. Next base: position 28,222 of record JAZUOO010000004.1, read on the forward strand.
GCAGAAAAATCGAAAAGAAAGAGGGCTCATATACCACATATCTTTTTGAAAAGGGACTCGACAAGATACTTAAAAAGGTAGGTGAGGAGAGCACCGAGGTTATCATCGCCGCAAAAGCCGAGGATAAGAAAGAAACAATTTACGAAATTGCAGACCTTGCATATCATGTAATGGTGCTTATGGTTGAAATGGGCATTTCTCTTGAAGATATTCACCGTGAGCTAAGTTCCCGTCACGTTATTGACCACAAGGTTAAGCAGGAGAAAATGACAAAATGATTATGCGTGATTTGCATATCCATACAAACTTTTGCGACGGAGCGTGTGAGCCTGAGGAATATGTTGCTTCGGCAATTGAAAAGGGACTTTTCTGTATCGGCTTCTGCGTACATTCATATGTGCCCTTTGACCTTGATTGCTGTATAGCAAAGGAAAGAATTCCGGAATATAAATCGGTTATCGCAGAGCTTAAAAAAAAGTATGCGGACAAAATACAGGTTCTCTGCGGAGTTGAAAAGGACTATTACAGCGAAGAACCCACGGACGACTACGATTATGTAATAGGTTCAAACCATTACTTCAAAACTCCCGACGGCGAATTTCTTCCGCTTGACCTGTCCGTAAAAGTGCTTGACAAAATCTGCGAGGACTACTTCGGCGGTGACTACATGGCACT
>JAZUOO010000005.1:0-62044 GCA_045604705.1 Eubacteriales bacterium
GGGCACGCCGTGGCAGACATCTCAGCAATCACATACCGTACAACGCTCCGCAGGTGCACAAACCATGCCTCGCCCTTTGGGAGAGGTGGCAGCGAAGCTGACGGAGAGGGTGCAGGCATCGCACAGCAATCACAATACCGCACAACGCTCCGTGGGTGCACAAACCATGCCTCGCCCTTTGGGAGAGGTGGCAGCGAAGCTGACGGAGAGGGTGCAGGCATCTCAACAATCACAATCCACACAATGCTCCGTGGGCACACAAACTGAATCAATGATGAATAATGATCATTTCTGTGTGTGGGTGTACAAACATAATTCTGCATTTTACATTTTAGATTTCACCGCAGGCACAAAAAAGTGCGTACCCCACAAAACGGAAAGTACGCACTTAACCTATATCATTTTCAAAAAATTACTTTACAAACTCCGCATAGATCGCACGGATAGCTCCCTCGAAGTCCTTTGTATCAACACCTATGATAATGTTAAGCTCACTTGAGCCCTGGTCTATAAGACGAATGTTGATGCCTGCTTTAGCAAGGGAGTTGAATACTCTTGCGGCAGTACCCTGAGCATTTCTCATTTTTCTTCCTACGACTGCTACAAGGGAGATATTGTTTTCGATATTGATGCTGTCGGAGGCGGTTGCCGCAAAGAGGTCTGCTATAAGGTCATCCTCAAAGCCCAGAAGCTTTTCGCCGTCAAGGACAAGTCCCATTGTGTCAATGCCTGAGGGGAGATGCTCGAAGCAGAGGTTGTATTTTGCAAGAACCTCAAGTACTCTCTTGCCGAAGCCTACTTCTTCGTTCATCATATCCTTTTCAAGGGTAACAACAGAGAAGCCTTTTTTGCCTGCTATACCTGTAATAACATTCTCCATATCCTTATTTGTATCACGGCAAGCCGCAACAATTCTTGTACCCTTATCCCCGGGAGCGTTGGTGTTCTTGATTTCTATCGGAATACCCGCAACCTTAACAGGGAATATTGAATCCTCGTGAAGAACCGTTGCCCCCATGTAGGAAAGCTCACGAAGCTCCCTGTATGTAATAAGCTCGATAGGCGCGGGGTTTTCAACTATTCTGGGGTCTGCTATAAGGAAACCTGATACGTCTGTCCAGTTTTCATAGACATCTGCCTGTGCAGCTCTTGCAACAATGGCACCGGAGATGTCGGAGCCACCTCTTGAGAATGTCTTTATTGTGTGGTTGGGCATTGAGCCGTAGAAGCCCGGTATTACTGCTCTCGGAACGTTTTCAAGTCTTTCGGAGAGAACCGTATTTGTCTTTTCAGAGTCAAGAGTTCCGTCATCATTGAAGAACACTACCTCTGCAGCATCAATAAATTCATATCCGAGATACTTTGAAAGAATCTTTGCATTGAGGTATTCACCGCGGCTTGCGGCAAAGTCTCTGCCTGCCTTGTTGAGAATACAGGTCTCAATATCCTTGAGCTCCGCATCAAGGTCAAGCTCGATTCCGAGGTCCTTGACAATACTGCTGTATCTCTCACGAATTTTGCCGAAAACCTCTTCAAACTCAGGCTTGCCGGCATTCTCAAAGCTCTTGTAGAGAAGATCTGTTACTTTGTCGTCCTCTTTGAATCTCTTTCCAGGGGCTGACGGTACAACATATTTTCTGTCTTCATCCGCCTTTATTATGTTTGCAACCTTTTTAAACTGATTTGCATCCGCAAGACTGCTTCCGCCAAATTTTACTACTTTAATTCCCATGATGTGTCTCCTTTTCGTACTTTTTTACGTGGGGCCTTCGGCGAGTCGCTTATGCAGACCGCAAGCGGTCTAGAAAAAAGCTCCGCAAAGAACTTGAATACTCCGCCCTCGCTTTGCTCCGGCTCCGGGGGTGGCTTTTTGGCGTACCCGTTATTGCTGTGCCTCTTTTGAGGTCTTTTGGTTTGTTTTTATTCAATGGAGATTTCAACTGACTAAAACTGCAAATTTTATCGAAGCTAAGTGCGGAATGCGAAATGCGGAGTGCGAAATGATTTGATCAAAATTTAGAGCTGATACAAATGCTCGCAAAAATCTCAGGTTGATTGTAAAATTGTATCTTTTTAAGATTTCATTAATTTGAAGGAAACGAAGTTTCCAACATCAATTATGCATTATGCATTACGCATTATTAATCTCCTGTCCACTTTGAAAAAATGAGTTTTTAGAAGTTACCAATTGTGAATTGTGCATTTCTTCTCAGCGTTCCGCAAGCTTAATACCCGTCTTCTTCTCCACGTCCTCGATATTGACTTTAAGGAAGTTGGAAACGCCCTTTTCCTGCATTGTTACGCCGTAGAGTGTATCTGCAGATTCCATTGTGCCTCGTCTGTGAGTGATGACGATGAACTGGGTGCTCTTGCTGTTACGTCTTAGATATTTGCCGAAGCGTGCTACGTTTACATCGTCGAGTGCAGCTTCAATCTCATCAAAGATATAGAACGGTGCGGGATTTACTTTTAGTATTGCAAAGTAGAGTGCAATCGCCGTAAATGCCTGCTCGCCTCCGGAGAGAAGTGAAAGGCTCTTGACCATTTTTCCGGGTGGCTGGATATTGATTTCGATACCGCTTTCAAGGATGTTATCAGGTTCGGTAATGACAATCTCTGCACTTCCGCCGCCGAACAGTTCTACGAATACCTCTTTAAAGCTTTCGTTTATCTTTTCCATTGCCGCACCGAACATTACCTTCATGTCCTTTTCAAGTCTTGAAATTATGCTTTCAAGGCTCTTCTTTGACTCGTTAAGGTCATCTATCTGTGCGGTCATGAAGTCGTAGCGTTCCTTGGTTTCCTTGTATTCTTCAACAGCGTTTACATTGACAGAACCCAAAGCTCTGATCTTTGCCTTAACCGATGCGAGCTCTGTATTAAATTCCGCTTTGGGTTCGGGAAGATTCATGGCTCTTGCTTCCGAATAGGTCAGCTCGTATTCCTCGAACAGCTTTGCTGTGAGTGTATCGTAGGTTTCACGGCTGTTCTGAAGGATATTTTCGCATCTTGTAAGCTCCTTGACAAAGACTTCCTTGTCATTCATAAGCTCACGCTCACGGTTTCTTATTTCGGTGAGCCTGCGTTCAAGGTCGTTACCCTCGGCGATTTTCGCTTCAAGACGTTTCTTGCAGTCGGCGATGTTCTTTTCCGCTTCCGCTATCTTTTCGTCACCGCCCTCGACAAGGCTCATCGCATCGGAAAGCTTCTTTGCAAGCTCGTTGTCCTCACCGCGTGTTACTGTAAGCTTTGTATTTGCTTCCTCCAACTTTTCACTTGCAGCTTTGGTCTTATCCACGAATACGAGATAATCCTTTTCCTTTGCAAGTGCAGCAAGACTCAGTTCGGAAAGTTCTTTTTCCGCATTTGACACATTGTCCTCGGCATCCTCTCTTGCTTTTTGTGAGAGTGCGAGGAATTCTGCGGCTTCGGACTTTTCCTTTTCGGCGTTCTCTGTTTCAAGAGTCAGTTTTTGCATTCTTTCGGATATTACGCCGTCGGTATATTCGTCAAGCTGTGCCTTTGTTTTTGTTATTCTTTCGTCGCAGGCTGCGATTTTTTCCGTGTACAGCTTTATGTCGCCCTCGTTTTTGTAAAGTGCGCTGTCGGTGTTTGAAAGGTCGTTGCGAAGTCCCTCTATGAAGCTCTGTGCTTCTTCCCTTTCTTCAAGGGATTCCTTGAGTTCTTCGGTGAGCTTTTCTATCTGCTCCTGAGTTTTCTTTATTCTCAGTTCAAGCTTTTCTATGTCTGCACCTCTTGACATGATGCCCGAGCCCTTTGCCGCAGAACCGCCCGTATATGAGCCTCCTGCGTTTATGAGCTGACCGTCAAGGGTTACTATTCTGAATTTGTAGCCGTATTTTCTTGCGATATTTGATGCGTTGTCAATGTTATCCGCAACTGCTGTTCTTCCGAGCAAGTACTGTGCTACAATATCGTATTTGGGTTCATAGGAAACAAGGTCGCTTGCTATGCCGATATAGCCTCTTTCGCCCGAAAGCCCCGGTTGTGAGAGTACGTTAGCTCTTATGGAGGTCAACGGTAGGAAGGTTGCTCGTCCGGCACTTTGTTCTTTGAGGAATCGAATGGCATTCTTTGCTGCCTGTTCGTCTTCGGTTACGATATTTGATACTGCCGCACCTAGAGAGGTTTCTATTGCGGTAACGTACTCCTGCTTTGCTGTGATAAGCCTTGAAACGGGACCGCAAATGCCGGAAAGGGAGGCTTCGTTGACAACAGCCTTTACGCTTCCCGGATAGCCCTCAAGGAGTCTGTCCATGCGTTCCAGCATTTCTTTTCTGTGGACATCCGAGGCGAGAAGTGCGTTCTGCTCATTACGTTCACGCAGCTTCATGTCGTGTCTTGCGTTTGCCTGGTCAAATTCACGCAGTTCCTGGGCAAGCTCTGCGGATATTTCCGCTTTTTCGGCTTCGATCTTGACTTTTCTGTCCTTTGCGACTTTGAGAAGAAGCTCTGCCTGTTTCTTTTCTTCTTCGGCTTTGGCAATCTCGCCGTCTATAAAGCTTCTCTTGTCGGATTCGGACTTTGCCGCATTTTCTGCCGCTGCTTTGCTGATTTTTGCGTTGGTGAGCTTTTCTTCTGCACTTCTGAGCTTTGCGGAGGCTTCGTCGTATTCCGATACTTTCACCGAAAGCTCCTGTCTTTTGTCCGAGAGCTGCTTTTCGGCGTTCTGCTTCTGAAGCTGTGCGTTTTCCGAATCAAGTCTTCCCTTTTCTTCGTTGGCTTTCGCTTCGTCAAGCTCTTTTTCGAGATTGGGGATGGTTTCCACGGTCAGCTGCTTTATCTCACGGGCAAGTGCCTGTCTTGTTGCCTCATGGTGGGCAATGTCGTTTTGGGAAAGGGATCGCAGAGATTCGAGATTTGCTTTTCCCGCTTCAAGCCCCGACAGCTCTTCTCGGATGGACTCCGCTTCGATTATCGCTGCCTGACGCTGTTCGGAGACTTCTTCGGTACGTTTTTCAGCTTCCGCAAGTTCCTGTTCCTTGGCCTCGTAGTTTTTCTTTGCTTCGGCGGTTCTTGCTTCGTATTTTTCGCTCTCTATTGCCGCCTTTGTTATTTTGTCAAACCAGATGGCGACTTCGAGCTCCTTCTTTCTGTCTGCAAGTACTATGTATTTCTTTGCGTTTTCAGCTTCCTTTTCAAGTGTGCCGATTCTTGAACCTATTTCATTTGCAATGTCGGTAACTCTTATAAGGTTTGTGTCTGTTTCCGCAAGCTTTTTACTCGCATCGTTTTTTCTGTACCTGAATTTGGATATACCTGCGGCTTCTTCAAATATATGACGTCGCTCATCGCTTTTCTGGGAGATAACCTCAGCTATCTTACCCTGTCCGACAACGGAATATCCCTCTCTTCCTATACCGGTGTTGAGGAACAGCTCGTATATATCCTTGAGCCTTGAGGTCTTTTCGTTGATTCTGTATTCGCTGTCTCCCGAACGGAAATATTTTCTTGTTATTTTCACTTCATCCGTATCAACGGAAAGCTCACGTCCTCGGTTGTCCATTATAAGGGATACCTCACAATAGCCGGTAGGACTTCGTTTAGCCGTTCCGCTGAAGATTACGTCCTCCATTTTGGAGCCTCGCAGGGACTTGGGCGACATTTCACCGAGTACCCATCTCACCGCATCCGAAATGTTGGATTTTCCACTTCCGTTTGGGCCAACGACAGCCGTAATGCCTTTGCCAAACTCCATTCTTGTTTTGTCCGGAAAGGATTTGAAGCCTCTCATTTCAAGGGCCTTTAAATACAACTGTCATTCACCTCGCTTTTTTATAGATTCTGTTTGGATTTTTACTTTGTTCCTTTGGATTTCCTTGCTTTCTTTTATCTTTATTTTCAAAATCTCAATTCCCTCTTTTTTGAAGAATTCCGAGATTTTCTCCTTGTTTACTCTTTTCTGTCCCGAGACCTTTGATGTCTCACCCTCGGCACAAAAAACGGTAAGCACTGTTTTTGATTTGCTGTCAATTTTTTTGTTTCGCAAAAGCTCGCGGCATTTTTCGAGAATTATGTCGAGATAGTATCTTGCAACCGTCATCTCGCCAATTGCACTGTGGCTTGCTCCGCCGTATACGTTGTCATCGGAAAGTCCCTCTCCCGATTGAAGTCCTATACGCAGGAGCTTTACACCGTTATCAGAAAATACTTTATATACTTTTGCAGATCTTTCCGCTGCCTGTTCATTTGTCAAAGGGATGTAGTCTCCCTTTTTTGCCATGTTGCAAAGTTCGGTGCCGCAGAACACTACCGTGGGATATATTCTTGCACTTTCCGCACCCATTTCGCATATTTTTTTTGCGGTTTCAATCTCACTTTGAAGTGTCGCACCGGGAAGTCCCGTCATCATTTGCCCCGTAAGCCTAAAACCTCTGTCGGTTATCATTTTGCAGGCTTTTTCGGTATCTTCGGCGGTATGCCCTCTGCCGCTTGCAAAGAGTACACTGTTATCCATACTCTGTATACCAAGCTCTATGTGGCGCACACCGTAGCTTTCAAGTATATCTAGTATTTCACCGTCTATGTAGTCCGGTCTTGTGGAAAGTCTTATTGACCGAACCTTTCCCGATTTCAAATAGCCGTATGCTGTTTCAAGTAACCTTATCATATCCTCTCCGGGGATTCCCGTAAAGCTTCCGCCGAAAAAGGCTATTTCACATTCGCACGTGTCCGTATCAAGGGTTTCAAGACAGGCTTCTATTTCCGGGACAATATCCCTTTTTGATCCGCCGTCCTCTTTTTGCGTTATGGTATGCTGATTACAGAATACGCAGTTATTGGGACAGCCCTCATGGGGAATGAATATCGGAATGTTGACATGGCGTTTTTTCATGCTTTTTATCATTCCTTTCGCAAGGTCGGATAATATTTTCTCAGGTGTTTCTGACGTAAATTATTTTTCCGATTTTGTTTCCTGAAGCTCGCCGAAAAGTATCAGTGCTTCTCTTGCGGACTGCTGTTCCGCTTCGCGCTTAGTACTTCCTTTGCCTTTGCCGATGGTGGTGTTATTAAGTCTTACCTCAAAATAGAAGCATTTATCGTGGGCGGGGCCCTCTTCTCCAACCTGTATGTATTCAAGAATTTCGCCCTGGCTTTTCTGAACAAACTGCTGCAGAAGACTCTTGTAGTCCTCACGTCTACCCTGCTTTATGAGCTTGTCTATCTTTACCGTTATGTATGGCTTTAGGAACTTTTCCGCCTTGGCAAAACCGCCGTCAAGATATATTGCCGCAAGAAGCGCTTCAAAGGCATCGGCAAGTATAGCTTTATGGTATCTGCCTCCGCTACGCTCTTCGCCGTGACCGAGATACATATAGTCACCAAGTCCGAGTGCTGTTGCAAATTCATAGAGTGCACCTTCACAGACGGTATTGGAGCGTATCTTGGTAAGCTCGCCCTCGGGAAGCTCCTTGAATTTTTCAAAGATATACTCAGAGGTTATTATTGAAAGCACCGAGTCACCGAGAAATTCCATTCTCTCGTTACATTCGATAGCCACATTTTTTGTTCGCATTTCGTTGGAATAGGATGAGTGAGTCAGTGCTATTTTCACATAATTCTTATCCCTGAAGGTATATCCGACTTTCTCTTCCAGCGATGACAGCGGATACGGAAACTGGTTGTCTGCCATACGTTATTCCTTCTTTCTTTTATTTTAGGGTTATACTTGTTTTTCTTCTTCCTGAGCTTTTTTGTATGCTTCGGGATTTGCCGCCATTTTTGCGTATTCCTGAATTATTCCGGAAAGGGCATATTCCTTAGCCTGGGCGATACAGCATTTGATACTGTTTGCCTTTGATGATCCGTGTGCCTTGATAACCGGTCTTGAAATGCCGAGGAAAGGTGCTCCACCGTATTTATGGTAATCCATTGTATCACGAAGCTTGTTTATCTGAGGAAGAACGAGAAGTGCAGATGCTCTTGATGCCAAACCCGATTTGAAAATGCCGCTAAGCTTCGCTTTCATAAACTGTCCGAAGCCTTCGCAGAGTTTAAGAACAATGTTCCCCGTAAAGCCGTCGCAGACAAGTATGTCACAGGCACCCATGGGGAAATCTCTGCCCTCGACGTTTCCTACAAAGTTAAAGTCGTAGTCCTTCATCATGGTATGGGTATTTCTGTACAGCTCTGTCCCCTTGTGTTCTTCGGCACCGTTGTTTATAAGTCCTATTCTCGGGTTTTCAACGTGCATTACTTTTTCCATGAACAGCTTTGACATTACGGCAAATTCACAGAGGTTTTCGGGAGTAACATCGGTATTTGCACCTGCATCGGCTATCATCATGGGATTTCCAGCAAAGGGAGGAAGTATTGCTCCCAGAGCCGCACGTCTTATGCCTTTGATCCTCTTTACGATAAGGGTGGAGCCTGTGAAAAGTGCACCGGTATTACCCGGGCTTATAAGAGCATGACCGATACCGTCGGCAAGAAGCCGCAGTGATACAGCCATTGAGGAATCCTTTTTCTCACGCATTATACTTGCAGGTTCATCCTCCATTGTAAGGGGCTCGCCGTCGGTATGATATATTTCTATGTTTGCCTTTTCGGCGGGGAGTTCACGAAGGGCATCCTTTATCACTACTTCGTTTCCGACAAGAATTATATCAACGCCGCTTTCTATTGCGCCCTCAAGTGCTCCTTTTATTATTTCGGCAGGTGCGTTGTCACCGCTCATACAGTCTATAATTATTTTCATTGACAGTTTTCCTTTCGATTTTTATAACGCATCTTACTTTAATTAATTATTTTTTGTAGCCGCACTTTTCGTTATGGCAGTAAACATTTTCTTTGCCCTTTTTACGAAGCAGCAGTCCGCCGCAGTCGGGACATTTTTCTTCAAGCGGAATATCCCATGTGGAGAATTTGCAATCCGGGTAGCTCTCACAGCTGTAGAATACGGTCTTTTTTCTGCCGTGCTTTATTACTATCTTTGATCCGCACAAGGGGCATTTTACATTTGTATCCCTGGCAATCGCCTTTGTTGTTTTACATTCGGGATAGTTCTCGCAGGCGTAGAAGCTTCCGAATCTGCCTTTTTTGATCACCATACGACTTGAGCACTTTTCGCATTTTACATCATCGGGAGCATACTTTACTTCTTCCGGCGCCGCCTTTTCTTCGTTTTTCAGAAGATTTCCGTCCGAATCTATCGGTTTTGTGTTCTTGCATTCCGGATAATTGGGGCAGGCTGCGAATTTGCCGAATCTGCCGTTTTTTATCACCATTTTGCTTCCGCATTTTTCACAGATTATGTCGGTCTCTTTTGCCGCTACCTTGTAGTTGCCTTTTTGTATTTCCTTTTCGGCTTTGTCAAGGTCCTTTGCAAATTTTTCGTAGAATCTTGCAAGGACGTCATTCATGTCACGCTCACCGCTTTCCACCTCGTCAAGAGCATCCTCCATTCTTGCGGTGAAGTCGTAGTCTACTATGTCGTCGAAATTGTCCTGCATGAGCTGTGTGGTTACCTCACCAAGGGACGTTGGAATAAAGTTTTTACCCTCTCTTTCCACATAGCCTCTTGAAATAATGGTAGTGATAATCGCCGCCCATGTTGAGGGTCTTCCTATACCCTTTTCTTCAAGCAGCTTTACAAGTGATGCTTCGGTGAATCTTGCCGGAGGCTGTGTAAAATGCTGTGTGGGAGACAGTTCAAGAAGCTTTAGCACATCACCCTGTGACATGGTTGGAAGTCCCGATTCCTTTTCGTTATCTTCCTCATCGTCGGTCTTTTCCTCGTAGAGTGCCATAAAGCCGGGGAATTTTACGGTATAGCCGTTGGCTCTGAATATATAGCCTGCACTTTCAATCTCTGCACTGACAGTATCAAGAACTGCGGATTCCATCTGGCTGGACACGAATCTGTCCCAGATGAGCTTGTAGATTTTATACTGATCGGGAGTAAGCGAGCCTTTGATCATATCCGGTTCCAGCTTCATATCAGTGGGGCGGATAGCTTCGTGGGCATCCTGAACATTTTTCTTTGTTTTATATACTCTGGGAGCTTTCGGGCAGTACTGCTCGCCGAACTTTTCCGTAATATAAAGCTTTGCTGCATCTGCTGCTGTCTCGGAGATTCTCAAAGAGTCGGTTCTCATATAGGTGATAAGACCGTGAGTGCCAAGGGAGCCGAGGTTGATACCTTCGTAAAGCTCCTGGGCAAGGCGCATTGTTCTTTCCGAATGATAACCCATCCTGCGGTTTGCTTCCTGCTGGAGCGTTGACGTGGTAAAGGGCGGTGCGGGATTTTTGAGTCTTTTGGATTTCTTTATGCTCTTGACGCTGAAAGGTGCACCGATGGTTGCATCGCGTACTGTTTTTGCATCCTTTTCGCTTTTGAGCTCCATTTTGCCATTTTCCGTGCCGTAGAAGCTTGCCTTGAAGGATTTACATTCGCCTGTTTCAAGGTTTGCATCTATTGTCCAGTATTCTTCGGGTCTAAACTGCTTTATTTCGTTTTCTCTTTCAACTATTATTTTTGTTACAACAGACTGAACTCTGCCTGCGGAGAGTCCGCTTTTTATCTTCTTCCACAGCACGGGACTGAGCTTATAGCCCACTATTCTGTCAAGTATTCTTCTTGCCTGCTGTGAATTTACAAGATTCATGTCTATCTCTCTCGGATTCTTTATGCCTTCCTTTACAACCGGTTTTGTCACCGAGTTGAAGGTTACTCTTTTTGCCTTTTCCGGCGAGAGCTCAAGGGCGTTCATGAGGTGCCATGCAATTGCTTCTCCTTCTCGGTCAGGGTCAGTTGCGAGAAAGACTGTGTCTGCATTTTTTGCCTCTTTTTTAAGATCTGCTATAAGTGGACCTTTGCCTCTTATGTTGATATATTTGGGTTCAAAATTATTTTCTATATCAACTCCGAGCGTACTCTTGGGAAGGTCTCTTATGTGACCTATGGAGGCTACGACTTTGTAGCCCTTGCCGAGATAGCTCTTTATTGTTCCTCCCTTTGAGGGCGACTCAACTATTACAAGATGTGCCATACTCATTTCTCCATTCTTCCGTTTTTACGGTTATGTCAAAGCCGCAATATATTTTACGGCGTTTTTGTATTTATTTTTTACGCACTTTCGCACCCTCTGTTTCTATCAGTCCGAACATTTCAAGGGCGGTCAGGGCGATATTTACGTTCGTGGGATCCTCGTTTATTTCAATTCCTATGGAATCCGCAACTACCGTGCCCTTTTCTGCGATGCACAGGTATACCTTCTTTTCAAGCGCACCGAGGGTATCTATATCAAATTCCGGCTTTGGGGCTTCGGCTTTGGTCTTCAGCTTGTCCATATTCGCTTCGTATACCTTTTCAAAGACAAGACCGCTGCGTTTTGGGACGGCTGTATTCTTTGCCGCAGTTTTGATTTTGGTTGCTTTGACCGGAGCTTCCGATTTTACTGTAGGTTCTGCTTTTACCGTTTTGGCAGCCCCTGATTCCGCCTTATCTTTCGGTGCGATATTTTTTCCTTTAAGAACACGTATTTTCTTGGTCGAACGTTTTTCCGGAACAACGACATTTCCCGAAGCCGGAACACTTGAAACTCTGTGAGGATAGGTGTAAACGTAGTTTTTGAGAATGTCCCATGAGCCGAACACGGGGACTGCGCCGTCACGGATGAGCTTGTTTACACCCGTGCTTTCGGGGTTGGAAATATCTGCGGGAATGGCAAATATTCTTCTACCCTGCTCGCTGGCGTGGGCAGCGGTTATTATTGCACCGCTTCTTGTACTTCCTTCGCCTATTAGTACTGCGTTGCAAAGTCCGCTGATGATTCGGTTCCTGACAGGGAAGTATTTGCCTGTTATTTCCGTAAAGGGGGCTCTTTCCGTAATCACAAGTCCTCTTTGGTACATTTCCTCAAACAGCTCTTTGTTTTCCGAGGGGAATATCTTTTCAAGTCCGCTTCCGAGAACGCCTACCGCAAAGCCTGAACTGTCAAGTGCCGCCCTTGTTGCCGCAGTGTCTATTCCGCTTGCAAGTCCCGTGACAATCACTGCACCGCCGGATGCCATTCCCGAGGTGATTTTATAGGTGGAGTTCCAGCCGGTGTCGCTGTAGCTTCTTGTACCGACTACGGCTATACACACATTATCGTCAAAGTCGATCATTCTTCCTCTTGCGTAGATTACGGGCGGTGGATTCTTTATAGCTCTCAGACGCTGAGGATACATATTGGAGGTATATTCAATTATGCCGAAATAGTTATGATCGCAGAAAGCGGCACACTTGTTGGCACGATCAAGCTTTTTGTCCGAAAGTCTTGACATTACTATACTGTAGGGTTTTATCCCGATATTTTCATAGTCACGCGGTGTGAGTCTGTATATATTCTCGAAGCTTCCGTATTCTTCAATCAGCTTTTTTCCGCATATGCTACCGGGTCCAAGTGCCTCCGAGAGCCATACGGCAAGTATCTTTTCATTCATAAACTAACCCCATTCTGCCATTTTGGCATAACAGTATTTATATTCAAAAAAGTTTGTGATTACTTATAAATCTCGTTTGTTTTTCGAGCCTTTTCCCAAATGAGTATCGCTGCCGCTACAGATGCGTTGAGGGATTCGGAGCCGCACTGCATGGGAATTATAACGCAGCCGGAGCATTTGTCCAGTACCGTTTGGGAAACACCGTGTCCTTCGTTGCCGATTATTATGCTGTCGCAAAGTCTGAAATCTGTGTCAGCTATGCTTTGGGCGTTATCCGTGAGTGCTGCGGCATATACCTTTCCGCAGGTTCTGAGGATGGATATGCTCTTTGATATATCGTGGGTTATATAAAGGTCTGTTTTAAAAACTGCACCCATTGCCGCCCGTAGAGTTTTGTAGCCGAAAACATCCGCACAGTCGTGGGTAAGCAGTATGCTTTTACAACCCAGAGCCGCACAGCTTCTAAGGATTGCACCCACGTTTGAGGGGTCTCTGACACTTTCAAGGACTATCATACCTCGGGATATATCGGTGTCTTCCGAGAATTCAGGAAGCCCGAACTTTTCCGATACCGCAAATATTCCCTGGGACGCTTTTTCGTATGTCAGCTTTTCGTAGACCTCTGCACTTACAAGATACAGCTTTGCACCTTTTTCGTATGCTTTAAGGAGAAGATCTTCACGATTGTTTTTTGCTTTTTCCGTGAAGTACACTTCGGTAATGAGGATGTTTTCACAAAGAGCTTCGGAAAAAAGCTTTTCGCCTTCAAATGCAAAAAGTCCTTCTCTGTCTCTGTACTTCTTATCTTCCAGAGAACAAGCCCTTATTATTTTAGGATTCTTTCTTGAAGTTATTTGTTCAAAGTCAAAATTCATATCCCGTTTTCTCCGTTTTTTACCGTGTCTTCGTCTTGCAAAAGCATCGCAATCTACATTATAATATATATAAATACAAAAAAGCAAGCCTTTTTTTGATAACATTTCAGAATTTTTATGTATTTTTTGGAAATATAGGCTGTTTTTTCGTGTCTTTCCCCTTTTGTGAACGCTTCAATTAACAATTCATTCACCCAAAGCACTATCTATAAAAGACAAAATCTGATAAAATACTTCGTATAAAGAAGATATACGGAGAAACTGTGTTTTATGAAGCTTTTCGGCAAAAAAACAAAGAGTATGAAAAAGGATAAGAAGGGTTCGGTCACGGTGATTCTTGCGGCAGCGGGAAGCGGGACAAGACTTGGAGGTGTTTCAAAACCTCTTATGAATATTCTCGGGAAGACCGCCATTGAATATTCTCTTGAAATTTTTGAGAATAATGAGGATGTTACAAGAATCGTTATAAGTACCAAGGAAGAGGATATTCCTAAGTATGAAGAGATTATTAAAAATCGTGGCTTCAAAAAGGTTATCGGAGTTATTTGCGGCGGAAGTACACGAGGTGAATCCGTTTCCAAGGCGTTCAGGTTCGCCTTTGAGGATATGGTTACCGATTTTGTTGCAATACATGATGCGGCAAGACCTCTTATTACGGATGATATTGTATGTCGTGCGGTAGGCGAGGCGAAAAAATACGGTACGGCGGTATGTGCTTCCCTGTGTCCCGATACGGTAAAGCGTGCGGGTAAATCTCTGTTTGTTTCGGAAAGTGTTGACAGGAACGGACTTTATATGATCGGTACACCGCAAATTTTTTCTTATGACATTTACTGCACGAGTCTTGCCGTTGCCGAGCGTGACGGATTTGAGGCTACGGATGACAGCTCACTTGCGCAGAATGCGGGATTTAAGATAAGGATATGTGAAACTGCGAGAGACAACATAAAGCTTACCTATCCCGATGATACTTTAATTGCGGAAGCGATATTGAAGAGCAGAAAGGAAAATATATAGCTATGTTCAGGATTGGTCACGGATATGATGTTCACAGGCTTTGCGAAGGGAGAGATTTGTTTCTCGGCGGTGTAAAGATACCGCATACGCTCGGGCTTCTGGGACATTCGGATGCGGATGTACTTATTCACGCTTTATGTGATGCGCTTCTCGGAGCTATGGCTCTCGGGGATATTGGCAGGCATTTTCCGGATAATGACGAAAAATATAAAGGAATATCAAGCATGATACTCCTTAAAGATGTAAAAAATATGATGGATGAAAAAGGGTACGGTCTTTGCAACTGTGATATAACGGTTATTGCACAGAAGCCGAAGCTTTCGTCTTTTATTCCTGATATGGTGAAAAATATTGCCGAGGTTCTCGGATGCGACACGGATGCTGTCAACGTCAAAGCGACAACACAGGAGCATCTTGGGTTCACAGGCAGGGGTGAGGGAATTAGTGCTCATGCGGTGGTTTCGATTTTCAAAAGGTGATTTGATTAACTGCGGAAGGTGGGGCTTTTGGGGTTTCTTCTGAATCCTTACTGACTGCGTTTTGTTTAAGCGACTGCTAATCTTTGCCTTTCGCCTTGCCGGCGGGGCGTTACTGTTTTTTTCTACAGCGAAAAAAAGTAACCAAAAAAACGCCGCTCAGGGACTTCGTCCCTAAGAAGTTTGCAAGCAAACTTTAAAGAATCCGAAGGATTCTTCTGAACCCTAAAATGTGTTGCTTCAAAGATTTTTTGTTGCGTTCTTCTGTTGGAACAGCTCAATTGTTCTGCCCAGGGGGCTGGCGCCCCCTATCACCCCTGAGTTTAAAATTTTGGTTTCTGCTGATTTGAGGTTTTGGCTGAAAGTAGGGCACGACCTGTGTGTCGTGCCATGAGGGTTTTGCTTCGCAATGCACAATGCACAATGCATAATGCATAATTTAGGTAAAAAGCTTCGCTTTTGATTTTATTGTATCGCACTGCGGTGCGAGGGCGAATTTACATTTGATTTTAAATTGTGTGCTTGCAAATTTGAATCATATTTGTAGGGCATCGCAACAATCACAATCCGTACACCGCTCCGTGGGTGCACTCCTTTAACGGTTGGAATTTCAACTATTCACTTGACAAAAGGTCAGCTTCACCATTCACTATCCCTGCTCACCCTATCATCTCTCCCGTTTCTTCGCCGAGACCGAAGCTTACCGTTATGGCGTCGTTTACTCTGTTCATAACGTCGTCGTCAAGGTGTCCCATTTTTTCTTTCAGGCGTTTTTTGTCTATGGTTCTTATCTGTTCGAGCAGTATCACCGAATCCCTTGCAAGTCCGTACTTGTCCGCAAAGACCTCTATGTGCGTCGGAAGCTTGCTCTTATCGGTACGGCTTGTGATGGCGGCTGCGATGACCGTGGGGCTGTATCTGTTACCTACGTCGTTCTGTACTATGAGTACGGGGCGCACTCCGCCTTGCTCGGATCCTATGACGGGACTTAAGTCCGCGTAGTATATATCTCCTCTTCGTACTGTCAATTTATTCACTCTCCGCTTTTACATGCAAAGCTATGCATGAAGTATGTTTTGGAATTCCGATTATATTTTTACCACCGGGAACGGTTTTATACAGCTTTTGAAAATTTGCCGCTCAATATGCGAATTTCAGAATTGTAAAGATGTCACAAAGCTGTACGTCCCAACATTATAATATACAAAAAACTCCGGTTCGTTTACATGGGCAAAAAACATGATAAGCGGATTTGGTTAGGTTTTTGGAAAATAACGGCATGACGTATGTCAAAGCGGTGCAAAAACGGGAAAGCCGTACAAATATAATATATCGGGCACTGTCCCGTTATCGGAAAGGAACGTTTATGAAAGTTTATACACCCGAAAATCTGAGAAGTGCGGATAAATATACAATTGAAAAGCTTGGAGTACCCGGAACAGTTCTCATGGACAAGGCTGCCGATGCGCTTTTTGAGGCTCTTTCGGAGCATTTTGGTAAAAATAGGAAATTTGTAATTTTGTGCGGCAAGGGAAACAACGGCGGTGACGGATGGGCACTGGGGATGAAGCTTTCCAAAGTATTTGAAAGGGCAATATGTATTTCGGTTTTCGGCGAGCCTTCAACATCGGATGCTCTTTACTTTTATGGAAAATGCCGTGAATGTATGGGGTTAGGACTTCCTTTAAAAATTATCCAGGCGAAAGAAGATATTGTCAATGCTTTAAGGGAGACCGGCTCGGCGGATATTATTGTTGATGCTTTATTCGGTACGGGCTTTTCGGGAGATATTGAAAAGGAGAGTCTTGTCGGAGAGCTTATTGCGGCTTCAAACACAAGGGACTGCTTTAAGCTGTCTGCCGATATTCCAAGCGGTGCGGATGCTCTTACGGGAAGATGCGCTTCTGTAGTATTCCGTGCGGATGTTACGGTTACTTTTGCAAAGGGTAAAATTGGGATGTTTTCATATCCTGCGAGGGCTTTTTGCGAAAAAGTAATTATTGCGGACATTGGGATTCCCGAAGATGTTTTTGAAGCATTCGGGGCAAAATATGAGGTTACGGACGACAATACGGTACGCAGGTATCTTCCGAAAAGATATGCCGATTCCAACAAGGGCAGCTATGGGAAACTGCTTGTTTATGCGGGAAGCAGAGATATGACCGGTGCGGCTTATCTTGCACTTTCGGGAGCACTCAGAAGCGGAGTAGGGCTTACTGTTTTTGCGGGTGATCCTTATGTTACGGATGTTTTAAAGCACAGACTTTCAGAGCCGGTTTTTATGCAGGTTCGGGGCTCGGATGAAGATACGGATATGCTCATCGAGTATTCAAAAAAATGCAGTGCCATACTTATAGGCTGTGGTCTTGGAACTTCGGAGGAAGCAAAAAGCAGAGTTATTCGTCTTATAAAAGAATGTGATTGTCCGATAATTCTGGACGCTGACGGAATAAATGCGGTTTCCGATAATATAAATGTTATAACGGAAGCAAAAAAAGGAATCTTACTTACGCCTCATCCTCTTGAATTTTCCCGTATATCAGGGCTATCGGTTACACAAATATGCGAAAATCGTATTGAATGTGCATCGGATTTTGCAAAGAAGTACGGCTGCAATGTTCTTCTCAAGGGTGCGGGTACGGTAATATGCGGCAGTGACGGCAGGGTTTGCATAAATCCCATCGACTGCAGTGCTCTTGCGAAGGGGGGCAGCGGCGATGTTCTTGCGGGTATTATCGCCTCCTTTGTATCGCAAGGTGCAGGGCTTTACGAGAGTGCGGTTACGGGTGCTTATCTTCACGGGCGTGCGGGAGAGGAACTGGCACGGGAGTATTCCGAATACGGAGTTATGCCGTCGGACATTCCCGAAAGAGCCGCAAGGATACTTGCACGGACAGTATAATTTCAAAGGCTTCCGAATACAGACTTTGGTTTGAAGGGAGCCTTATTTTTATGCGTTTTGGAAAATTATCGGTAATTTTTGTTTTGTCACTTGTTGTGACTGCGGCAATTCTTTCTTCATGTGCGGGCACGAAAAAACAAAAAGCGGCGTGTGCTCTTTCCGATGTTCTTCGGGGAAATTATGTGTGCGAGCTGAATTTTAATGTACGCGGCAAAGAGCAATATTCAGGTAAGGCAGAGATCACAAAAAGCGGAACTGTCACAAGGCTTGACATTCTCTCGCCCGAACCTTATTCGGGAATGAGCATTGAATATGACACTGCGGGGCTACCGTCAAGTGTGGCGGTACATTTTTCGGGAATGAGCACTTTGCTTCCCTCGGATGCTGTGGCGAGGATAAACCCTATTGCATCGCTGTTTGCGGATGATTTTGCCTCCTGTCTCGGCAAAGTTTCAAAGGACGATATAACAGAATATGAGCTTGAGGACAGAAAAGGGCTTTGTGCCTCCCTTTTGTATTCGGATGCTCGGATTATTGTTTATTTCTCGGAAACAGGCTCTGTTCCCTACTCTCTTGAATATGAGAGTGACGATATGCAGGCGGATATTGTTTTTGATGTTTTCAAGGCACAGGTTATTGATCTTACGGAGTGAGTAAAAATAGGACGTGTACCCTGTTTGGGATGCACGTCCTTGTTTGTTTATTCGGTTTTCCAAAGCTCTGTACAGAATCTTATGAATTGTTTTTTGCTGTATAACTCTGTGAAATTCGGTTCTTTTTGTATGCTGTCGAACCATGCTATGAAGTTCCCCTTGCCGTATGCCTCTATGTCCTCAAGGGTGATCTTATTTTCCTCCGGTATCGGATATTTGTTTGCAGATTCAAGTCTTAAGGTTATCTCCGAGTCGATGTCGTATTCGACGGTTGACTCTGAAAATACGGTGTCATCGGAATATTCTTCGCTGCCGTGAAGTTGAATTTCGTCAATTTGATCGTTTCTTGCGACTTTTGAGTAGACGGGAGCTTCCTCGACTGACTCGGTTTCCGCTTCGGCTTCTTCATCGGCATAATATCCCATGACTGTATTTTTGTATTCCTCGGCTTTTTTCATTACACTGCCGTTCCTGTCATTTGCCGCTGCGGTATCATCCGCTGTTACTGACGCTGCATCGCCGGAGGCTGATTTGAGCTCTGCAGTAGCGGCTTGCTCGGTAACGATTTCGGTAACTGCCTTGGGTGCGGGAAGAAATTCGGCGTTATTGATAATGGGTGATGTCGCATGATCCGTTTCCTCAAAGGCTGTATCCTTTGCCGAGAAATTCATGCTTTCCATGTTGCCCTGCGTTTTTGTTGTGATTGTCGCAACTGCCGCTACAACGAGAATTATCGCAAGACTTGCCGCTGTTGCTATGGGGAATCTGAACTTTCCGCTTGTACCGACATATCTCGGAGCTGTGTCACCCTTTCTTACTCTTGTCATTACGGCATCGTGGAGTGTTACGCCGTTCCTTGAAGGCTCAGGGACACATTCACAGGCAAGTTCCGAAATTTCTTTATATTCCTCGAAGATCCTGCGATATTCTTCGTTTGCGTTTATTTCTTCCATAAGCTTTGAATCAACATTGTTAAAATCCTCAATTGACAATATGGCTTCTGTTATAAAGTCTCTGCCCGGCATATCGCAGCACCTCCTTTACTGTGAATTTTTTGCTTTCTGTTTCTTTGACGTAGCTTCTTTCGATTTTGTTCCCTATAATCTGAAATTTTCCAAAACTTTTTTCAGTTGTTCCCTTGCTCTGCTTATTCTTGATTTGACTGTTCCCTCGGATATACCCAGCATTTGCGCTATTTCAGAATACTGCATATCATGAAATTCACGAAGAACTATAACATCTCGCTGTTCCTCGGGAAGGCTTTGAACCGCTTCTCTTACGGCTTTTATCTTTTCTTTTCGCAAAATCTCGTCTTCGGGTGTGGTTTCGGATACTATATCGACATCCTCTGCCGTTTCGTCTTCGGCATCCTTGTATGTCAGTGACATGGCTTTGTGCTTGTAATACTTTCTCATGTAGTCGTATGCACAGTTTTTACACATACGGTACAGCCATGTTTTAAGGGTACTTTCGCATCTGAAGCCGCCTGCCGCATTGTACAACCGTATAAAGACCTCCTGTGATACGTCAAAGGCATCATCGGTGTTTTTAAGCTCCGCAAAAACCGTGGAATAAACGAATCTCTCGTATCTTCCGACAATTTCCGAAAAGGCTTCCTCGTCTTTGGCACTGCACAGCTCTATAAGCTCGGGGTCGGAAAGGCTTTTGTATCCTTGTGCCGCAAGCTTCGGGGGGATATTTTCTTCTTTCTTTTCGAGCAAGACTCGTTTTTCCTCCTTTCGCGAAGTTTTTTAATATAATAACACATTCAATTCAAAAATGCAATAGCAAAATGTTTTTTTACGTCAAAAGGTGGAAAATCATGTCATTAGGTGCAAAAAGAGGTATTGCAATTTTGGAATTTCTGTGTTATACTTTTTGTTAGTATGGGTAAATATCAGAAAATAAAACAGAAAAATGTCCTGTTGCCGTATTTTGAAACATATATTCCGTTCGGGATTGGCATTTGGGACTTCGGATTTCTGGTCACTAAAAAGAAAGGAAAGTTAAAATGAAGAAAAAATTTTTTAAATTTGCCGCACTCGCTCTTGCACTTTCATGTACCGCTGCTGTAGGAATTGCCGTTGCCGATGACTACAGCAATGCAGATCCGCTTGTTGCAAAAAGCTACCTTGAACAGGTCTTCTTCAAGCAGGTAACCGACTATGTTGATACAAAGACCGCCCAGGTTGCGTCTCCTATACCTGCTGCAAGTACGGAATATCAAATTGTAACGCTTACAAAGGGTCAGACCATTGCTGCGACGAGCTCTCTTGAGTTTATTCTTCGTCCCGGTTCTTCTGCCGTGGTCATCTCTCCTTTGCCGGAAAACGGAATTGCCAATCTTACCTCGGGAAGCGAGCTTTACAACGGTACCGAGGTTCCGATAAATGCTTACTGTCTTATCCCGAGAGGTGACGGACGCGGAATCACCTGTACTTCGGATACAGCTTACATTATGGTAAGAGGTTCTTATGAGATCAGGTAAAATGAAAAAACCATTGCTGCTCTGTTTCGTTGTTGCGGCGTTTATGGCTGTTTTTGCCTTTTCTGCGTCGGCGCTGGAATACAAGGATAACGGAAAGCTGAAGGTTGGTCTGGAGTTTGGTCCGACGTCTCCCGATGTGACAAATTTTTATTCTCCGCAAGGATTCAGGGTTGTAGGCTTTAATGAGGAAACCTATGAATCGGTGCCACTTTTTGAAACTGCGCAAACTAATATCACAATAAAAAATATCGGTAATATGGGTGCAATTTATCTTTCCGACGGAACCGAGATATACAGAAATGATACTCAGGCGATGTACATAACCGGTATCGGCGGAACAATCGATTATGAAGGCAAGACATATCTTGAGGTTATCAAGCTTTTTTTCAAGGACGGTCTTATGCGCGTTATCAACATTGTATCCTTTGAAAGCTATCTTAAGGGAGTATTGCCGAGAGAGGTATATCCCACATGGCCTGCAGAGGCTCTTAAGACTGCGGCTGTTGCGGCGAGAACTTATGCGATGTATTCCCTTGGGGGAAAACATGATAAGTACGGTGTTGACATATGTACCACTACCTGCTGTCAGGTATACGGCGGAAACGGCAAAAATGAGCACCCGGCAACAAATGCTGCCGTGGAAGAAACACGAAACCAGGTACTTGCTTACAACGGCAGACTTGCAATGACGGTATATACCGCTACGGCGGGCGATCACACGGAAAGCTCCTCCGGAGCATGGGGCGGAGATCAGTCGCTTCACCCTTATCTTTGCGGTGTTCCCTCTCCCCATGAAACACCGGAAGAATATGCAAACGGAAGCTGGTCAAATACATATACTGCGGCGGAGATTTTTGCTTACATTGATTCCAAAACCACATACTTGGGAAAGCTCAGGGACGGTATTTCCGCCATTGAGGTTGCGTACGCGGAAAACGGATATGCAAGAAATATTACAGTCACAGACTACTACGGAAACAGTATTACTGCAAAAAATTCCGGTAATGTAAGAGGTCTTCTTTCAAAGTTTGCGAAAAGTGCGAAGTTTACGATAACGCCCAATTATTATGAGCCGGGTGCCACTGTTTCCGTTCTTACATCAAACGGTGTCATTCAATCGGGGGATGTTCCGTATGGGCGCGGTGTACTCAGAGCAGGAAGCAGCGAGCCTGAAGTAATACAACCGAAAAGTGCACCCTATTCGTACACTATAACAGGTACAGGCTGGGGACACGGTGTGGGAATGAGCCAGTATGGTGCTATGACTCTTGCGAAAAACGGACTTACATATACTCAGATTCTTGATTTTTACTATCCGGGAACATACCTTACCACTCTTTCCGAGCTTTCGGGAATGCCTGCGGCTGAAGCTGTCACCTTGACGGAAAGCAACGTCGCAATTACCGAACAGGTTCCGTAATCCCGCCTATAGTAGGTTATTGATGCAAAAAAATTATCATAAAATATAGAACTATCATATTTTTTATTTGCTTTTGCCATGTATAATCAAAGGCAAAGCTCCCCTCTTTTGAAAGGAAAAGACTATGTCAAATGCTATTATATTCAACATACAAAAATTCTGCGTTAACGATGGTCCGGGAATAAGGACTACGGTGTTCTTAAAGGGGTGTCCTCTGAACTGTATATGGTGTCACAACCCGGAGTCAAAAAAGATTGTTCCGGAAGTGTTTTACAATGAGTCAAAGTGTATAAAGTGCGGAAAATGCATGGCGAAATGTGGGAAAGGTGCACACAGCTTTACTCCCGAATGTCACAATTATGACAGAGAAAAATGTGTTGTCTGCGGAAAGTGCTGTGATGCTTGTCCTACCGAGGCTCTTGAGGTTGCGGGATATGAAATCTCCGCCACAGATGCGCTCAAAGAAGTTTTAAAGGATAAGATTTTTTATGAAAATTCCGGTGGGGGTATGACTCTTTCCGGTGGTGAACCGATGATGCAGTTTGAGTTTGCACTGGAGCTTATGAAAAAGGCGAAGGAAAACGGTTTACATACCTGTATGGAAACCTGCGGATTTGCCGATGAGGATAAGTACAGAGAGATTGCACAGTATACGGATATTTTCTTGTTTGATTACAAGATAACAAATCCCAAGGAGCACAAGAAGTATACAGGAGTTACAAATGAGAAGATACTTTCAAATCTTTTCATGCTTGACTCGCTCGGCAAAAACACGATTCTTCGCTGTCCGATTATTCCCACGATAAATGACAACGAGGAGCATCTTTTGTCAATTGCCGAAACTGCAAACAAGTTATCCAATATTCTTGAGATTAACATTGAGCCTTATCATCCTCTCGGAAAAGGAAAGTCTGAGATGCTGGGTAAGGATTATCCGCTTAAGGATTTGTCTTTCCCGGAAGAAGAAACAATTAAGACTTGGATAGCAAAAATACAGGAAAATACTAAGGTTACGGTTAAGAAGGCATGAGAAAAGCGGCTCTTTATCTCACTGCGGTTTTATTTGCCGTCTATGTGTCCGTTATGCTTTGGATGATGATTTTCGGCAGAATCGGTACGGTTGTCTTTGATTCATACGGGAATTATCTTAAGGAACACACTTCCTTTGTGCCGCTGAGGTTTGCGTTTGATTACATAGGCTCTGTACAAAACGAGGGCATTTACAATTATCGGCTTGGCAACATTATCGGGAATACGGTCTTGTTTATACCTCTCGGAATTTTTCTCCCCTGTTTTTTCAAAAGTATATGCAGCCTTAAAAAGCTTTTTGTATCCGTAACAATTATCATTCTTGTTATTGAGCTTGTTCAGCTTATTTTCTTGCTCGGCTCCTTTGATGTTGACGATATTATTCTCAATTGTCTTGGTGCTTCGGTGGGATATTGGCTTTACAGGTGCATACGGCAGAAATAGAAATTTAAGCTTCGGTATTTTCCGGGGCTTTTCTTTTTTACAAATTTCCTTTCCGAAAAAAGACACTCCCCCGGGATGGTGAAAACCGTGTCTTGGTGTTAATATAAGCTTAAAACTGCAATTATATCGGGAATGTTTGGTGATATTGAAGAATTTTATGCTATTTACGGATTTTTGAAATGTGTTTTTATAAAAAATATTCGAACATATTTCAGATTCTGTTTTTGTTATAAGAGCCCTTTTTCAAAGTTTAAAAAATATGCAAAAAAATGATATAATTTTTTCGGAATATATCTTGAAATTAAATTATACCTATGGTAAAATGGTTCAAAGGATTTACAATTCAGGGTTCCGATTTCGGCTTTATGGAATTTGAAATCCAATAAAAACAATACGAAAGGAAATAGAATTATGAAAATGTCATTCCGCTGGTACGGCAGTGACGATCCAGTTACGCTTACAAATATTTCGCAAATCCCCGGAATGAGAAGCGTTGTTTCGGCGGTTTATTCCGTGCCTGTTGGTGAGGTTTGGCCGATGGAAGCGATTCTCGAAATCAAGGAAGCTTGTGAAAAGCACGGTCTTATCTTTGATATAGTTGAAAGTGTTCCGGTTCATGAGGATATAAAACTCGGAAAGCCTTCACGTGACAGGTACATTGAAAACTACTGCCAGAACATCAGAAATCTTGCAAAGATCGGAGTTAAGGTTATTTGTTATAACTTTATGCCTGTGTTTGACTGGCTCAGATCCAGCCTTGATTTTGAAAATACGGACGGTTCCACTTCTCTTATCTACAGAGAGGAAGAAGTGCTTGCGATGGATCCTTCAAAGGGCGATCTTTCACTTCCCGGTTGGGATTCAAGCTATACAAAGGAAAGCCTCGGAAAGCTTCTTGAAGAGTACAAGGGCATTGACGAGGAAGCACTCTGGAGAAATGTTGAATACTTCCTTAAAAAGATTATTCCCGTTTGTGAGGAATGCGACGTTAAAATGGCTGTTCATCCGGATGATCCGCCATGGGGTATTTTCGGACTTCCGAGAATTGTTACTACAGAGGAAAATCTTGCGAGATACCTCTCTCTTGTTGATTCTCCCTGCAACGGTCTTACACTTTGCACAGGCTCGCTCGGCGCTAATCCCGAAAACGATCTTCCGAAGATGATAAGACGTTTCGGTAGTGAGGGTAAGATTCCCTTTATGCACGTTCGTAACATCAAGTATGTCGGCGAGAGAGGCTTTAACGAAACTGCCCACAGGACAGAGTGCGGTTCTCTTAACATTTATGAGATTATGCGTGCACTTTATGATATAAAGTTTGACGGCTACATCCGTCCCGACCACGGAAGAATGATCTGGGGTGAAACGGGCAGACCTGGCTACGGACTTTACGACAGAGCTCTCGGTGCTGTTTATCTGGGTGGTCTTTGGGAAGCAATAAACAAGGAAAACGAGAGATAATATTCGGTAGCATAATACTTTGAAAGGAAGCCTCTATGGAAAATGCTCGCTTTATCAAAAACGACAACGGCTTTATATGTGCCAACTGCGGTTTTGAAGTAATGCCACTGGGTACTACCAGCAGGAATCATTGCCCGAGGTGTTTGTGTTCGCTCCATGTTGACGTAAATCCGGGTGACAGAGCCTGCGACTGCATGGGTGTTCTTGAGCCGATATGTGCCCAACCTGATCCCAAAAAGGGGTATATTATCACTCACAGGTGTCGCAAGTGCGGTTTTATATCAAGAAACAAAGCGGCACTGAAAAATGTCAAGTCCAAGCTCCCTGACGAGCAGTATGACAATGAGGATTTCCTGATTAGGCTTACGGTTTCCGAGGATTGGTAAGGGTTTTGAATAGTAAAATGCCTTGATGATGTATGTTCCATCGTCAAGGTGTTTTTTTGAAAAATGAAGCCAAAAAAATTTCCGCGATCCGAAACCCGTTTTTCGAGTCCGATGCGGAAATTCTTATTGATTGTAAATTGCGGATTTTATTTGACAAAGGCAAAAGTATTACCTTTGAACTCCTCACCGGATGCAAGCTCTTCGGTGTAGTCCTCTTTAACCTTTGGGAAATTGGCAGAAAATCCGTAAAATCCGAATTTTGAGCCGTGGTGACTTACTCAAAAATTAATGAGTGATTTACATTTCACGTCTGCCCTCAATTGCTTTGAAAAGGGTGAACTCGTCTGCGTACTCGAGATCTGCACCTACGGGGATACCGTAAGCGAGTCTTGTTACCTTTACGCCGAGGGGCTTTGCCAGCCTTGAGATGTACATTGCGGTGGCGTCACCCTCAACAGTGGGGTTGGTTGCTAGGATAAGCTCTATCTCTTCGTCGGGGCTTTGCGACAGGAGAGTCTGTATTCTTGCAAGCAGTTCCTTGACGGTTATATCGTCCGGACCTATGCCGTTAAGAGGCGAAATTATTCCGTGAAGCACATGGAAAGTACCTTTGTATTCGTTGATTCTTTCTATTGCCGCAACATCACGGGGATCTTCCAGCACACATATCTGTCTTTTGTTTCGCTGTACATCGGCACATACAGCACAGACTTCGCTGTCACAGATGTTCTGACATACGGTGCATCTTCTTGTAAGGTTCTTGGCACAGATAAGTGCATCCGCAAAGGCTTTTACCTCATGGTCGGAAAGAGTAAGGATGTGGAATGCTATTCTGTAAGCGGATTTTCTGCCGACTCCGGGTAGGTTACGGAATTTCTCCGCAAGGTTTTCAAGAGCCGGGACGTATTCTCTGTTTTGTGCCATACCAGAATCAGAACAGACCGGGCATTGAGATGTTTCCGGTAATCCTGTTCATTGCGTCGCCGTTGGTTTCTTCAACTTTCTTTATTGCTTCGTTTACTGCAGCCACTAGTGTATCCTCGAGTGTTTCTATATCATCGGGGTCAACTATTTCTTCGGAAAGTTTTATGGAAACTATCTCCTTTTTGCCGTTGATTTTTACGTTTACTGCACCGCCTCCTGCTGCTATATCATATTCCTTTTCGTTAAGCTCTTCCTGGAGTGCCTCCATATCCGCCTGCATCTTCTGTGCCTGCTTTATCATAGACTGCATATTCTGAGGCCCGCCGCCCACGCCTTTGGGTAATCTTGCTTTCATTTTTTGACTCCTTTCGTAGTTTACTTTTAACTTTTAGCTGTTAACCCTGTCATTATACCATAAAGGGGCGTATTTTGTCAAGCGTTTAAACATACGATGTCATAAAGATTTTATTCCATTTTATACAGAGTTTATTACAAAACCGTTTTCACTGTCAAAGGTATAAGTTCAACCTAATTAATTGTGTAAGAATGAGTTAGTTGTTCGTTTTTGATTTCCTATGTTACATAGGTCTCTTCTTTCTCAGAAATTCAAGTTTTGTTTCGGAGATTACCACTGCTACAAGTACAAGGGCAAACCCTATGAAGATGATGGGATCTTTCTTTTCACCGGGAAAGAACAGCAGGGAGAATGCTACGCCGAA
Organism: Eubacteriales bacterium; assembly: GCA_045604705.1. Taxonomy (GTDB): domain Bacteria; phylum Bacillota; class Clostridia; order Oscillospirales; family CAG-382; genus SIG622. The sequence goes on from JAZUOO010000005.1 coordinate 27,245, forward strand.
CACCGATTCAAGGCTGAGGATTATGGATGCCGCTGAGGGATGTACATATTTCTGACCTATGTTCTGCAGAAGAAGTGCGGTTGTTGTTCCGAATAGCCCGAGATACAGGAGCATTATTATATTTTGAAGCGGAACTTCGGTTATGTTAAGGGGTGTGCCTGTTACTATTGAGGCTATAAGACAGAAAATTGAACTGTAGAAGAATTGGAGTATGGTTATAAGTATGGGGTCTTTTTCTCTTGCGAGCACCCAGACTGCCACTATATGTGCTGCGTAGAAGAATGCACCGAGTAATGTCAGGGCATCTCCGGGAACTATTGTGAGAGCTTCGCCCTCATAGGAGAGTGCTACCATTCCGATACCGATTATGCATATGAGTGCAGCCAGGATATTGTATATATCCGGCTTTTTTCGGTTGACTATCCACAGAAGGAACGGAACAAGTACGCAGTAGCCTGCGGTGAGCATGGCATTTTTACCGGGAGTTGTACCTGTTATGCCGTTGGTTTGGGAAAAATATGCGCAGAAAAGACATAGACCTATGACGGCACCGCTAAGCCAATATTTTTTGTTGAGAAGTTTTAATTTTTTGCGGAATATAAGTGAAAGCAGCGTCCAACCGATGGTGAATCTGAAGAACAACAGCCAGCTTGGTGCAAGAACATCGACAGTATCCTTCATGAGAACAAAGGTGCTTCCCCAGATTAGTGTTGCGACAAGAAGTGCGAGTTTTGCCAAAAGGGATATGTGCTTGGAATTCATTGGATATGTACCCTCCGATAGGAATTTATTCAGGACAAATAATACTCTATAAAGTCATTTTTGTCAAGAAATTATATGTAAATATTGGTGGAGTTTTACGTAATATCCTTTATGCAAAGGGGATGGGGATGTTTTTGAAAGTCTTATTCGTTAATGTAGTCGACGTCTGTTCCGCAATAATTTCTACCCCTATCTTCGCCGAAAAGTCCCTCTCTTGTGGTTTTGTCGGCAAGTACCTCTGTGAGCGTAACAAAGGTTTCGGATATTTCACGTTTTGCTTTGACTGCATTCGAGTATATGACCGACAAGGTTTTTACAAATGCGGAAAATCCTCTGTTTTCTCCTTTCGCCCTTCTTCGCTCTGCCGCCGTCTTTGTTCTCTTGTATGTACCTGTTGCCTCTGTCTGAAATGTTTCTTCGTATACTCTGATTTCTCTTGTCATGTTATTTTTCCTCCCTTTAAAATCCTTGTATATGTTGGTTTTTCTTTCTTCTACAAGTTCATTATAGCACACTTTATGTACTATATAATGGATATTATATTTTTCTTATGAGTACTATATAGTACATTAATACAAAGGATTCGCGGCTGAGGATTAGACCTTAGGGTGGGATTTACTAAAGCTTTTGGAACACAAGTGGCAATGCAGGTGGTATCGGTGGATTTGCTTTGTGTCCCGATGAAGCATTTGAGATTGCATAAATAAAGACGGCTCGGATGCAGTAAAAACACCCGAGTCGCTTTTGTTTTATACTATTTGATTTTTTGGAAAACAGATTATTCCTCAGAGCCCTTTCTCTTTCTTTCGCGTGCGCAGCCTTCGAGGTAAACAAGGAGCACTGACACATCTGCAGGACTTACTCCGGATATTCTTGAGGCTTGACCTATATTTTGGGGACGAACTGCGTTGAGCTTTTGTCTTGCCTCCAGACGAAGTCCGTCTATTCCGGTGTAGTCTATGTCCCGTGGGAGCTTCTTTTCTTCCAGCTTTGCCATTCTTGCGGCTTCTTCAAGCTGACGTTTTATGTAGCCTTCGTATTTTATTTCCACTTCGACTGCCTGCATTTCCTTTTCGCAAAGCTCCGGGCGGAATGTATCCACGGGAGCGAGTGATTTATAGGTTATTTCCGGGCGGCGGAGAAGCTCTGCCATGTTGATGCCGTTTTTCACCGGCGCGGAATTTGCTTCCTCAAGGATTTTTGCGAGGATTTCGCTCGGTGCGAGGCTCTTGGATTTTACTCTTTCTATTTCCTTTTGGATATTTTCACGCTTTTGGCAGAAGACTTTATATCTTTCTTCGGATATAAGTCCGAATTTATAACCTATGGGAGTGAGTCTTTCATCGGCGTTGTCCTGACGTATGAGAAGCCTGTATTCGGAACGTGAGGTCATGATTCTGTAGGGTTCTTTTGTGCCTTTGGTTACAAGGTCATCAATGAGAGTTCCAATATAGGATGAATCGCGGGTGAGTACAAGTTTTTCCGTACCTTTGACGTGAGAAGCGGCATTGATACCGGCGATAAGCCCTTGTGCCGCGGCTTCCTCATATCCGGATGTTCCGTTGAACTGACCTGCACCGAAAAGTCCCGGAAAGTCCTTGAATTCAAGGGTATGAGCAAGAGAGAGAGGATCTGCGCAGTCATATTCTATGGCGTATGCCGTTCTCATTACCTGACAATGTTCAAGACCTTTGAGCGAATGTATCATCTGCATCTGTACATCCTCGGGCATTGAGGAGCTGAAGCCCTGGAGGTACATTTCTTTAGTGTCCTGACCCATGGGTTCAAGGAAGAGCTGATGTCGTTCTTTATCCGCAAATCTTACGACTTTATCTTCTATGCTTGGGCAGTATCTGGGTCCCGTTCCCTCTATCTGTCCCGAATAAATCGGTGAGCGGTGGAGGTTTTCACGGATTATGCGATGGGTTTCGGCGTTGGTATATACGACATAGCACGGCAGGTGGTCTTTATCGGAAAATTCCGTGGTATGGTATGAAAAGTGTTCGGGGTTTTCGTCACCGTACTGTTTTTCCATTTGGGAATAGTCAACCGAGTCTGCGTGGATTCTTGCAGGTGTTCCTGTTTTGAATCTCATGAGAGGTACGCCTATATTACGTAGGCTCTCGGTTAGGCTTCCTGCGGGGAACATACCATCCGGACCACCGGAATATGATACATCTCCGACTATGATTTTACCTCTGAGGTATGTACCCGAAGCGATGATTACCGCCTTTGCATTCCATGTCGCACCGAATCTTGTGGTGATATTCCATGTGCCATCATCGCACCTTTCAAGCTCGACAATCTCCCCTTGGACAACCGAGAGGTTTTCGCAATTTTCCACGACCTTTTTCATTATGATGTGGTATTTTGCTCTGTCAGCCTGCATACGTAGCGAATGTACCGCAGGTCCTTTGCCCAGATTCAGCATTCTTGACTGCAGACAGACCATGTCCGCACTCTTTCCCATTTCGCCGCCGAGGGCATCTATTTCAAAAACAAGGTGACCCTTGCCCGAACCGCCGATTGACGGATTACACGGCATATTGCCTATGGCATCAAGATTAAGGGTAAACAGCATCGTGCTGCAGCCTCGTCTCGCCCCCGCAAGGGCAGCTTCTATCCCGGCATGACCTGCTCCGATTACGGCTATGTCTGTCATGCCTGCTTTGTATTTCATGGTATCAGTCCTTTCTTTTTTACGAGGGGTCTCCGACGGGTCACAACAAGAGCCTTCGGCGGGTCGCTTTTTTTGAAAAAAAGCTCTGCAAAAAACTTGAATGGCTCCGCCCTCGCGTACGCTCCGGCTCCGGGGAGTGAGTTATATGTGTAATTGTTGTTGTCACTCTTTGGGGAATTTCAAATTTGTTGCTTGGTTCCATGCAAGCCTCCCGACCCATGGTCGGCTCGCAGGTGGGGATTTGCGTTGGGTCTCCGACGGGTCGCTTATAAAGTTCGGCTTTGCCGAACTTTGAAGAATGCTTTGCATTCTTCCGGGAAGAACTCGAAGAGTTCTTCAAAGGTCAACTTTGCTGACCTTCAGATAGCTCCGCAAAAAACTTTATATTTGCTCCACTCGCATAGACTGCTTGGCAGTCTTTCTCTCCTTACGCTGGGTTTTGTCTTTTGGAATTGCCGACTTCAGCGGTGTTGCTGTGCCTATGAAGAAAATCAACCTTCCTTAAATCCTAGTTCCTATATCCTGACTCCTAAATTCCAAACGCCTTCTCCACAACCTCCAGCACCGCTTCCGTAGTTTCGGCTCGGTTTACTTCATCTCTGAAGGCTGCGGAGCCTTGTTTGCCTTTGATGTACCAGGCTATGTGCTTTCGGGCTTCGCGGGTACCGATGTATTCGCCTTTTTGGTCGATTAAAGAGGTCATATGCTGTATTATGTCGGCTTTTTTTGTGCTGTCGGGAACTTCGGGCATTTTTTTGCCGTGGTCGAGGTAGTAGGCTATTCTGTCAAAGATATATGGATTCCCCAGAGCACCTCTGCCTATCATTATGCCGTCGCATGATGTGTATTCCAACATTTGCATGGCGGTTTCTTCGTCTGTTATATCGCCATTACCTATTACGGGGACAGTTACAGAGGCTTTGACGGCTTTTATTATGTCGAGGTTTACAGGTGGGGCGTACATCTGCTCCCTTGTTCTGCCGTGGACGGCTATCATTGCCGCACCGTTTTTTTCGCACTCCTTTGCCACTTCCACAGCGTTCACATGAGCTTTGTCGAAGCCTGCACGGATTTTTACTGTTACGGGGATGTCACAATAGCCCTCACAGTCGAGTATCTTTCGCACCTGCAATACTATTCTGCCGCACAGCTCGGGGTCTTTCATGAGTGCGCTTCCGTCGCCGTTTCCTGCAATTTTGGGTGCGGGACAACCCATGTTTATGTCTATTGCACATGGGGAGTACTTCATGACAAGTATTGCCGCCCTTGCTATTTCTTCGGGGACTCTGCCGAAAAGCTGCAATGCACAAGGTCTTTCCTCGTCGAAAATCTCGCAAAGCACATTGGTCTTTTTATCCTTAAACAGCAGTGCCTTTGAGGATACCATTTCGGTAGTCATACCCTCGGCACCTCTTTTTTTACAGAGCGCTCTGAAGGATTTATCCGTGACTCCCGCCATCGGTGCAAGAAAAAGTCCGTGTTTATATTCGGTATTTCCTATTTTAAGCATTTTATTCTTCCGTTATTATTTCAAGTATGTCGGTGCCGCATTTTTTGATTTCCTCTTTTTTGGAATAGAGGTCAAGGATGTCGGCGTTCATTATTATGTTTCTGCAAGGCTCGTTTGTATCCGTGAATCTCTTTTCGGGATATATCGGGAATCTTTTGCCTATTCTGTCGATATATTCGCCACAGATGTGGGATGATTTTGAATAGTTGGAGCACATATTGCCTGCTCGCAGGATACAGGATTCAAGCACCATCAGAGGAAGTCTACCCCGTACAACTGCGGAGCATTTTACGCCTTTGATACGCAGAATGTCACGCATTTGTGCCGTATTCAGCTCCGGTGACAGACAGATGCTTTCAAGTCCCATGGCAGCATATTCGGAAAGGGCTTCGGAATTTGATACGTTAAGTCCCATGCCGCCGTATATCGGAAGTTCTGCTTCTCTTGCAAATGCAATGTGACCGATATTTGAAATATAAACGTACTTTGCACCGCTGTTTTTTGCGTTGGCAAGGGCTTTTTTGATGTTGTTCTTTTCCGCTTCGAATATTACTCTCGGAAGACGCACACCGAAGATTTGAGGTATCTTTTGTTCGTCCTTTGCGAAAAGCTCAAGAGGCAGGCATATGCTTTCGAGTTCTTCGGGGTAGGCTTTTTTGTCGTATGTGAAGTTGGGGTTGTCGGTTATGAAACGAAGCTTTGGAGATTGGCAGGTGCGTTTTTCAGGTTGCGGCTCTTTGTTTATACTGCGAATGCCGGATACTGTTCCTGACCTGTCGGAGATTATTGACCTCTCAAGGTTTTCGATTGCACCTCTGCGCAGAGCATTTATTGCTGATGCGGCAAGGAAAAGGTTATCATCGAGAATTACCTCACTTTGTGAAAGTACAAACTCTGTTGAGCCGAGCTTTGACATATTTTTTATAAAGCTTTCCTTGGTAAGGGGGGCGTTATTGGCGGCACTTGCGTATTCCGGAAGTTCAAATTCTCCCACTTTGCCGAATGCTTCAAATCTTGCATAGGGTTTACTGTCTTTCTTCACTTGTGCATAGAGTGTCACGGGAATTTTTGAAAGCTCCGATATTTCTACTTTTGCATCGGCGGTCTTTGCTTTATCGCTTTCGCTTCGGAAACCATATATTTTCCTGTTGTCGGCAAGGTATTTCTTTGTAAAATATCCGTCCGTGAAGCCGCCTCTTGAAAAAATTTCCGACAGCTCAGCGTAGCTTTTATCCGTTGCGTTACATTGGGAGTCAATGAGTTCGCGCAGAGTCTTCACTGTTCTGTAGACATAGTCGGGGCTTTTCATTCTGCCCTCTATTTTAAGTGAGGCTATTCCGAGGGGAACAAGTTCTGTTATGTGCTTTGAAAGAGTAAGGTCTCGAAGGCTGAGAGGATAGCCGTTTTTGCTGGTCTCTCCCCTGCTGTTGCTTACACTTCCGGGCATACGGCAGGGCTGGGCACATAGACCTCTGTTTCCGCTTCGGTTACCAATGACGGAGCTCATAAGGCACATTCCCGAGTGGCATACACAAAGTGCACCGTGGACAAAGACTTCCGTTTCAAATGTTCCTGTTTTTTTGCCGTATTCTGTGATTGACCTTATGTCTTCAAGGGACAACTCTCTTGCAAGGACTATTCTTGAAAAACCGAGCTTTGTGAGTTCTATTGCTCCGTCAAGGTTGTGACAGGCACATTGGGTACTGGCATGGAGCTCCACTCCGGGAATAGATTCATAAAGGAGCTTTGCAAGTCCCAAATCCTGAACTATAAAGGCATCAGCCCCTGCTTTCCATGCCGTTTTTGCAAATTCAACGGATGCAGGGAGTTCTCTGTCAAAATTAAGGGTATTAAGCGTTATGTTTGATCTTACGCCGTGAAGTCGAAGGAGGTACAGAGCTTTGAAAAATTCTTCTTCCATAAAGCCTCTGGCGTTCATACGGGCATTCCCGCCGCTTCCGCCAAAGTAGCATTCATCCGCGCCTGCGGATATTGCCGCAAGTACCGCGTCGTAGCTTCCGCAGGGTGCAAGAAGATACGGTTTTTTCATATGGCTTCCCTCCAATCGTAAGATTTATGTGAAGTTTTCAAAATGTACTTGAAATTTACGTTTACAAGCCTTATAATACAACTATCACAATATTATATCTTAACTTGTGCCGTTTGTAAAGATTTATTTTATTAACTTTCATTTTAGGCATAAAATTTTTATGGGAGAAACGCATGGCATACAGTATAAACGATGTTGTTACAAAGCGTCAGTCGAGATTTTTTGTGCTGAGCATAGTCGTGTCGGTGCTTTTGTCGCTGACGGCTCTTGTTTCTTATTTCTCGGGATTTTCAAATATACTTTCGGGACTTGTCAATATTATTGTTTATCCGATAAATTCCTGTGCCGATTTCGTTTCGGATAAGGTGAAATCCGTGGGAAACTATTTTGGAGACATCGCCAAGCTTAAAGAGGAAAATCTTCGCCTGAAAACTGAAAACAACGAGCTTCTCAAAGAAAAGGCGACTGCGGAAGCAATTAAAGCGGAAAACGAGCAGCTTTATGCATATCTTGACCTTAAAAGAGATTTCAACAAGCTCTATCTTGTCAACTGCAAGATTATTTCAAAGGGCAGCGGAAACTTTTTGTCGGTGTTTACCATAGATAAGGGTACTATGCACGGAGTCAGAAAAAATATGCCTGTCGTAACCGCAAACGGAATTCTCGGAATGATTACGGAAGAGGGACCTGTTTCCTCGAGGGGGGTAACGCTTATTTCTCACAACTCCTCGGTAGGCGTATATTTTTCACGCACGGGTGCTACAGGCATTCTGCAGGGAGACTACAGGCTTTCTGCCGAAGGCAAATGCAAGGTCAGCGGTCTTCCGGCTGACACTCTTGTTGAAGTGGGAGATCCGGTATTGACAGCCGGTACAGGTGAAATATATCCGAGGGATCTGTCCGTCGGTACTGTTACGGATATTCTGAAGGACTCTAACACACAAACTCTGACGGTTGTGGTCACACCCAATGCGGATCTTATAAACGAAGAAAATGTTATGGTAATTACCGGCTTTGAAAGGGTCTATGAAAAATCGGATGAGACACATGACTTCGGGAAGAATTAAAATATTACAGATGCGGATCGGCGGTCTTTTGCGGGCTGCCGTTTTTGTTTTATTCGCTCTTGCGAAATGCGGCTTTGTAGTTGTTCGGGGGTGTGCCGCAATGTTTTTTTGATACCCGTGAGAAACAGGATGTATCCGAGATATATACTGCCTTTGCAAACTTTGCAATGGGGGTATCGGTTGAACTGAATAGTCCCATTGCTTTCATCAAGTTTTAGCTATTACAGTACACTGCATTTTGCAAACCGTTTCCTACAATACACAATCATATCAATATTCAATTACTTACTTTTTTCTGCTGTTCCGCACCGTCTCTCTGTGCTCTGAGGGGTATATACCGTACTCTTTTTTGAAGTCGGTGGAGAAATAGCTCTGGTCACAATAGTGGAGAATATGGGCAATGGCAGAAACGGATTTCCCCGTATGCTCAAGAAGCTCAAGAGAATATTCCAGCTTCTTTTTTCTAATATATTTACTCGGACTTATTCCATACTCGTCGATAAAGGCTTTTTTGGCAGTTCTCTCGGAAATTCCCAGATGTTCCGCCGCACGCTTTATATCCACTCCGTCAAGCAAGAAGTTGTCTATGTACTGCCTTAACTGTAATGCTACGGGATCTGTGTTTTCGGCTTCCTGCTCAATTTTCCCCGCAACGGAGAGAAGTATCTCGAGTATTATCTTTGACAGTTTCCATAACACTTAAAATATAGATTGATATAATTTATATCATTTAATATCGTGCTATATCTCATATTCGCCCGTTTATATTACCTCAAAACTTTTATATTATCTCTTAAAATCCATAACTTTTATATAATTTTGTGGTAAAGTTGTGGTAAGTTTGTGGTATGATTTACAACATCAAAAGTTATTATTTCTTTTTGATAGCATCTAACAATTTAATTATTTCAGCAAAACCAAGAAACATTGTTCCGCTTATCAAAGCAACACACCAATAAGTAAAGGCAATAGCAAATGAAAATTCTGTGTCCGTATATGTATAGTAGGAACCTTTAACAACTTCAACATTTCCCAATGCAATTCCAGCAATAAATCCACCAATAAATACTACCCACGCTATAACTGTTAGTGCTGTGGCAATAGGATTGATTTCAGATGTATCGTCTTTTTTTGAATACTTCTTTACTTCCTGATATTCTTCGTCTGTAATTTCAACTGGAACTTTTTTGTAGTATTTGTTTGTTGAGTTGGCACTATCCCATTCAGATGAAGAAAATTCTTCACTATAATTATTGTCGGGAGAATATACTTTTTCAAATAATCCTAATTCAATTAATGTTTTTTGTTTTTCTTCCTCATATTTTTTCTTTTCAGCATCTTTTTTAGCATCTAAAAATTCTTTTAATTTTTCGTTCATTTAGTTTCCCTCCTAAACTTTGTTGTATATATTGTATCATAATATTCTATAATTGTCCATATTTTTACAAAAAAAGAAAAACGGACTATCAAAACTGATAATCCGTAATCTTTGAAATCATATTAACTTAATGTATCGGCTATTGTTTTCGCTATTCTTACTTTTGTTTCTGCTAAAACAATTAAATGTTAAAAAATTTCCTTTTATGCGGAAGAAAATTGACTTTTAAAGAATTATATGTTATAATAAAATAAAAAGCGTATAAAGGAGTTGTTTTTATGGCTTTAATTAAATGTCCCGGATGTGGAAAAGAGATTTCTGATAAGGCTTCTACTTGTATAAATTGTGGCTTTCCACTATCAGAGTTAGATAATATGACTATTGTTGAAGAAATACCAAGCATTGAAGATACACCAAACAAAGAAGTAGTTTATTATTGATATAATTATCAGAAAGACTTCCAACGGCGATGACTTCATTTTCAATAGCCTCTTCATTGAAGGTGACAGCTCCGGTTTCGGTGCTGAAATACTTGAGGGTGCCCCCAACAAGCTTCCCATGGATGATATTGTTACGGTACCCATGGTGCTTACTCCTACGCTTCTCAACAAGGTGATTTCCGATAACAACAGTAATAACGGTTCAACATTCTCGGTTTACCACCTCGGCGTTACGGATAGCGATGTTCTTCGTTTTATTCCCAATCCCGAAAGCAGTGACCAGGTAGCCAGCTGCTACAACTCAACATCAAACTCCATTTCTCTCCCCTCGTATCAATATGCGGTTATAAAGTATTACTATGAGCTTGAGCCGGGTACAACGCAGGCAAATGCCGTGGGCAATAGGCAAAGTATCAATTTCTCGCAGCTTTCCAACGGCAATCCCACATCCGTAAACATAGAATCCGCAGACAAGATTATTCTCGGAGGAACAAGTGCACACAAGTCTATAATCGACCTTAATGCTATTACTGCAAGAACAGGGTACACGGGCTATCTGCAGCATTTCCACTTCAGCCCTTACGGTAATATGCTCGGAAATCAGCTTGCTTCCACAGAGCTTATGAACATTGAATCAATCTCTTTCTATGCGGAATATCCCTATGCTAATCAGTATGAGATTGAGGTTGCACTTGACAAGACAATCGGCACACAGGCTCAGACAATAAGCCTTACCGGCAAAGATATTCTTCCTTCCGCACACAAGTATGCCATAGTTAAGTATACCGCCAAAGAGGATGCAACCGTTACACTCGGCTTCGCAGGACTTTACGGCGGCGATTACTCCGCTTCCAAGGCAGCTCCTGCTGCAATGAACGAAATAATTATTCCTCTTAGCGAAATTGCAAAGAGTGGTCAGATGTACTACTATGAAAATGTTGCTCTTTCCGCTGACAAGGAAATTGACATTGAGAGTATTACGTTCAGCGTCTACCCTAATCCGGATGCGGTATTCTCTGTTTCTTTTGACGCCAATGGCGGCAAGGGTACTGTTCCCGAGGCTGTTTCCGGTAAAATCGGTTCAGTGGTAACACTTCCTACAGCAAGCCTCGAGAGGGGTACACAGCTGTTCCTCGGATGGGGACTTACGCCTGACGCTACCGAAACGGTTTCCAAATTTGTAATTCCCATTGACGGAACAACACTTTATGCAATTTATGCGGATGCTGCAACTCTTACATACGACGCTAACGGCGGTACGGGTACTGTTCCGCCTTCGGTAAAGGTGCTTATCGGCGAAAAAACCGCCCTTGTGGACTCAGAGCTTACAAAGGACGGTGCAATCTTTATCGGTTGGGGTACTACGGCAAATGCAACAGTCCCCGTAAGTACAATTACCATGGATGCCGACGGCGTTACGGTATATGCAATTTACCGCGAGCTTGAAACGCTTTATGTTACAAATAATGCTTCCGGCAAGTTGACATACAACGGTGAGGAGGTAACTGCCGACTACGCAACACTTGGTGAAGCACTTACGGCTCTCGGTGCAAACGGCGGTCACATCATCTTTACGGGTTGCTATGAGTATACGGACTTCTTCAACAAGCAAAATTCTTCTGCTCCCATAGTTATTCTTGAGGGGGCGGATGACGGTGCTATTCTCAGATTCGAGTCTACTATAAACACAGGCACAGGCAAAGCGTCTGCCGTAAGCGCACTTCTTCGTTGCGATACAACCTTTAAGAACATAAAGCTTCTCAAAGGTATTCACGCACTCAACACCGTGTCCGATCTTTACATTAAAGGTAATGGCAAGACACTTATAATCCAAGACGGTACTGCAACATACAATGAAAGCAGAAACGGAATCAACAACCTCGGATCCGAAACTCAGCTTCAGGGTTATGATTTTTAAAAAGCTTATTGTCAGAAGCGGTATGTATACCGACAACTTCCATCTTTGTGCACAGCAAGCAAGCACGAGCGGAAATCGCTATTATGAAATATCCGGCACGGCAAATGTAAAATCTCCCATCCAGCTCGGTGCTCTTCAATGGGGGTTAAGAACAGATACACACAGCGGTAACATTACACTTATTATAAACGGCGGTGTATTCGGTCAAGAACACGCCATAAATCTTGACAAGAACAATACGGACGGTAAAATCACAAATGCCACAGGTACGGTGTCTGCTGTTATAAACAACGGTATTGCTGACACAACGGCATTTGTAATTGATCCTAAGGTCCAGTATGTTATCAAGTCAGGTAAGGGCGGCAAGGTAACACTTGCTGCCGAGGGTTCTGCGACAGCGGCTCCTACGTTCCTTATCAAGGCTGATACCAACAATGCTATTCTTATAAACGGCACAAAGGTCGCGGATGTAAACGGTGAATATACATTCAAGCCTGAGACTACGGGCGAATATGTTGTAGCATACGAAGAAAAGCTGACAGAGGTTGAATTCAGCATCACACTCGGCGGCAAGGGTGAAACAAGCTCGGTTATCGTTGACAATTATACGGGCTACGACGGAAGAGCAGTTCTTGAAATCGAAGGGGTCGAGCCAATTTATCTTGAAGCTGCAGATGGCAAAGCATCTCATGTAACAACCAATGTAGGACTTATGTCCGGCGAATATACATTCAAGGTTAAAAAGCCCGGCTACATCACATATACGAGTACACTCACGGTAAACAGTGACGGAACATTCATAATGGATACAATTCCCGAGCTTATTGCAGGTGACATCAGTAATAATTTTGATGTTACAGAGGGTGACGGGAAAATTGACATTGACGACTTCATAAGAATTCTCAGGGGCATCTCAAATGAAGAGGGCGAAAACACTACGCTTCTTCGTCAGATTGTTGACCTTAACGAGGACGGCACTGTGAATGTTCAGGATCTTTCGCTTATTAAGGCAAATTACGGTAAGACAACGGCTGATTATTCAACAGATGCCGAATAATATTGTAATAAGTTAAAAGGTATATAGTAAAATTACAGGGACGGTATAAAACCCGTTCCTGTTTTCTATGTAATCAAAGGATAAAAATACACCCTCGGACGATAATTTGTGAGGTTACACTGTCATATTTTATCGCCAACACGGATATGAAAATATGCGATATTGCCGTCATGTGCGCATATGTTTTTATGACAGTGTACAAAAAGGGGTACGATGTCACGTCGGAGGAACGCAGAAAGATACTTGTACCATTCCTGAAAGCATAAAATAAAGCCTTAGTTGCAAGTCGGATTTTTCCGTTGCAGCTAAGACTGTTTTGGTTTCAAAGGTCGTTGTTTTCCGTTTTTTTCGACGATACCGCTTTTCCCAGCATTTTGCAAAGTCCCGTGTATCTGTAGACCTGTCTGTTGTTCTGTACCATTTCGTCTGTTTTTTCTATGCTTCCCGCAATTATGGCGTAGCTTTTTGCTCTTGTTACGGCGGTATAGAGCATATTTCTTGTGAGAAGTCCAGGCGGTGCATCGAGAATCGGGATGATGACACATGGGTACTCACTGCCTTGACTTTTGTGGATTGTAACAGCATAGGCGTGCTCTATTTCATCGAATTGGGTAAGATCATAGCGGACCTTTCTGCCGTCGTAGCTTACATCAAAATATTCTTCAAAGGTGTTTATTCTTTCGATTATTCCGATTTCGCCGTTGTATACGCCCTGTCCGCTTCTGCCATCATCGTATGCCCATTCCTGTGAGTAGTTGTTCTTTATCTGCATGACCTTGTCGCCCTCTCGGTAGGTTATGTCGCCGACCTTTTTTTCAAGCTTCATGGTGCTTGCAGGGTTCAGGACATTCTGCAGTGCGGCGTTGAGATTCACCGTTCCCGCAAATCCCTTTCGTGAGGGTGTGATAACCTGAATATCCTCAAAAGGATCAAGTTTATATGCTTCGACAAGTCTTTTTGAACAGAGAGAGCATACAAGCTCCACAAGCTCCTGGGCGTTATTTCGCTTCATAAAGAAGAAGTCGGAGCTTTTGTTATCGGTGCTGGGCATTTCACCTTTATTTATCTTATGGGCATTTATGACTATGTCGCTTCCGTCGCCCTGTCGGAACACTTCATCAAGTCTGACGGTTGGGATTACTCCCGAACTCAGCATATCACGCAAGGTATCTCCTGCACCTACGGGAGGAAGCTGGTCGCTGTCACCGAGAAAAACAAGCTTTGTCCCCGGCTTTACGGCACGAAGAAGTGAGGACAAAAGGAAGATGTCACACATAGAAATTTCATCAATTATAAGAGCATCGCACTCAAGGGGGTTATCCTCGTCCCTGCCAAAGGTTTCGTTGCCCGCATCGTCACCTGTATAGCCACTCTCCAGAAGTCGGTGGATGGTTCTTGCTTCACGCTCGGTGGCATTCGTCATTCTTTTTGCAGCTCTGCCTGTCGGTGCGGCAAGAAGGACATCCATTCCGAGACTGTCAAAGACCTTTATCATTGCACGGATAACGGTGGTTTTTCCCGTACCCGGGCCGCCTGTAATTATCAGCATCCCATGGTCAAGTGCGCTTTTTATTGCGTGTCTTTGAAGTTCAGCAAAGGTGATTCCCATTTCCGCCTCGCAGGCCTCTATGTGTCTGTCTGCCTTTGAATCCGGGATATTTATGCTTGTTTCGGAAAGAATTTTCAGCTTGTCCGCACAGTATTTTTCGGCTCTGTAGGCAAAATCCATGTATACAGCAAGAGTTTCGCCGTATTTTACAATTACAACCTCGCCGAGTGCACCTATTGCACGAAGTCCCGATTCTGCCTCTTCCTTTGTGACACCCAGCAGTCTTACGGTTTCCTCTATCAGCTTTTCCATCGGCAGATAGCAGTTTCCGTTCCTTGATATGTTCAGCTTCAGGATATACTTCATTCCCGACTCAATTCTGAAGTGCGAATGCTCATCAATACCAAGCTGTTTTGCTATTGCGTCTGCTCTCTCAAAGCCTATGCCGTGTATCTGCTCGCAAAGTATATATGGGTTTCTTTTGATTATGTCAACGGATGCATCGCCGTATTTTTTATAGACCTTCATGGCAGTGGATGTACCGAAAATGCCGTTGAAATACATCATTACGTTACGCATTCCGAACTGTTCGTTGAATTTTTCGGCTATTTCTCTTGCTTTTTTTCGGGTTACGCCTTTTACGTCTTCCAGGTATTCGGGATGCTTTTCAAGTACGTCAAAGGTATCCCCTCCGAATTTATCCACGATTCTTCTCGCAAGCACCGGACCTACTCCCTTTATCGCACCTGAGGCAAGGTAGGAGATGATGGAGCTTTCCGTTGCCGGTAATTCCTTTTCGTAATGCTCCACCTTGAACTGCCGTCCGAATGTGGGATGATTCACAAACTTGCCCATAGCGGTAATGGTTTCTCCGCAGTTAAGGAACGGCATTGTCCCCACAAGGGTCAGCATCTCGCCTTCATAGTCAATAACGCAGACGGTGTAGCCGTTTATTTCGTTGGTGTAGGTTATATCTTCGACTTCGCCTTTGACGGTGTCCAGCTTTTCTGCCATGGGGAGTGCCTCCTTTCGGGGATTTTGATAGTATAGAATATTATAACAGGTAAAAATTGATTATGTATAAATTGGCTATTAACAATTAGAACATTTGTATCTTTCTGACCACATATATCAAAAGACGGAGCCACACAAAGCCCCGTCTTAATTAATCCTTAATTATGAATTGTGCATTGTCTTTATCTGTTTCCGCCCTGATCCTTAACCAGCACGTCATGCGCACCGCCCTCGACAATGGAAACCGAGCTTACAAGTGTGAGCTTTGCTTTCTGTTGGAGTTCTTCAATGGAGAGCGCACCACAGTTACACATTGTGGAACGAACCTTTGCAAGTGTAACCATGAGGTTGTCATGAAGAGGTCCTGCATACGGTACGTAGCAGTCTACGCCTTCAACAAATGAGAGCTTTGCAGCACCGCCCATGTCGTATCTCTGCCAGTTTCTTGCTCTTGCACTTCCCTCTCCCCAGTATTCCTTCATGTAGTTGCCGTTTACCATAATCTTGTTTGTGGGAGATTCATCAAATCTTGAGAAGTATCTGCCCAACATTACGAAATCACAGCCCATTGCCAGTGCAAGTGTAATGTGGTAGTCATGTACAATACCGCCGTCGGAGCAAATCGGGATGTATACGCCTGTTTCCTTGTAGTATTCATCTCTTGCCTTTGCAACGTCGATTACCGCTGTTGCCTGACCTCTGCCTATACCCTTTGTTTCACGGGTAATACAGATTGAGCCGCCGCCGATACCTATCTTTATGAAGTCTGCACCTGCTTCTGCAAGAAATCTGAAGCCCTCTGCATCAACAACGTTACCTGCACCAATCTTAACGGTATCGCCGTACTTTTCACGTACGAATGCGATAGTTCTCTTCTGCCATTCTGTAAAGCCCTCGCTGGAGTCGATACAGAGTACGTCTGCTCCTGCTTCGACAAGGGCGGGGATTCTTTCTTCGTAGTCACGGGTATTTACACCTGCGCCTACAACGTATCTCTTTGCCGCATCAAGAAGCTCGTGAGGATTTTCCTTGTGCTGTGCATAGTCTTTTCTGAATACAAAATAAAGGAGCTTTCCGTTCTTATCAACGATTGGGAGAGAGTTGAGCTTGTGATCCCAGATTATGTTGTTTGCTTCCTTAAGGCTTGTGCCTTCGGGAGCTGTTATCAGCTTTTCAAGGGGAGTCATAAAGGTGTGAACCTTTTCGTCCATGGACATACGGCTGATTCTGTAATCTCTGCCTGTTACAATACCGAGAAGCTTGCCATTGGGACTTCCGTCTTCGGTTACTGCGATTGTGGAGTGACCGAGAGCTTCTGTCAGAGCCACAACATCTGCAAGAGTGTCATCCGGTTTAATATTTGAATCGGAGGTAACAAAGCCTGCCTTATAATTCTTGACTCTCTTTATCATTTCGGCTTCCTGTTCGATGGTCTGTGAGCCGTAGATAAAGGATACGCCGCCTTCCTTTGCAAGTGCAATTGCCATTTTGTCATCGGATACCGACTGCATGATAGCGGAAACCATGGGGATATTCATGGAAATTGCAGGTTCTTCGCCCTTTTTGAACTTTACAAGGGGAGTTCTGAGAGATACATTTCCGGGAATGCAGTTAGCGTCGGAATATCCGGGAATAAGCAGATATTCGCTGAAGGTTCTTGAAGGTTCGTCGTAGTAGTAAGCCATGTTTGTTCTCCTTTGCATTTGTAGTCTTACGGGTAATTTGATTCATTATACCACTATTTTTTGAACAAATAAATACATTGAGCAAAAATATATTGAAAAATCTTATTTTCGTTGAAATTGACGAAGCAAACGGTACGGAAAAGGGCGGTTTTATATGTATTTCAGTCAAAATACGTGAAATTCCGGAAAAGGTTGCTATTTTCGTTATAATATTTTACTTATACATTCCATATGATAGGATTATCCCCTGTTAATTCTTTCGACAATAAAAACAATAATGCACATTAAATGGACAAAAGCGATTATTTTACGTTATTCTATTTTTCAGTATTTTTACATATAAAAACGGACGAGCCCGAAGACCCGCCCGATTATAATACATTTAAGAAATTATTCCTTGACTTCAGAGCTTGTGACGGTGCTTGCAGCCGCTTTGCCACCGATAAAGCCGTTGATCATGGATGTAACGTCAAGTCCGGTGGATTCCTTGATGCCGTCGATAACCTGATTTGTGCTTGTCATAACGTCCTTTATGAGCTTTGTGGAGTTACCGTCGCCGTACATAACAATCTTGTCCGTCTGTGCAAGAGGAGATGCAGCGTTCTTGACAACCTCGGGAAGTGCACTTAGGTACATTTCAAGTACGGATGCCTCACCCATCTTCTTCTGAGCTTCCGCTTTCTTTTCAATTGCTTCTGCCTCTGCAAGACCTTTTGCTCTGATACCTTCGGCTTCCTGTTCCATGGCAAATCTCAGAGCTTCCGCTTCTGCCTTCTTTGCTTCCGCTTCACGCACAGCCTCGTATGCCTGAGCGTCCGCATCTCTCTGCCTCCTGATAAGGTCTGCTTCCGCTTCCTTTTCAGCCTTGTACTTCATGGCATCAGCCTGCTTTCTGATTTCCGCATCAAGCTTTCTTTCCTTGATTGCGATTTCCTGCTCTGCAAGCTCTGTTTCCTTGGAGAGTCTTGCGAGATCCGCTTCAGCCTTTGTGATTTCGATAGTCTTACGCTGATTTTCCTGCTGTATGGAGTATGCCGCATCTGCTTCTGCTCTCTTCGCATCCGCCTGTGCTTTGAGAGCTGACTTCTGGATTTCGAGATCTGTGTTCTGTTCGGCTATCTTTCTGTCAGCTTCTACCTTTACGGCATTGGCTTCCTGCTGTGCATTGGAGGTTGCAATTGCGATGTCTCTCTGTGCGTTAGCCTTTGCAATCTGGGCATTCTTTCTGATCTGCTCGATGTTATCGATACCCATATTTTCAATTGTTCCCGCACCGTCCTTAAAGTTCTGGATGTTGAAGTTTACAACTTCGATACCCAGTTTTTCCATATCCGGAACAACATTTTCGGTTATCTTCTTTGCAACGCCCTGTCTGTCCTGGACCATTTCCTTAAGTCCTACGGAGCCTACGATTTCACGCATATTACCTTCAAGCACCTGCGTGACAAGGTGGATAAGCTCCGGCTGGCGCATACCCAACAGGGCTTCTGCGGCTCTCTTTAAGCATTCCGGGTCGGAGGACACCTTGATATTCGCAACACCGTCAACCATTACGTTGATAAATTCGTTTGTGGGAACAGCTTCTGTTGTCTTTACGTCAACCTGCATAACACGAAGTGACATTTTATCCACTCTTTCAAGAAACGGAACTCTCCAGCCCGCTTTACCTATAAGGATTCTCTTTTTTCCCAGACCTGTGATAATATAAGCAGTATCCGGGGGGGCTTTGAGATAGCCTGCTGCAAAAAGTGCGATAAACGCTACAACGGCAAACATAATGATCCCCGGGAGGAACGACGAATTTTTCGCAACAGCTGCTTGTAAAGTTGTACTTGTTAACATAATCTTTCTCCTTATTTGATTATTTTTCACGGCATAAACCGTAAAATGCATTTTTACATATATATGTATTTATCCCGCGTACGTATACTTACGCTCAAAGAAAGTAATGCACCACACCGACAAAAAAGACCTTTACGAAGACAAACCATCTGCCGTAAAAGTCTTGTTTGAATCTTTTTTAAGGATCCCCGCAGTGCCGGGTGACAATCACCGTATTGTCGGCACAGCACCGATTTTTCATCGGAACTACTCCCTTTGTGTGATATATTATAGCAGATTGTTTTTCTCTTGTCAATAGCTTCGGACGCCTGTATTTGCGATACATGAGAATTTGAAATTTTTGCAGCAAAATCGGGCATAAATTGCGTTTTTCGCTATTTGACGATTTTAAAATTTCAACTTATTCTTGGATTTGTTGAGTTATGTGTAAAATCATACAAAAGATTTCATTTTAAATTCGACATATACTGTTTTTTAACGTCGGCTCCGCCTTAGACGTCACTTTCGGCATCTATTTCCGTGTTTTCCGTATTTTCGGAACTTGCCGCCTCGTCTTGGTTTTCTGAGACATTTCCCTCAAAAGCATCTGTTTTTGTGGCTTCTTCAGGAGTCAGTTTCGCGTCTTCTTCTGCCTTTCCCGCTTCCGTGGAGCTGTCCGCACTTACCACTTCAAAATCCTTTTCGTATACTATCCTCTCTCTACCTTTAGATGAAACCGCAATGACGGTCACTTTCATTTTGCCCAAAGGAAGCTTATCAAATTCACACATCATATCAAAAGCTGCGGTTATTGGAGTATATGTATATATACCGCTTACCGTATATTCGGGATCTGTCACGGTTTCCGAAAGAAGAACGTTTCCGTCGGTGTCGGTGATGGTAAGAGTAAGACTTTCAAGAGGATTCTCGGAGGCAACAAACGCATTTGAGCTGCTGATTGAGAATGCCTGTCCCATCTCAAGCACCGTCGGGAATCGGAATGTACAGAGTATCATTTTATCGGTATTGACTTTTTCAAAGCTTGGATTATAGAATATAGCATCCGTGAGAAGCTGGGGTACATACTCGTGGGGAGCCGTATGATGATTGTTCTGGGTTGCCCAGATGGTTCCGTACCAATTGTCGCAGGTCATAAAATGGAGATGTACGCCGTAATTGCCGCCGGTATTACCCATAATGGCAAACTTTTGTCCCTTTTTAACGGTATCGCCAATTTCAACGTCATAGGAGGCAAGGTGGTAATAAAGGGACACCCATCCGCCCTCATGCTGTATTGCAACGTAGTTTCCGACACCGCTGTTTCTGCCGGTAGCGCAGTCCACGACTTTACCGTCTGCAACGGCAAGTATATTCAGAGAATCGGAAATTATATCAACACCTTTGTGGAATTCCCATTTGTTATATGCTCTGAAGCCGTAGGGAGATGTAACCTTGATAGTCCCCTCAAGCGGCAGGCACACATCGGCGATGTCCGTAATATTTCCCGCATTTTCCGTTGAAGTCTCTGTTTTATTCTCCGCTACGTCTTTCTCAACAACTTCATATCCGTAGCTGAATACAAGCTGTGACGGAAGATTTGCAACGCCCGCGTAAAGCTCGAACCTCTGTCCGCCAAGCCCCGCATCCGAGAAGCATATCAGCCTGTCAAACTGAGAAAATATGTTATATTGTAATATTTCATCCTCTTCGGGTATATTGACTGTGTAATCCATCTCAGTCCCCACTATTCTGCATCTTACCTCGGTCAAAGGATAATTGGAAACCAAATTTCCGTAAAGTCCGTGGGGGGCACTTTGTACGATTATATCGTCGGTCATTTTAACAAAGCCGTAATATCCGATATTGACGACCAGGTCGGACTTTTCCTCACTCATTGAAGGGGTGACCGGCTGATCTTCAGTGTTACTTACCGAATCTGAATTTTCCTCTGTGATCGGTTGATCTTCTTCTCCGCTTTCGGTAGCTTCCTTTTCCGTTTCGATACTTTCGGCGTCTTCGGGGCTTGTTTGAACATCCTTTGATACAACGGTGTAGTCATAGCTTAAAACAAGCTTGCTCTCACCGCCATTCACCGCAGCATATACTTCAAAGGTCTGATTTCCGAGACCCGCATCCGAGAAGCATATCAGTTTGTCAAAATATGTATATACGTTATAATTTGTAAGATTATCACTTTCCCTGAAGAACAGTGTATAGTCCATCTTTGTTCCGACGATGCGGCATCTTACAAGGGTAATAGGCTCGCTTGCTATTATTCTTCCGTAGAGACCGTGAGGAGCACTCTGCGTAATCTTATGGTTTGCCATTTCACGGAAGCCCGTGTAGCTTATTCCGTCTACGGTATACACGGTATCGGGTTGCTCCTGTACAGTTGTTTCGGTTGCCTGAGTGTCGGACTGAGTATTATTCTGAGTATTATTCTGAGTATCGTTCTGAGTATCGTTCTGAGTATTCGTCGGGGAATCCGTCTGCACATTACTCTGTATATTTGCGACAGAGGTTACATTAATATGTCTGTTTTCGCCGTCCCAATCTACTCTTGCTCCGAGAGCTTCAAGTGCGGGGCGCAGGGCGATGTATGTTGAAGAATCAATAATTATCGGCGCTTGGTCAAGACTTACCGTATCAAGCTCGTCTATTGCAGAATTGTAGACCTTCATCTCCGACTGTCCCACTGAGAGTGTAACCGTCAGAAAGTCATGTGAAAGGATAACCTCGCTTGTCTCGTCTTCCCAGCCGACATTTATTCCGCAAGCCTCGGCAACCGGACGTATCGGTGCGAGAGTTATTGAATTGCGTATCACTGGAATCTTATCCGAAACTATCTCATTTCCGTCAACGAAAACCCTGACCGCAGACCCGGATTCCTGTGCCGTAACGGAAACAGACATTATTAAGCATATAAATGTAAAAATCAAAAAATAAAGCTTCCGCATCCGTTCTGTCTTATCCTTTCAATGAATTTTCGGTACAGTTAACCAAATTATACACCCACAGAATACCATATATTTCGTCAAATGTCAAACAGAAACATGAAAAAAATTGTTACTTTTTATACAAAGTTATCGAAAAAAGTGATTTGTTTTCTAACATTAGGTACGGAATTTGCTTGGAATGAAGATGCGTAGTTATTAGGCACAAAGAAAAGGGTGTTAAAATTTCAACAAGCCACAAAATCTGTTTTGCGGTCAAAACAATTGATTAAATATTAAAAATACGATAGAATAGGTTGATAAAATTTTTCCGGCAAGGATGCAGTAAAAATTACGCTTAACTAGAATTACGAACCTCACTGCCCCACAATCACGCCGCAGCACATAATCGTAATGTAAATTTCGAAGCAATTATCCTCATCTATTCACTAAACAAAAAGCCCCGGTAACAAACCGAGGCATAATTGTATTTTATTTTGCACTTTGCATTTTGCATTTCCGAAGGCTTCGCCCAAGGATCACCTTTCTTCTCTGAAATAAGGAAGTCCGAGGCTTTGGGGGGGATGATTCTCTTTCTTATCCCTGATGCTCGTGATAATAAGCACGATAACGGTAACAAGATAAGGGAGCATATTGAATATAGCCATAAGCGAGGGGGTACCGGAAACTCCGGGGATGTATGCCGTAGCGATATAGAGTCCGCCGAAGATGAGTGAACCTAGAATACCTATAAGGGGCTTCCACACTGCGAAAATTACAAGTGCAACAGCAAGCCAGCCTCTGTCGCCAAAGCCTCCGCTTGTCCAGGAACCGCCCGTGTAGTCCATGATAAAGTACAGACCGCCGAGTCCCGCTATCATACCACCGATGATTGTCGCCATATACTTATACTTTGTTACGTTGATACCTGCCGCATCAGCCGTTGCGGGGTTTTCGCCGACAGCACGAAGGGAAAGTCCAACTCTTGTACGATTGAGGACAAATGCCGCAACTATTGCGATGGTTATTGCTATATATGCAAGAAATCCGTAGCCGAAGAATATTTCTCCGATTGTTCCGAGCTTCTGCGCAAATGGCGGCGTTGTTCTGAAAAAGTCTGCAGTTATTTTAACGGAGATGTTACCGCCGTCACCAAATATCTTTGTGGCAGATCCACCGAAGAAGTCACCGAAGCCGAGACCGAATGTGGTGAGGGCAAGACCTGTTACGTTCTGGTTTGCTCTGAGCGTGATGGTCAGAAAGCTGTAAATAAATGCACAAAGCGCCGAGCCAATAAGAGTAAACAAAAGAGGAATGATTATACACCAGAAGACGTTGGGGTTGGGTGTGCTGAGCTCGTAAAGATATGCACCGAGAATGCCCATGCTTCCACCGACGTACATTATACCCGGGATACCAAGGTTAAGGTTGCCGGATTTTTCTGTTATAATCTCACCTGTCGAACCAAAAAGAAGCGGAATACCCTGTATAACCGCACTGTTGATAATGGTACCTATCATTTACTGCACCCCCTTTTTGGAATTTACCTGAAGCTTATATCTTGCAAAGAACTCGCAGCCGATAACAAAGAACAACACTATACCGGTAAGGATTCCTCCAATACTTGAGTCACCGAGCTTGCAGTCCTCGATTACCTGGCTTGAGCCCACTTCAAGGAACACAATAAGGAATGATGCCGCTGTCATGAATATCGGATTGAACTTTGCAAGCCATGAAACCATAACAGCCGTAAAGCCGAGACCGCCTATGGTATTTACGTTTACCGTCGTGTCCTTACCCACTGCAAAAAGGAAACCGACAAGTCCGCACAGGAGTCCCGAAATAGCCATTGTGCGAAGAACAACCTTCTTTACGTTGATCCCTACGTATCTTGCGGTGTTTTCACTTTCGCCGACAACCGAGATTTCATAGCCGTGTTTACTGAATTTAAGGTATACAAACATTAGTATTGTAAGTACCACCGCAATTATCAGAATAAGTCCGTATCTCGATCCGAAAAATTCCGGAAACCAATATCTCGAACCCTCAAAGGGGCTTGAAATGGCACGGATTACGTTTGAACCACTCTTGTCAATAAAAGGAATGCTGAACAGTACCAACTGCATTGCGATATAGTTCATCATAAGAGTGAAGAGCGTTTCGTTTGTTCCGAACCTTGCCTTGAAGAATGCGGGAATAATCCCCCAGATACAACCACTGAGCATGGATACCGCCGCGATTATTATAAGTGTCAGCCATTGGGGATATGTCCCGCCGAGCTTCATCATAAGTATTACCGAAACCAAAGCTCCGATAAGTGACTGTCCCTCCGCACCGAGGTTCCAGAATTTCATTTTGAATGCGGGGGTTACCGCAAGTGAGATACACTGGAGTATGGAAACATTCATAATCATAATCCAGATTTTTCTTTTTGTACCGAAGCTTCCCTGAAGCATTGAGGATACCAACTGTGAGGGGCCATAATCCGTTACCATCAGAATCACAAACGTACAGATAATAAGGGAAAACACAATAGCCGCAGCTCTTATCAGTACAGAGCCCAGAGGTGAGATTGCATCACGCTTGACGATATGGAAACCATATTTTTTCTGCTGCTTGGTATTGTCCGTCATTATTCATCCCTCCCCTTTTGGTTATTTAAGCCATGGTCATTGTTGTTTGACGATGTTTTTGTCATGTATAGACCTATCTGTTCCTTGGTTGCTGTTCTTGCGTCAACTTCTGCACTTATCTGTCCCTGACAAAGTACGATTATTCTGTCGCAAAGTTCAAGAAGAACGTCCAGATCCTCGCCGACGAATATTACCGCAACACCATTCTTTTTTTGCTCATTAAGAAGATTGTAAATCATATAAGAAGAGTTAATATCAAGACCTCTCACCGGGTATGCCGCCATGAGAACCTTTGGGGCTGCCGCAATCTCACGTCCCACGAGGACCTTCTGTACGTTACCTCCGGAAAGTCTTCTAACAGGTGTATTTGCATCGGGAGTTGCGACCTTCAGTCTTGAAATGATGTCCTCGGCAAGGTTCTTCGGTTCTTTTCTGTGCAGAAACATTCCGTGACCTTTTCTGTAGCTTCGGAGCATCATGTTATCCACAATATCCATGTTGCCGACAAGTCCCATACCCAGTCTGTCCTCGGGAACAAAGGAAAGGCGTACACCCATATCACGTATCTGCATGGGAGTTTTGTCTTTCAGGTTTTCCTCGCCCTTTTGGGAGTCAATATAGAATACGTCACCATCCTGGATTCTCTGAAGTCCCGCAATAGATTCGAGAAGCTCTCTCTGTCCGCTGCCCGCAATGCCCGCAATACCCAGTATTTCACCGGACTTTGCGGTAAAGCTGATGTCCTTAAGAATCGTTATACCATCTCTGTTTTTGCAAGTAAGATTCTTTACGATAAGTCTGTCCTTGCTGTTTTCCGATTCGGTTCTTTCAATATTGAGAATTATCTTTTCACCGACCATCATTTCGGTAAGCTCTGATTCGCTTGTTTCGGCTGTCTGAACGGTACCTACATACTCGCCCTTGCGAAGAACGGTAACTCTGTCGGAGAGGCTGAGCACTTCGTGGAGCTTGTGGGTGATGATGATAATGGCTTTTCCGTCGTCTCTCATACGGCGAAGGATATTGAATAGTCTGCTTGTTTCATTGGGTGTAAGAACAGCCGTGGGTTCGTCAAGAATAAGGATGTCCGCACCGCGGTAGAGCACACGGATAATCTCAACGGTCTGCTTTTCGGAAACTGACATTTCATATATCTTTTTTGACGGCTCTATCGCAAAACCGTATTTGTCTCCGATTTCTTTTACTCGCTTTTCAGCCGATTTTATATCGTATTTCCCCTGATTTTTAAGTCCGAGAATTATATTTTCCGTTGCGGAAAAGACGTCTATCAGCTTGAAATGCTGGTGGATCATACCGATTTTATTATCAAAGGCATCCTTCGGGGATTTTATTTCCACCTCTTTGCCATCGATGAATATCTGTCCCTCATCGGGATAATAAATACCGGAGATCATATTCATAAGCGTGGTCTTGCCGCTTCCGTTTTCGCCGAGGATCGCAAGTATCTCGCCCTTGTTCACGGAAAGACTCACGTTTTTGTTTGCAACTACCTTGCCAAAGGTTTTGGTTATATTTTTAAGCTCTATTGCTGAGTTATTGCCCAAAAATTACCCCTCCCGACTTTATCTTGAATTTTTATCTGCTTTACTTTGTTGATTTGAGGATTAGTCTCTTTTTTTGCACATTTATTCTTTTACGGGAAAGCCACAGCCTTTACCAAAAAAAGCGGGGCGTTAAGCCCCGCGGCAACCAATAGTGGAATTACTTAATTGTGATACCGTCGATGTCGATATCAAAGTAAGGCGCACTGCGGTATTCGGATTCGTGGAAGTAACCGTCTGAAATAACATTTGTGTCGGAAGTATATGTTCCGTCGTCAATTACGTCAGCCATGTACTCTGTGAGAGTTTCACCCTTAACCGTGAATGTAGCTGTGTCAAATACCTTGATTTCGCCGGAGATGAGCTTAGCCTTTACTTCGTCGAGCTTTGCCTCGGTGCCTTCAGCTGCAACTGTTTCGTTAAGACCGAGAATCTGAACTACACCGTCTTCAAGACCCTTACAGAAGTCCTGTTCGATAGCTGTGCCTTCCTTTACAGCTGTGATGATGTGTTCAAAGTAAGGCTGCCAGTTAATCTTGGAGGAAACGAGAGCTGTGTTGGGACCCCAGTCTCTTGTATCAAGGTTGTATGCAACATTGGGAACGCCTGCAGCTTCACAAGCCTTGGGAGCACCCTCGGAGTCAGCGTGCTGAGAAATAAGAACGCATCCGCCTTCGATAAGAGCGTTGGCAGCTTCCTTTTCCTTAGCTATATCAAACCAGGAGCTTGTAAATTTAACATCCATTGTAACTGTGGGGCAAACAGACTTTGCACCGAGGTAGAAGGATGTATAACCGGACTTAACTTCAGCGTAGGGGAACGCACCAACGTAACCCATCTTAGCCTGATCTGCGGTGATCTTGCCTTCAGCGATCATTTCGTTGAGCTTAAGACCTGCAGCTACACCAACGAGGTATCTGCCTTCGTAGATGGAAGCAAATGCGTTGAAGAAGTTATCAAGATCTTCTGTTGTATGAGCTGTTGTACCTGTAGCATGGCAGAACATAACCTCCGGGAACTCTGCTGCTGCCTGCTTGATAAAGCTTTCATGTCCGAAAGAGTCAGCGAATACGATGTCACAGCCTGCGTCTGCAAGGTCTGCAGCTGCTTCATAACAGTCGTTGGACTCGGGAATGTTTACCTTAAAGATAACCTGATCATCTGTAAGCCCCATAGACTCCTGAGCAGCTCTTGCCGCATCAATGAAGTTCTTGTCGTAGGTGGAGTTTTCATCGTGAAGGAAAATGAAGCCAATCTTAAAATCATCAGCTGCTTCGTCATTTCCGACCTCAGCGTTTCCGCCTTCGTTGTTACCACAGGATACCATGCTGCCTGCAGTAAGCACCGCTGCCATGAGAAGTGCAAAAATCTTTTTCATTTTTTAATCCTCCTGCCGTTTTTGGCAAAAAATAATTTATGTAAATAAAATTTACACCGTTAATAAAAAATATACATCACTGAGCTCTGAAGTTGATGCTGTCGTCCGTCATGGAATCAACAATCGCAAGAGATTCAACCCTTATTCCCATGGAACGGATTTCCGCTCCGCCCTTCTGGAAGCCTTTTTCTATTGCAATTGCCGCACCTGCAATGTCAACACCCGCATTTTTACAGATACCTATAAGTCCCTTGAGAGCCTCGCCGTTTGCAAGGAAATCGTCAACAAGAAGCACCTTGTCGCCCTCGCACAAAAAACGCTTTTCCACTATGACCTTGCTTACATTCTTGTGGGTAAAGGAAACAACCTCTGTGCAGTAAACCTCGCCGGAGACATTCTTTGATTTGTTTTTCTTGGCGAAAACAACGGGAACACCCATTTGTATCGCCGCACCCATTGCAATTGCGATTCCGGAAGTTTCTATCGTGAGAATTTTATTTACTCCGCAGTCTTTGAAAAGTCTTGCAATTTCCTTGCCCATTTCACAAAGAAATTCCACATCAAGTCTGTGATTGAGGAAGTTCCCTACCTTAAGAATATTTCCCGGAAGCACCTCGCCTTCCGCAAGTATCTTTTCTTCAAGTGCCTTCAATAATATACCTCCTGCAAAAAACGACTCCGAAAAACGGACAATTTTCAAAAACAATTTATTGTTGTAATTATATCACCTAACGCACCCTTTGTCAACACATTTATTTCATTTTTCGGCACAATAACGGAGATTTTGTCGATTTGCCGAAACAAAAATCGTGCCCCCTGCAACGAATGCACAAAAATGTAATTACCAAGAGAAAAATGTATGTAACCGACTGTGTGCCGGAAGGATTCGGACAAGTGCTTTGCCATGCTGCCTCGGCAACGTCTATTATATTAATAAAATACACCGCAAGGTCAAACATTTACAGCACCGTATTCGTTTATGTAGATGTGGTTTTTAAGTCTTGTGTCTGCATATCAAGTTATTGTCGGCGGTTGTGTAGGTCATTTCTCGAATTCTACGGCATAAATACGGGGGAATTATGTAATTGCGAAAAAAAGAAAGAATAGTAATGCTGAGTATCCGTGTAGTACTTTACGGCATACTATAGTAATGTAAAAAACTTACAAAGGACATAAATCTATGTTGTATGAAATACTTATAATATTTGTTTGTATGTTTGCCGCCCTCGGGATAGTTGAGCTTGCAGTATACATCTTCAACAAGCTCTGTTCCTCGCGGCTTCCCCATAAATTCTACATTGTTGCCGACAACTTCAAAGCCGAGGATGCAGAATATGTGATACGTTTTCTGGAAGCACTTATCGGCAGGAGTGGTCTTGAATCTGCAATCTGTGGTATAAAACTGGGGGAAAATGCCCAGATAGACCAGGAGCTTCTACAGGTACTGCTTGATGAGTTTCCAAACATTGCCGTAGAAGATTAAAATAACAACGGCTTCCGATTTCGGTATTCCCAATTTCGGCAAGCCGTCTTTTGTTATATATTGATTTTATTTTTCGTACCTGGAAAGCATTTTGTCAAGTGCAAACGACAAAATAAGCCCCACAGCCGCAACAGCTACGCAAAGGAAAATCTCCGACATCCCGGACAACTTTCTCGGAATTATTGCGAAAGTCGATGAAACAACAACTCCGATAACTGCATAAAATGCAATCGAATAAAATCTTCCGAATATAAAATTCATAAGCTTCGCAAGCAACAAAACCGCAGCAACAACCCCAAGACAAACGGGAATTATAACCGAGAAATCAAAGTCAAGCGCACCGTCAAGCATAGGACTCAGCAGTCCGAGGAATATAAGCAGCGGCGAGGAAGAAAGTCCGGGAATTACAAAGCCCATTCCTATTATAAATCCGCAGATTCCGTACCAGAATATATTGGGATCAATACTCAAGCCGGTTCCAATATTGGCAAGAAGCACAAGCAAGGGCATACTTATTAAAAGTGATACTGCAAGCGATATTATATTTGCTTTTCTGCCATAAATCTTTGATTTGTTCCCTTTTGGGGGATTGTGCGCCTCACGAAAAAGTGACGGGAATGTCCCTATTATAAGCCCCGCAAAAAGGCTCTTTGACATATTCTCAGATGCCTCAAAAAGAGTATCAAGAACTATTGCAAACAATAAAAGCCCCAAACATCCGCCAATGCCTACAAGCATCCACTTTTTCCAGCTCTTCGGAATTTCCTTTATTGGATTTGCAAAAAACTGCATAAGCGGCATATAAAGTCCGAACGCCACACAAAGGATACCGCCGGATACCCCGGGGAGAATTCCGCCGCCTCCGATAATCGCACCCTGAATTATCAGAGTTATTATTCTTTTAGTCGTAAGTCTTTCTTTTTCAAGAGGCAAAGCAGTATTCTTATCGCTCATTTTATGACCTTTCCTTTCGTGATGTTGGAAGTTTGTGATGTCTTGAAAAGCAAGATTGATGTCAGCGGCATCTAAGTCGCAAGCCTCAATCTGAAAATTTATTTTCAGACTTTACCTGCACAATATTACTTTTCCTGTTTGTTATGTCTTTTGCAGGGCTCGTCAAAATAACCCTCGAGACTTACCTGCATAACGCCGTTTTTTGGGAAGAATTCCAATAGCCTGCATAACTTTTGATCCTGTGCCGCATACTCGACATACTTCGGACCCACAAGGTCAATAAAATTGAGGGTCGCTTTGCCGAGGATAAACATGGCTTCATCGTCATATGTATCAATCTTCGGCATAACATTTGTAATCCTTGCACCCTCTTTGGTAAATCTGAATTCCATTGTACCAAGGCAATCCGTTTCGTTTTCGAATATTGCAAAATATAGCATATCCGGATTGTGTTCCATTCCGCAAGCCTTACAGCAACTTTTTTGTTCCTCCACATCTCTGAGTGCTCTTGCTCTTAACATTTTTGTTCTCCTTGTTTTTCCATATTATTCTCTGCAATTAAGTACGTTCCGCTAAAAACGCACTCACGATTCATCATTTTTCATTTTACATTTTGCATTTCAAATCACGTCAATGATTTAAGATACTCTGCCTCGTTGTGATTAAGATACTTCCATTTACCCGGCGAGAGCATTCCAATGTTTATTTCGCCTATGGCAATTCTTTTAAGTCTCTTGATGTCAAGCTCGCACTGCTCGCACATTTTTCTAATCTGTCTGTTTCTGCCCTCGGTAAGGATGAATTTCAGTGCGGTCTCGCCCTCCTTACGGCTGATGATGGTGACCCTTACGGGGGCTATGTCAACACCGTCTATCTTCATGGGAGAGTTAAGCATTTTCAGCTTCTGCGGCTCTATCTCGCCCTTTATTTTTACGTGATATATCTTTTCAACGTGGTTTCTCGGATGCATGAGCTTTTGTGCAACCTCGCCGTCGTTTGTCAGAAGAAGAAGTCCCTCAGAATCCATATCAAGTCTGCCGCAAGGGTATATTCTCGCAGGAACATCCGCTACAAGCTCGGGAATGCACTTCCTGCCCTGTTCGTCGCTCATTGTGGTAACGTATCCTCTCGGCTTGTAAAGCATGACATAAACTTTTTTTTCGCTGTCACGTTTTACTTCTTTTCCTTTGTATGTTACCCTGTCAACCCCGGGGATAATCTTTCTTCCAACCTCTACCCTCTCGCCGTTGACTCTGATATTGCCGCATTCCGTTTCCTTTTCCGCGGCTCTGCGTGACATAAGTCCGCAATCGGATATATATTTGTTAAGTCTTATTTCTTCCATTTTATACCGCCTCAAAATTTTATAATAATTTCTTATTGACAATAATACACAATTTTAATTCTACATAAAATTTAAGAAGATTTCAAGTTATTTTTGTTACATATCAAATTTGCTTTCCGATGATTTCTTGTTTTTTGACAAATTCTTACTCCGATTTTACTCTATCTGCTTTCACCATTTCACTTTTCTCCACAAAAATTAAGTTTGAATACTTGTATCTATAGTCATCTTTGGTTAAAATTACACAAATAATATGTAAGCATTTTGGAAATTTCGGAAAAAATAACGGAGCACCAAAAAAAAACATTGACAAAAATATAATTATATGGTAGACTAAAGGTAGTGACTAATTTCGGAAGGCAAAAATCGGTGGCAAAAGACATTATGTGCAGTGATAACCTTAGACAGAACGTCAATTCAAAAATGTCCGAGGAGCTTCTTGTGGAAGCTAAAGACGGCGATTCCTCGGCTTTCGAGGAAATTGCAAGGCGATGTGAGGGGATCATCAATGCACACGCAATGAGCTTCAATGTGCCCGAATCCGAGCGCGACGATCTTCGGCAGGAAGGTCTGATTGCGCTTTATCGTGCTGTATGCAATTATGACAAATCCGTTTCACTTTTTTCAACCTTTGCATCGGTATGTATAAAGCGTGCAATGATCACCTGGATAAGAGATCACGTGTCAAGATTAGGTAAGGACGGAGCAGTCATCACCGAAATATCCCTTGACGAAAGCTATAGCGAGACTCTTTCCGACGAAACCGCTATGTGCCCTGAGGAGCTTTACATTTCCAAGGAAACCGTAAAGACTCTGCGTGGTCATGCGATGAAACAATTGTCTGACTATGAAAAATGCGTATTTCTGATGTACCTTGAAGATATGGGTGCGGTGGAGATTGCGGAATCCATAGGAAGAACAAAAAAGTCGGTGGAGAACGCTCTTGACAGGATAAGGAAAAAGCTGTCATCCGGAAAATAGAGCTCTGTACGCCCGAGCCGAAGGCAAAAAATATTACATTTTTGCGGGTTATCACCGTATCGGGCAAAAATCAAAACCAAAATTAAAGCGAGGGAAAAATCATGTACGAAAACAAGACATTAGTATGCAAAGACTGTGGACAGGAATTTATCTTCACAGCCGGCGAACAGGAATTCTACGCGGAAAGAGGCTTCCAGAACGAGCCCCAGAGATGCAAGGATTGCAGACAGGCAAGAAAGAATGCCGTAAAGAGCCAGAGAGAATACTTCACAACTACCTGTGCAGAGTGCGGCAAGGAAGCTAAGGTTCCTTTCCAGCCCAGTGATGACAGACCCGTATACTGCAGCGAATGCTTCGCAGCAAAGAAGGCTGAACAGGAATAATAGGATATAGCTTTTCCAACTTAAAAAAATCCCGGCGATAACACGGTGTATTTTTTTCACACATAGGCATACCGGTTAGTGTTTTGTGCAAGTGTACGATTGACAGTGCACGCATTAAATTTAAAGAAATGATTTTTCACCTTTTAGATGGAACGCCATTCTTTATTCCGGGTAGCCACTCCCGGTGTGTAGGAATTTAACTTATGTTCCTGAATTTTTCCGAGTCTAAATTGGGGCTCGGATCTTTCTTTTTGCCCGAAAAAACGGTAACCTTATACGAACATAAAAACGAGGTCAATTCAGATAACTGACCTCGGATATTTATTTGCCGTTTCAGATAAATCTCTGCGTCAATCGTCCAGGATTGTTTTGCCTCGGTTCTTTTCTGTTGCGTCAAGAAGACTGTTAGTATGTCCTTTGTTCCTTTTCATAGGGCTCGATGCCGCCTTCTTCGTCAAAATCCTCGGTTTTGAGATTTTTGCATATAATATTTCAAAGACAAACACCTCGTCTTTTAATCCCCACAAGGATTATATCGGTAATTCCCCTGTTATTTTCGCCAGTCTCACGATAAATCCTCATAAGCGTTCTGCGTACCCCGTTTCCCTCCGCAATTTTTGCTTTCAGTACCGGCACGACTTCACCCCCGGAATTCATATGCTTTGATATTCTAACACACATTTAAAAAATGTAAAGATTTTTACAATTTTCTTATCTCTACATTTATCAGACATCAAACTGTTTATCCGCTTTTTCCCCAACGCCATGCAGCCCTCCCTTGACATCCAATGCTGAATATGATAAAATAATCAAGTCAAACATAAAGAGGTGATCCCTATGAACATACGTACAAATAACGGAATTCCATATCTATATTCCGATCTTATGCAAAAATATGGCGTCCCACACGCCTTTACCACAAAGAGAGGCGGTGTAAGCTGTGGGTGCTTTGATTCGCTCAACGTGAGTACGCGAAGACATGACAAGGACGCAAGCACCGATAAATACGAAAACACCGTCGAAAATTTCAGTCGTGTACTTTCACTTGTCGGAGCTGTACCGGAAAAATCCGTGTGTGCTCATCAGATTCATGGGAACACAGTGCTTGAACTTAATGAGGATTTTGCCGGCATGGGAATTCTTAAAAGTTCAAAGATAAATATTGACGGCGACGGACTTTTCCTAAAAGGTACAAGCTCGGGAATATCTGCTATATGCGTTAAAAGTGCAGACTGTACACCGATACTTTTTGCCGATAAAAGGTTGGGCTCTGTTTGTGCTGTTCATTCCGGCTGGCGGGGAACGATGCTTGATATTCCGGGCAAAGCTGTGGAAACTATGGTGAAAAACGGCAGTAAAGAAGAGGACATTTTGTGTGCGGTAGGTCCGTGTATCGGAGTTTGTTGTTATGAAGTGAGCGAGGATGTTCGTGTTGCCGCAGTACAGACTCTTACGGATAAAGGTGCAAAGCATCTTATAAGTGAGTTTTTCGTTGATAAAAGGGAAACTGAAAATGGTACTAAATATAACTTCAATATTGGAAAAATGTGCGCAGAGCTTGTACATCTCGGCGGTGTTCCGCGCGAAAATATAGACTTTACTCACACATGTACCTGCTGCAGCGAGGATGAAAACGGCAGGATCTTCTTCTCACACCGGGGGCAAAAGGGACATTCAGGTACGTTTGCGAGTGTTATCGCACCTTTTTGTTAAAGTACAGCGGGATTATCCTAAATAAGATGATAAAATATAATTTTGGTGTTAATCTTAAATACGCTGTCCCCTCCTTCCGGGGATAAGTATATTAGATCAACGATGTGCAAAAAAGACAGCAATCTTTCGATTACTGCCGTCTTTTCAGGGTACCCTATCGAGCTTAAATTGCTAATTTATGGATAACATTTTGTATCAAACTCAGCGAAAAAAACAAAATCAGGGATGCCATTTCGACATCCCTTCCACAAAAAGTGGTGTCTGCATCGACCTATCTTCCCAAGCCGTCTCCAGCTAAGTATTGTCGGCGCTGTCAAGCTTAACTTCCGTGTTCGGAATGGGAACGGGTGGACCCTTGACGCAAGGGACACAGACTATTGTATAAATGACGGCAAAAAGGAGAAAAAAGTCATTTACACACAAAGTACAAGACTGTTGCCTCATACAATCAATAAAAAAAGGATGTTCGAGACACCCTTTGCCGCTCATACAAGCGGTGTTAGC
>JAZUOO010000006.1:0-15579 GCA_045604705.1 Eubacteriales bacterium
CCCTCCAGGAGGAGCAGATGCAGAAGGTTATGAGTGGGAAGTAGGGCACGACCTGTGTATCGTGCCATGAGGTTTTGCTTCGCAATGCACAACGCACAATGCATAATGCATAATGCACAACGCACAATGCATAATGCATAATGCACAACGCACAATGCATAATGCATAATGCATAATGCATAATTTAGGTAAAAAGCTTCGCTTTTGAATTATTATATCGCACTGCGGTGCGAGGGCGAATTTACATTTGATTTTAAATTGTGTGCTTGCAAATTTGGCACATACATTGTAGGGCGTGACGACGAAGATGTGCCATCTTGGGCACGCCGATTTACAGGTATTGTGCAATTGATAGCTACGCAAATTTACATTTGATTTTAAATTACGCACCTGCAAATTTGAATTATATTTGTAGGGCACAACCTATGTGTCGTGCCCTGTGAGCATCGCACAGCAATCACAATACCGCACAATGCTCCGTAGATGCACAAACCTTGCCTCTCCCCAAGGGAGAGGTGTCAGCAAAGCTGACGGAGAGGGTGCAGGCTTCGCAACAATTACAATCCGCACAATGCCATGTGGGTGCACATCCTTGCCTCTCCCCAAGGGAGAGGTGTCAGCAAAGCTGACGGAGAGGGTGCAGGCATCGCAACAATTACAATATCGTACAATGCCATGTGGGCACACAAACATAATTATGCATTATGCATTTCACGAAGTGACAAAGGGGTGTTTTTAATGGTAGAAGAAATTAAGGCCAAACAGATAACCGAAGAAGATATATTCGTCAGGCGTCAGTCGATAGATCTGACAACGGCAAACGCAACATTCACACGCTCCGAGGGCGGACTTATCTCCCTTGAACTAAAGGGCGAGAACGGCGAGACGGAAAAATTTGAAAGAATAGTTCCGATTCGTGCGTTTCCGATAACAGATCCCGGTGCCTTTATCTCCATAAGAGAGCCCGACACAAGAGAGGGCGGCAAGGGAGCCGAGATAGGCATGATAGGAAAACTATCTGATTTCCCGGAAGAAATCGAGAAGCTTATACTCGAGGAGCTTGAAAGAAGATACTTTACACCTGCCATAGAAAAAATCTACAACGTAAAGGAAAAATTCGGATACCTCTATTTTGATGTCCTTACAAGTTCGGGCAAGGTCAGCTTTGTTATGAACAATCCGTCCTCCAACATCAGAATGCTTGAAGATAGAAGATTTCTCCTGTATGACATAGACGGTAATTGCTTTGAGATACCGGAAGTTGGAAAGATGGATAAGGCAAGCTTCAAGAAGATAGAAATTTATTTGTGATGCCACAAGACGAAACATATCCCGTAATGTGATATAAGTTCAATTATACATCAAAAACAACAATCAATCTTCGCAAAGCAAATACAACAAAATGAAGATTTCCGTGATCAAAGGCTTATC
This sequence comes from Eubacteriales bacterium, assembly GCA_045604705.1. Taxonomy (GTDB): domain Bacteria; phylum Bacillota; class Clostridia; order Oscillospirales; family CAG-382; genus SIG622. The sequence continues at coordinate 1,432 of JAZUOO010000006.1, forward strand.
TTTTGACCACAGTTCGTGCGGAAAAGAAGTTCGTAAGCGAACTTTAAAGAATACTTTGTATTCTTTTTTAACAATAATTGTGCATTGTGCATTTACCCAAAGGGGGGATATTATGAAACTCCAGTTTGAGCTTCCCGAAATAGAATCAATAGCCCTCAAAAACAACATAGGCAAGGGTGAGCACATTCTCTACTGTGTTCCCTTTGACTTCCATGAGAAAAAGCGTGTTTCGGGATATATGGTTTTTACCGAGAAAAAGATATATAAAATACTTGTCGATACATTGCTTGCAACCTATGACCTGGGTAAGCTCTCCGGATTTTCCGTTGAAGTTATGCTCGGAGTCTGCGGATTTTATGCTAAGGTTGACGGTGTCAGTACACTGCTTTGTCAGTTTATTTCAGGACGTAACCTTGCAAGATATTCCTTCATGGTTATTGCCTGCGAGAAGCTTGCATCGGGAGATCTTAAGCTTGTAGAAAGCGACGAGCCGGAAAGCTATTGCCCGAAATGCGGACGTCCTTTCGTAAAAAATACAAAGATATGCCCGTTCTGCCAGAGCAAAAAAGAGGTTTATAAAAAGCTGTTCGCTATGACAAAGGGGCTGCGCTTTATGATGCTGTTTCCGCTTATAGTTACAGCGGCAGCACTGATCATCCGTTTTATCGTGCCCTTTTTCCAGAAAACCGCAATAGATAATTATATCACCAACAGTAACCGTCCCGACGGCTATATGACACACTTCCTTCTGATAATTGCGGCGATAGTTACTTTCGACCTTGTAAGTCGAACGCTAAACGTAATAAAGAGCAGACTTTCCGCAATCGCCGGCAATAAATTTACAAGAATGATGAGAACGCTCCTTTTTGAAAAGATACAGATGCTCTCAATGTCATCCATCTCGCAAAAAAGTGCGGGCGACCTTATGGGAAGAATTAACAGAGACGTATCGATAGTACAGGATTTTATCACAAATCAGCTTCCGAACTACTTCTCGCAGCTTCTTTCATTTATAGTTGCACTGATATTGCTCCTTGTCCTCAAATGGGAAATGTGCCTGTTCGTGTTTATACCCATGCCCTTTGTCATCTATACCGTATTCAAGCTCCGGGGCAACTTCCGTAAAAAGATACGCCGCCGCTGGAGAAAAAGGCAGAAGATAAACAGATACCTGCAGGACGTAATAAACGGCATAAGAGTGGTAAAGTCTTTTGGTAATGAAGAAAAAGAGATAGACTGCTACATAGAAAATAACGAAGAATACTTTGACAGGGACATGGATGCCTGTATGTATTTCGACACACTGTTCCCGATACTCAGCTTTGTACTGAAGCTTGGAAGCTACATGATTCTTGCATTCGGTAACTATATGCTGTTCGGCGGTGCGCTCAATGTCGGTGAGCTGAATCAGTATACCACATACGCAAACATAGTTTATGAACCGTTAATGCAGATAACACAGATACCCAGAGTAATATCCCAATTCGTCACTTCTCTTTCAAAGGTTCTTGAAATAATGGAAGAAGAACCGGACCTCTACGATGCAAGTATTCCGAAGTGCAATAAAATCAAGGGTGACGTCAGTATAAAGAACTTGTACTTCGGCTACGACAGCTACAATCCGGTTCTTAAGGATGTAAGTGCAGAAATAAAACACGGCGAGATGATAGGTATCGTAGGGCATTCCGGCTGCGGCAAGACTACGCTCATCAATTTGCTTATGCGACTGTACGATCCCAATGAAGGGTCGATAACAATTGACGGCATTGACCTTCGTGATATGTCCCAGGAGTCACTTCGCTCCCAGATAGGCGTAGTGCTTCAGGAAACCCACCTTTTCTCAGGCTCTGTCCGTGACAACATAAGATACGCAAAGCCTTACGCTACAAACGAAGAAGTAATTGCGGTGGCAAGAGCTGCAAATGCCCATGATTTTATTATGAATCTCCCCGAGGGCTACAACACAATAGTAGGTGAAAAGGGCTTCAGCCTCTCAGGCGGCGAACGTCAAAGAATAGCGATAGCAAGAGCCCTTATTCACGATCCCCGCATTCTTATCCTTGACGAAGCAACGGCGGCGCTTGATACCGAAACGGAAAAGCTCATTCAGAACGCTATCAACAAAATGATCGTTGGAAGAACTACATTCGCAATAGCCCACAGGCTCTCAACGCTCAGAAACGCCGATAAAATCCTTGTTCTCGACCATGGAAGAGTTAAGGAGTACGGCACACACGGTGAGCTTCTCGGTAAAAAGGGAATTTACTATAGGCTTGTTATGGCTCAGGCGAGAGCAGCGCTCGGTAGTAATACCGATGAATAAGTATTAATACATCATACCCGATGGATCTCTTGGTCTGTCGGGTTTTTGTATGCCAATTTGTGGTTGAGGGGACGCCTTCAGCTTTGGTACGTTTTTGCAGACATACTAAACCTAAATTTACGATTCACTCCAAAAAAATCCCTGTACCGTGGAAAAACCTCAGCACAGAGATATACATAAATTATCATGAAATTAACCTACCCTTGTGAGACCGCCGTGGGTTGGCGGGCTTACAACGGAATACGCTTTCCCTTGGCAGAAACCAATACTCCGAAGTAGTCTGCCGACCCTGTGAAAGACTCCTTCGCAGTCTTGGGAGGCAGACGGGATACATCGCGGGAACAAAAGCCGAGCCTAAGCCAAACCTCAGTGCGCGAGTCTGCCCGTGGGGGCTTCCCGACGAGTCTGCCCGTGGGGGCTTCCCGACGAGTCTGCCCGTGGGGGCTTCCCGACGAGTCTGCCCGTGGGGGCTTTACGAAAAAAATAACGCCGGAACAAAATCCGACGCTATTATTTTTACCTTACTTATTAAGGTTGAACTTCTTGTTGAACTTGTCAACACGTCCGCCTGCATCAACGAGCTTCTGCTTTCCTGTGAAGAAAGGATGACACTTAGAGCAAATATCAACCTTGAGTTCGCTCTTTGTGGATCTGGTTGTAAAAGTATTGCCGCAAGCACACTTTACAACTGCTTCGTTGTATTCGGGATGGAGATTCTGCTTCATCTTACTACACCTCACAATTCTCTTTCTATAGATTAGCAATATTGTTTCCGCTTTGTGATGCATGAAACGCAGGGCGCAAAACATACCGCAATTTCGCAAGTATTAGTATAACATATATTTTTTTCGATTGCAACAGCAAAACTCTGCTTTTTGTAAACATTTATTGGACAAAAAGTGTATTTTGCCGAATTTCAGTAGTTGTCGCCGTAAATATACTTTATGGTATTCCCCTCTTTTCCGTCACGTTTGAGAATATCCAGATACATCAGTACATTGACAAACGCCGATGCTTCATGTCCCTTCTTGCCTATAATTGAGGAAATACTCTTTACCGTCATGTATTCTGCATCGCACCTTGGCAAAAGCTGTGCAAAAGCAAAAGCCGTATCATATTCGTAAAACCCGAAAAGCTCCGTCGGAATAAGCCGCAGACGAACAGAACCTTTTTTCTTCGCCGCATCCCAACCGCAAAGTATCTTATATTCATCGCAGGCAACAACCGGAAAGCAGAAGCCGAGATTCTCCCTCTGTAAAAGCTCACGTATATACACAAGCTCACGGAAAACTCCGTAAATGTCACCATGCTTCGGACTTTTCCTGCCACCCACTATCTCGCCGCTGTCTGGGTCTGTCCAGAAAAGCCGCTTTTCACGTATTATCGGATGTACTACCGTTACGGTATGCTCCAGGGATACTGTGGCGAGCTTTTTTCTAAAGGAACAGAAATTTCTTGTCTGTATCTCGGTTATATGACCGTCACGCATAATATCCGCAAAGTGCCGCCCCACAGCAACCTCATGGTAATCGGCATTTTCCTCAAAAAAGTATTTGAAGGCAAGATGCATGGTTTTTTCGCCAAGTCCGCCGATATTGTTTCCACCTTCAAGTGAGCTTCTGCGAATAACTCTCTTGTGCTTTTTGTCAAATTCCAACACACCGTCACCGAGAGATTGTACCTTGGCACAAATGTCAAGAAAATGTTGTTTTTCGGTCGGTGTTGCGTCTCTGTACCCCAAGGCAAGCTCCTTTCGTGGAAAGTAGGGTCGACCTTTGGTCGACCGCCACCTCGCAATTCGAAATTTCCGAAATCAAATATACGGGACAATATCGTCTTGTAAGAATAACAGGAAAACAATTATTCGTGGCAATATCTTTTAATTGGGGCGACGGTCGACCACAGGTCGACCCTACTCCGTAATTTAAATAAAATGTAAGGCGATTTCTTTATTCCACCAATTTTTTCTTCATCCACTTATCCGTCCTGAATCTGAAGAAGTAAATAATACCTTTCACAATGACCGAAGCATTGCCGGAAATTAGCGAACCGATAACGCCAAGTCCAAGACCGAAGTCCGCTGCAAGGAATATACCGAGCCCTACGTTTATAAGCCACATACAGGCAACCGAAATGATAGTACAGAACCATGCATCGCCCGCACCCTTGAAAGCGTTGGTGATTATGTTAACAAAAGGATTTGCTATAACCATCATAAGAACGTGAATGATTATCATTTTGTTAAGTACGGCGAGAGTTTCCGGATTGTCCGTGTAAAGCTTGTAAAGATGCGGAAACAGAAGCAGTGCGATAAGCATCATCACGGCGTAGATAAGAGTTGTCAGAAACAGTATCTTTTTTATTATGGTTCTTGTCTCACGCTTTTCTCCCGCACCGATGTATCTTCCCGTGAGCGTTATGGCAACCGTGGCAAGGGCGGAAATCGGCACGGCTACAAGGGAAAAGAACGTGTTGTGTATGGAGTTTGCCGTAATGTGGGCAGTACCTGCGGCAACTATGTAACGCATTTTCAGCGTCGCACCGAAGTTTACTATAAGCGACTCCGAGCTTGAAAGAAGTCCCAGCTTTGCAATTGCACCAAGACACTTCCAGTCAACATGGACAAGCTGTGAAAGAGTACAGAACCACTCGTTTTTCCAAAGCAGGAAGCTCACCGAGACAGCTCTTGCAATTCTCGCAATAAGGAGGCTGAGACCTGCTCCTGTAACACCCATGTTCATTGGGATTATGAAAATGAAAGCAAGCACAACATCTATAACACTTCCCGAAACCGAGGTGAACAGCGGGATTTTGTTGTTGCCGTAGCCTCTGCAGGTACAGGCTCCGTTCTGGAATATACCGTAAAAGGGCATGGAAAGTGCAGAGTAAAACAGATACTTTTTACCCTCCGCAAGAACACCCGGCTCAACCTCCGAGAAGAAAAGTTTGAACAGCTGATTCGGGAACAACAGCATGATTACCATAATAACGGAAGCAAAGACGGTTACCATAACCATTGACTGCGAAACACACTTTTTTGCACCGTCCTCATTGCTTGCCCCTCTGTATTGAGAAACAAGGATGGTGACCGCAGACGGCAGAGTAGCGAATACAATCGTCAGAATGGAGTTTATTGTACCAACAAGTCCGATACCGGAAATGGCGTTCTCACCAACGTCTGCAACAAGATATGAATGAACGGTGCTTATAAGGTTGTTCAGTATCATATCTATAAAGATGGGAGCGAAGATGACAAGTATCATTCTTATGTCCGGGTCGTAAATGAATCGTCCCAATCTTCCGTTGGGCTTTATTCTGAGCATGGCGGTTTCCTTTCCTGAACGTTTTATATACGGCAATTATTGGTTGTTTCCTTTCCTGTATTTTACTTTATAAACAGCGAAAAGTCAAGAGCTATCGGGGAAATAATGTAAAAATATCGTGGCAAAAGAAAAACTCCCGCAGGAGAAGTTCTCACTTACAAGAGTTTTTACCGGAGCATACTCGGCTAAAACGTTGTTGCTATCGGTTGATGAACATATATGGCTCTTGCCTGAAGAATATTGTTTTGCCTGCTTCCTCGGTTACCCTCGGTGCCAGCTCCCTCCAAGAGGGGCATTAAATATAACGTCAAGCTTTGAATATTACAGCGTACCGTATAATTTCGTCGGCAGGGACATCGAATATGTAAAACCAAGGTCGGATATATTTCCGATCTTGGTGTTTTGTTACCCTTTTTGGTTGTTTGAGGTTATCCGTATATAAGTGACACGTACCTTCTAATCTTCAATACCAAGTTTATTATACATCTCATCCAAAATATCGCATGATTTGTGAAGTTTTTGCAATTCCTCCTGCGTAAGAGACAGAGATACGACTTGCTTTATTCCGTTTCTTCCCACAATACACGGTACCCCCGTAAAAACCTTTTCTCTGCCGTACTCGCCCGAGAGTCTTGCGGAAATTGTGAGAATACTGTTTCTGTCACCGAGGATTACCTCGGTTATTCTTGCAAGTGCCATTCCTATTCCGTAGTAGGTTGCTTTTTTTGCTTTTATGATTTCTCCTGCGGCGTGCCTTACGTCATGGGAGATTTTCACAAGGTCGTCCATGCTGAATTCGGAAGGGTGTTCTTCAATGATTTTTGTTATGGGCTTTGTGGCGACAAGGGCCTGTGAGCGAGGAACAAATTCGCTGTCTCCGTGCTCTCCCATAACATAAGCATGAACATTCCTTGGGTCAACGCCGAAATATTCTCCCGTAAGATACCTGAGTCTTGCCGTATCAAGCGTGGTTCCGGTACCGAAAACACGGTGTGTTTCAAAGCCGGATACCTTATGCACCACTCTTGTCATAATATCCACCGGATTTGTGGCAACAAGGAATATACCGTCAAAACCGGAATTCACAATGCTTTCCGTTACACCGTTCAGTATCGACGCATTCTTTTCCGTAAGGTCAAGCCTTGATTCTCCCTCTTTCTGTGCTGCACCTGCACATATTACGGCGATGTCCGCATTGTTGCAGTCGGAGTAATCTCCGGCATATATTTTCATACTGCTCTGTGAAAAGGCAAGTCCGTGGTTCAAGTCCATAGCCTCGCCGCGTGCTTTGTTTTTGTCAATGTCGATAAGAACAAGCTCATCGCAGCTGCTCCTGTTAAGCATGGCATATGCGTAGCTCATTCCCACCATTCCCGTACCTATAAGGGCAACTTTTTTTGTGTCGGATGACATAGTAAGACCTCCCTGCTGATAATCGTGGTTTTTAGATTAGTCTTTCTTTTACGACACTGAATTATTCATTTTTATTTTGGCGGAGCTGTTTTAGGGTGTAAAAAGAAAAAAGGCAACACGCACTTAATTTCTATTGACATTTGCCGGAAAAAGAGGTATTATATATACATATGAACAAGACGGCAACGCCGAAAAGAAAGGAACTATACTATGGAATGCATTTTCTGTAAAATAATCAAAGGCGAAATCCCATCATCAAAGGTATACGAGGACGATATGATTCTCGCTTTCAACGACATTTCTCCCATGGCTCCGGTTCACGTGTTGGTTATTCCAAAGGTGCACATTGCAAGTGCTGATGAAATAAGCGGTGAGAACTCAAAGTATGTTTCTCACATTTTTGAAAGAATCCCGGAAATAGCAAAAAAAGCGGGTGCGGCAAACGGCTACAGAGTTATAACAAACTGCGGAGAGGACGGCTGTCAGTCGGTTAAGCATCTTCATTTCCATGTACTCGGCGGTGTTAAGCTCCCCGAAAAGATGGCGTGAGAGAACAATGCATAATTCATAATGCATAATTAAGTGTTGACAGGAGAAAATTTATGCGTGAATATTATAAATTAAAGGTTGCGGGACTCGAGAGAGAGCTTCCTATATGTGCAGTCAGCGACAAGCTGGACATTGCGGGGTTTGTTATTTTCGGTGATGCGGAGCTTACGGAAGCCTGTGCGAGAGAGCTTCTTAAAAAAGTACCGGAGTATGACTATCTTATAACTGCGGAAGCAAAGGGAATTCCGCTTATACACGAGATGGCAAGACAACACGGTGACAAAAAGCACTTTGTTGCAAGAAAAGGACTTAAGGTCTATATGGTTGATCCCATTTCCGTGACGGTACATTCCATAACCACCCTTAAAGAACAGACCCTTTACCTTGACGGCGAGGATGCAAAGCTCATGAAAGGCAAGAAGATTCTCATAGTTGACGATGTTATTTCCACCGGTGAGTCACTTCGTGCTCTTGAAAAGCTTGTTGAATCGGCAGGCGGTATTATCTGTGGAAGAGCTGCAATCCTTGCGGAGGGTGATGCGGCAAAGCGTGACGATCTTGTTTTCCTTGAGGAGCTGCCTTTGTTTTTCAAGGACTGACAATTGAATAAAAAATCAGGTATGCCTCGGGTTTGGGACGGAACTTTTTGGAGTATATGCTTATTTGAAGAACAGTAAGCTCAAACTCTCTGCCTTGCTGTACAGCTCATGCTTTTTTACCTGGGAAGCGTAATACCCACCCAGACATCATCCGACAAAAAAACGTAAAGAGTGCCTTTTACAAAAAGGTACGATTTTATAAAGCTTTTGCTTAATTGTTGAAATATAGAAAAATGTGGTATAATAACTATGCGGATAATTGCGGTATCCATAGCCTTATACAAACGTAAAAAACATCATACGTTCCCCAAAGCCTAATCACTAAATCCTAAATTCAAGGAGAACAAAAGATGCAGGAAAAGAAAAAAATACTTGTAATAGACGGAAACAGCATACTCAACCGTGCGTTCTACGGCGTAAAGCCTCTTTCAACAAGAGACGGACGTCCCACAAATGCTATTTTCGGGTTTGTAAATATCATTATGAAATCCGTGGAAAGTCTTTGTCCCGACGGCGTGGGAGTTGCATTTGACTTGAAAGCTCCCACATTCAGACATAAAAAATACAGTCTGTACAAGGCAAACCGTCACGGAATGCCACAGGAGCTTGCGGCACAGCTTCAGCCGGCAAAGGACATTTCCGAGTATCTTGGCTTCCATGTTCTCTCGCTTGAGGGCTATGAGGCGGATGACATTCTCGGAACCTGCTCAAAGATAGCGGATGAGAACGGATATGAATGTTATATTCTCACCGGTGACCGTGACTCGCTCCAGCTTATTTCCGACAACAGCTTTGTTCTTCTTGCGACAAATTCGGAAACGATTCTCTACGATAAAGCTAAATTTGCTGAAAACTACGGCGGACTTACTCCCGAAAGACTTATCGACCTGAAAGCTCTTATGGGTGACAGCTCGGATAATATTCCCGGTATCCCGGGCGTCGGGGAAAAGACCGCACTGAAGTTGATTGGTGAATACGGGTCGCTTGATGGTCTTTATGAAAATTATATGGAATCCACACTGACGGCGAAAACGAAAGAAAAGATAACAGACGGTAAGGAATCTGCATATCTCAGTTATGATCTTGCAACGATTTTCACAGAAGTACCGCTTGAACTCGGCTATGAGGCTCTGAAACGCACAGATATTGACAAAGCAAAGCTCTATGAGATATTCTCCGACCTTGAGCTTCGCGGCTTCATAACACGCTTCGGACTTGACGGCACAAGCGAGGGTAACGATGTCCCCGCAGATACGGAAAAGAAATTCACCGACTATGAATGTGCGGATTCGATTGAGATAAGCGATGATAAAATACTTTACGTTCACCCGGACTTTTCCGATGATAAGCTTTATATAGACAACGGCAAAAAGTATATCGTACCTGTAAACGCCGAAAATCTCAAAGTAATCTTTGAGGGATGTGCAAAGTGCGTGCTTTACGATTCAAAGGCTGTTGCATCAGAGCTTCTCGAAAAAGGCATTGAACTCAAAAATTGTATCTTTGACTTAAAGCTTGCGGCATACATCTGTGATCCGTCCGCAAAAAATGAGCCTGAAAATCTTTCGGGGCTTGCAAAAAGCGAAAGTGCGGACAGAAACGACAAGGTTCAGAACAACTTCGCTCTGCTTCTTGCAATGCCGTATCTTTATGACTACCTTACAAAGCTTCTTTCCGAATATAAATCGGAAAAGCTGTACTATGAAACCGAGCTTCCCCTGGCAATAACCCTTGCAAGAATGGAAAAAGAGGGTATGGCTCTTGACGCCGAGGGGCTGAAAAAATACAATATCGAGCTTGAAGAACGTATTGAAAAGAGAAAATCCAACATATACGCTCTTGCAGGCTGTGAGTTCAACATAAATTCCCCCAAGCAGCTTGGCGAGGTTCTTTTTGAAAGAATAGGACTTCCGGGTATGAAAAAGACAAAAAGCGGATTTTCCACCGATGCGGAAACACTTGAACATCTTCGTCCTTTCCATGTAATAATAAACGAGATACTTGACTACAGAACCGTATCAAAGCTTAAATCCACATACGGTGACGGGCTTCTTGCGGCGGTATCTTCCGACGGAAGACTTCACACAAAATTTAAGCACGCCTACACGCAGACCGGACGTCTTTCCTCGGCAGAACCCAATCTTCAGAATATCCCGATAAAGACTCCGGAGGGCAGAGAGCTTAGAAAATTCTTTGTTGCGAAAAATGAGGATTTCTGCCTTATAGATGCCGACTACTCACAGATTGAGCTTCGTATTCTAGCGGCTCTGTCCGGTGACAAAACAATGGTGGACACCTTCCTTGAGGGCGGCGACATTCACACTACAACCGCTTCACAGGTATTCGGAGTGGCAAAAGAGGACGTAACTGCCGAAATGAGAAAAAGTGCAAAGGCAGTCAACTTCGGTATAGTATACGGAATCTCCGACTTCTCGCTTGCAGGTGACATCGGCGTTACAAGAAAGGAAGCGGCGGCATACATTGACGGCTATTTTGCAAAATATCCGGATGTAAAGAGATACCTTGATGAACTATGTGAAAACGCTTCTTCTGACGGATACGTAACTACACTTTACGGCAGAAGAAGAAACATTCCCGAGCTCCAGAGCCCGAAAAAAACACTTCAGGCACTGGGCAGACGCCTTGCAATGAATACACCGATACAAGGAACTGCCGCAGACATTATCAAAATGGCAATGGTAAAGACAGAAAAGGCTCTGGCAAAATCCGGACTTTGCGCAAAGCTGATACTTCAGGTACATGATGAACTTATAGTGGAAGCAAAGCGTGAGGATGCACAGAAAGCGGCAGAGCTTTTGAAAAACTGTATGGAAAGTGCGGTATCGCTTGTTGTTCCGCTGAGCGTTGAGGTAAAGATTGCGGACAGCTGGTACGAGGCACACTGAAAAATTCACAATTCACAATTCATAATTTATAATTGATAAGTTTCCCAAAAGGAGGGGTTTTTTATGAGTCATTTGAAAAGGACTTGGGCTGAGATTAATCTTGATAATCTTGAGTATAATTATAAAAAAATAAGAGAAAAGGCAGGGGAGAGTGTTAAATTTCTTGGTGTTGTAAAGGCGAATGCCTATGGACACGGAGCACTGAGAATATCAAAAACTCTTGCAAGGCTTGGGGCAGATTATCTGGCGGTGTCAAGTCTTGATGAAGCCGAGGAATTGCGGCTTGGTGATGTAAAGTTGCCGATACTTATTTTTGGTCACACTCCGCCTGAACAGGTGGATAAGCTTCTGAAATATGACATAACACAGACGGTTACCTGTGAGGCAAAGGCACTTGAATATCAGGCGCAGGCAGAAAAGCTTGGTGGCAAGCTGAAGATACACATAAAGCTGGATACAGGAATGTCAAGGCTTGGTTTTTTGTGCGGTGGTGTACATTTTGACGATTGCATAAAAGCAATCATCCGTTCCTGTAAGCTCAAAAATCTCGAAGCCGAAGGCATTTTCACACATTTTGCGGTGTCCGACGAGGAGGGCGAGGAAAACAAAGCTTACACCAAGAAGCAATTTGACCTTTTTATGTCAGTTATAAGCAAGCTCTCGGAAAACGGAATAAACTTTAAGATTCGCCACTGTGCAAACTCGGGAGCTTTTGCAAACTATCCGGAAACCTATCTCGATATGGTACGTCCGGGGCTTCTCACATACGGCTATGGAGAGTACGCTGAAAGACTAGGACTCAAACCTGTTATGAGTGTAAAGACAGTCATAGGCACAATAAAGGTACTTGACGCCGACACAAGCATAAGCTACGGCAGACTTTTCACAACAGACACGTGTCACAGAGTCGGAGTTTTACCTATCGGTTATGCAGACGGACTATTCAGAAGTTTCTCCAACGGCGGTACGGTACAGCTCCCCTACGGAAAAACAAAGATACTTGGCAGAATATGTATGGATATGTGTATGATAGACCTTAAGGATTATCCTCAGAGCGAGGTCGGAGATGAAGTGGAAATCTTCGGCGAAAACAATCCGGTTGAAGAAGTTTCAGCATATGTGGGGACGATACCCTATGAAATTGTTTGTGCCGTGTCCAGAAGAGTACCCAGATTGTTCCTTGAAAAGGGCGAAATAATTGAGAGAGAGATTGGACTGAAGCTTTAACGGAATACAGTTAAAAAGGCTGCGGAAGAATACCGCAGCCTTAAATTATTTTTATTATACAGGTAGATTCGGACTTCAAAACATAACGGTATAATTAACCGTACTCTCCTGCGTGCAATAACAACGCTGTCCTCTGTTATCTTCATTGCCGAAATGCTGTTAAAAGGTTAATTTTCGGTATGCCCCTGCAGAGCTCATCTCGTTGAAGAAACGAATATTTTACATGATTTGGATAATAATATACTAAAAAACGGAATGTATAAAAATCCCACAAATTTCCGATAAAACGAAAGGAATGGTCAAAAAGTGAAAAAAAGCATAACATTCTGGCTCAGCTTCATATCATCATGTGTCAGCACCGTGTTTGTTTTTGTCCTGCTGTGGATGCTCTGCTCGGGAATCGGTGATTCGGTCGGAAAAGAAAAGGCTATATTCTTCAGTGAAGACGGCAGTGTGCTGAATTTCTTCGGCGAGACTCTTTATATCAGCAGAGACACAACAGAAAAGGTTTTACAGTACCCGTCAAAAGCCGCAAAATTCTGCATAAGCTTCCTGCCGAACAGTGTGAACTCTGCCGCCGAAGACCTGGAAAGAAATCTCTCGGATAACGCAAAAAGCTTTGTTACCTTTGTAAAAAATGTCATTACCGGCTTTTTCACCGTGGGCACGGGACAGGTTTATTCTGTATAAAGCTCCATTGCGGCAATTATCAGAATATACTCTGCCGCCATTCTCGCCTGTAGATACCTTGTTACACTTGTGTAAAATACTCCGCAGCTCATGGATTCTTTGAAAGGCATATTCTCAAACTGCATATAAGCTTTAAAACCCAAAGCTTGCAAATGCCGCAATTTTCAGAAAAATATTCAGTTTTTGTTTATATCCGTATCCCGCATTTCATTTTCGTATCCCGTCATTTTCACCGCTATATGGTTCGGTGTCTTGGGAAGTCGTGCCAATCGGCAACGTCGAGCGCAGGGAACGGATGCTCTTTCTCCTATACAAATAACGGTAATATTCTGTCAAAGGATACTGAGAGATTATAATGCGAAAAACAGTGACTGTCAATATATTACCGACCTGCATGACATATTAAAGCACAAAAAAAGAACCTAACAGGTATAAAAAATCGAACAAATAAACAAATTTATAAAAAACCCTTGACAAATCCCAATCTTTGTGATAGAATATCTAGGCAGTTTTGTGAGGAATAATTAAATACGATTCACTAGCTCAGTCGGTAGAGCACTTGACTTTTAATCAAGGGGTCCGGAGTTCGAATCTCCGGTGAGTCACCAATAAAATCCTGTCGTCAGATGGGATTTTTTTGTATTATTCGCCCATTCACTATTCACTGATTCCGAGGTTACGGTACGACAACAGCTCGTACTCTACTTGTGATATTTTTTGCCAAAGCAAATGGAAAACGCCCGATAAATCTGCTCAAGCAGCATAACCCTCGCAAGCCTATGCGGAAAGGTCATTTTAGACATGGAAAGTCTTATATCGCAAGCCTTCTTGACTCTCTCGGAAAGACCTTCGCTTGAGCCTATGATAAATGTGATCCCCGAGAGACCTCTTGTCGGTACAGAATCAAAAACATCCGCAAGCTCCTCGGAGGAAAGATGTTTGCCCTCGATACACATGGCGATTTTTAGATGCTTGGGCTTCATCTGTTCCAGTATTCTGTCCGCTTCCTTCTCGAGTGCCGCACTTACAACACTGTCCGACGGATTCTGCGGGAGTCTCTCGTCCTTTATTATCTTCTCCGAGAATGTACAGAACGCTCCCAGCCTTTTTATGTATTC
>JAZUOO010000007.1:0-6567 GCA_045604705.1 Eubacteriales bacterium
TCCGTGAACATCACAAGACAACCTGCAAGGCAAACTGTCAGCCTTGTTCCGAATATGAAATGGCATATAAGACACGCAATATATCCGACAAGCACACCCGTACACCTTGCACAAACGGGAAACTGATAGCCCTTTATAAAACAGCTTCTTTCGGGAAGCTGATGGCAGCCGCAATTTGTACCGAATCTGAATAGTGCAGAATATGTTTTATTCATTTATGTAACCGTTTTTCTCTATGTTTCTTATTTCTTCTTGGAGGACAAGTATATTATTGTTAATGTTTTTATTAACTACAAATATCAACAACCCGAACACCACACAGAAACATAAGAACATGAATGAAAGCGGCATATCCTCCGCTAGATGCATAATAAATGCACCTAACAGGGAAAAAATAGACATAAACACACACAATATAATGAAAATCGTTTTTTGTTGTTTTTGTTTGGCAATGTCTGCCTCAATATCCGCAATATCCCTGAATTTATTACCGCAATCACGGCAAACCCAGACATTTGTACTGCTGCTTGTAACTGTCGTTTTTGATTTGCTTCCGCAGGCACCGCAAAGAAGCCCTAAAGGACCGAGAGCCATATAACCGCAGCAGCCCTTTCCTGCGGAATAACCTCCACCGCTTGTCTGACTGTGGTATTCAGTGTTGGTGACTATCTGCAAATTTCGAGATTTACACCTCGGACAGCATTTTTTCTTTTGATTTCCGCCATCATTATAACCGCCTTGTTGCGACTGTTGATTTTGCGGGGGAGTGTTGTTTACGCTGTTATCAAGCTCTGCCTGACACGCTTCGCAATACTCATTGGTTCCGTAAATTTCTTTTCCGCAGTTTCTGCAATACATATTCATCCTCCTTGATACCAACCGAAATAGCCGTCTGTAACAGCAATTTCGACATTGTTTGCATTATTATAACACCGTACGGTGCTATTTGTCAACACCAAACGGTGTTTTATTGTATAATATTTTGTAAATAATATTATATGGTGGTGACAAAATGCAAATATACAGACGGGTACGGGATTTAAGGGAGGACAGCGATAAAACGCAAAAGGAAATAGCCGATTATCTGAATATGCAGCTTACCGTATATCAGCGCTATGAGCGTGGTGAGAGGGAGCTTCCTCTTTGGGCAGCCATAAAGCTTGCCGACTTTTATAATGTCACCCTCGACTACCTTGTCGGAAGAATACAAAAATAAAACACATTCCGGGATTTCTCCAAGAATGTGTTTTTATATTGATGTTCAAAAGTATGTATTTACCGTGACAAAAGATTATTTCATAATACCGAACCAGCTTCTGAGGCTTGTGATTTCAGGATTCAAGCCTTCAAGGCTGTATCCCGGAGAGAAGCTGTCATTTGTTTCTGCGTCGTCGGATTCCTGATTTTCTTTTGCGGTTAAATCGGGATGATAGTTTTCGTCAATCTGTGCTCTTGCAGCATCAATGATTTCCTTGTATCTCTGTTCGGCTGATACTTCGGATTCATTAATAATGGTCACGGTTCCCACTTCAAGAAGTGCACTTCTTGCACCTGCACTTACTGTAAGAGTGGCAGCCATAAGACCTACTGATATTGCGAGTATGATTTTTTTCATAAACAACACTCCTTTTCACATACGGGCAGAGTCGGAGGACTCTGCCCGTATCTTTCGTTACCGTTAAACAGTAAATTAGTTGTTTGTAATTTCAGGGTAGTTAACAGAACCACTCATATAAGCGTTAATATCCTTGAAGTTTTCAAGGCTTCCATTGTAGTTATAGAATATTCTGAGAATATAGCTGTGACCGGAGTGGTCTGTTACCCAATATTCTATAGCGTTACCGTTTACCTTGAAGAAAGTCTTGCCGTAGATACCGGAGGGTACTCTGAATACATCGCAAGCAATGCCGTCAACGTACTTCTGCTCAACTACTTCATAAATATTTTCAATTTCATTGCCGTTTTCATCAAGGGGATGCTGGAAGAATACGAACTTCCATGTAATTTCGGGAGTTGCAAGACCGCCGGTGTAACGGTAGATGCAATCCTTGCCGTCCTTGCCGTCAAGAGTAATGCCGTTTACTACGAGGTACTGATACTGTCTGTAGGGCTCAGCAAGCTCATAATCGGGAGCTGTCCAGGTAACTGTTGCTGCGCCTGCTTTGAAAGTGTTGTGGTAGTCCCATGCCCAACCATCGTTTGCGTGAATAAGATATTCTGCTGCAATGTTCTTTGTTGCAAGACCGTCATCGCCTACAGCGTTGAATTTTGCAGTTACATACTTGCTTGTAACTACAGGAATAAGAGCTGCGATTTCAGCATCTGTTACAACATAGCGTCCGTTTGCATCCTGTTCGCTGAGCTTTGCTACTGTTAGCTCATTTGCTACAAGGTTCTCCCAATTGGAAACTGCGTTAACGCCAAACTTATCATACATCTGAATTTCGTTTGCTGTAAGAAGCTCGCCGTTGTTGTCGTACTTACCAAAGCCGTAGTTCTTGTACTCGGTATTAACAACGTATGCTGATCTTACTGTTTTTGTAAGAACTGCGGAATCCGGAATACCAAAAGCTGCATTACCGAAGTCCCACTGCCAGGTCTCGTTGTTAACCTTGGTCTGCTGACGTTCCCAGATTGTGTAGGGTTCCTTCATTTCCCACATATAGTCACGTCTTCTTGTTTCCCACTGCGGGAAGAGGCTGTTATAAGCAGTAATAGGCATCTTTGTACCTTCGAGATACATTGTGCTGTATCCTGCATAGGGGTAAACAGTCTCGAAGCCTGTAATTCTCCATTCGGGAGTAACAGGAACAAGAACCTGCTTGTTGGTGTATTTGCCGTCGATGATTTCATTGTAGATCTTGTTAGGGTTTCTCCAATCTGTTGTGTCATAGCCGGCAAAAACCATGTTATCCATTTCAGAATGTGCCATAACTGCGATCTGTGTTGATACAAGCATAGCGGCTGCTACGGTACCAACCAATACCTTTTTGAAAAGTCCTTTCATAATTCAAGGCTCCTTTCGTGATAAATAGATTTTATTTACAAACGGAGATACGTATGTCTTTGCTGTGCAAGTACAGAAAACACGCATACCGTCCTATTGTACATAGTTAAATATATGCTACACGTCATTTTTAATTACCACATAATACGAATTATGTGGCACAAAAAAATCAAATAGAATACATATATGAATTGGAACGGTTATATTTTAACATATAAAATCTTTTTTGTCAATAGCAAAAAAAATTTTTTTCTTTGTTTTAGTGATTTTTTTGATTTTTAATAAAAAAATGTATAACAAATCGCAGATAACTGTAATATAATACCAGCATTTTCATATAAATTTTAAAGAAAACAATTTTTCTCCCGCAATTTTTCAGACGGCTTACCACATAATTCGTATTATGTGGTATTTTTATTTTTAGCAACGCAAAAGACCAAGCCTTTGAAGCTGTCTTATATGGATTTCCCCGGTCTCAATGGTATAAATACGTGTCGTTTCTATGCTTGAGTGTCCTAAAATATCGGCAAGGCGTACAATGTCTTTTTGAATTGAATAAAAGGTTTTCGCAAAAAGATGGCGAAAATTATGGGGAAAAACTTTGCTCCTTGCAACATTGGCACTTTCGCATAAGCCTTTGAGCATTTTCCAAACTGTGCTACGGTCAAGAGGTTTACCACTTTTGGTTATGAATACCGAGCCACTTTTTATCTTTTGTTGCTTTATATAGGTTTTCAACATTTTACATAATAGCTTCGGTAAAAACACTTGCCGTATCTTGCCCTTACAGTTTATTGTTGCCTGTCCAGCGTTCACGGCTTCACAAGTTACATATTTTAATTCGGAAATTCGCAGACCCGTACTGCCTATGGTCTGCATAAGATAATATAATCGTTCATTTTTCTTGTTTTTAGCTGCTGACAATAGCCTTTCATATTCGGCTTTTGTCAGTTCTTTTTCTTTATCGGCAAATATTCGGCGTTGTATTTTTAAGGTCTTAACCTTCAATTCGTACCAATTCATATACATAAATAAAGCGTTTAATGATGATAACATTGAATTTACGCTTTTGGGTGCATATTTCTCACAAAGCTCTTTTTTGTATTGCAACACTACGGATTTATCAACTTCTTTACCGCCAAGCCATTCACGGAAGAAACGAATATCACGCATATATTTTTCTATGGTGTTGTCGCTCTTTTCTTCCTCATACAGATATACAGTAAATCCTTCGACGATTTCTTTTGTGATTGTTTTCATTATAATACTCCGTTTCTCCGACTGAGCGGTATGATGTGTAAGCCTCAAGTTCAGCAAAATATGATAAAGCTTTTTACACATATTATAAACCATTATTGCATTTATTAGCCATTTATTTTTCGTTAACAATCGTCATATTTAATTCTAATTTTTTATACTGACGTAAAATGTCAGGGAATTTACCTTCGACTATACTTTGCTTTGCATTTAATCGTCCTCCCAAGGTTTGACTTTTTTCTGGTTATCGGCTTTTCAGATTTTTCAATGTATATTTTTGTAACTTGAAAAGCTACAAGCAAAATTTGTTCCGATACAATCCAATGTAAAAGTCTTATACAATCAATTACTAAATATAAAAGATTTTGATATAGATATTCTTCACACATAATTGTCTAATTCAACAAATTTATACACAATTCTGTCTAAACAGACATAAAGTTGTTGTTTTTTGTAAAATTATGTGTTATAATGTAAATAATGATAAAATCAACAACAAGGATTTATTAAGGAGATGTATTGCTTGAAAAGGATTGTAATCAAATTACTTGTTTCAATAGTTTTAATGTTATTCTTTATTATACCAGCCTTTGCTTCCTCAAGCACATACAAACTTGAGGAATTAGGACTTGAGGTATCTATACCATCAACATATGATGTTATTACTCAGGATACATCTACTTCTAATCCAGTATTCAATAGATTAGGAGCATCTGGAAACGAATTTATTGACTATTATAAAGAGAATGGTATTTATCTTAATGCAATTCCTAAGGACAACTTGAACGAAGAAATTGTGGTAACTATGACAGCAGGTATATGGGATAATTTAAGTGCTTTTAGTGATACAACAATTAAGACACTTGCTTCTGCTTTGATAAGCGGGTATGAAGATTATGGCATTATTGTTTCTGAATACGATGTTTATCATCATTCACAAGCCAAGTTCGTCAAGTTGTATTTTGCCGACACAGCAAATTCGGTTCATGGCTTACAATACTACACAACCTATGGTGCTAAAGCAATGAACTTTACCATTAGGTCTTATTCTGGGAAAATAACACAAAAACAGGAAGAAACAATCAAAAGCATTGTTGATAGCATTAAATACGATACAGACCCAGTATTTGCTCCTGATGTTCCAGAGACCGATGCCTTCGTCTATACAGATGCTGATACAAATACGAAATTTACTGTTCCTGCAAATTGGTATGAAAAAGAGCTTTCTAAAGAGCGTCAGTATATTGATGTAAAGTTTGCTTCAGCAAAAGAAGAAGGCTTGACCATAATGTATGGCAGCACTGACATATGGGGGGCATTGACAGAGGAAGAAAAGGTTGGAGCAACTCGTTCAGATATAAGAAACGACGCCTTTACAATAGATGATATAGCGGAATCATATGGTATCGATAAAAGTAAAATTTCAATAGTGGATTATAATGGAGTTGAATATTTTCAATTCATGTTTAAACGAACCACAGAATTGTATGGAATTGAGTTCACTCCAGAAATGACGATGGTGTTAAGGTTTGAGAACGGATGGATGTATTCATTTCAATTTAGCGGAACAAAAGACAGTATCTATTTTGCTGATTTAGAAACGATGCTTAATAGTGTTGAATATGCAGGTAGCAATAAAGTTAACTTAATCAGTAATAACAACGACACTTTGACAAACAACACAAGTTACTCTGCTTTATGGGGAGCGGTTGTTGTCGTTCTCTTGCTTGGAATCGTAGCGGTTTCGGTTTGGTATGTTCGGAAAAACAAAGAAGCTGAAAACGAGTTATCAAGTAAAACTAACAAGTGCACAAATTGTGGTGTCGAATTGGCTAGCGACAGTTTGTTCTGCCATATATGCGGTGCAAGAAACGAAATTGAACCACAAACTAAAGGAGACGATTAAAAATGATGTATTATGAATTGTTTCAGCAAGGACCTGCAGTATATGTGCCAGTTCTGTTGATTACGATACTGATTACATTAGTAGCTTATGGTGCATTTCCAATTATTTTCTCGATGGCTAGAAAAAAGACCATAACGAAAAAGAAGTACAACCTCCTTTGTTATGGTGTGAACTTTTTTGTTATGTTCCTGTTTATTGTGCTTAATGGAAAATCTTCTGGTTCTCCATACATATTGTGGACGTGTGTTTTTTCTTCAATAGGATTGAAGACACTCAAAAAACGTGGTGTGTTGGAAGGATTTCAAAAGTCCAGACCAGTATATACTGATGAAATTGAAGATGATACGTTTGTTGATGAAAACAAAATCAATTTTTGTCGCAAGTGTGGCAACAAGTT
>JAZUOO010000008.1:0-18211 GCA_045604705.1 Eubacteriales bacterium
TCATTGACGAAACAATCTATTATTTCAATTACATAAAACCTATGCGAAAGCTAAAAAGAAAACCACCTGTTCAATACAGGCTTGAACAGGCAGCATAAAAATATTCTTTTTTTGTGTCTACAAAGTATTGACTACTTCACCCAAAGGCACACCTTTTATATATAATACTTACGACCATTCTTTTAGTGTTAGCGGAAATTTGTGCGGTTATGGAGTCCGCAAACGGACTTTAAAAAATACAGAGTATTCTTTTGTCAATTACCTCAAAGTCACAAACTTAAAGCTGAAAAAAATTATTTTTCACGCTTATGCTTCCGGCTTGATAGTCTTGATAATCTCGTCAATTCTTCTTGCAACCTTGACAAAATCCTCAGCCTTATAACCCTTTGTTGTCATAGCCGCAGTGCCTACTCTTACACCGCTTGCCTCCATGGGCTTTCTCTGCTCGTTGGGAACACAGTTTTTGTTAAGAGTAATACCGTTCTTGTCAAGCTCCTCCTGTACCATCTTACCTGTAAGGTGAGGATGAGTCTTTGAGAAATCAATAAGGAACAGATGATTGTCTGTACCGCCTGTAACGATTTCGTATCCAAGGTTTATAAATTCATCGCACATAGCCTTGGTGTTAATGATGACATTCTTTGCATATTCTTTGTATTCGGGTTTTAAAGCTTCTGCAGCAGTAATAGCCTTTGCCGCAATAATATGCTGAAGAGGACCGCCCTGGCAACAAGGGAATACCGCACTGTCAACCTTTTTTGCAAGCTCAGGCTTCGCAAAAATAAGACCGCCTCTTGTACCTCTTAATGTCTTGTGAGTTGTGGTTGTAATAATATCAGCAAGTCCGAAAGGAGAGGGATGAACACCACCTGCGATAAGACCTGCAATGTGAGCCATATCAACCATGAAATAAGCTCCGACTTCCTTTGCTATTTTTGCGAATCTTTCAAAATCTATAATTCTTGAGTATGCCGATGCACCTGCAAGAATGAGGTTAGGCTTTATTTCTCTTGCTTTTCTTTCAACGTCTTCGTAGTCGATATAGCCGTCTGCACCTACGTCATAGAAAGACATATTAAAGAGTTTACCTGAGAAGTTTGCGGCAGAACCATGTGTAAGATGACCGCCGTTGTTAAGATCCATTGCAAGAATCTTGTCGCCTGCCTTGAGAACACTCATGTATGCTGCAAGGTTGGCACTTGAACCACTGTGAGGCTGTACGTTTACATGGTAGTCGGTATTGAAAACCTGTCTCCATCTGTTGCAGCAAAGCTCTTCAAGCTCGTCAACAACAACGCAACCGCCGTAGTATCTGCCCTTATTTCCGCTTTGTCTTTCGATTGCGGGATAACCCTCTGAATACTTCGCAACAAAGGAGCTTGCCGCCGCCATCTTGACTGCCTCGCTGGGGAAGTTCTCGGAAGCAATCAGCTCTATAACGCCTGCTTCTCTTTCGTCCTCTTTGTGAATAAGAGTGGCAACCTCAGGGTCGCAGTCCTGCATTTTAGCCTGAATATACTGTTCAAGTGATAAATTATTCATTTTAGATTCTCCTTGATTTATGCTTTGATATAATCTAATAATTTAGCACAGAAAAACATTCTGCATAATAATAATATCACAAATAAACGGCTATGTCAATGACATTCCTGTTAACAATGCGTCAAAATAATCATAACTTTGGTGAATAAAAGACATTACACAGGTCAATATGGGCAAGTTGTGCATAAGTATCATAAAAAAAGCACAATTGCCGGAAATTATAGGCAAAAAATAAAAAACATAATTTTTTTTAAAAAACACTTGACAAAAGACCCCTTTTGTGATATTATATTTAGGCGGTCAAGAGAATATAGTATTTATGCGGGTGTAGTTCAATGGTAGAATTCCAGCCTTCCAAGCTGATTACGAGGGTTCGATTCCCTTCACCCGCTCCATTTTATGTGCCTTTAGCTCAGCTGGATAGAGCAACTGCCTTCTAAGCAGTAGGTCGGGGGTTCGAGTCCCTCAAGGCACGCCAACAACTTTTATGTTGTAAAATAAGTGCTGAAAAGACGGACAATAGTGAAGCTTCAAAGGGACTCGAACCCTGAGAGGGCTTTGAGCGTCAAGAAAACTACATGATATGTAGTTTTTAGCGAAAAGGTGTGAGCAGGCTTGCCTGCGAGCAGAAAAAGACGCAAAGCGAATTTTGTCCCTCAAGGCACGCCAACAACTTTTATGTTGTAAAATAAGTGCTGAAAAGACGGACGATAGAGAAACTTCAACGGGACTCGAACCCTGAGAGGGCTTTGAGCGTCAAGAAAACTACATATTATGTAGTTTTTAGCGAAAAGGTGTGAGCAGGCTTGCCTGCGAGCAGAAAAAGACGCAAAGCGGATTTTGTCCCTCAAGGCACGCCATATTTATGGTGGGATTAGCTCAGTTGGCTAGAGCGCCAGGTTGTGGCCCTGGAGGTCGTCGGTTCGAGCCCGATATTTCACCCCAGAAATTAAGGACAGGCTTTATGGTCTGTCTTTTTTCTTTTTATGCCCGATAGTTTCGAAAAAAGGAATTGAGTACCTGCGGTGCAACGCAAAATGCAAAGGTCAAAATGCATAATCGAGGATTCTGCACCCACGGAGGATTGATTTGATTGCAAACATAGCGATTACTGCCATGGAACGACACATAGGTCGTTCCCTACTTAAAAAACAAAATATCAAATACAAAAAATTCCCCCAAAGGAAAGCCTTAATTTGTCTTGACAGTTTCAAAACTGTAAACAAAAATCGAGTAGAAGATAATTCATAGATTATTGTAGAAAAAGTACAAAAATAAAACTATAATATTGTATCAGATCCCCCGAATATTATCGGTTTTACATAAAAACATTATAAAAAGGAGCAAAATATGTCAGATAAAAAATGCGGTTCCGGGGACCTGCGCCTCGGATCAACCGGAGGGCAGGCGGTACTCGAAGGCGTTATGATGAAATCCCGCGAAAAAATCGCCATCTCTGTGCGCGATACAAAAGGTAAAATCCGTACCGAGGTGAAACCCTCAAAGTCTCTCACTTCAAAATGTGCCTTCTTCAGGATTCCCTTCATAAGAGGCATTGTAGGCTTCATAGATTCAATGATACTCAGTTTTGATACCCTTTCAAGATCCGCCGATATGCTGGGACTTGACGACGAGGAAGAATCAAAGTTTGAAAAGTGGCTGTCGGAAAAATTCGGAAAAAGCATCGCCACCATAGCCTCCGTGATAGGAACGGTACTCGGCCTTGCACTTTCTGTATTCCTGTTCATGTGGCTTCCGAAGTTTATTTCAAACTTTATTGTACCGACAGAGCTTGTCGAAGCAAATTACGGCTTTGCAGTGCTTAAAAGTGGGGTACAGGGCGTTATGCGAATTGTCATATTCCTCCTGTACATCATGCTGGTTTCTCTTATCCCGGATATGAAACGTACATTTATGTACCACGGCGCAGAACATAAATCCATATTCTGCCATGAAAGCTACGAAGAACTCACCGTTGAAAACGTAAAGAAGCAGTCCAGGTTTCATCCCAGATGCGGAACCAGCTTTCTTGTCGTAATGATGGTGCTGGGAATACTTATCTCCATTCCCTTTGCAAATCTTAAAGACGGTATCTACCTTGTTCTAAAGCTTCTTACTCTCCCGATTATCGTCGGACTCGGTTACGAATTCATAAGATATGCCGGCAGACATAATAACCTTTTTGTAAGAATAATCTCTGCTCCCGGACTCTGGGTGCAAAGAATCACCACAAAAGAACCCACAGATGATATGATAGAGGTCGCAATTCGGTCACTCAAAGCTTCTCTGCCTGATGTGTACCCCGAAATAATTGCAGAGCTTGAAGAAAGCGAAAAAGAGGAAGAAGCGAAAAAAGACGAAGCAGAAAACAACGGAATCCAAGATGTGACTTCCGGACAACCTGCACAGGAGTCTTGCGAAAAAGAAAACGAAAGCTAATAAACATTGCAAAAGGATACAAAATGACTTATAATGAATTCAGAACCGAGGCAAGCGTAAAGCTTCGGGACTGTGTGGATGTGGAAAATCCGGACTTTGAAATAACAACAATAATATGCCATATATGCTCGATTGGCAAGGCAAGACTTCTCGCGATAAGAGGCGAGAGTATCCCAGATATACTTCTTCCGAAATTGATGGAAGCAGTCGAAAGACGTGTCCAGCATGAACCGCTTCAGTATATAATCGGTGAATGGGAATTCTTCGGACTTCGTATGTTCTGCGGGCAAGGCTGCCTTATCCCAAGACCTGAAACAGAGCTTCTGGTTGAAAAAGCAATAGAGCTTATCCCCAAGGGCGGACACTTTCTTGACCTTTGTACGGGAAGCGGATGTATTTCCGTTGCGATTCTCAACAACCGAAAGGACGTTACCGGTACTGCAGTGGATATTTCATCCGACGCTCTTGAGTATGCAAAAAAGAACGCCGAATACCATAAGGTCAAAAAACGGCTTGAAATAGTCAATATGCCCCTTGAAGAATATCTCCCGATAAAAATCCCGGATTGCATAATCTCAAATCCTCCGTATGTAAAAACCATGGACGTGGACGCATTCCCGCCGGTGATGAAATACGAGCCGAGAATAGCCTTTGACGGTGGGCACGACGGACTTGAATTTTATAAAACCATCGCCAAAAGATATTCCGCAAGATTCCTCAAAGACGGTGGCTTCTTGATTTTTGAAGCGGGCTACGACACCGTAAGAGAAGTAGAAGCGATACTCAAATACCGAAAAATGCAGACCACCGTACTTGAAGATATGTTCGGCGTTGAAAGAGTCTGCATAGGCAAGAAGCTTTCGGCAGAATGACAAAACCAATAAGACCGTTATGCCGGTGTCCGGCGTGTCGGTCTTAAATATTACAAAGCAGCGAGAAATATCATGGAAAAGAGAATCAATTACAAATATACGAAAATTTCATGTTACATAGGCTACATAACACAGGCGATAGTAATAAATCTTGCACCGCTGTTCTTTGTTATCTTCAGTGATAAATACGGCATAGACAACGGGCGGCTCGGAACACTGGTGCTTATAAATTTCATAACACAAATTTTCACTGACATAACCGCAGTACGCCTGACGACAAAAATAAGCCTGCGTACCTGCGCAATATGGGCACATACCTTCTCCTTTGCCGGACTTATGCTTCTCGGAATACTACCGACTGTCATGCCGAATACCTTTGCCGCACTTCTTATAGCTTCAATTATATATTCCATAGGCGGGGGACTGATCGAAGTGGTAATAAGCCCCATCGTCGATGCCATCCCGGTGGAAGTGACAGAAGGTGTCGGCGGAGCAAAAGCCGCAGCAATGAGCTTCCTGCATTCATTCTACTGCTGGGGACAAATGACGGTCGTGCTTCTTACAACCATTATCCTGGGTTTTGTCGGAAATGATAATTGGATGTATATTCCATTCATCTGGGCTCTTATACCTTTTGTAAACATATTCGCCTTTATCCGTGTTCCTTTCCCTCATTTTATCAGCGAGAGCGAAAGAATACCGGTAAAAAATATTATTACCACTCGATTGTTCATTGTCTGTGCACTTCTCATGATTTGCTCCGGAGCCTCTGAACTTGCGGTTGCCCAGTGGGCTTCAATGCTTGCGGAAAAAGGTCTCGGTGTAAGTAAGGTTATGGGTGACCTGCTCGGGCCATGTGCCTTTGCATTCTTTATGGGAATAGGACGTATGATTTACGGAATCCTCGGTGTAAAGCTTCCGCTTGCAAAATCGCTGCTTCTCAGCAGTATACTCTGTGTCGGCGGATATATTATGATTACGCTTTTCCAAAGCCCGACAATAGCACTTATGGGCTGCTCTGTCTGTGGACTAGCCGTAAGCCTTATGTGGCCGGGCGTTCTCAGCCTTACCGCAAGAGAATTTTCCCACGGCGGTGCGGTACTGTTCAGCCTTCTTGCCATCTGCGGCGACATCGGCTGCTCCCTCGGACCGTGGCTTACGGGACTTGTTTCCAACAGCATCAATACTGAGTCTCTTTCCAAACTCACACCCTTTGTGGGACTTGCACCTGAACAGACAGCTCTCAAATGCGGACTTTTCGCCGCAGGCATATTCCCGGTAATTATGATTTTCGCAGTCCTTGCATTCATTGCAATTCGTAAAAAAACAAAACAAAACTGCAATTAACTGCATCAAACCCGATAAAAACAAATGTAAAACCATCACAGCCCGGAGAGATTCCGGGCTTATTTATTGAGGCTGTAAAATTCAACAATCGGGACGTTGATAAAATAAAGATCTGTTTTGTGAGCCTGTGTTCGGACGACAATAAGATTTACAGGTAATTCACGAAAAAATAATTCCCTGTGCAAAAAAAATAAAGTCATTTATGATATTATGTAAATAAGGAATGACGTGTATACAAAAAGTAACGTTAAGCCTCCGTATCAGCTTTGACAAAAAAACAAATATACATCAAAAGGAGAAAAACTATGTTAGGAGCAATTTTCACTGGTATATTAAAGCCCTATATCGCAGCAGTTATGTCGGTTGCCATGGCTTTGACATCAACACTCACAGGCCCTGCCGGAGAATATGAAAAGCTCGCAGTTAAGGCAATGAACATCAATCCGTCCGTAACAGAAACGGAAATCAGCCTTATGATAAATCTTGAAGCAATAGGTGAATACCTCGGCGAGGATGCATCAGTTTTTGAAGATGTTCCTCTTGTTGAGGACGGCAAAATGAACCTTTCCGCAACAATCTACACCTACTCGGATTCCGAAGACATGAAAGCGGTAATTTCTTTCTCCGAAAGCCTTGAGGACGGTTATGCCGTATACGTAGACCAGGAGGGAATAGCAATAGCTCCCGCCCTTGTGGATAGTGTATTTGGGCTTCTTTCGATATTTGACGCAAGCTTTGTCGAAACCTACGAAGTATATCAGAAGTATTTCGACGACAACGGAATGTACTTTGAATGGGACGACATTTTCGTTATAACGGAGATTGGCGAAGAAGCACAGGTAATTATTGAGCTTATCGGAACAGTCGTAACAGACGTCTGCGAGATAATCACCAAGGAAGACAACCTAAAAGCTCTTGCAGATATATACGCACCCATAATGTCCTCTTTTGAAGAATACTGCGAGGAAATAACCGTTGACGGTGCAAAGGGCTATACCTGCAAGATAAACGGCATTCAGCTTATGGAATACAGCTCGGATATGTTGGAAATAATTTACAGCGTAGAAACGGCTAACAAGATATTTGACTATTGCCTGGATCTTCTTGATGATGTTGATTACATAAAGTATCTCGATATTTTAAAGACAGTATCTGCCATGTTCGGGGAGGACATCTCAGAAGAATTTGCTCTGCCGGAAGGCTTAACAAACGAGATCCTTGCACTTCTTGTGAAAGATCAGCTTGAAGCATACCGCACAGATTTTGTTAACAGCTATCTGAGCTTTGATATAAGCGAGGCGGTGGAAGTTCTTGATATGATAGCTACCGGCGAATATACCGAGGGTACACAGACAGACGCAATCGAGGTAATTAATGCAGTTCGTCCGTTCCTTGAAGCCTCCTACGTCGAGGGTACAATTTATGAAAATAACGGTGTTATCACACAAAATGAAAAAATTGTTATAGCAGACCAAAATACAGTTCTTGGTGAGCTCGGCATCGCAACAAGCACAGCCGGATATACCGGTACGCTTCCCGCAGCAAAGGAAGTTGTTCCCTTTGACAAGAGAGTTGATTTTGACGAAATAGACAACAAGCTTGGCTACGAAGCGGCAGTTGAAAAGGGTGTTCACTCCATCGAAATCTACTGGTACGCCGAAATGACTCCCGAAAATAATGAGCTTGAAATACTCATGCCCGACTTTTTCGTAATGTACAACACCTCCATGATAGATTCCATAAAGAACGACCCCGCCTTTGCCGTCCTTGACAGGGAAACACAGGAGATTATTTTGGGTATGTACGATGAATCCGACCACGAGTCCAAATATTGTTCTTCAAGTGCCCAACTTATCGACAGCTCCGTATATCTCCCGCTTCGTCAGATTATGGAAAACGCAGGCTATGAGGTATCGTGGGATGCAGAAGCAAGAAAGGCATACGTAACGGTAGACGGTCAGAAGATAGAAATGACAGGCGTTATTGTAAACGACAGAACATACGTAAAGATTCGCGACTTTGAAAAGCTCGGTGCAACGGTTGATTATCAGGAAGAATTCTACAGACAAGATGCATACAATGATTTTGATAAGAGCTGTTACGTAACAATCACTTTTGCAAACGACGGCACACAGGCAGCTCCGACAGACCCTACCGAGTTTTCTGTTCAGGGAATAATCGAAAGCATTTACAATCAGAAGGCTCCCCTTTTTATGATCGGCACAATGCCGGTTGATATGACTGACGAGTTCTCATACAAGACATACCTCGGACTTGATGATGTATCTGTTATAAAGGATGCGGCTGTTTCCGAGTCCATGATCGGTGCTCAGGCATATTCGCTTGTTGTCGTAAGAGTTAACGAAGGCGTAAACGCACAGGAAATCGCCGACAAGATGAAAAGCGGCATAGACACAAGAAAATGGATATGCGTTGAAGCGGACGATGTAAAGGTTGCGGTAGCGGGAGACCTTATCTGCTTCTGCATGATTTCCTCCGAATACAAGGATGCTTTCACCGCAGATGATGCAATTAATGCATTCAATAATGTTATAAACGGAAATGCCGAATATATCGGTTCGGCAGCAGAATAAAACAAAACAGGGAGTATTTTAAAATGGACATCAAAGCTAAAATCGAAGAAATTGTAGAAAAGGTAAAGAGCGACAAGAACATTCAGGAAAAGTTCAAGAAGGATCCTATAAAGACTATCGAGGAAATAGCAGGTATCGATCTTCCCGACGACCAGATTGAAAAG
Organism: Eubacteriales bacterium; assembly: GCA_045604705.1. GTDB lineage: Bacteria > Bacillota > Clostridia > Oscillospirales > CAG-382 > SIG622. Next base: position 8,959 of record JAZUOO010000008.1, read on the forward strand.
GTAGTAGACGCAGTAAAAGCAAAAATTTCCATTGACGACCTCGGTGACAAGCTCGGCGGCCTGGGAAAGCTCTTCGGTAAGAAATAATCAAATACCCATACAAAAAGCTCGGCACACGGACAAAACCGCAATGCCGGGCATTTTTTGCTTTAAAACAAAATATGTGTATCTCTCGTGCAAAACAAAAAGGCGTGCATCGTAAGATACACACCTTTGGCAACCGTTATCCGTAAACTTATCTCAATGCAGAGCTGGAATTTATAAGTGTCGTACTGTAAAGGAAAAGAACATCCGCATCCTTAAAGCTTGCAAAGCCTCCGATAAATTCCGGATTCATATATCTTATATCAAGCAATGTGATTTTGGAATAGTTATCAAGAAGCAAAGGCGCAATACTGCTGCCGTAGGAATCACGGAAGATAACAAGCTCCTTGCCGCCCATATTTTTCGGATTCTCCATGGAAATTGCCGCACAAGCACCGGAAAGAAATACCTCATAAGGGTCCTTTGAAGTGAGCTTATCCAGGTTGTAAACTTTTTCCTTTGATTCATCGTAATTCTTAATATCCGTAAATTTCTTCTCAAGGTTTACCGTAATGCAGTTTTTAATGGTATCGTTTGTAAGATAATAAAGATCATCATAAAGACTTGTTATCGCCGAATGTCCGCTGTTTACGCCTCTGAATTCAACATCTGCCTTTACCTCTGTGAAAACGGAATTGTAGCTGTTGCCCATAGCCTCGGCAATCTTCCTTGCAACGGGGATTATTTTCTCCTGACGCCAGTGAGTGTCGGTAAGGTAAAAATCCGAAAGGGTAAGCTCGTCTGTTACATCAATGTGTGCAGCATATGGCATACCGTCACGAACCAGCTCGAAAAGCCTGTCATAGTCAAGAGAGGGGAGTCCCTCGCCGTCACGCCACAGGAAATAAGCCTTGTCCGGAACTGTCACTGCATAAACATTGCAGTTGTTATTCGCAAGATACTTGTCGTATATCTTCTGAAATTTCGCAAGTGCATTTGCAACCGAGGACTCATCTATTTCGCGCTCCAGCTTCATAAGTGAGCCGTCCTTGCGGAAAATCTCATTATTTTCGCGACGCTGAAATATGTCGTAGTTTATTCTCGCCTTAATCTCACGGAAAGCATCACGCAGCACAAATGTGTCTGTGGTATATTTCTCAAAATCCTTCGTGAAGCTACCGTCGAGTATGGTTTCCTCTGTAAGATGTGGCATTGTCGCTGCAGGACGTCTCTCGCTGTCAATATAGTCTTTCTTTGGAAGAACAAGATTTAACACAGTAAGCCCGAACAGCAACGCCAAAAGGAAAAAGGCAGGAATCACATAATTTGTTTTGTTGTTGTTATTCATTTTGTCCTACCTCCTTATCAGAATCTGAAGTAAAGGAACGGATTGAATGAACCGTCCACAAGGAATGCCGTAACCGCCACAAGAAGAAGTGCACAAAGTACCGCCTGAATATAAGGATTCTCTTTGACTTTCGCCTTAAAGAGCTTTGCAACGGGCATAGCGGCTATAATACCGATAACAAATATCACGGCATAATTTCTGAGATTGTACATTGTCTCAACTCCCGAAAATCCGCTTGTACCAAATCCGAACATCATGGCAAGTCTCTTTCCCGCTGCAGCAAAATTCTCAGCATCAAATATTATAAATGAGACAAATACCACAAAAAGCGTATATATGTGCGAGATAAAGCCGGGAAGCTTATCAAGGAATTTTTTAAGGAACAGCTTTTCCACAACAAGAAGCACCGCAAAATACAAGCCCCATACAACAAAGGTCATACTCGCACCGTGCCAGAGCCCGGTAAGTGCCCAAACCGTGAGTATGTTAAGAATCCATCTGCAAAAAGGCACTCTGTTACCGCCCATTGGAATGTAAACATAATCTCTGAACCATGTGCCCAGCGACATATGCCATCTTCTCCAGAATTCCGTCGCACTCTTTGAAATGTAAGGATAGTTGAAGTTCTCAACAAAGTCGAAGCCGAATACCTTACCAAGACCTATAGCCATATCGGAATATCCCGAAAAATCGAAATAAACGTGAAGTGCATAAGCGACAGCATACATCCACGCAAAAAGCACCGTATGTTCATCACTTGCCTTAAAGGTCGAACAAAGCTCGCCAAGAATATTTGCAAGAAGTACTTTCTTTGAAAGACCGATAATGAATCTCTGAAGACCAATGTAAACCTTTTCAAAGCTGTAGGTACGCTGCGTCAACTGGCTGTTTATATCCTTGTAACGAACTATAGGACCTGCAATAAGCTGCGGGAACATGGTGACATACGCCGCAAAATTGATAAGATTTCTCTGGGCGGGAACATCACCTCTGTAAACGTCAACGCAGTAGCTGAGAATCTGGAATGTGTAAAAGCTGATACCGATGGGAAGTGCAATTCCCGGAAGCGTAAGGTCAAGACCGAGGATGTTGTTAAGACCGCCGACGGTAAAATCCGCATATTTAAACACTCCCAGTGCCGCAAGATTGATACCCACAGAAAGAATAAGCGAAAGCTTCGCAAGTCCGATTTTCTGCGACTTTTTAGCCTTTTCCGTAAGAAGCGAGAAACCGAAGCCTATAACGGTAGATGCTGCCATGAGAATTACGTACTTAGGTTCACCCCAAGCATAAAAAAACAGGCTCGCCGCCAGAAGCACAGCATTTGCGTAAACCTTTTTATGTATAAGTGCTGCAAGATAGTAAATGACAATTACCGCAGGGAGAAAGTAATATAAAAAAGGAATGCTTGAAAATACCATACATTTGTCCTTTCTTTATGTGAAATAATATCTTCCTTTTGAAAATACAGGCTGCAGAAATTTCAAAACAAAAGCTGTCCTGTCCCTGTGCTTTCAAAAAAAGGCAAGCATCCGAACAAATATCCAAATGCTTGCCGCAGGGGATAAGCTTGTAATTTAAGCTTTATGCATTCACTACAGACTTAAATGCGTCCATTGCATCCTGAGCTGTGAAGTCTTCTGCGAAATCTGTGGAGATCATGCAGAAGCAGATAAGATCGCCGACAGCGGTAACCTTAACGTCATCCGCTTCAACGCATACCCATTTTCTAGGATTGATACCTGCTTTCATTTCGTTTGCAACAGCATTTGCATCCTGACCGGGAGCAACTCTTGCAACAACAAGAGAGTATGCCTGTGCACCTATCATGGGCTCAGAAACAACAGCTTCGACAATCTTTGAAGGATCATTTATACCGAGGTATGTATTGTAAGCGAATTCATCACTCATGTCAACAGGGATAAATCCGAGCATGAACTGAGGCATCTTTATTTCATACATCTTGTTGATTATACCGTCAAGAGAAATACTTTCGGCAGGAACATCAGCTTCGGGAGTTTCAACGGGAGCTTCCTCGGGCTGTTCTACAGGAGTATCTTCCTCGGGCTGTTCTGCAGGCTCTTCAACAGGCTTCTGCTCATCCTCTGCAGGCTTGTTCTCCCCCGAGTTTTCGGGAGAGGTTGCATTGTTATCTTCGGGAGCAGTTTCCGTGTTGCCGTCTTCGGGAATAACTCCGTCTGTTACATCAACTTCGGGAATTTCTTCGCCCATATCTTCCTCGGGAAGAACGTCAACTGTGGTTTCAACATACTGAGCTTCGCCTGTGGTAACCTTTGTAAATGCGTTTATTGCATCATCTGCTGTAAAATCTTCCTTGTATTCTGTGGAAATCATGCAGAAGCAGATAAGATCTCCGACAGTGGTAACCTTAACGTCATCCGCACCAACACATACCCACTTTCTGGGATTGATACCATTTTTCATTTCCTCGGCAACAGCTTTTGCGTCCTGACCGTCAGCAACTCTAGCAACAACAAGCGAGTATGCCTGTGAACCTATCATGGCTTCGGAAACGGTCGCTTCGGAAATCTTTGAAATATCCTCAATTCCGAGGTAAGTCATATAGGAATCCTTATCGGTAAAATCAACCGGTACAGAACCTATCATAAATGCAGGAGACTTCTGAGCATAGATGCTGTCAATAATACCTTGTGTTGTGAATGCGGAGGTATCAACCGCTTCGGTCTGCTCGTCTTTGTTTTCCGAGTTCTCACCGGTAGTGTCGGTTACGGTTTGTGAAGGAGTCTTTGTTTCTTCTTTGTTGTCTTTTCCGCCGCAGGAAGCAAATACGCCTGACGCGAGCATGAGCGTGAGTAAAATTGCAAGTGTTCTTTTCATTCTTATGAATTTCCTTTCAAATTATTTTTATTCAAAGTCCAAACCTTTTCGGTCCGGATAGTTTGACGTAATGAAGCTCAAAAAAGTTCCCCGTTTTTAAAGAATTTTTTTGTTATTTTTGAAATTTCTTCGAATACAAACTTTGGAATATTTTGTGGTGCTTCTGAAAAAATACATACAATATATTGATTTACGCAAATTTTGCTTTTGCCTTTGAAAAGCGACTTTGGTCAAAATGCTCAAAAATGTTATAATGTCACTTTTTTAAATTTCGACACCGACATGACTGTTTTCGACAGCCAATCCAACAGTCACTTGATTTGCGGGAAGATATTATTTGAAATGTCGGAATTGTAAATAAACTAAAATCTCTGTTATGCACAAACTTTCATAAATGTAGTATTTTATGCTTGACAAACACACAATATATGGTATAATATATTTGCGGCTGAATTCTTTTTTATGCCGTATTTTATCTTTTCGTTTTATGGTGCAAAGGACACGCCGGAAAGTACCACATACATTATAACCTAAAATTAAGGGAGAGTCAATATGAAAATCATAAAAAGAAGCGGAAAAGAAGTAGTTTTTGATATTGAAAAGATTATTGTCGCCATCCGTAAGGCAAATAATGAAGTTTCTGAAACTGAAAGACTTACCGACGAACAGATACACAGCCTTGCAAAAAGCGTAGAGGATGCCTGCACAAGCTATAATAGAGCTCCGGGCGTTGAAGAAATTCAGGACCTTGTGGAAAATAAGCTCATGGAGCTGAATGCATTCAATATCGCAAGAAAATATATCACCTACAGATACAGAAGAAACCTCGTGCGTCAGTCCAACACCACGGACGATCAGATTATGACTCTCATCGAATGCAACAACGAGGAAGTAAAACAGGAGAACTCCAACAAGAACCCCACGGTAAATTCCGTACAGCGTGACTATATGGCAGGTGAGGTCTCCAAGGACATAACAAAGCGTATACTTCTTCCCCGTGATATAGTCGATGCACACGATGCAGGTCTTATCCACTTCCACGACATGGACTATTTCGCACAGCATATGCACAACTGCGACCTTGTAAATCTTGAGGATATGCTTCAGAACGGAACGGTAATCTCAGGTACGATGATAGAAAAGCCACACAGCTTCTCAACAGCCTGCAACATTGCAACTCAAATTATCGCACAGGTCGCTTCCAACCAGTACGGCGGTCAGAGCATAAGCCTTACCCATCTTGCTCCCTTTGTTCAGATAAGCCGCGAAAAGATTGCAAGGCTTGTGGATTCCGAATTTGAAAGTGCGGGAATAGAAGTTGACGCCGAGAAAAAGAGCAAAATCGTTGAGGACAGACTCAGAGATGAGATAAGAAAGGGCGTTCAGACCATTCAGTATCAGGTCGTAACACTTCTCACAACCAATGGACAGGCTCCTTTCGTAACAGTGTTCATGTACCTTAACGAAGCAAAGAATGAGGCAGAAAAGAGAGACCTTGCAATAATCATCGAGGAAACCTTAAAGCAGAGATACCAGGGCGTAAAGAACGAGCAGGGTGTATGGATAACTCCTGCATTCCCCAAGCTTATCTACGTTCTTGAAGAAGACAACATCACCGAGGACAGCAAGTATTGGTATCTCACAAAGCTCGCCGCAAAGTGTACCGCAAAGCGTATGGTCCCCGACTACATTTCAGAAAAAATCATGCTTCAGAATAAAATCGACAAAAACGGCAACGGCAATTGCTACACCTGCATGGGCTGCAGAAGCTTCCTGACTCCCTTTGTCGATGAAAACGGCAAGCCGAAATATTACGGCAGATTCAATCAGGGTGTGGTAACTGTAAATCTCGTTGATATTGGTCTTTCCGCAGGCGGTGACATGGAAACATTCTGGAAAGTATTCGACGAAAGAATGGAGCTTTGCCACAGAGCACTTCAGCAAAGACATGAAAGACTCACAGGCACACTTTCCGATGCAGCACCTATCCTCTGGCAACACGGCGCACTTTTAAGGCTCAACAAGGGCGAAACAATAGATAAGTATCTTCATGGCGGATATTCAACTATTTCTCTCGGTTTTGCGGGACTTTGGGAATGTGTATACAGCCTTATCGGCAAGAAGCTCACAGAACCCGAAGGTGAAGCACTCGGTCTTGAAATTATGAAAAAGCTCAACGAGTACACCGCAAAGTGGAAAGCCGCAGAATGTATAGACTATTCCCTCTACGGCACCCCTCTTGAAAGCACAACCTACAGATTCGCAAAGTGTCTCCAGAAGAGATTCGGCGTAATCAAGGGCGTAACCGACAAGGGCTACATTACCAACAGTTACCACGTCCACGTAACAGAACCCATCGACGCCTTTGAAAAACTCACTCTCGAAGCAAAATTCCAGACCCTCGCTCCGGGCGGTGCAATAAGCTACGTTGAAGTTCCCAATATGCAGCAAAATCTCGACGCAGTCCTTGAAATTATGAAGTTCATCTATGACAACATAATGTACGCAGAGCTTAACACTAAGAGCGACTACTGCCACGAATGCGGCTTTGACGGCGAGATTATTGTAGTAAACGACGAGGATGGAAAGCTTGTATGGAAGTGCCCTCAGTGCGGCAACACCGACCAGGCAAAGATGAATGTCGCAAGACGTACCTGCGGATATATCGGTACTCAGTACTGGAATCAGGGCAGAACGCAGGAGATTAAGGAAAGAGTACTGCACATTTGAATTAATGCGTAATGTATAATGTATAATCAGTTTAACCGGTTGCTTTTTTGGGCAATCGGTTTTTTTATATAAAAAACGACTGCCCGAAGACAATCGTTTAAAGAGTAATAATTTCTATTTAATAGCTTTTGTTTTCCATTTTCCTCTTGCATAGAATATGGTGGTGAGTACTGCACCGAGCACCCATGTACAAAGAAGTGAAATCTGAATACATTCCTTGATACCCTTTGAGCCGTCTGCTCCTCTTGTGAAGTACTCAATACCGTATGCAATCGGAATTCTTGCAAATACGGTGGTACATAGGGAAATCCACATGGGCGTTACCGTGTCGCCCGCACCTCTCATGATACCGGAAAGGCTCTGTGTTACCGCCATTGCTATGTAGCCTGCTGCAAGGATAAACATAAGCCGATAGCTCATTTCTATGACCTCGGGGGCGTCGTTGCTGAAAAGTCCCATTATTTGTCTTCCAAATATGAGAATTAAAGTCGTCAGAACGGCTGAACATCCCACTGCTATAAGAGTTCCCTGCTTTGCACCCTTGGATATTCTGTCGTATTTTCCCGCACCAACATTCTGACCTGCATATGTGGTAAGAGCCGTACCGAAGGAGAAGTTTGGCATCATCGCAAAACCGTCAACACGCATGATGATAACGTTTGCCGCAACGAACATATCACCGAAGCTGTTAGTAAGTCTCTGGACAACGAGCATCGCCGAGGAGAATATCATCTGTGTAAGTCCAGATGGCAATCCAAGCTTTATAATACGTAACACATAAAACTTAACCGGCTTCATATATGAGAGCTTAAAATCAAAGAATTCCGTCATTCTTGAAAGCTTCCATAGGCATAGTACAGAGGAAACAATCTGTGCTATTACCGTTGCAAGTGCAACACCACCTACTCCCATGTGGCGAACAAGCACAATGTCGAGTACTATGTTTATAACTGTCGCAACAAGCAGATATATAAGTGCCGACATGGAGTCACCAAGTCCTCTTATAATACCGCTGAGAATATTGTAAAACGCCATTCCCGCAATTCCCATAAGGGATATGAAAAGATAGTCGTAACACCAGTCAATGGTGGATGCGGGTGTTTTGAGGATTTCAAGTATGGGACGTATAAGTGGTGCCATGATAAGTATAAGTGCAACACAGGCGATTATGGTTACTGTAATACAATTACCGATGGTCATTGAAAGCGATTCTCTTTTTCTCGCACCAAAATACTGTGAGACCATTATACTTGCACCTGCAGAGATACCGATAAACAGTACAAGTAGCATATTGAGTATAGGCATCGCACTGCCTATCGCCGAAAGACCTGTAACGCCGATACCCTCGGTATTACCTACAACTATACTGTCAACGGTACTGTAAAGCTGCTGAGCGATATTACCGATAAGCATGGGAATGGTGAATGCCACAATGCTTTTCCACGGAGTACCGACAGTCATGTCCGTGGGAGCAAACAGTTTTTTTATTGATGTCATTTCTTTTCCTTTCTGCGTTTTGCACAATCTTTTCCATTATAATTCTAAATTAGAGTATAGCACAAATATAACCGTATTTCAATGTACATACTGTTAAGCCATGAAAAATCAAAAGGGCAAACAGCTCTGTCCGATTGTGTAAATAGCACAAATTTGATTTGGCAACCAAACAAAAGCCCTCCCGAAAAGGAGAGCAACATTACAAACGTAATTAAAGCTTTTCAATGAAATCAATAAATTTTGGTGTCCACCATATAATATAGCCGAGCCTTAACGTATGATACTGACCGTTCATATATATGTATCCGAGGGATGCTTATATTGTGTGCTCCGACGGGCTTGGAAGATAAAAATTGCGGATACTCCTTTGGGTGGGGGTATCAGTTTTTACGTGACAAAAGATTTAGAATTATTTACGTATTATCGTATAAGGTCTACATTTCTTTTATAATTTGCTTGGCAAGATGAAAAGCAAGAATATTATTGTCGACTTTATGAACTTCATACAACCCAACGGATAATTCAAATAATTCCTCGTCACTTTTACAGCCACTCTTTTTTTGGTTGAACAGCTCCATTAATCTGAGTGAACGCTCGATATCGGTGTCTTTCCATAATTCACGAACAGTCCTTTGGCAAGCCGCTGTTGGCTGTAAAAGGCTAATTTCTTCAATGAGTTTTTCATCTGCTTGTGAAATCATTTTGTTTTCCTCTCTTTTTAGTGTTTTATTAAAGATATATTTTTGAGTTAAGAATAAAAAGTGCGCCCACCGAAGCAGACGCACAAAAACGCAA
>JAZUOO010000009.1:0-39765 GCA_045604705.1 Eubacteriales bacterium
GCTTTTTTTCCGTGTTCCGAATTGAATAAATGATAAAAGTTAAAATCGTAATAGTCCTTTTCGGAAATTTCTATATCCAATCTGTATCTCATATATAAGCCTCCGTTTCATAAATATACAGGCTCCTCTTATCCTGCAAAAGGTATAAATCCTATTGTGTTGGTAGCAAAATTTGCGAACATATGCACAAGCCATGAGAGATATATTGTTTCGCCTTTTTCGTCGAATTTATTGAAAATTATACCGCCTGTAAAAAGACCTGCAATTGTAATAAGTAGCACAGGAAGACCGAACCAGCCTATCATCATTGCAACGTGGTACAGAGCGAAAAGAGTGCTGCTAAATATGTATGCAAATTTTTTTGAACCGTTCTTTGCGAGGGTAATGAAAGCAAATCCGCGGAAGAAGAATTCCTCAAGAAGTGAATTGACGAATGATATGTATATCGCTGTGAATATGAAGTTTGATTTGTTGACTCCCGTTGTTTCGGTGAGGCTTGTTGTGAGAGCCGAGAAATCAAACACATTCCGAAAGATGAGGAATGCTCCGAGTACGACAATATATACGCAAACTCCGAGAATCAGAGAAAGGCGTATTCCTTTTTTGTCGGGAATCAGTACCTTCTTTAAGTCTTTGTCACTGTTTAATATGGAATACAGTATCGGTAGTCCCACGAACAGCAATATCTTTATTACAGATTTTATGACATATCCGGGCTGAAATACTGCATCTACAAAGCCCATTATGAGACAGGCAATTATTACGATGAATATTATCAAATTTCTCTTTTTTGTCATTACAGCCTACACCTTTGCATACTATGATAAACCATTATATCATACAAAAATCAAAATAACAACCCCAAAAGTGAAAAAATTCGAGTCATACAAAAAGCACAGCTGTTAATTTTGTTAAAAGAACAATCACATATTTCGGATATTTTCCCAAAACCATTCAAACCAACAACAGTGGAGAATTCACACATACCAAAAGGCAAATCGTATCACTATTTTGATGTAATTACAGCTAATACGCTGTTTTTTCAATAGCTTTTTTATACTTTTTCACCGCTTGGATTATATCAATGTAATATCAAAGACACTGACGGCATATATTTTACAAAACAAAAAATTCAATCGGTACAATCCGAGAAAGGACATAGGGTAACAAAAATGCTTGAACTTTATAAACCGGAAGGAACGAATTTTGATACTGAAGAAAACAGAGAACTTTGCGAAACGCTTCAAGGACTCGAATATGCATGGAGCTGTGGTATCGTCCTTGAGGGAATAGTGACAAAATGCGACAACGAGAGAAATCTTACCGTGGAGCTTGGAAAATTCACCGGGATAATCCCGAGAAGCGAAGCGGTAATGCCGACGGGAGACGAACCTGTCAGGGATATTGCGATAATAACAAGAGTAGGTAAAGCGGTATGCGTCAAGATAACTGACATCGAAAAAAAATCCGACGGAAGTATTGCGATAACACTGTCAAGAAAAAAGGTTCAGGAAGAGTGCTATGCAAATTATGTTTCAAAACTTTCACCGGGGGAAATAATAGATACTCGGATAACGCACATTGAGCCTTTTGGAGCATTTTGTGATGTAGGATGCGGTATAATCTCACTTTTGTCGGTGGACTGTATTTCCGTCTCAAGGATACATCATCCGAGGGACAGATTTTTTGTGGGACAATACATAAAATGTGCCGTAAAGTACGGACTTGACGAATTCGGAAGAATCACTCTTACGCACAAGGAGCTTTTAGGTACATGGGAAGAAAATGCTGAAAGATACAGTGCCGGAGAGACGGCCGCAGGAATAATAAGAAGTATTGAACCATACGGAATTTTTGTCGAGCTTGCACCGAATCTTGCGGGTCTTGCGGAATGGCGTGAGGATGTCAGGGTCGGTCAGAGTGCGGCAGTTTACATAAAAAGCATAATCCCCGAAAAAATGAAAATCAAACTTGTTATTGTTGATACTCACAATGTTGAGAGTGTCCCTAAACTCCCGGAATACTTTATTGACAGTGGCAAGCTGGAATACTGGAAATACTCTCCTGATAACAGCACAAAAATTGTTGAAACTTTTTTTGCTTAAGACAGGTATAATTCAAATCCTCAATGTGCAAAATAGGGAATGAGTACAAAGAAAGGATTCGGATATATGAACGGATGTAAAAAGACCACACTAATTAAAGCCGCCGCTGCAGGAACAATCGCCGCAATTACTGTCGGATTAATCTCGGAATGCGGGGTTTGTAAAAAAGTAATGCCAAGAAGTGCAAAACTGAAGAAAGGTGCAAAAAAAGCACTAAAAACCGTTGACCGTTATATAAATAATATAATGTAAAAGGTCCCCCGAAGCATTGTTCTGCCCAACTTGTGCAGACATTAAGGTATGCTTCGGGGAATATTTATGCCTTTATTCTGTTTTTATTTCCATTTTATTTCCGGGTCAACTCTCACAGACAAAAAACACGTATGTTACATCTTTGGAATCAATCTTTTTGCCGTCGTCGATTATAACATCTGTTATATATATCAGAAACAAGCGGACTTAAAAGGCAAAGCAATTGATTCTTACTACCGACAACAGCTTTTCGGGAACAGACGTTGAATGCGTTCTTTATTCACGTTCATAAACAAATTAATTCGGAAGAGAACCGCGCACGAAACTCTTCCGATTTTTGATGCTAATTTAATTAAATAAAAACTATTATTTTCTGTTGTTTACCGAAACATACAGATTAGTCAATGCAACGGGAATAAAGGCAAAAACTGCCGCAGTCTCAATAACCGGAACACCGATACCAATCGGTACAATATTTTTTCCGAAAGACATCATCATTATCACCGCACACACAAGCTCTCCTACAGCTGCTTTAACAGGGAACGGCGCAGGAGCCCTTCTTGTACTTGTACTCATAATGCAGAACAATGATACAAGACACTTTGAGAAGAATATTACAAAGAATGCACAGGAAGATGCAGCTTGTACGTCAAGTGTCTGAATATAGGTAAACAGGAATGCAAAGAACGAACACAAGCCGCAGCATATACCGGCAAACACCGCCTTTGGCATTATCCGTTCCGAAGAATAATACTGCAGAAACTTCGACGGTGAATCGGAAACTATGCTTCCCGGAGTCCTTATAAAAGCTGTCATAAGCGAAATAACAAGATCTGTAACAAACACCGATGCAAGAAGCTGTGTTGTTGCAAGAGGAAGACTGCCTCCTGTAAATAGCGCAGAAAATACACCGAGCAAGCAGAATATCATCGTTGCAAGCTGTGCACAAACAAGGTATCCTGTTGAAAGAGCCGTACATCTTATCATGTTTCTGCAGATGCAAATGGTTCTGTATATCACGCCAATACCGCGATGCTCTGAGTGTATGTCCGAGATACGTCTGAGAGTCTTTGGAGCATCTTTTCCGAAAGACATGAGCACATCCCCCTCCGACATATCAAAGGCATCTGCGGGTTTATCTGCGGCTACAACAACCAGCTTATCACTGTACTTTCTGTTGTTAACCACAGCCCGTTTCTGAAGCCCGCTCAGTCCCATATAAAGAGTGTAGCTTGTAAGGTCATCCGAATAAATCTTTTCGTCAAGACTGGAAAAGCTTTTTGAGGTTATGTAGTTATCGTTTTCACGAAGTACACCAATCCGCTTTGCATCGCCTATGACCATATCCGACACTTCGTTTGAGAATATTACGGGAGTGATTCCGTTTCGTCGAAGAAGGCTTACATATTTTTCGCTGTCGTAATTAAGTCTTGTCCCAAAGACCACAAAGCCCATGAATATGAATCCACCCCGAAAATCGCTTCTTGATACTCTTTCGCAAGGTTTGAAGCATACGGCAACCACTCTACAGCTTTCGTTGTTCTCATATGACTTTGCGTTGTCAAGTATTCTGTCACGCATCCCCTGTTCAAGCACCTCGGCATTGCCTTCAACATCGTAATATTTGCATTTTCTGAGTATTGAGGCTGTACTTCCCTTGGTGATAAGCACCGTTGTTCCGTGGTAATTACAAAATGTGCTTACAAGCGAACCGTTAATATCATGAAATTCGGCAATCCTTTCCATAAAGCGACGTTCCTCGCCGGGTGGAGTAACACCCGTCTTTCTCGAGCCTTCAAGAGCTGCAAGTCCCTCAAGGTCGCCGCCTATGCCCATTATTCCGTTTTTATCTGTCTTATAATACAGCTCGCTGACACAGAGAAGCATCTCACAAAGACCTCTGAAATGCTTTACATTATCACGGCTGAAATCAAAGCTTCTGCCGGTATAGCAGGCATCTGCAACCATCTTATCGACATTGAAGCAGGTCGAACCGCAGCACAAAAGATTTTTTGACAGCACAAGCTTTTCGGCGCATTCAAAATTCTTTATCTGCACGCCCTGATCCTTAAGCCGTATTCCGCCGATTGCAAAAGCCGAGGCAATACACAGCTCATACAGCACAGACGGGGCACACGACATAACTGTTACGGAGAACATGAAAGCATCCGACAGAAAACTGCTTGAAAATATACCTACAATAAATATCAGTGTTCCGCATCCGAGACCGCAAAGACGCATTATCGCCGCAATACGTTCGGCATTTGCGGTTACCGAAGCTTCCTCGTTATAACCACCATTATGGATTGTAGATGTGCCGAATGAGTTTCTGCGCAGAAGTCTCGTTCCGTAACTACTTCCCACTCTTTGACTTGTTACATAATAATCCGCAACATCGTCATTTATCATTATGATTTTTCTTGCTTCCGTGATGGTCATTCTTTCATCTATCACCACCGCAAGTGCATTACCTGAGATCACGGCAGAGCCTTCATAGACCATGTTTTTACGCATTCTCGGCGGAATATCCCGCATGGTCATGGGGAAGAACATCGCATCCTTACCCACAGGCTTCACGCGTCTTCCACCGTATTTTTCTATTACGGACAGATTTTCACTGTCAATAAGACGAAGGTTACATGGAACTATATCGCCTTTAGAGAGAAGAATAACGTCGCCTCTTACAAGTCCAGAACCTTTTACGTTCTTCAGCTTACCGTCACGCAGTACTCTGAAATTGTCATCCTTTACCGAATCTCGCAAGGAATTTTTCGAGTAGAGAACAAGGAAGGTTCTTATAAGCGAACAGGCAAGTATGAAACCGATGATAATCAGAATAATCTTTCCGCTGACATTAGCAAACAGTGAACAAAGTAATGCAGCCGCCAGGAGCATCAGTACCGAAAAATCACAGAGCATTCCTCCCAGACTTCGAATAAATGTTGTAAAGGGAAAAAAGAACTCCTTTACTTCCCCACTTACTGCGTCATTTTCAGTACTCCTTAGCAGTGCAGCTGATGCAGACAAGCCCTTTTCAAAATCGGTTCCCAAAAGCTTTTCTACTTCACTTCTCGAGAATAAATACCAGTTAAGCATTCAGTTCTACCACATTAAGCCTTTCATTTTCACACGTAACATACAATCCGCGTATTTTAGCATCGTATTTTGATATGATTATTTCAGCCGCCTTATCCTCAATTTCCGTTTGAATAAAGCGTCTGAGGTTTCTCGCACCGAATTTGCGGCTGTATGATTTGTCCGCAATATATTTCAGAGCTCCGTCTGAATATTCAAAAGTAATGTTCTTTTCGGAAAGGGACTTTTTAAGGTCACTGAGCATGATTCTTGCAATACCCTCGAAATCATCTTTTGTGAGCTGATTGAACACGATTATCTCGTCAATTCTGTTTATGAATTCGGGACGCAAAAACTCGGAAAGAGCATTCATTATTCTGTCATTTGCTATGCTTCCTTCCTTTTCCGAAAAACCGATGGAATTCATGCCGGTACTTGAACCTGCGTTGGTTGTAAGAACCAGCATGGTGTTTTCAAAATTAACTTCCCTACCCTGAGCATCGGTGATCTTACCGTCATCAAGTATCTGGAGAAGAATATTCAGAACATCCGGATGCGCCTTCTCAATTTCATCAAAGAGTACTACACTGTAGGGTCTTCTTCTGATTTTTTCCGTTAGCTGTCCCGCTTCGTCATAACCTACATACCCGGGAGGTGCACCGATAATTCTTGATACTGCGTGTTTTTCCATAAACTCCGACATATCAAGACGTATGAGTGCTTCGGGAGAATCAAAAAGATCGTTTGCAATAGTTTTTACAAGCTCGGTCTTTCCCACGCCTGTAGGTCCCGCAAATATAAAAGAACAGGGCTTTCTCTTTGCGGCAATTCCGGCTCTTGATCGCTTAATCGCCCTTGCGGCAACACTTATGGCTTTATCCTGACCGACAATCCTCGTCTTAAGCCTTTCTTCAAGCTTGTCTATTCTTATAAATTCACTCTCGTTTATACTGCTCGCAGGAATTCCCGTCCAGATTTCTATGCAGTGGGAAAGGTGTTCAGGAAGAAGCGTTACCGTTTTTGCGGCATCGCTGAATTTTTCATATTCCTTTGTTATTTCAAACTCGCGTGCCTTTAGTTCCGCAAGCTTTTTGAATATCTCAATCTGTTCCTCTTCCGTATGCTCCGCTGCTTCGGTATTTTCACGTTCCGCGTTTATTTCTTCAAGCTCGATTTTCAGCATTTCACACTTTTCTATGCTTATATCATTTATTGAAAGATAGGAAGCCGCTTCATCTATAAGATCTATCGCCTTATCGGGAAGGAATCTGTCCGTGATATACCTTTCCGAATATACAACTGCTTTTTCAACTGTCTCCGTGGGGATCTTTACCTTATGGAACTCCTCGTAGTAGGATTTTATACCCTCAAGAATCCTGATTGTATCCGAAACAGAGGGCTCGTTTATCATTACGGGCTGAAATCTTCTTTCAAGTGCCGCATCCTTTTCAATGTATTTTCTGTATTCTGCAAGAGTCGTTGCACCGATTACCTGTATCTCTCCTCTTGAAAGTGCGGGCTTTAAGATGTTGCCTGCGTTCATGCCGCCCTCGGCATTCCCTGCGGACACTATCGAATGTATTTCATCAATAACAAGAATGATATTACCAAGCCGTCTTACTTCCTCGATAAGTCCTTTCATTCTGTTTTCAAACTGACCTCTGAACTGAGTTCCTGCGACCACCGCGGTCATATCAACAAGGTATACTTCCTTGCCGCGAAGCTTTGAGGGAACATCACCGGAGGCAATCTTAAGTGCAAGAGCTTCAGCAACAGCCGTTTTTCCGACACCCGGTTCACCGATAAGGCAAGGATTGTTTTTTTGTCTTCGGCAAAGAATCTGCATTATTCGTTCAAGCTCTCTGTCTCTGCCGATAACTCGATCTATCTCACAATTTTTCGCTTTGTCGGTGAGGTTTACACAGAATGTCTCAAGATTCTTTCTGCCTTTTTTCTTCTTTTTCTTTTCTTTTCCGTCATCGTTCTCTGTACTATCTTCATCGGTCACATTCCGATCTTTTTCTGTGTCGGCTTTTCCGAAAATCGAGCCGAGATTTATGGATGGAGCTCTACCCTCGGAATCATCATCCATATCCTCATCATCGTCATCCTCCGGATCCATGCCCATCATCTGCGGAAACATACCCGAATCCATAAACCCGGTCATTTCGTTTTCCATGTTTTCTAGCTCTTCTTCGCTTATTCCCATTTTTTCAAAAAAGTCGTTTATGGGCTTTATCCCAAGCTCTCTTGCACATTTTATGCAGTAACCTTCCTGTGTTGTCTTCCCTGTTTCATCTAGCTTCTGCATGAATACGACAGCGATTCTTTTTTTGCACCTTGTGCAGTAAGTCATTTTTGCCATTGAATTATAGTATCCCCCACGAGGGGGTTGCTCCTTTCATTACATAGGTTTTTTGCTATTCATTTATAAAGATCGACAGTATATTGTGGCGTTCTATATAAGAATATATATATGTTTTTTCCGTTATATTTTCTTCCCATTCACCTGCGACAGTCTTTGGATTTGACAAAATCGGACCGGTTATTGTCACAAACAAAGATACATACAGCACCGCACAAATAACTCCGACAATAACGCCGCCCGCACGGTTGAGAGTGTGAAGTACGGGAAGTCCGAATATGGTGTCAAGTATGCGCTCGGCTATCCAAAGAAGAATAAACACTGCAAGGAAAATTGCGGCAAAGGCAAGAATGTGTGCTATACTTTCCATTGTTGGTTCAAGTATATGCTTTGCTGCAATTTCCGAAAGGTTTTCGCTGCCGGTCACAGCCGCATTTTCCACCGCCTGTCTTGTTTTGTCAAGATTGGCACCCATGGATTCCACAAGTTTCACAAGCTCGGGATTTTCATTTTTAAAGGCTTTAAGCATTTCCTCGGAGCTGATATTTTGACCGGCTCTTGAAATTGCATCGGACAGTTCATACTGCAGAGTCTCTCTCGCCTTATCATAAAGTCCGCTTTTCATAATAATGTCCGCAAGACCGTTTTTAAAGACTATCGCACATATAACAGATACTGCAAATTTCAGCATATCAAACATGGTTCGTATAAAACCCTTTGCGGCGGATCTCCATACTGTAAATACTATTATTAAGGCTATAATTATATCAAGTGCTATCGCCATTGAGTGATCCCCTTTCCCGCAATTCTCAGCCGCTTATCTGTTTTGCTCCGAATGCGGATACAAGCACATATTCGTTATCGGAGGTTGCAAACACTCGGTCATAGATACCGTCCACCTCAACGCTTTCCATTGAGTGTTTATCCGTTTTGGTTCCGCTTGAATCTACTTCCATTATGTGAAGCTTCCCTTTTTCAAGTGCATACAGCTTGCCCTTATATGCAGAAAAGCTTATTATATTGTTATCAAAATTCTCCGTTGTAACCTCAAAGCCTTTGGTGTTAAAAATCCTCATTGTTCCGGCATCGGTCACGCTTCTTGTATATGTCAGGGCAATATAATCGGAACTCTGATAGAATCCGGAGAGCTTTTCCGTTGTGTGGCTAAAGCTTTTTACAGTTTTGCCATCATAATTCACAAAATGCAGAGCCTTATCCGTAAGAACACACATCATGTCACTTGTCGAATACAGCTTCAGCGGATACTCTCCAACAAATACCTTTTCCGTTACCGCCTTGTCATTTCTTGTGCTGTAGGACATAAGATGGAATTTGAAATCGCCGTTTTCCGCAAGAAGCCCGATAAAATTGACCTTATCCGAATCCTCCGGGAGTGATAGCGCTATTATTTCCTTATCTCTTGTTTCATAATTGAATTCGCCGTCCTGCTCAAATACCGTCACCTTTGATTTAAGATGCTTTCCTGCAGTCGAAACGGCATAACTTCCATCAGAACGAACACAAGCATCCTTTATTCCGTATTCAAACTGCTTCCCGACAATATTGGAATATGAATTGTAAAGCTCAAGTCCTGTTCCGTATACATCAAAGCACAGTGCGTATTTTCCCGCAGTCTTAATGGCAGGATTCGGGTAAGTCAGCTTTTCGTATATGAGCTCGGAGCCTGAAAAATCGTAAGTCCTAAAGCCCCTTGGGGAAAGGATTGCAAGGTCACCTTTGAGATAACCGTATTGTGATCCCTCATCAGCAATAAATGTGAGATTATTTGTATCTCTGTAATCCGCACCGATGTTAAAATTGACGTACCTCATAATATATCTGAAATTGTCATATGTCAGCTCCCGCTTGAAGCTTGTAAAACCGATAAGGACAAACAGTATCAGTATAAGAAGTACCACATATCTCAGAGTATGAAGTACCCTTGCGGCTTTTCTGTAATATTCGGCATCTGCCCGTTTATTGTCCATAAGCCTTTACTCCTTTCGCAAGATCTGTATCTCTTTCTTTGTTTAGGAATTCACGAATAAAACACTTTATTCAGGAAAAGTCCTTCTGACCTTGCGGTATCACCTGCAAGCTTTCTTTCTCCCAGGGCAAGTATATGCTCTACCCCGCCTTTTTTTATGTTTCCTTTTGCGGCTTCAAGGTATGTACCTACCATAATCCTTACCATGTTGTATAGGAATCCGTCTGCTTTTACGTAAATTTCCAGAAGCTCGCCGCTTCTTTTTGTTCTAAAGTATTCAACCGTTCTCACAGTGTCATCTGTTATTTTTGACCCCTTTGACATGAATGCACGAAAATCATGTTTGCCCGTAAATTCTTCGCCGACAAAACCCAGCTCTTCATCATGTATGTTATAGGGAATAAACATTGAATAGTCTTCCAGAAACGGATTCCTGTATTTCGCGTTCCATATCTTATATACATATTCTTTACCGCTGCAGGAATATCTTGCATGAAAATCAGCATCCTTGTATTCCGCCCTGTAGCACGACAGCTTCCCGATTACATTTGCATTGAAAGCACGCATCAGCGACTCCGGCGGCATCTTCACATATTTTGCATCCATGTGACAAACATACATATTGGCATGAACTCCCGAATCTGTTCTTGAACACCCCGAAACATCGGGACGAACACCAAGTACTCTTTCAAGTGAATCCTGCACCGCCTTCTGTACGCTCGGAGCATTTTTCTGTACCTGCCAGCCGCAGAAATCCTTGCCGTCGTACATCAGAGTCAGTGCTATTTTTCTGTTATCTTCCGTCATATCTGTACTACCTTATCATAGCTATCGCTCTTGTGGGAGCACCGTCTGCACTCTTAAATTTCAGAGGCAACGCACAGAATTCAAATTCATCGCATCCCAAAGAATCAAGATTACAGAGGTTTTCCACTATTATAAAATTGTTTGTTCCGAGAAGTGTTTTATGTACATCCAACGGAACTCCTACCGGATCAACGCTTATCGCATCAACACCTATTCCCTTTTTACCGCTGTGCGCAAGATACTTTGCCGCTTCGGCATCAAGACACGGAAAGTCGGAAAAATACCTGTCCTCGTTCCAATACTTTTCCCACCCTGTCCGAAGTATCAGAAAATCGGCATTGTCAAATTTTTCGCCGAGAGATAGCAGCATTTCTTTTGTCACTCTGCCGTTATCGCCGAGAACTCTGCAATCAAGCATTATTGCTTTTCCGCAAAGGTGTGCCGCATCAAATTCATCAAGACTTTTACCGTTCCCGAAAAGATGTGCCGGTGAATCCATATGGGTACCCGTATGGGAGTACATATTCAGTATTGTTTCTTTAAAACCGTCTTTTTCTATTGTGTTTGCAGCGGTCAAGTCAGGCTTTTCGGTTCCGGGGTATACCGGCATTTCTTCGCTTATTGTATGTGTAAGGTCAATTATTTTCATTGTTATCACCGAGCATTAACAGTATAAAAACTTGTTAATCACGACAGTTGCCGCAATAACCGCAATAAAGAACAGTATCACCGCAAAATCAATGGGCTTGAGCTTCAAAATCTTCATTTTTGTTCTTCCCTCGCCTCCGTGATACAAACGACATTCCATTGCAGAGGCAAGCTCATCTGCTCGTCTGAAAGCAGAAATAAACAAAGGAATGAGGATTGGCACTATCGCTTTTGCACGCTTAAGCAGGCTTCCCGTTTCAAAGTCGGCACCTCTTGATTTCTGTGCGCTTATAATTTTGTCCGTTTCCTCAATAAGTGTGGGAATAAAACGCAGAGCTATCGTCATCATCATGGCAAATTCATGTGTAGGAACTCCGAGCTTCTTAAAAGGTGAAGTCAGTCTTTCTATAGCTTCCGTCAGTGCCATGGGAGATGTTGTATATGTCAGAAGCACAAATGTACCCGTAATAAGCGTTATGAGCCTTGTGACCATGAGTATTGCCGCACGGACTCCCTCGGCGTATATGGTTATGAACTTCCACTGTATAAGCAGAGTTTCGCCGGTCGTCCAGAAAATATTTGTTATCGCGGTAAAGATTATGATTATAAGCAGCGGCTTTATGCTTTTCAGAATGGTCTTAATGCTTATTCCGGATATTGCCACCATCAAAGCTATGAGCAGTACAAGAAAAGCATAGGAAACCGCACTTCTTGCAGTAAACACCGCAACTATGAACAGAATTACCGATATTATTTTAATCCTCGGATCAAGTCTGTGTAGTATGGACTTTCCGGGAAAAAACTGACCTAATGTTACGTCTTTGAGCAATTTACAGTCTTTCCTTTCGAATTAAATGCTGTGTAGTTCCGCACCTTGCGGATTGTTACTTTTTCATTCTCAGCTTCGGCAAAAGCTCGGCGTATGCTTCGTCCACCGTATAAAGGGATGGGTTTATGTCTGCACCCGCAACTTTCATCTTGTGCATGACTTCCGTTACCTCCGGCAGAGAAAGTCCCGAATTTTCAAGAATATCAAAGTTTGAAAAGACCTCGTGAGGAGTTCCGCTACAGATTATTTTGCCTTTTGCCATAGCAATTATATTGTCGGAATATTCCGCTATATCCTCCATGCTGTGAGATACTATCACAAGGCTGTTTCCTCTCTTTTTGCGGTACTCCATTAGCCCGCCCAGAATCTCGCTTCTTCCTCTCGGGTCAAGACCTGCCGCAGGCTCATCAAGGACAAGTACCTCCGGATCCATGGCGATAACTCCCGCAATGGCACATCTTCTTTTCTGACCACCTGAAAGCTCAAAGGGCGATCTTTGAAGTATCTCATCGGAAAGCCCCGTGAATCTTGCGGCACGCATTACCCTGTCTTTTATTTCAGCTTCGGAAAGTCCCATATTTCGTGGACCGAATGCGATGTCTGCACCGACTGTTTCCTCAAACAACTGATATTCGGGATATTGGAACACAAGTCCGACCTTGAATCTTGTATCGTGTGAGGTCTTTGCGTCCTTGTTTATATCCTCGCCACCGAGCAGTACCGTTCCGGAAGTTGGCTTATAAAGGGCGTTCATCAGCTGTACGAGAGTAGATTTACCGCTTCCGGAATGCCCGATAAGCCCCGTGACTTTGCCTTTTTCAATTTTTATGGATATATCATCCAGTGCCTTTACCTGAAAGGGTGTTCCGGCACCATAGATGTAGGTTACATTTTTAAATTCAAGCATAATTCTCCGTTTGTGTGTTTTATTTTTTATCCAATGCCTTTATCAAAACCCTTGCCGCCTCGTCCGGATTCAGAACTGTTTCGGATATATCCGCACCCGAATTCTGAAGTCGCTTTACGAGATTCGAGCTTTGAGGAGCTTCAAGCCCCGCTTTGTAAAGAAGTTCATCGTGGTCGAATACCTCACTCGGTGTTCCGTCAGCAATGATGTTTCCTCCGTCTACCACTACAATTCTATCAGCCTGTGCCGCTTCGTTCATGTAGTGTGTTATGAGAATTACGGTTATGTTTTTCTCTTTTTGCAGCTTCTTTATCGTGGCTATTATCTCATCTCTGCCCCTCGGGTCAAGCATGGCGGTGGATTCATCAAAAATAATACATTCGGGAAGCATGGCAAGTATACCTGCAATGGCAACTCTCTGTTTCTGACCACCGGACAGTTTGTGCGTATCGTGCAGAGCATATTCGGAAAGTCCCACAATTGCGAGAGCTTCGTCTACTCTTTTTCTTATCTCATGCGGTTCAACACCCATATTCTCCGGTGCAAAGGCAACATCCTCCTCCACAACCGTTGCAACCAGCTGATTGTCCGGATGCTGGAATACCATGCCGAAGTTTTTTCTAATATCAAAGAAATTCTC
This sequence comes from Eubacteriales bacterium, assembly GCA_045604705.1. GTDB lineage: Bacteria > Bacillota > Clostridia > Oscillospirales > CAG-382 > SIG622. Next base: position 13,616 of record JAZUOO010000009.1, read on the forward strand.
CTCGTTGTCGGTTGAAAGCATTTTTCCCTCGCAGTCACAGAGAACTTTTCCCGATGTGGGAATCATCATCCCGCAAAGCAGCTTTGCAAGTGTCGACTTTCCCGAGCCGTTGTGTCCGATGATTGCGGTAAATGTACCTTTTTCAATTTCAAATGTAAGTCCGTGCAGAACCTCACGGTAGGTATTTTCGTCTACGGGATATGAAAATTTCAGATCCTCGACTTTAATAATAGTACTCAAAGCTATCACCTTTTCAGTGAATAAAGTAGTATTCACTTTTAATTTCAATTATTCGTTTTCCCATCTTGCGGACGAACCTGCAGGAAGTATCATTTTACTCTCCGTAACGGGTATACCTATTTCATCGGCAGTTACCTTTCCGCCGAAGTCCTTCATGTAAAGGCTGAGAAGATAGCCTACGGTCGATGCGGAAAGTCCCGTTGTATAGGAATTTACAAGCACAAAAAGCGGATTTTCGGAAAGCACCCTTGAGGCAAGCTCCAAAAGCTCGCATATTCCATCCTCAAGCTTCCATATTTCACCGCCCGGGCCTCTGCCGTATGAGGGAGGATCCATGATAAGAGCATCGTATTTTCTGCCTCGTCTTATTTCACGCTCAAGGAACTTTTTACAGTCGTCCACAATGTATCTTATGGGTGCGTCTTCAAGTCCCGAGAGTTGTGCATTTTCCTTTGCCCATGCGACTATTCCCTTTGATGCGTCAATGTGGCACACGGAAGCTCCCGCCTTTGCACAGGCAAGAGTTGCACCGCCTGTATATGCGAAAAGATTTATTGCATTAATATGTCTTCCCGCATTTCTTATCTTTTCGTCCATCCATTCCCAGTTGACAGCCTGCTCCGGGAAAACTCCCGTGTGCTTAAAGCCCGTGGGCTTGATTTTAAAGGTCAATTCACCTTTTTTGATTGTCCAGCCCTCGTCAAGCGCACCTTTCGGGAGATTCTTAACATCCCATGCACCGCCGCCCTTTGATGAACGAATATATCTCGCATTATATCTATTCCAGAGCTTGCTTCTTTTTACATCCTGCCATATTACCTGCGGGTCGGGTCGAACAAGTATTACATCTCCCCAACGTTCAAGTCTCTCACCGTCGGATGTGTCAATGAGTTCGTATTCCTGCCATAAATTTGAATTCCACATAAAAAGTTCCTTTTTTGAGTGCGGAATAAAGACCGTAAACGGTCTTCTGAGTGCGGAGTGCGGAATGATTTTTGCGGTATTCCGATGTCCGTATCGTTATTCCGGGTTGTTGTTTAATAATTTTGCATTTTGTACTTTGCATTTTGCATTTTGCACTGCAAATTTGTCCCACAAATTTGCTCAGACATCGGCAAGCTCAATATATTCGGCGCCGTGCTCGGTTATAAACTGTTTTCTGGAAAGAATGTCGTCACCGAGAAGGGTTTCAAACATACGCAGTGTTGCCGCTTCATCCTCAGGCATAATTTTGATAAGTCTTCTTGTTTCCGGTGCCATTGTTGTGAAAGACATCATTTCCGGATCGTTTTCACCGAGACCTTTGGATCTTTCAATGATGTATTTCTGATCACCGAGCTTTGAAAGTATTGCATTTTTTTCTGCCTCATTGTATGCGAAATAGCTCTTGTCCTTGACCTTTATCTCATAGAGAGGAGATTCTGCAATGTATACCTTACCGAGGTTGATAAGGGTGGGGAGAAGCCTGTAGAACATTGTGAGTATAAGAGTTCTTATCTGGTAACCATCCTCATCTGCGTCGGTACATATTACTATCTTGTTCCATCTCAGAGCATTGAGGTCAAACTGTGACAGATTCTTATTACCCTTTGCCTTGATTTCAACACCGCAGCCGATAACACGCAGAAGATCCACTATAACTTTACTTGCGAAAATCTTGTCATAGGTACTCTTCATACAGTTGAGAGTCTTACCTCTTACGGGCATAATAGCCTGGAATTCTGGGTTTCTTGCGTGCTTAACGGAAGTCATCGCGGAATCTCCCTCAACAATATAAAGCTCTTTCTTATCCGCATCCTTGCTGCGGCAATTTACGAACTTTTCAACTCTGTCAGCAATACCGAGGTTTCCGCTGGTGAGCTTCTTCTTGATGTCTATTTTTGCCTTTTCTACATTTTCACGGCTTCTCTTGTTAATAAGAATCTGATTGCCTATCTTTTCCGCTTCCTTGGGATTTTCTGCGAAATACACTTCAAGAGAGTGTGCAAAGAAGTCCGTCATGGCTTCCGTGATAAAGGTATTTGTAATGGCTTTCTTTGTCTGGTTTTCGTATGAAGTTCTTGTTGAGTGTGAGTTTACCACAAATATAAGTGATTCTTCAATGTCCTGGAAAGATATTTTTGACTCGTTCTTGGCATACTTGTTTACACCCTTAAGGTACTTGTCGATTGCCTTTACGAATGCACTTCTTGTAGCCTTGTCGGGTGACCCGCCGTGCTCAAGCCATGAAGAATTATGGTAATACTCTATGACATTGACCTGATTTGAGAAGCAGAGTACAGCCTCAATTTTGAGTTTGTAATCGTCCTTATCGTCTCTGTCACGCCCCTGACGTTCACAGGCGATGTAGTAGGGCTTTGTAATGGCGTATGAAACGTTTTCCGCATCCTCATCCGATTCTTGGGCTTCCTGAGCCTTTTTCATTGCAGCTTCTTCGTCTTCATCGTCAACAGAACCGTCACCGGTAATCTCCGGGAGCTTTACATTTTCGGATGAACTTATCAGCTCTTCAACGTAATCCTCGATACCTCTTTCATAGAAGTAGGAGTATTCCTTGAATGTGCCGTCTGACTGTTCGTATTTGAGTGCAAGAGTAAGATTCGGATTTACTATTGCCTGTTTTTTGAGTATTTCCGCAATGTATGCTTCCGAGATCCTTATATCGGTAAATACTTCAAGGTCAGGCTTCCATGTGGTGATAGTTCCGGTACGCTTTCTTGCAGGGTCTGTCTTTATAAGCTCTGTTACCGGGAAACCCTTTTCAAATCTTATCTCATATTTTGCTTTCTTCGTATAGCTTGTGACGGTCATAAACTCGGATGAAAACTGTGTGGCGCAGGCACCCAGACCGTTAAGTCCCAGAGAATACTCGTATGCCTCACCGTCATCGTTATTGTATTTACCGCCTGCATACATTGTACAGTATACAAGCTCCCAGTTATATTTCTGTTCGCCTTCGTTCCAATCAAGAGGTACGCCTCTGCCGAAATCCTCTACGGTAATTGTCATATCACGCATGACCGTAATGTTTATTCTGTCTCCGTAGCCTTCCCTTGCTTCGTCAATGGAGTTTGACAGGATTTCAAAGAAGGAATGCTGACAGCCCTCAAGTCCGTCAGAGCCGAATATAACTCCGGGACGTTTTCTTACTTGATCCGGTCCCTTCAGTGATGTAATACTTTGATCGCCGTATTCCTTTTTCTTTCTTGTATCCGACATTCTTTTACAAAGCCCTAACCTTTCATAATCATTCCTGCATATCTTTTCTCAAAGTAATATTTTAACATCTTATTATACTATATACTATCGCATATTTCAAGACAAATATATTAATATTTTGATAGTAATTTTTACAATTTTCACAATTGGATTTATACCGTAGAAATTCCGTGATTTTTGCAATGCCGAGGGAGTAATCACGAAACGCTCTTTAAAAATCCTGTAAAATCGGAAAAGCTCACCCGTGAACGCAGTTTTTTCCGTATGCATCTTAATTGAGATGATATTCTGACAAAAAAGGCTGTACCCAAAATCAGTAAGGTACAGTCTTAATTTTATCTGAGCGTTTTGAGATACATTTTTTGTTCGTCTGCAATTCTGAAACTCTCGACCGCTTTCTGAATGGCTTTGCGGTGTGTCCAATCGTCGAGAACTCTGTTTTGGATATATGGCAAAATATTGTCGTACTGCTTTGCAAGAGCTTCCGCGAAATACCACGCGCGCATCATATTAATGTAGTATTCATCGCTTTTTATTTCCGAAACAAGCTTCAAATAATCAGCCGAAAAGTCATCGTCAAGAAAGTGGACAAGCAACATCCCTATTCCGTAACGGACAGTGTATGTATGTTCGGATTTCAGCCATTGATGTATTTTTTGTATGAGCTTGTCCTTGTGCTTTGAAAATACTTTCGGTCTTAGCATATCGCAGGTTGCCCAATTGTCGATGTACGGGAGGAATCTGTCAAGCTCGAAAAAGAGAGTATCAACGTCTTTTATACGCTCAATAAGAAATGCGTGGAGATTATTTTCTTCGTAATATTTGTGGGGGAGATATGAAATAAATACCTTTGAGTCTTCGCTTTTTGAGAGATTTGCCGCATATTTTCGGAGCATGGGAGTTCTGACGCCGATAACAAGCTCACGGTCTATATTCGGTATCAGCTTTGCGTGAAAATCGGCGTATTTTATATCCTGCATGGAAAGGAGGTCTTGCCTTATTTCTTCTTTTATATTTTTACAATCCACATTTATCACTCGCTTTCACCGATATTATACACTAAGTCATTGCTTTTTTCAACGTATTCGGCAAATAAATACATATTTTTCTTGCATTTGATAAAATTGTATGTTATAATATAGTTTGGAAATGAATAAATTATCGGATACTGAAAGGTACGGACATGAAAACAGTAATTCTCGATGCAAAGGCACTTAATCCCGGGGATTTGTCGTGGGATGATTTTAAAACACTCGGTGAGCTTGACGTTTATCAGCGCACAGAGCCGCAGGACGTGGTAAAGCGTGCAAGGGATGCTGAAATAGTTATAACAAACAAAGTCGTTATAGGCAAGGCTGAAATGGAACAGCTTCCCAATTGTAAGTATATCGGTGTTCTTGCGACAGGTTACAATGTTGTGGATATTGAGGAAGCATCCAAAAGAGGTATCACCGTTACAAATGTCCCCGCGTATTCAACCGATTCGGTGGCACAGCTTGTTTTTGCTTTGATTCTCGAGAACGAGCACAGGGTCGCACGTCACAATGAGCTTGCACACACGGCTTGGTCAAAGCATGATATGTTCTGTCTTTATGAGTCTCCCCTGTTTGAGCTTTCGGGAAAGACTTTCGGTATATTCGGTTACGGCTCTATAGGTGTGGCTGTTGCAAAGATAGCTAATGCCTTCGGCATGAGGGTATTGTGTTATTCAAGGACAAAAAAGGATGACAATACGGTCCAGTGGGTAGACAAGGAAACGTTGTTCCGTGAAAGTGATTATCTGTCGCTTCATTGCCCCCTGACGCCACAGACGGATAAGCTGATAAATGATGAAACTATTGCACTTATGAAAAAGAGTGTGGTCATTATAAACACAACAAGAGGCGGTACTGTTGACGAGAAAGCTGTTGCAATGGCACTGCATAATGGCAGGATAAGAGCTTTTCTTGCGGATGTGCTTTCAAGCGAGCCGCCGAAAGAAGACAATCCTCTTCTCAGTGCTCCCAACTGTATAATCACACCTCATATTGCATGGGCAACAATTGAAGCAAGGTCAAGGCTTATGACCGAAGCATTCCTCAACGCAAAGGCATATACCAAGGGAGAAAAGAGAAACGTGATAGAATTTTAATTTCGGCAAATTTGAAAGGAAGAATAAATGGCAAACAAACCTACCAAAGACGGTGTATTTATCGCCGCACAAAACAAAAAAGCGTCACACGACTATTTTATACTTGAAACCTTTGAAGCGGGAATTGAGCTTTTCGGCACCGAGGTCAAGAGTGTAAGAGCAAGTGCCGTTAATATGAAAGACTCCTACTGCTTTATTGAAAAGGGTGAAATCTTCATGTCCGGTGTACACATCAGCCCCTATGAAAAAGGAAATATCTTCAACAAAGAGCCTATGCGAGTACGTAAGCTGCTTATGCACAAAAAAGAGATATTGAAGCTTTTGGGACAGGTTGGTACCGAGGGTGTGACGATCATACCGCTAAAGATGTATTTCAAGGGTTCAAAGGTTAAGGTAGAAATAGGACTGTGCAAGGGTAAAAAGCTCTATGATAAGAGAGATACCGAAGCAAAGAAGCAAGCAAACAGAGATATTGAACGTTATATGAAGGGCTCGGACAGATATTGATGTCCGTAAGGATAGAAAATGATTTCAAAAGTATACAGTGCCGCAAGTCACGGAATTGAGGGACTTATTGTTGATGTGGAATGTTACCGTCAGGGAAACACTCCGAGATTTGACATAATCGGACTTCCGGATACGGCAGTAAAAGAATCCTACAACAGAATAAAGGCGGCAATAAAGACATCGGGGTATATGTACCCTGTGGCAAACATAACAATCAATCTCGCCCCTGCAAACATAAACAAGCAAGGAACGGGCTACGATCTTGCTTCACTTATTTCCATTCTCAAGTGTACGGATCTTCTATGTGATTTTGATACAGAGGGAAAATGCTTTGTGGGCGAAATTGCCCTGGGCGGTGAGGTAAGAGGAATCAACGGAATACTTACCATGTGTATTGCAGCAAAGAATGCAGGCTTTAAGGAGATATTTGTACCTGCGGACAATGCAAAGGAAGCGGCAGTGGTTGAGGGTATTGACGTATACGGTGTAAGAGACGTACGAAGCGTTGCAATGCATATCCGTGGCGAGGAATACATCGAAAAAACACCGCATACAAGCTACGAAACCTTCAATGAGACCATGTTGGGCATTCCCGATTTTGCGGATATAAAGGGTCAGCAGAATGCAAAATATGCTATGCAACTTGCGGCTGCGGGAATGCATAACATACTTCTTATAGGGCCTCCCGGTACCGGTAAAAGTATGCTTGCAAAGAGTCTGCCGGGAATACTCCCGCCAATGACCTTTGAGGAGGCACTGCAGACAACGCAGATATATTCAATAGCAGGTGAGCTCAAAGAGGATGCACTGTTAGGGGCACGTCCGTTCAGATCTCCACATCATTCTGTTTCGGGAGTATCGCTTGTCGGCGGTGGTAAGATACCCCGACCCGGTGAGATCTCACTTGCGAATAACGGTGTGCTTTTTCTTGATGAATTGCCGGAATTCAGAAATGATGCAACAGAGGCCCTCAGACAACCCTTGGAGGACAGAAAGGTTGAGATTACGAGAGTTAATGCAAAGGTTACATATCCCGCAAGATTTATGCTTGTTTGTGCGATGAACCCTTGCAAGTGCGGATATTACGGTCATTCCACTATCCCCTGTACCTGCCCTGCAGGATCTATATCAAAGTATCTTTCAAAGATTTCGGGGCCGCTGCTTGACAGAATTGACATTCACGTTGATGTCCCCTCTCTTGATTTTAATACTCTTGCTTCGAATGTTCCCGCCGAAAGCTCGGAGAAAATCCGCGAAAAGGTATGTGATGCACGAGAGATTATGAAAAAGCGTTTCAAGGATGAGGGCATTATCGCAAATGGGGACATGACAACGGCTCACATAAGAAAATACTGTGTTCTTGATGATAAGGCGGGTGATATTCTTAAAGGTGCATTTGAGAAAATGGGGCTTTCCGCAAGAGGTTATGACAGAATAATGAGAGTGGCAAGGACAATCGCAGATCTTGAAAAGAATGACATAATAACGTGGCAGAACATGGCTGTTGCGGTAAGATTCAGGAGCCTTGACAGAAAGACGATGAAGGAAATATAGGTGAAGTAAATAGCGAATAGTGAAGTTGCAAGCACGCTCACGGTGAATAGTTGAGGTTGAAAACTTCGCTTTCTTCATTTTATTTATTGATAAAAAAGCTTTTGCTGAAGGTTCTTTTTGCACAGTATTAAATATAAAAACGAAAGGCACCCGAATAAAAATCCGAGTGTCTTCGTCATTTTAAGGAGAGTACCGCATATTGTGAAACATTTGCAAAAGTGAAATTATCCCATTACATCAAGCTTGAAGGTAATATCGATTATTTCCTTAGGATCTCTGTATATAGTGAGAGTAACTTGATCGCCTGCCTTGAAAGCGGATTTGAGATCATTAATCTCCTCGACGGTTGTTACTTTCTGACCATTAAAGCCTGTTATGATGTCACCGCGCTTAAGACCTGCCGCCTGTGCGGAGCTTCCGGGCTTGAGCTGGATAACCATAACACCTACGGGAATACCGTAATATTTGGATTCTTCTTCGGTAACTTCAAAATAGTTGGTGATACCGATTGCTCCCGTGCCGGTTACAAAGCTCTGTTCGTAATCGGTTACCTTTCCGTCCTGTATCAGCTGATTAAAAATATTGATAGCACTGTTTATCGGAATAGAGAAGCCGATACCCTCATATTTCTCCGTAAGCTTAAGAGTGTTAATACCTACAACCTCACCCTTGTCGTTGATAAGAGGGCCACCGGAGTTTCCGGGATTAATTGCGGCATTTGTCTGCATGAGAGTCATAGTCTTTGTGTAGCCATTGCTGCCCTGAACTTCAACATCTCTGTTTATTGCGGAAACAATACCGTCGGTCACCGTTCCTGCAAATTCGATACCCGCAGGTGTTCCTATCGCAATTACACTGTCTCCTACCTGCATAAGATCCGAATCACCAATCTCCATTGGAACAAGTCCCCTGGCATCTATCTTAATAACAGCAAGGTCGGTCACCGAATCCGCACCTATAATTTCCGCAGAATACTTTGTACCGTCATCAAGCATAACTATTATTTCATCTGCATCCTCTATAACATGATTGTTGGTTGCAATATAGCCGTCTTCCGTGAGGATAAATCCGGATCCTACGCCGCTTGACTTATATGTTCCGAAATAACTTTGAGTTGTTGCTGTTACTTCGATACCTACAGAAGATGGCTTACACTTTACGGCAATCATCTGCTTTGTGAGTGTTCCATCCGCACTCGGAAGCACGATTGTGTTCTGTGCTTGGGCACTCGAGTTGTCACTGTTTCCTTTTCCCGAAATAACGGGACGTTCACCTTTCTCATTCTTGCTTGGGTTGCTTACAGCGGGAGCATCGTTGGATTCAACTATATTTTCTCCGCCATAAACGGGAATACCCCTGTCACCAAAGCACTTAAAGTAGAAATATCCGCAAACGGCGGCAATACCCACCACAAGAACACAAGCAAGCGTTATGGAAACCGTTCTGAGTACATTATGCTTCTTTTCAGGTACTGTTCCCTGTGTAAAAGGCTTGTTTGTCTGACAGTACTGCCATGTGTAATTTCCGTCTGCACTTGTCTTATCGGCATCGTATCTGATACCTGCACTCTCACCGACAGGTCTCCGGGAAGGATTGTATGCACTGTGAGTACCGTCCATAGGAACATGAGAATCACTATACGGTGTACCGTTGGTCTCGGTTGGGTGATTCACCGGAGTGTTAAAATTCCGATTATATTCCGAAGACATCGGTGCCTGATAGTTCTCCTGTGCCGGCTTGTCAGAACTCTGATATGTTGGTGTTGTACGCTGTTCTGCGTTTTCCTGTGCAGAAGCCGTACACTCATCTGTACTGTTATGATACACCGTATTATCAGAGGATAACGGTGTGTGATATTCATTCAGTGTTTTCACACCCTCACATTCCTCAATCTTTTCGGGATTTTCCGATATTTCCGACTTCGAATCCGTATTTCCACCAAGAAATGTATTTTTATCCGGTATATTATTGTTGTCAGTTTCGGGAGCAAAGCCGCTGTTGCCGTTTTTATTTTCACTTTCAAATCCGCTTGTGTTTGACATAGCAATTAAACCTCCGTTTTGTTCACTGTGCCTGTATTATAATACAACTAATTGAAACATCAATGTAACCTATGTGAAATTTGTGTGATATTTTACAAAAGCCTTTTTCATATTATAAAAACAGCCTCAAGAGTTAATTTGGTATAACATATATGATAAACGGCTTATTTATGCACATATGATTTAAAATATCCTTCCGAAAAAGAAAAATGAAAAAGGCAAAAAAAATATGCATAACCCCTTGACAAAATAAAATAAATGTATTATAATAACATTATATCGGCAAATTATGTAATCGGAAAGCGAGGTGCCCCGAGAATGAAAAGAACATACCAGCCCAAGAAGCGTCAGAGAAAAGTAGAGCACGGTTTCAGAAAGCGTATGAGAACTGCCAACGGCAGAAAGGTACTCAAGAGAAGACGTGCAAAAGGAAGAGCAAGACTCACATATTGATTCCTGCTTTGACATCGGATATTCGACATTCGTTGTCGAATGTTTCTTTGTAACCTTCAGGAGAAGAGAGGACGAGCAGTTGCATATACCCCAAACAAGGGTTGCAAAGCCGTCCTCTTATTGCGTATTACGGAAAATACAGCCAAATTATTATTTACCGGAGGGAGGAATCTTCGTGAATAAAAAGCTTAATCCTCTTACGGAAAATCATCTGTTTACAAAAGCATTTACAAAGGGCGTAAACGAAGCATCAAAGCTCTGCGCCGTATATATATTGAAAAACATAAAAAGGAACCCTGACGGAACTCTGCCCAAAACAAAAATCGGTATTGCAATCAACGCAAAGCTCGGTGGTGCCGTAAAGAGAAACAGAGTCAAAAGAATTATAAGAGCAGGTGCTATGCCTCTTTATGAAAAATTGTCGGACGGGCTTATAGTTATCATCTCTGCAAGAGGTGCTGCATTTTCAAAAAGTGCAAAGTCCACGTCGATGAATGTTTGTATTGACTCGTGTTTTTCAAAGCTTGGTGCATATAAAGGTCAGGAACTGAAAGGCAGAAATAACTCTTCTGTTAAAACCTTTACAAATGGCGATAAGGGCAACAATCGAAAAAAAGCCGTAAATAAAAAGAAATGAAGTATTTGTGTATATTGCTTATAACCTTTTACAGAAAATTTATTTCTCCGCTGAAGCGGAGACCGACCTGCAGATTTGTTCCGACCTGCTCGGAATATGCAATTGAATCATACCGTGTACACGGATTTTTCAAGGGAACCTGCCTTACGGTATGGCGTATTCTCAGATGTAACCCCTTTTGCAAGGGCGGCTTTGATCCTGTCCCTGAAAAGAAAACAAAGAGTACAAAGCCCAATTAACCTTGTAAATCACCGGGTTTCCCCCCCGGGATGGATAAATATTTTAAGAAAAGGAAGGTAAAAACTATGTGGGATTTCCTCGGCGGTATTATAGCGTATCCCTTCAGATGGATTGACACAATCTCTCCGAACTACGTTGTAACACTTATCCTGTTTGCAGTCTTTATGAAAATCGTGCTGTTTCCCTTCGGTATAAAGCAGCAGAAGAACTCCATAAAGCAAGCAAATCTCAGACCTTACGAAACCATCATCAGAAAAAAGTATGCCGGCAGAAACGACAAAATTTCCCAGCAGAAAATGAATCAGGAGATTATGGAGCTCTATCAGAGAGAGAACTTCAATCCCGCGGGCGGCTGTCTGCCCATGCTTATTCAGCTCCCGATTCTCCTTGCACTTTATCAGGTTATCACAAAGCCTTTGACATTCCTGCTTGAGATGAAGTCAGAAACAATAAAAGCTGTTGCAGATATATGTGCGAAAGCAAAGCTTTCCATGAACTACGAGATTTTTCAGATTAACGACCTTTTGAAGGTTCATAACGGAGAGATTGAAAAGCTTAGTGAAGAAGCAACTGTAGGCATTGATGCAATTGAAACTCTACTTGCAGACCCGGTAAAGGTTGGCGAGATAACAAAGCCTCTTGCTGAGCATTTCGAAGACCTCAGAGAAAGTTTTACCGTATTTGGTATAAACCTTATGGACAAACCCGAAATGGGCAATTTCAGTATCCTTTGGATTGTTCCGATCATGGTTTTCGTTTTTTCATTCCTATCAATGAAGCTCACAAGAAGGTTCACATATCAGCCTGCACAGACAGACAATGCTGCAGCAGCATCCTTTAAGCTTATGGACATCACAATGCCCCTTATGTCTGCATGGATCAGCTTTATTACTCCCGCAGGTATCGGTATTTACTGGGTAATCCAGAACGTGCTCGGTGTTGTTCAGCAGTTTATTCTCTATAAGTTGTATCCCGTTCCCGTGATGACGGAAGAGGATCTTAAGCTGGCAGAAAAGGAGCTTCGCGGCAAAGTAAAGCAGCAGAGACTTTCTCACGCCGAAAAAGCTGAACCCGTAAGCAGAGCACCCGGTCAGAAACCGAAAAAGCATCAGACATCTCTTATCAGCAAGCCCAGAGTAAGTGCTCACGGTAAAAAGAGAATCAAGGATCACGGAGAACCTCCGAGAGCAATAAGACGTCCTTGATGCAGCAAGTTGAATTTATTCGGAAAGGATAAGACATTATGACAGAAATTACAATCAGTGCAAAAAATGTTGACGCAGCGATTGCTCTGGGTGCGGAAGAGCTCGGCAAAAACGTTGATGAAGTAAAATATGAAGTTATTGAAGAAGGCAAAAAAGGTATTTTCGGTCTTGGAGCCTCCGATGCAAAAGTAAGAGTGTACGTTGAAGAAACGAAAAAAAACGAAGACGCTGCAAAAGAAACTACGGTTGAAGCAGAAACCGAAGCAGAAGACGATGGTGAATTCACTGTTATGGAGGGCGAAAAATTCACCTCCAGAGACGGCGATGATTCTACTCCCGAGGGTGCTGCTCTAAAGCTTCTCAATACCATCATTTCCGATATAGGAATTGACGCTAAGGCCGAGATCACAGGTTGGGACAAGGTTATACCCGAGGGTAAGTCCATCCCCGAAAAAAACATTTATGTCGAGATCAACGGTGACGGACTTGGTGCTCTTATCGGACGCCACGGTGATGTTCTTGATTCACTTCAGTATCTTGCAAACATTGCTGCCGGCAGAAAAATCAAGAGTGGTGAGGACAAGAAGGAATACATCAAAATATGTCTTGACATCGAAAACTACAGAGCAAAGAGAGAGGATACGCTCAAGGTTCTTGCACGCAGGATGGCTGACAAGGCTCTTCGTTACCACAGAAACGTAACTCTTGAACCCATGCTCGCATATGAAAGAAAGATCATACACGCAGAGCTTCAGAACTACCGAGGTGTATTCACATACTCCGTAGGCTCCGACAATGACAGAAAGGTTGTCATTGCACTGGGTACTCCCGAAAATCCCATAAAGCCCTCCCATGACAGACGCAGTTCTTACGAAAACAGAAAACACAAGGATTCCGATTCATACAGTGACAATTATTCCGACAACAATAACGGTGAAGAGGTCACGGAAAACAAAGAATAAGAATTCAGGCAGCCGGAAATAAGTCTCCGGCTGCTTTTTCTGTTATATAAACAAGTAAATTTATAATTTGTTTTCAACAAAAGTGAAGGGTATGTTGCAACAATGCTTTATATTTCATCTCAATATACCAAAACTACAAGGTATAACTCCTGCTGCATCTGGAGAATTCGTCATCAAATATATAAACGGCAACAGCAAAAAGCCATCGCCGCTTTTACAGTTATAAGCTTTTCATTCAGATCGTTCCGACTACCGTGATAACCGTTGTTCCGGGAGTTACCGTCCATTCGCCTGTTGTCGGGTTTTGAACGAACTGTGCAGCAGGTACCGTCACCACACCCTCAACAGTTGAGAAAAGTCCTGTTTCGGGGTCATAGGTGTATTCCGTTCCCTCGGTCGCAGTATCACCGTTGATGGTTACAACAATATTTTCAAGAATGGGATCAAAGGTGTCTGTCACCACAAGATTATCTGTTGCCACCGCTTCACGATTTCCGATATTCTGGATGGTAAAGGTGTAGGTTATACGGCTGTTTTCCGTTACCGTTGTGGGATTAATGCCTTTGGAAATGGTAAGAACAGGTTCTGTTGCAGCTGTTACCGTAGCTGTTGCAGTAATTGGTGTCATAACACCGGGACCGGTTATCGTTGCCGTGTTGACAATGGTCGAATCCTCAGAGAGAGGTGCTGTTTCATTTGCAGTTGCGGAATAAATTATGATTGTGTTTCCGTTTGCGGGAACATCAATACCCGTAATGGTAAGCGGGTTTTCCGATGCAACCGTGGGAGCTGTCTGAAGAACGCCGTTCTGATAATAGTTTACCGTTCCGTCAACATAGGTCAAAGGCACGGCAGTCCCCGTGCCTACGCTATATTCACCGAGGTTATCCGTGACGGTAAGCCCGGAAAAGGGAGTGTTCCCCGAATTTATAATACTTATGACATAGGTCACGGTATCACCTGTACTGTAAGTCGGATTCACAGCGGTCTTTGTTGTGGAAAGAACCTCAAGAATCTCACCTGTTACAATATTTGAATTGGTGTTTCCACCGTTATAGCTGAGGTTTGCCTGGTTATAAAATACTGCCATTATGATCTCCGTTCCGCCGCCAAATGACGGCACAAATAGCAATGTTTTGTTAGGAAGCACTGAGCCTCCGTTTTCAGTATATGCACACACGTCTTTTTCGTCTGCAACATCACCCCCTAATATATTAAAATCAACCCTTGATTTTTAGACAAAAATATTATATTATATAGTTAATACAAAGCAATTTCATTTTTTTAGAAAGGAACAAAAATACTTGAACTTTTAAAAAAATGTATGTGCCAAAAGAGAGTACTCACTCGGCGAAGAAAAGTTTAAAAATTGAGGATGCGGTTGTTATAAAAACTGTTCTCTGATATTTTCTCCTGGCTTGAAACATCGACATTTTTAATGTGGCGGACTTCGGTATACCGTGTTTTTTTACAAACCCGATTGCAGATTTTTGTTCAATACTCCAATTTTGAGTATTCACAACATGATTTGGGAACTTTTACTTTATTTTTACGGTCTAATATGATATAATAAAGAAAAATGAAAGGATGTATCCTATGAATAATTGGATATTTACTCTTATTGGACTGTTGATTGTTAGTTCAATGACATATACCAGCATTGATGTTGTTGAAACACCGGAACTTAAAGAGCCGGATTTTGTTGATGTAATAATTGTAGAAAGTGAGACTGAAAAATTGGAAGTGACAAACAAAGTTACCGGCACAAATTTCACCGATAAACTATACAGCGTTATGCCGAAGGATAAGAATTATATGTACTCTCCCCTTTCGGTAAAGCTGGCTCTTGCCATGGCGGCAAACGGTGCCAAGGGGATAACAAAACAAGAAATACTTGATACGTTGGATATTACCAATCTTGATGCATTCAACCAAGATACCATTGCAATTATAAATAAGTATTCAGATAACAATGTAATACGCCTTGACATTGCAAATTCCATCTGGCTCAATACCGACACATCGCCCTATGACTTTTCGGAGGGTTACAAGAAAACCATACTGGATTTTTATAACGGCGAGGCAAGAGAAGTAACACTCAAAACTGCCGTTCCCAAGGTTAACGGGTGGGTAAATGAAAAAACAAACGGCAAAATTCCCACCATAATAAATGAATCCTTCGATGCAGCACTTGTCAACGCTATTTACTTTAAGGGGAACTGGGAAAACGATTTCAACGAGAATTCCACCAAGAAGGACATCTTCACAGACAGGAACGGAAAAGAAACAGAGATTGATTTCATGTGTCAGACAAACAGATTTTTGTACGGCGAATCCGACGGTATCCGTGTTCTTGAACTGCCTTATAAGACAGTCATTAAAAACATGGACGAAAAAACCGGCAAGATAACAAATGAAAGACTTGAAGATGCAGATGTAAGTATGTTTATTCTCCTGTCCGACAATGAGATAACCGAGCCCGAAAAAATTGTTTCCGAGCTTTACTACAACGATAGACTTGAGAGCAAAAAAACAAATCTTTCTCTGCCAAAGTTTGAAATCGAATATGACCGTGAATTAACCGAAATACTTCAGACTTTGGGTATAAAGACAGCCTTTTCAGGCAATGCGGATTTTGATTCCATGTTCGAAACCGAAAATTCAAAAATGGCGTTTTCTCAGGTAATTCACAAAACATTTATTTCCGTCGATGAAAAGGGCACGGAAGCGGCAGCCGTAACTGCGATACTTATGAAAGCAACCTCCGCAAGACCTCAACCTGAGGAAATAATCGAATTCAAAGCAGACAAGCCTTTTACCTTCCTTATCCGTGACAATGTAAGCGGAGAGACTCTGTTTATCGGAGAATACGCCTTTGTGCAGTAAAAAACAAATGCGGGTCGATCATAGCATCGGCTCGCACTTAATTTATATTGTTGGATTGTAATCGGGAATAATCCGGGAAAGGAGCTGTTTCACAAGGCTTCCTTCGACCTCACAGCGTTTGTCATCTAAGACAGCTTCGATCAGGCTTCGTATTTTATCCGAATCGAAGCTTGTTGTGTTGCCGCCCTTTTCTATGTATATCATGTCATGGGCAGTCTTGGAGTATTTTTCCTTGTCCGCCAGGAGATATTCTTCAAACAGCTTTTCGCCCGGTCTAAGTCCGGTTTCAATGATTTCTATGTCCTTTCCTAATTTCTTGCCGTAAAAGCGTATCATTTTTTTCGCTATGTCGTATATTTTTACCGGCTCGCCCATATTAAGGACAAACAGTTCTCCGCTTTTTGCCATTGCCCCGGCGCACAACAGCAGCTGTGCGGCATCGTCAAGGCTGATAAAGTATCTTGTCATTCGTTTGTCTGTGAGTGTTAACGTCTTACCTGTAAGAATCTGCTTTTCAAACAGCGGAACCACCGATGCGTGGGATGCAAAGACATTTCCGAACCTTACGGCACAGAACTTTGTCTTCTCGCTCTTCCTTGGAAGCACCAGCATTTCACATACACGTTTTGTCGCTCCCATGACTCCTGTGGGGCGAACCGCCTTATCGGTGGATATAAGAACAAACTTTTCCGCACCGTATTTTTGTGCAAGATCTGCCGCAATCACCGTTCCCATGCAATTATTTCTGAGAGCCTCTGCACAGTTTTCCTCCATAAGAGAAACGTGCTTATGAGCCGCCGCATGGAAAACTATCTCGGGTCTGTATTTGGAAAATACGGCTTCAAGTCGCCCTTTATCACAGACGGAGCCGATTTCTACACGAAATTGAGTTCCCGTTTTCAGAAAGTCCATTTCCATACACAGCTCAAATGCGTTGTTTTCGTACATATCGAATATTATGATGGTTTTCGGTGAAAGCCCGGACAAATGTCTCACAAGCTCGCTTCCCACGCTTCCGCCTCCGCCTGTTACAAGGACGGTTTTGCCTTTATAGTATTCTCTGTTTTCGGACGCAAATATTGGTTTTTTTGCGCGTATAAAAATATCAGAATATTGTATCATTTAAACTTCCTATAAAATGTTGTAAAATAATAGTGTTTTATTAAAATTATTATAGTATAACTATATTGTAAAGTCAAGTTTTTACTTTTTTATCTTCGCCTTCGAATACGCGGATTACAGTTTCAGCGTTCTCTGCCTTGTAAGGTATAAGCTCGTACTTTATACCCTCACCCTTTATAATTTCAAGGTTTACGATTCAAGTATACAATAAAACTTTTCCATCTCAACTGATTTTACACTATTTTATAAAAGTATGAAATTTTAAACATTTTTTATCGGAATAATCAATTAAGACAAAAAGTCCCGACCTTGTCGATGATTAAAGCTCTTTGCATTTCAAAGGGCGGTGTGTTGTCTTTATCTTATTTTCGGCTCAGGTATCATCCGATGAGAACGGCATGGAATCCACCTCTTTAAAACCATCAACGTTGCCTCTTTGCATAGCTCCGAAAATACGATATTTAAGTCCCTTATATTCCTTACCGAAGTCACGCAGAATGTCTTTCATTCTTGACCTTTCCGAATCCTTATCCGCAGGACACGGACTTTCCGTAACGGGTAATTCAGCCTTGTTTGCAAAATAGCGTATGTCCTTTTCGGGAGCATAAATCAGTGGACGTATAACTGTTATATCACGTCTGTCAAGATATGTAACCGGTGAGAAGCAGCCTATTCTTCCCTCGTTGAACAGGTTCATCATAAATGTCTCAACCGCATCGTCAAAGTGATGTCCGAGTGCCAGCTTATCAAAGCCTCTTGATTTTGCAGCTTCATGAAGAGCGCCTCTTCTCATTCTGGCACACAGTGAACAGGGATTTTTTTCTTTTCTTACATTAAATATTATTTGTGCGATATGTGTTTCACCGATATACAGCGGCACGTCCAATTCTTCGCATATGTTGCGGATTTTCTGCCTTTGTGCTTCGCAATACTCTTTATCGGCAAAGCCTGCCTCGTCAAAGCCCGGGTCGAGGTATATTGAAAGAAGCTCAAACTTTTTCGGGTAGAATCTTCTGAGTGCCGCAAGGGTACACAAAAGTGCAAGAGAATCCTTTCCGCCGGATACGCCGACTGCGATTTTGTCGTTTTCGTTTATCATTTGGTAGTCGTCAACTGCTCGGCGGACGTAGCTCAGCAGGCGTCTTGTGTGTTCGGTGTATGACATGGTTTTATTCCTTTATGTATTATTACAATTCAATTTTTCCTAATTTATCATTCTACGTGTATTTTTTCCAAACTTAATTATACAACAAACACAAATCACTGTCAACCCTTTTGTTGATTACGATGAAAATTTCCGGGTTAATTCAAGCGTGCAAGGTACATTTGTACACTTAAAGCACAAAAAGATGCGTTTTTCAAGGGTTAAGACTTCAAAAAACGAAGAAAATTAAAGAAAACAAGACCTTTTGCAAGATTTTTTTGATTTTTTTCGAAAAAGTACTTGACAAATCGAAAAAGTGTGGTATAATATACAGCGTTGAATAAAATATCTATATCTATGGAGGAATAACTCATGTCAACATTTATGGCTAAGGCTGAGACAATCGAGCGTAAGTGGTACGTTATCGATGCTGCAGGTCAGCCTCTCGGCAAGACAGCTGTTAAGGCTGCCGATATTCTCAGAGGTAAGCACAGACCCGAATTCACACCTCACGTTGATTGCGGCGAATTCGTAATCATCATCAACGCTGCAAAGGCTACTCTTACAGGTAAGAAGCTCGAGCAGAAGAAGTACTACCATCACTCCGGCTACATCGGCGGTCTCAAGACTGTTGATTACAAGACTCTCATGGCTGAAAAGCCCGAGTTTGCTATGGAGCTCGCAGTTAAGGGTATGCTCCCCCACAACTCCATCGGAGCTAAGAGCATGACAAGACTTCACGTTTACGCAGGCGCAGAGCACGAACACGCAGCTCAGAAGCCCGTTGTACTTTAATCAGAAGGAGGACTTAAACAATGGCTATTAATTATACATCCGCGAAGCCCTACTTCTACGGTACAGGCAGAAGAAAGAGCTCTATCGCAAGAGTTAGAATCGTTCCCGGAACAGGAACAGTTACAATCAACAACCGTGACATCGACGATTATTTCGGACTTGGCACACTCAAGCTTATCGTTAATCAGCCCTTTGAAGCAACAGGTACAGAGGGTAAGTACGACATCATCTGCACAGTTAAGGGCGGCGGTGTTTCCGGTTAGGCTGGTGCTATAAGACACGGTCTTTCCAGAGCGCTTCTTCAAGCTGATCCCGAATTCAGAGCAGTTCTTAAGAAGGCTGGCTTCCTTACACGTGACCCCAGAATGAAGGAAAGAAAGAAGTACGGTCTCAAGGCAGCTCGTCGTGCGCCGCAGTTCAGCAAAAGATAATCTATCCCTTGTGGGTTTTATCAAAAAAATTACAGCTCTCACTTCAATGTGGGGGCTGTTTTTTGTGTAAGATGTGCATTTGTAAACAATGGAAATCTTTGTTGACATAATTGAATAATTATGGTATAATAATTGTAGTTTATTTTAGGAGGTATATAAAATGCACGAAAAGGTAAAAGAATTTTTAGATGCTAAAAAAGATGCTGAAAATAAAAAATATGAGGAAGAAAAACAAAAGACTTTAATTGAATTGGGTTTATATGAAAAAGTGTATTCTCCCGACAATAATTACAGTGAAGAATTTTCTTCACCTGAATGGGACAATGCTAACTCAACATATAAATACTACAAAATAGTTCCAGTTGAACTTACAGATGAAGAATTTCAGGAAATAAAAAAATATTCAAAAATAGAAACCACAACAAAATCTAATCCTGTTGCTATAGCATTGACTGTTATTGCTTGGATTATATTCATCGGAGGCTTTATTGCAGGAATTGCTTTGGGAACAGTAGAAGTGGAAAGAGGCTATTATTATACATATACTGATACAGAGTTTTCCTTTGCTGTTGCTTTCGTTTATTGGTGTGTTTCTTTGATAAGCGGAACAATGTTCCTTGGCTTTGCAGAAATAATAAAGCTATTGGATGCTATTCGAAGGAAATAATGCCTTTTTAATATTGTGAATTCTACCGCAACTTGCCACAAAATTCTATAAAAGTTATGGATTTTAAGAGATAATTTATTCCCTATCGGGAGAATTTACTGCAACCTCGAAGTTTATCGCTTCGGGGTTTTTTTAACATCCATTTGTAAACAATTCCGATATTCTGTTTATTTTCCCGAATATCTGTGTTATACTGATACTAATTCAAAAAACTAAATTTTTACGAGGCTATTGAAATGATAGAAATAAACACTTGGATGAACAAGTATCTGGAAGTCTTAACCGATACCTTCGGAGAACGTGTATGGTTTGTAGGCTTGCAGGGAAGCTACGGCAGAGGGGAAGCGACGGAAAAAAGTGATATTGATATTGTTGTTATTCTCGACGAATTGTCCGCTTCCGATATTGAGGTGTATAACACGATGCTTGATACCCTGCCGAACAGGGAGCTTATATGCGGTTTCCTCTCCGGCAAGAGGGAACTTCTGAATTGGGAGCCGTACGACCTTTTTCAGTTTTATTATGATACAAAGCCGATAAAGGGAAGCCTTGATGAGCTTTTGCCGCTGCTTGACGATGATGCTGTCCGGAGAGCTGTAAAAATCGGTGCTTGTAATATTTATCACGGTTGTGTACATAATATGCTGTACGAAAAGAGCGACGAAATTCTGAAAGGGCTGTATAAATCCGCTTCCTTTGTTGTGCAGGCGATTGTTTTTTTGCAAAACGGGAAATATATCCGGCATCAAAAGGATTTACTCGGAATTGTTTCTGCGGATGAACGGATTATTGTTGAAACTTATATGAATCTTAAAAATGGCGGTAATGTTGAGTTCAATGATATGTCGGCAAACTTATTTGATTGGTCAAAAACTTGGATTGACAAATTGTAATATTAATGAAACAAATTGGGTCTATCGGGCATTGGAACGACACATAGGTCGTTCCCTACAATTTCTCACGTCGATAAATACAAATTTGTAAAGGCGACAAGTCTGAAAATGAATTTTTAGACAACATCACGAAAGGAATGGTCATAAAAATGATTATTTTAATAACGGGAGCATCCCATGTCGGAAAGACAGCATTTGCACAGAAGCTTCTTGAAAAGTACAAATACCCCTATTTATCAATAGACCACCTGAAAATGGGGCTTATAAGAAGCGGATATACCAATCTTACGCCCATGAGTGATGATGACGCCCTTACAGCTTATCTGTGGCCTGTTGTCCGTGAGATGATAAAGACCGCTATTGAGAACAAGCAAAATCTTATTGTTGAGGGTTGTTATATTCCTTTTGACTGGGTAAAGGATTTTGAAAAAGAATATCTTGCTAGCATCAGGTACTATTGTCTTATAATGAGCGAGAAATATATAAGAAATCATTTTGCCGACATAAAGAGTTATGCAAGCATCATTGAAAAACGTATTGATGATGAATGGTGTACTTTGGAGAGCGTGCTTGAGGATAATTCCAAATATCTGGAACTTGCTCAAAAGCATAACGTAAACTATGTGCTTATTGATGATAAGTATGAAATTAATATTGATTTATAATCTGAATGTTATTTTATAAAGGAGACAACAAATGTACAAATATGAATACGAAGCAGTAAGCTGTAATCTTGACGGCTGGGGGCTTGGCTCAGGAAACGTTTACAGCATCGACGATTATCGTTCAATTATAAATAAAAGAGCCGAAGACGGCTGGCGGTATGTCGGTTGCATCCCCACAAAGCAACGCGGAACGGGACATACACAGGAATTAGACTTGATTTTTGAAAAAGAAATGTAATGAAGATGATTCCGAAAAAAATAAAAGATATAATAAAAGATACGCCTTACACCTTAGACACCGTAGGGCGAAGCAGCGATACGGTATATATTTTTGAAAACAAATATGTTTTAAAGGTTTCCGACGACAAAGAAAAATTGTCAAAGGAAAAGGAAAGATTTGATTTTTTGACCGACTGCGGTATTCCCGGAAGCAAAAGTATTTGCTTTATCGAAGAAAATGGTAAATACTACTATTTGCGTACATACATCGATGGTGACAGTCTTATTGACAAGCGATTTATTGGCAATTCCGAGCTTTTGACGGATGTTCTTGTAAATGTCGCAACGGTATTGCGTTCCCTTGACGATAAAGGCTGTCCTTTTAGTTCTTCAGACAATTACGGTGATGATTTCGTACACGGTGATTTGTGTCTGCCGAATATTTATGTGGATGAGAATAACGAATTTGCAGGCTTCATTGATCTCGGTAATGCGGGACTTGGTGACAGGTGGTATGACTATTCATGGCTTTTGTGGAGTCTGGAATACAATCTGAAAACGAATAAGTACAACAAGGTGCTGCTTGATAAGCTTGGGGTAGAGTTTAACGAGGATAAATTCAACAAATACATTCCGGAAAACCTGCGTGGGATGCACTTTGAATAAAGATAGTTTTACAATCACTTTACAAAATCAAATTTCCATCACATCGCTTTACATAGTTTTTACAAAAGTCCCCTCTTTTTTACGCCGTTTTTACAATGTATATGGTATAATAATAGTGGAAAAAATAAAAAATAAAGAGAGGTAACTTAATGGACATTTTTAACGTATTAACCCTTATCGGCGGACTTTGCCTGTTCCTTTTCGGAATGAACATAATGGGCGACTCCCTTGAAAGACGTGCAGGCGGAAGTCTTAAAACAGTACTCGAAAAGCTTACCAAAAATAAATTTACCGGATTTATTACCGGTATGGGCGTAACCGCTGTTATTCAGAGTTCATCCGCAACCACCGTCATGGTAGTCGGCTTTGTAAACTCGGGTATACTTACACTCAGACAGTCAATCAGCGTAATCATGGGCGCAAACATCGGTACAACCGTCACATCCTGGATTCTCAGCCTTGGCGGTATTTCCGGTGATAACATTATAATAAAGCTTCTGAAGCCTACGTCCTTTACTCCCGTTCTTGCACTTATAGGTACAATCCTCTTTATGTTCGGCAAGAGTAGCAAAAAGAAGGACACGGGAACAATTCTTCTCGGTTTTGCAACTCTTATGTTTGGCATGGACACAATGTCAGGTGCGGTTTCGGGACTTGCCGATGTTCCCGCATTCCAGAATATGTTTATTATGTTCAGGAATCCCGTTCTCGGTGTACTTGTCGGTGCTATGCTTACCGCAATCATTCAGTCAAGCTCCGCTTCAGTCGGTATACTTCAGGCACTTTCCGCAACCGGTCAGGTTTCCTACGGTGCGGCAGTTCCCATTATCATGGGTCAGAATATAGGTACCTGTATTACGGCTATTCTTTCCTCACTCGGTACAAACAAGAATGCGAAGCGTACAGCTGTTGTACATCTTGCGTTCAATGTAATCGGTGCTATTGTATGGCTTACCGTATTCAGCATAATTTCAACCGTACTGAAGCCCGCAATACTCGATGTCGGAGCAACCCATTTCGGAATTGCCATTGTGCATACAATATTCAATGTTGCCTGCACCGCACTTCTCCTCCCTATGTCTTCGCTTCTTGAAAAGATTGCGACAAAGCTTGTCCCTGACAGCAAAATGCAAGCAGATGAAAAGGTAACAGAGCTTGACGAAAGACTTCTTGCAACTCCGCCCGTGGCTCTTGAACGCTGTAACACACTTGTCAAGGAAATGGCAGAGCTTTCCGTAAAGTCCTTTGAAATGAGCCTTGATGTCCTTGAAAAGTATGATGAAGCGGCAGCCGAGGAAATCTTCGCTTTGGAAGAAAAAGCTGACCATTACGAAGACATTCTCGGAACATATCTTGTAAAGCTTTCAAGATGTCAGATGGATGAAAACGACAGCAGCCTTGTATCAAAGCTGTTAAAGCTCATCGGTGACTACGAAAGAATATCCGACCACAGCGTAAACATTGTAGAGCTTGCCCGCGAGCTTCGTGAAAAGGGAATTGTATTCACCGCCAATGCGCAGAAAGAGCTTGACACTCTCTGCCGTGCCGTACGCGAGATTCTTGACCTTTCCTATGATGCCTTTGTAAATGACAATCCCGAATCCTCCATGCTGGTTGAGCCTCTTGAACAGGTTATTGATGCCCTTCGTTCAAGCATGAGAAACAACCACATTGCAAGACTGAGAAACGGTGAATGTTCCATTGAAGCAGGCTTTGTTTGGGCTGACCTTCTTACAGACATTGAGCGAACATCCGACCACTGTTCCAATGTTGCGGTATGTGTTCTTGATGCGGCACAGCATAACATGAACATCCACGAATCCGCAAGAAGTATCAAGAGAAGCGGCACTGAATACAATGAGAAGTTTGCTTTCTATTCGGAAAAATACGCTATATGACAAAAAATCCCCGCTTTCTGTGAACAAGTCCAGTAAAAACGGACAATAGAAAAAAAACACCCTCCTAATAAAGTCCCGTACCGTCACGAGGCTTCGGGCAGAACGGCGGATTGTGGAACTGGTATATGTCTATGTAATCTGTTTTTAAAAGTGAGAGACTTGTTTCAAGATCGCTCCAAAATTCTTCAACCGTCAGTCCCATTGTCTTTGAAGAAATAATAATTCTATCTCTGACATCCGACAGTGCAAGCCCGATTTTTTCTTCACTGTCCGTATAAAATCTTGCAGTATCAAAATAATTTATACCACCGTCATAGGCTTTTCTGAGAAGTTTTACACCCTCCTCTGTACTTACACGCTGTACGGGCAATGCGCCGAAGCCGTTTTTTGACACCGTTATATTTGTTTTTCCAAGTCGTATTGCCTGCATATACTTTTCCTCTGTAGTTTTTCTATTATTATACAGCTAAAATCGGATAATGTCAAGCAAAATAAAGAGGATACATATTCTCTATAACCATATGGCATACCCGTACTTGACAATAGTATACAATTATGCTATAATGATATACAGTAAGCATATTCGTCCATTCGCGGCGTTTTAAGACTTGCCGAAACGGGGTAGATATTTTTGATAAAAACTACAGATACAAAAAACTGTG
Source organism: Eubacteriales bacterium (assembly GCA_045604705.1). GTDB lineage: Bacteria > Bacillota > Clostridia > Oscillospirales > CAG-382 > SIG622. The sequence continues at coordinate 38,854 of JAZUOO010000009.1, forward strand.
AAATGTACTTGGTTCTGTCTCAGACCGGGTCTCTTCTTTCACGGGTACTGAAAGCGATCACCAAAGCAAAATACAATCATTCTTCAATCAGTCTTACAAAAGATCTTAAAAATATGTATTCCTTCGGAAGACTTAATGTATACAATGCTTTCCGCGGCGGTTATGTCAAGGAGTGCATAAACGAGGGAATGTTCAAGCGTTTCAAAGATACGGATGCAGCAGTTTTTGTAATAACCGTATCCGAAGATACATATTACAGACTCTGTGCGCGACTTGAAGAGATGTACGAAAACAGAGATCAATACCATTACAACACCATAGGCTTGTTCACAGCATTCTTTGGATGTCATTTGAAGAGAAAAAACAGATATTACTGCTCTGATTTTGTCTATGAGATGCTTAAGGAATTTGACATTGTTTCCTCCGCTTCTTTCGACAAGATAGTGAAACCTATCGACTTTTACAGTCATTTCAGCGACAGCCTCATATACGAGGGGAAATTCAAAGATTATACATCCGACTGTGAAAATCTTATCCTTTTCCCCGCAAAACAAGCATAAATGTTTAATAATAAAACCAACCCCTCCGGGCATATACTTGAGCTTTCAAGACACCCGGAGGGATTTTCTGTTATTCAGCTCTTTTCAGTCTTACGCTGCATTACATAAAAAACTCCCCTGCCATAAAAGCAAGGGAGAAGAAATCTATTTAATTGTTGTTTCTTTTATATCGCCGACTTTAACAAATCAGTTGTAAAGTTCAGCGAGCTTGCAGAGGTGTTCGTACTTTTCCTTAGCCTTAACTTCAGCTGCAGCGAAGAGCTTTTCTGCTCTTTCCGGGAACTTCTGAGCAAGTCTTGCGTAACGTGTTTCGGACTTGATGAAGTCGATGTAGCTTGCTGTGGGCTCCTTG
>JAZUOO010000010.1:0-6458 GCA_045604705.1 Eubacteriales bacterium
AAATGGGTTATCATAGACGATATGTGGGGCGACGTAAGAGATTTTTATGATGCAAAATACGAAACGCGTGATGAAATGTTCGAGGTAATGCACGCCGCAAAGCTTTATTCAAAGGAAGCGGACGTAAGAAGATTTCCAAACGGATTAAAAGCTTGTGTCGCTATGATAAAAGAAAAAGGCTACAAGGTTGGTATGTGGCATCCCACAACCGGTTACTGGATGGGCATTGACCCGGACGGAGACTTGTATAAGGAATGTAAGGACTTGCTTATACAGAGTGATTCGGGAAGATATATCCACGACTATAAGAGGGAAAAATCTTATCTTTACTACAATTTGATGCACGACTTTTACAGAGAATGTGATGTTGACTTTGTGAAAATAGATAATCAGAGTATGATGTCAAGACTGTATAAGGGACTTGATTCAATCGGCAAGATTGCAAGGGAATATCACGACGGTATGGAGGCATCTGTCGGTCAGCATTTTGATAACAATGTGATTAACTGTATGGGAATGTCAAGCGAGGATATGTGGAACAGAACCGTCAGCGCGGTTTCAAGATGCAGCTCTGATTTCTTGCCGGAAAGTGCAGCGTGGTTTAAGAGGAACACGATTAAATGTGCATATAATTCAGCCGTGCAGGGACAGTTGTATTACTGCGACTGGGATATGTGGTGGTCGGATGACGGTCAGGCTGTTAAAAACAGTATATTAAAGGCTGTCAGCGGCGGACCGATATATCTTAGCGATGAGCTTGACAGAAGTATCCGTGATGTTATTATGCCGCTTGTCCTGAATGACGGAAGAATTTTAAGATGCGACAGGCCCGGAATGCCATCGGTGGATTGTCTTACCAATAATCCTGTTAAATCAAAGGAAATATTTAAGCTCCAGAATATATGCGGCAATAGCGGCGTAATTGCAGTATTCAACTTTGATGAGGATAACAATGAGGTGAAGGGTAGTGTATCACCGGGTGATGTTTATGGGATACAAGGCGATGAATTTGTATTGTATGAGCATTTCTCAGGTGAATATACAATCCTCAAAAAGGATGAAAAAATAGATATTACTCTGAAAAATCAGGATGAGTATAAATTATATATTATTGTTCCTGTTACCAATGGTTTTGCTCCGATAGGAAGAATTGATAAATTCATTTCGCCCGGAACAATTAAGGCAGTAGTAAATGAAAGCATTGAGCTGTACGAAGACGGCGACTATGCCTATGTAAAGGATGGCAAGCTGATTATCGTCAGGAAGAAATACAATAACAATTAAAAGTATAAACAAGTAAGGAGAAGAAAAATGAAAGACTTTTTATTTGATATGGTTGCCTCAGAGCTTGAAGATGCGGTAGGCAGAGAGAATTGTTCGACAAGAACTATTGATAAAATAACACATAGCGTAGACTATTTCTGGCTGTCAAGAATGTGGTCAGACAGAGGTTTGAGAATGCCTGAGGGAGATTTCATTGTAGCCCCGAAGGATGCAAAAGAGGTTAGTGCAGTTTTAAAGATTGCAAATTACTATAAAATTCCCGTAACAACCTGGGGCGCAGGCGGCGGTACACAGGGTGGTGCAATTCCGGTATGCGGCGGTATTGTTCTTGACACAAAGAGAATGAACAAGATTTACGACGTAAATGAGCAGGGAATGTACATAGAGTGCGGCACAGGTGCAATCTACAAGCACATCGAGTGGGCAGCAAACGAAAGAGGATATGCAACAATGCACTATCCGTCATCACTTACTTGCTCAACAGTGGGTGGCTTCCTTGCACACAGAGGTATCGGTGTATCATCAACAAAGTATGGTAAGATAGACGATATGGTGCTCCAGATGGAGGTAGTATTACCGAACGGTGATATAATCGAAACATCACCGGCACCGAAGCACGCAGCAGGTCCGGACCTTAACCAGATATTTATCGGTTCAGAGGGAACATTGGGAGTTATGACAAAGGCACAGATGCGAATTTATGAGCAGCCTGAATCAAGACAGTTCAGAGGCTTTTTGTTCCAGAATATGACAGATGCATTCAATGCATCAAGAGAGCTTTTACAGAAGTTCAAGCCATCGGTAATGCGTTTGTATGACGAGGCAGAAACAGCTTCTTTAATCAAGAAGATTGTCGGAGTAGAGAAGAAGGGTGCATTTATGAACATCGCTATCGAGGGTGTTAAGGAAATGGCAGACCTCGAAATGAAGATACTTCTTGAAACATTCGGAAAATACGGTGCAGAGGACTTAGGCTCAGAATACGGCGAGAAGTGGTGGAAGGAGAAGATAACATTCTTCTATCCGGGACATATGATGGATATTCCGCAGTGCTTCGGAACAATGGACACAATCGCACCGTATGACAAGATAGAGAAGATATACTGGGCAATGAAGGAAGCAATTGAAACAAACTTCCCGCAGGCAAAGTTTATCGCACACTTCTCACACTGGTATGAATGGGGCTGTATGATTTATGACAGATTTATCGTAGATGGGGACAAGGTACCGCAGGACCCGCACGAGGCATTAAGACTCCATAACGCAATCTGGAATTGCGGAGTAAGAGCAGCGCTTGCAAACGGCGGTGTAGTAAATGACCATCACGGCGTAGGTATCAAGCTTGGCAGACTTATGAAGGAACAGTATGGACCGGCAATGCAGGTGTTTGAGGGAATAAAGAAGCAGCTTGACCCGAACGGAATAATGAACCCGTTCAAGCTTGGATTATAATAGGGAGGTAAGAGATATGCAATTCACACAGAAATCAAAAGAACATATAGATGCTTGTCGATTCTGCTGGATGTGCCACCATGTGTGTCCAATCGGAAATGCAACAGGCCTGGAGAGAAATACAGCAAGAGCAAGAGCATTGGGACTTTCGCTTGTAATGAGAGATGCAATTGAATACTCAGACGATATAATAAACAACGTATATGAATGTTCACTTTGCGGTGGCTGTATGACAGACTGCGTAACAGGCTGGGACCCGGTTATGTTTACAAGAGAAGCAAGACTTGGTGCGGCACTTGACGGAAAGCTTCCCGAATACATAACAAAGCTTATCACAAATCTTCAGGAAACAGGTAATATTATGGGAGCAAAGAATGAGAATAAGATTCCTGAGTTCCCGAATAGTGATATACTCTTCTTCACAGGTGAGAATACAAGAGCAAACGGTTGTGCAAGGGAAGCAGCAGAGCTTCTTAAAAAGGCAGGCGTGGATTACACAATTTTAGCTGATGAGCCGAACAGCGGCTACACACTTGATTTTATGATTGGTGCGGCAGCAGAAACAAAGGCAGTTATGGAAGAGTGTGCAAAGGTTTTAAATAGCTACAAGAAGGTAGTTTGCTATGACCCGGCAGACGCAAAGGTAATGATGCGTGAGTATAAGGAATGGGGAATAGAATTAAAGGCAGAGGTTGTAACATTTACAGCATTTATTGCAGAGCTTATCCGTGACGGAAAGCTTGCAGTAAAGAATGCAGGACTCAAATTAACACCGCAGGACAGCCCGCTTCTTGCAAGAGATTTAGAAGAGGTTGAGCCGATAAGAGAAATCCTTTCAGCTTGCGGAACAGTGAATGAGATGCTTTTAAATAAGGAATACACAATGCTTGCCGGAAACTATGTAATGAATAACTATATGCCTGACGTAATGAAAAAGGTAGCCCGGAACAGATGGATAAACGCAAAGAATGTTGATGCAAAGGTAGTTGTAACAGCAAGCCCGGCAGAATATGAAATGCTTTTGGCAACAAAGCCGGAGGGAATTGAACTTAAAAAGCTTGAGGAGGTTGTTGCAGAATGCTTGTAACATTAAAAGAAGTTATTGATATAGCAGAAAAAGGCGGATTCTGTATCCCGGCATTTAATGTGTATAATACAGAAACGGTAATGGGAGTGGTAAAAGCGGCAGAGGAAGCAAAGGCACCTATCATTATTCAGGTTTATCCGAGACTTTTAAATGAAGAGGTCGGCTATTACCTTTGCCCGGCAATAGTAGCTGCGGCAAGAAAGGCAAGCGTTCCTGTTTGTTTCCACCTTGACCACGGTCCGTCAGAATTAGAGGTACAAAAAGCTCTCCGCTGGGGTGCAACAGGCATAATGTATGATGGCTCAGTTCATCCGTTTGAGGAGAATGTTGCAAACACAAAGCACATTGTAGACATCTGTGGCAGTATCGATATCAGTGTTGAAGGTGAGCTTGGTCACGTGGGCAGTGTAAACGATGATGCAATGGATGATTTTACAGACCCGGCAGAAGCGGCAGAGTTCGTAAAGAGAACGGGAGTTACCTGCCTTGCCGTGTTAATAGGTAATGCACACGGTCACTATAAGAAGACACCGAAGATTGATATAGACAGAATAAAGGCAATAAGAGAAGCAACGGGTGGAATTCCGCTTGTACTTCACGGCGGCTCGGGAATTCCTGATGACCAGGTAAAGGCGGCAATAAAGGCAGGAATCCGTAAGATGAATATAGGAACTGACGTATGCTGTGCGTTTGCTGAGGGAACAAAGGAAATATTGGACGATCCGAACAGAAGCCTTGCAGTAGACTTGTTTATGAAGAAGCCGATCGACACAGTCAAGGAGATGGCACTTGATAAGATCAAGCTTGTAGGAGCAGACGGAAAGGCGTAAAATATGGCAAAGATAGTTGGAATAGGTGCAAATGTGTTTGATACACTCTATACTGTCCCCGAATATCCGACCGAAGATACCAAAATGCGTGCAGATGCAGTAAAAGTAAGCGGTGGCGGACCTTGTGCAACAGGTCTTGTCGCTGCTTCAAAGCTCGGACAGAGCAGTGCGTTTATCGGCAATTTAAGCGATGATAACGGTGCAAAATTCCTTATGGACGATTTTAAAAGGTACGGTGTTGATACAGCCTACATTAAAATCAAGCCCGGATATGATACATTTTGCTCATGTATATGGCTGGCAAAGGCTACGGCATCAAGAACCTGTGTGTTTAACAGAGGCAACGTGCCGCCAACTGAAATTGACACAGACTCAGAAAAAGCAATAGCAAATGCTCAGGTGTTAATGGTTGACGGAAATGATATGGATGCGGCAATTAAGGGCGCAAAGATTGCAAAGGAAAACGGTACAAAGGTGTTATACGATGCCGGAGGCCTGTATGAGGGAGTAGAAAATCTTCTGCCGTATGCTGATATTTTAATACCGTCAGAGGAATTTGCAATCGGACATACAAACGCAAAAACAGCCGAAGAAGCAGCTAAGCTGTTATTTAACAAGTATTCGCCTGAGGTTGTGGTAATTACCCAGGGCAAGAACGGCGGTATTATCTATGACGGCGAGAAAACAGAAAGCTATCCGGCATTTTTGGTTGATGCAGTTGATTCAAACGGTTCGGGCGATGTTTTCCACGGTGCATTTGCATTTGCGGTGACAAGCAATATGGACTATAAAAAGGCGTGTGTATTTTCAAGTGCGGTATCGGCACTTAAATGCACAAAGGTCGGTGCAAGAGAAGGTGTGCCGACATATGAAGAAACAATAAACTTCTTGAAGGAGCGTGGAGTAAATGTTTAAAAGAAGCTGGAACAAGAAATTCGGAAAGTCTGAAATATATAAATCAGAAGACAGCTTTTGCCAGAATGTGGAGATAGATATGGTACGTCTTTCGGACGGACAGACCAAGGTATATTCGGAAACTGACAAAGAATTCGGACTCCTTATCTTAGGCGGAAAATGCACAGTAGAGGGCAAGGACTTCAAGTACGAAAACATAGGCGAGAGAGAAACGGTATTTGACGGAAATGCAACCTGTGTATATGTTCCGAGAAATACAGAGTTCACAATAACAGGTGTTGGTGAGGTTTCAATCGCAGTAACCAAATGCCCGTCAGCGAACGACCATAAGCCGGTACTGATAAAGCCTAATGATGTAGTTGTAAAAGAGCTTGGAAAGCCGGGCTGGCAAAGAACGGCTGCATTTATTCTTGATGAAAGAACAGAGGCAGACCAGATATATATCGGCGAAGCGTGGATAGAGGGCGGACAGTGGTCAAGCTACCCGCCGCATAAGCACGACGATATGAATATGCCGACAGAGGCAAACACAGAAGAGATATATTACTTTGAGTTTGATAAGCCGAAGGGCTTTGGTATCCAGAAGGTGTACACAATGGAGGGTGACATTGACGAAACATATACAGTTAAGTCAGGTGACTTTGTGGAGATACCGAGAGGTTATCATCCGTACCATTGCGCACCGGGATACAAGGGTTATATGCTGTGGATAATGGCAGGTCCTGTAAGAGGCTTCTATATGACAACTGATGAGGAACATGCGTGGTTGAATAAGTAATATGAAACGCAGGCGTGCGACGTAATGTCTGCATGCCTGCTTTTTATCAGAAGGAGTGGAGAGGTTTGAAAATATACAGAGTTACTGACCTTGATTGTGCGTGCGAGGATAA
>JAZUOO010000011.1:0-12582 GCA_045604705.1 Eubacteriales bacterium
AGCTTCGCTTTTGAATTATTATATCGCACTGCGGTGCGAGAAAATTGCAATAATCACAATCCGCACAATGCTCTGTAGGTGCACAAACCTTGCCTCTCCCCATGGGAGAGGTGTCAGCAAAGCTGACGGAGAGGGTGCAGGTATCGCAACAATCATAATCCGCACAATGCTCTGTAGGTGCACAAACCTTGCCTCGCCCTTTGGGAGAGGTGTCAGCAAAGCTGACGGAGAGGGGGCAGGCATTGCAACAATTACAAACCACACAATGCTCCGTGGGTGCACATCCTATATCCTTTATCCACGCCCGGTACGAAATCTATTATAACAAAAAAGGATCTCATAACAATGAAAGAATTACTCCAGATTATCACTGCTTTCCTCGGTACCCTCGGGTTCGCCGTCGTTTTTCGTTCAAAAAAACAGCATTTACTCCTCCTATCCTTTGGGGGGGCATTATCATGGATTGCGTATCTCGTATGTGCAGCATTCATAAGCTCCGATCCCGTATGCTACTTTGCAGCGTCCGCAGTGGTGGGGCTTTACTCCGAGGTTTTTGCAAGAATACTCAAAACTCCCGCCACCAATATATTTGCCGTAGCTGTCCTGCCGCTTATTCCCGGAGGAGCACTTTATTATACCATGCGTTATGCCGTCATCGGAGAATGGGAAAAGTTTCTTGAACAAGGTAATATTACAATGAGAATAGCACTTGCAATTGCTCTGGGTATCCTGTCGGTTTCTACGGTGATAAAATTGATAACGGGAACAAGGAAAAAGGCTTTGGAAATCAGGAATTAGGCAATGCCGAGTTTTGCCGTCTTGTCAAAAACGAAAATTGTTGACAGCAAAAATAACGCCTGCTTTTGCACTTTTCGATCCTTCTATGTATTGCCTTTTCCACCGCTTGAGGAAATTCATGAGGAAAACTCTACACACAACATATTGTATTGCTGAAAAACAATAGGGTTGTGGGAAATTTTCAATAAAAAATATACATATCCGAGCTTTATTACGCATAAAATTTAAAACTGCCCTTTTGATTTTTCCACATTTTCCACAAGCTTTTCCACAGAAAAAGATTCAAAAAAAGACGTAAAATATCGAAATTAAGGCTTTTTTGCCTCTGTGGGAATATATAATACACAGAGATTTCCACTTTTTATTTTTATAGAGCATTTTTCCACATTTTCCACCGATTTTTCCACATTTATCACTGTTTTTAATAATTTTATAAATGTTTCAACACACTATATATGTACTTTGCAAGGATAATTCTTCTTTTGAAAAAACAGTTTTCCACATCCCGATACGAGTGTTTTCTGTACAATTCAATCATGAAAATCCCAACAAACAGCTTGTTTTTATCGTAATATTAATGAAACCATCATGAGAGGAATACAACACCATGGAAAAGAAATATGATATTATTCCCGGCATCTATCGTCACTACAAGGGTAACCGCTACGAGGTTCTGTATACCGCCCGACATTCAGAAACCCTTGAAGAAATGGTAGTATACAGGGCACTCTACGGCGACGGCGAAGTCTGGGTGAGACCTGCGGGAATGTGGAATGAGCTTGTGACGACGGATAACGGGCAAGTGAAGAGATTCGAGAGAGAAAATTAGGATTTAGGAACCGCGGATGATAAAAAGCTTCGCTTTTATTAAATTGATTGTATCGCCTGCTATGTTTGGTACGACCTGCGTGTCGTATCGTGTACCTTGCGACAAAAAATCAAGAGGTTTTCGCCATCAAAGTTTTCCCTTTTTGCAAAGGTCGGTACGAATCATCCTCGATTATGCATTAAAAAGTTTGCAAGGCGAACTTTAAAGAAAGCTTCGCTTTTTTCTTACGCATTACACATTGTGCATTAATTCAAATCCCCTAAATCCAAATCCAATATCAAACTTTGAAAGGACAAAACCATGACAAACGGCGAAGCAAAAATCCTTGTTCTCGGCGATATATGCGGAAGCGTCGGAACGGAGGCAGTAAGAAAAAAGCTCTGGAGCCTGCGAAAGGAATACGGAGCCGATATGGTTATAGCCAACGGCGAAAATGCAGCCGTCGGGAACGGACTTGACAGAGATACTGCAGAAGAATTGTTTTCTGCGGGCGTGGACGTCATTACAAGCGGAAATCATATCTGGAAAAAAAGCTCGGCACACTCACTTCTTGAAAACAACGACCATGTTCTGCGCCCTGCAAACTATCCGGGTTCATGTCCCGGAAGCGGGTATTGCATTTTTGATATGTGTTCCTACAAGGTTCTTGTCATAAATGTTCTGGGGACGGTTTTCATGGAAAGTCTCGCCTCGCCCTTTGAAACGGCGGACAGGATACTTGAACGTGAGAGAGAAAATTATGATATTGCCGTGATAGACATTCATGCCGAGGCAACCAGCGAAAAAATTGCCTTCGGAAAATACCTTGACGGCAGAGTCAGTGCAATATTCGGTACCCATACCCATGTTCAGACAGCCGATGAGGATATTTTCAAAAACGGAACGGGCTACATAACCGATGTCGGAATGTGTGGTCCTGTGGACTCTGTTCTTGGTGTTAAAAACGATATTATCATAAGAAAATTCCTGTCGAAAATGCCGTCACGTCACGAGGAAGCGCAAGGGACTGCGATTATCTGCGGATGTGTTTTTACCATTTCGACAAGCAGCGGAAAATGCCTGAGGACGGAAAGAATCAGAATCTGTGATCAATGAAAGTTAAAGCACGAGCAGGCTATGGATGAACTGCTAATATTTCAACAAAAAACTCATATAGTGATAATAAAAATATGTACCTTTAAAAAAATCTAATCTCCGAAGTACATATTAAATCGACTGTGTAAGTAATATTTTATATTCTTGACCTTTTATATGATGTTTTTATTATCCGCAATCCGAAATTACAAATTTAGTCTGCCATCAGTGCGGAAATTTTTAATATAAATTCTTGATTCTTAATTTTTCAGCCGCTTGGATAAAACAAAGATTACAATTTTGCAGAATATATGTGCGGTAACTCAGACTAAACACTATATAATCATGACGGATAAAATATGACAAGCTAAAAATCAATTATAAATCATCCGGTATGAATTGAAAACTAAATGTAAACTTTCCCTTATACCCTTGACAAACAAAAAAATATATAGTAGAATATTTATTCGGATAGTGTTGCAAATTTTAGGCAATACTTCCTCTTTACCCGGAGTAAGGCTTCGGGTCATTGGCCGAAAGGAGGTGTAACAAAATGGAAAAGATCATCGGCAAGTATGAAACCATTTTCGTTATAAACCCTGAATACTCGGAAGATGCTACAAAGGCTCTTATCGAAAAGTTCACAGGAATTATAACGAACAACGGCGGTACAATCGACAGCATCGACGAATGGGGAAAGAGAAAGCTCGCATATCCCATTGAGGATCTCACAGAGGGCTACTACGTTCTCGTAAACTTCGAGGCTCCCAAGGATGTACCCGCAGAACTCGACCGTGTATACAATATCACAGACGGTATTCTCCGTTCTATTATTGTAGCACTCGAAAAGTAATCCGTAAGCGAGGGGAATAAAGATGGCTTTTAATAAAGTAATTCTCGTCGGTAACCTTGTTGCCGATCCCGAGCTCAAGCAGACTCCGTCAGGCGTATCCGTTGCCACATTCACACTGGCTGTTCAGAGACGCTATGCAAAGCCGGATGACGCTCAGCAGGCGGATTTTATTAACATCGTTGTTTGGAGACAGCAGGCTGAATTCGTGTCAAGATATTTCGCAAAGGGCAGCTCAATGCTTGTATGCGGTTCTATCCAGACAAGAAATTTCACCGATCAAAGCGGTCAGAAACGCTATTTCACCGAAGTAGTAGCTGACGAAGTAACCTTTGTTGGTAAAAAGTCTGACAACCCCAGACAAAACAACGACAATATGTTCTACGGACAAGAGCCGCCGCAGCATGGATTTGGATCAGGTTCCGAATCTGTAAAGGCTGCAGAGACCAACTTTGAAGAGGTTGGCGAAGACGATCTTCCGTTCTGATTTCGGGAAGATCACCCATTTTAAATGTAATGTCGAAAGGAGGACATATCCATGGACGCACAGAAGCAAAATCAGTTTAAGACCCGCAAGAAGAAGAAGGTTTGTATGTTCTGCGCAGATAAAGTCGAACACATTGATTACAAGGACGTTGCAAGACTTCGCAAGTGTGTTTCCGAGAGAGCTAAGATTCTCCCCAGAAGAATCACCGGTACTTGCGCAAAGCACCAGAGACAGCTTACAGTTGCTATCAAGAGAGCAAGACATATCGCTATTATGCCTTATATCTCCGACTAATCTTTGGAATTAATACTGTTTATGAAACAGGGTGTGCTTTTTAATGCACCCTGTTTTTTGTTTTGTTGTAATAATGTCTGTATATCTTAAAGCTTATTCTTTGACATGGGAACTGTTTTCCGTTCCCAAATAATTTGTAGCAAAACGGACGGAGCAAAAACTCCGCCCGTTAATTATATGTTCCTGAATTTTATCGCTGCCATCAAGGTTGAAAATTAAACTTTTGCACACCGCTTCCTTTGACAAATCTCAATTTCCATTAGCTTGTAAACTGTCCACCTTTAAATTTGAACACGTATCATATTCCCTTACAACAATTAAATATTTATATTGTGTATATAATTCGTATTTTACTATAATATATTAAACTATTTTCAAACGTTAAAATATAGTAGTATCAGATTGCCGGTCTGTTATTCGCATTTTTTCTAAATTACAATTATTTTAAGTATATTTTATTGCTTTTCTTTGAACTTTTTAATTCCGATTAATTCAAGCAACCGTTTGTGCAAACACTCTGCCAAACATCCTCACCGACGCCAGTGCCTCATTCATTGTATTTGCATCGCTGCCAACCTCTAATATCATACATCCGTCAGCAAGATTTTGATTGAATATAATCGGACGTATATTTATAGGTCTCATAAGCATGGGGAATAGCTCGTTTGCCGTCTTTTGCAGATACGCTGCTACAGTAAGATTCTTTTCAAAATTCGGATGATTCCCGCCGGATGCGTTGGTTCCCATTACAAACATAAGCTGTGCCGCACTCTCTCCGTTGATTTCGGCGTGAGTCTTTACCGGGTTTTCCTCTGTTCCTATTGCATCACGGTGGACATCTATTATATACCGAATGGACGGATATTTTTCAAGGTATTCCTTTGCCTCTTTTTTTGAGTTTGCATAGGCGTTTACGTAGGATATTTCATCGTGCATGGTTGTGCTGTGTATCACGGAAATCCCGTATGACTCCAGTACATTCGCAAGCTCCTTTCCGACACGCACTACGTTTCTTTCGGTATCTGAAGTTCTTGTGTTTTCGGCATCGCCTGTATCTATGTATGCTTCAGTTCCATGGGTATGTATTATCAGTACTTTCGGTGTTTCTCTGTCGGCTTTGGTTATTTTTTCTATCGGGTATTCACGGTTAAGATATTCGTTTATATCTATTACAAGATCGGTTTTGTTTGTACAGTAAAGCTTGTCGCTTCCCTTTGACATATTCTTTGCAATAACTTCCACGGCTTTTCCGTCGTTTTTGCTCATCACCGCAGCTTCCGCAAGTGTATTTTCTTTAACCCCCGACTCGCCCGCTTCTTTTATTGCCTGTGCAAAGCTTTGGTTTTCACCTGTTTCTGTCTGTTTATCTTCGTCTTTGCTCGTGCTTTTTTGTAAATTATCCTCTGAAATTTTATCCACTAAAACCTTTGCACCGACAACCTTTGTGTTTTTCGCCACCGAATCCTCCGCTTCCCTCGCTTTAACAGTCCCTTCCACAAGGCTCATCACTGCCTCACAAACATAGTCCGGTGCTTCAATTCCGGATAAATACACTCCCACAAACAGCAACATTGAGGCCATGACTCCACACAATACTCTCGTAAAGGGAGAATTGTTTTCAACAACAACTTCCTCCTGCTCGTGACTTTTGTTTTCTATATCCCGAGCTTTTTCGTTTTTTGCTGCGTCATTTTTTATAATTTCCCTCTTTACCATATATTCCGGATATTTATTTTTAAATTCAATAGCCTTATGTTGTACTACATTTTTCCTTGGTTCAGTTTTAGGGCTGTTTGTGTTTTCTTTACCGAATTTTATATATTCCATTTCGTTTCACTCCTTCGGTAAAGTATATGTACACCTTTTGAAAATCATTCTATAATTTTGATTTTTGCTCAATATAAAACGATTTTAGCTACTTTAGCGTTGTGTTTCACGTGAAACCTCAAAAATCGGTTAAAAAGCAGCCCTGTTTCACGTGAAACATGGTTTTGTTCACAATTTCATAATTTTTAATGCTGTCATTCTTCATGCGATTCTATTGGCACACCCCCGACACATCTGCTTATGAATCCAAAACACAAAAAGGACGAAGTAAGATACTCCGTCCTTTAAATCATTCATATTTGTCTAAAATACATATTTAATCATTCCGATAAATATAGTCCTGAGGATCTACCTTCTTATCATTTATCATAATTTCGAAATGAAGGTGCGGACCGGTAACCCTGCCGGTCATTCCCATGGAACCAATCTGCCAGCCCTGACCGACAATGTCTCCCTTTTTAACGGAATAGGAGCTAAGATGTGCATATAAGGTTTTAAATCCGTTGCCATGATCTATAATAATGCACTTGCCGTAGGAATCAAACCATTCAGCGAGAATAACCGTTCCTCCGTCGGCCGCATAAACGGGTGTGCCTGACTTGTTGGCAATATCCACAGCACCGTGGAATTCAACACGTCCGAAAAGGTCTCTGCCCGCAAAGGAGGATGTGAGCTTTCCGGAGGTGGGAACAATAAACATACCTGTCGCACCCGGTTCTGTTTCACCCGGACCAACGTAAATATAGTCCTGATCTCCTCCTCTTTTGGTACCTACCCTATATACCTTCGGAACAGGCTCCTTGACTATATCTTCGGAAATCATGGTTCTTGTGAGCACCTGTCCGTTCAAGTATGTCGTCTCGTAAGTAATCTCTTTAATGCCGTATACACCGGAGGTTTTTAGTACCTTTTTGCCACGTGCAAGGTTTTCATCGTAAATTATCTCCTCACCACATTCAAGAAACTCCCTTACAACCTCCACAGACGAGGAAGAAAAAGTCATGGAAGCAACATCGGATTCGCTATCGTTTTTTTGAACATCCGGAATACCGTTCGGATTGCCTATATAATAGACGTTCTCCGACGGAAGCTCCAGTGAAATATCGGCATCGGTTATGGAGCCAAGCTCCGGCATCATGTCGGAAATATCCTCGATGGTCATATCAAGCGGTACAGAATCGGCAGTCAGAAACACCTCGTTAAGATTCGCCATATTGTCGAGACCGAGAACAGTCCTTATCTCATCTTTAGATTTGATAATAGACTTTGGAACACTCATTTCTTCTATCCTCGTTTTTGAAACGAAAACAATAATATCATCCGCCGTCTTGACCTTCGCGTAAAGCTCACTATACAGCTCAACCGTTTCGTCAAGAACAGCCTGTACATCCTCTTTATTCTCGCCTATTGCAATAAGCGTGTTGTCCACATAAAGACCGAAGCCCTGTTCAAACAGCTTTTCGGCGTCTTCTATAAGATATTCCGTAATTTCAGTCTTTGAAAGATACTTGCCGTCCTCTTTAGCAGAGAGCTTGTAATATGCACTGTCCTTTGGAAATCTGTATGCTACACTGTGTTTTTCCGTTAGATATGCCTCTGCATCCTCCCTTGCGTTTTCGTATACGGTTGCCGAGTGGATGACGCCCAATTTTTTGTCACCTACATACAAAACTCTAACCGCCCGATTGTCAATATCGGATACTACCGTGAAAATAAGAACAAGTACCGAAAGAAGACTTGAAAATACCAACACTCCACGTCGAAGGACCACTCCACGGTCACTTTTAAAGTCACAGATTTCAACGCAGAAGGACTTAATACGCTTTTTGATCTCCTGCAATATCTTCTTTATCATCCCTGCTCTCACCACCCCTTTCCTCAAAATTTTCGCAAAAATAAAAGTTGTCCTTATTGTAAACTAACTTTGAATCTTGTAGATTCTTGAATATACAAAGTATTTTTATGTATTAATTAATAAACATTTGTGTATATTTCACATTAATTTCTGTGATAATATTAATGTTTTTATTTAATCAGCCAACTCTATGTGAAAACTGTATGAAATAGTAAGAGAATGCAATCTATGCAAAAAACGTCGTAAAGACCATATATCGTTAATTTTACATCAAATTTGAAAAATAATCAAGCCATGGGCAGTAAAATTAGTGGAAACAAAAACCAATATGCTGCTAAATTTTGTTGAAAAGCAAAAAAATTCATAAAAAAACGCTAAATTTCCCAAAATATTTGAGAAAATGTCAGATATTTCATTGGTCAAAACGTAGAATTTTCAAAAAAGATGTCCCCGTAAAGAGCTAAAAAATAATACTTTTACGGGTACAAACCACAAAATATGGACAAGTGCCGTAAAACACAATCAAGATTTCGTATAAAGTAAAGTGTACTTCCTCGATGATAAAAATTTCGCCTCATAAATTGACTTATTCATAAAACTGTGTTATTATAATATGAGTGGAAAAATACCTTAACTGTTTTAATACATACCTTATACTTATTGAAAGGAAGCGCAGTATATTCTGCGTATATAAAAAAGTGAAAGATAACAATTGTCAGATAATAGCCCTTGCAAATCAAAAGGGTGGAGTCGGAAAGACCACATCGGCGGTTAATCTTGCAGCGAGCGTTGGAAAGCTTGGAAAAAAGGTACTGATTGTTGACCTTGACCCCCAGGGGAACACCACCAGCGGAGTGGGTGTAAACAAAAGAAACACGCTGTCCGTATACGATGCACTTATAGATCTTTCGGATCCTGAAAAGATAATAAAGAGCACAAAGTTTCCCTGCCTTGACGTAATGCCCTCAAATATTGGACTTGCCGGTGCGGAGCTTGAGCTTGTGGATATGCAGGAGCGTGAATTCAAGCTTAAGGCGGCTCTTGATCCTCTTCGTGAAAAATACGACTACATATTTATAGACTGTCCTCCCTCGCTGGGACTTCTGACAATAAATGCCCTGAGTGCGGCAGACAGTGTAATAGTCCCAATGCAGTGCGAATACTACGCTCTTGAAGGACTCTCACAGCTTACAATGACCATAGCACAGGTAAAACGTCTTTATAACTCAAGCTTAAGTCTCCTCGGCGTTATTATCACAATGTTTGACGGCAGACTCAACCTTTCACTTCAGGTACTTGAGGAAATAAAAAAGCACTTCTCAGGAAAGCTGTTCAAGACGCCTGTCCCGAGAAATGTAAAGCTCTCGGAGGCACCAAGTTACGGTATGCCTGCGATTTACTACGATAAATTCTCAAAGGGTGCACTGGCTTATATTGAAATTGCAAAAGAGCTTATTGCGATGGGGAATTAGGATTTAATGCATAATGCATAATGCATAATGCATAATTTAGGTAAAAAGCTTCGCTTTTGATTTTATTGTATCGCACTGCGGTGCGAGAAAATTGCAATAATCACAATCCGCACAATGCTCTGTAGGTGCACAAACCTTGCCTCTCCCCATGCGAGAGGTGTCAGCAAAGCTGACGGAGAGGGTTTTCGCAGGCATTGCAAAATGCATAATTTAGGTAAAAAGCTTCGCTTTTGATTATATTGTATCGCACTGCGGTGCGAGGGCAAATTTACATTTGATTTTAGATTGTGTAACTGCGAATTTGAATTATATTTGTAGGACACGACCTGTGTGTCGTGCCGTGTACCTTAATTTGATAAACACAGAAAAAAGAAAAGAGAAAATCCCATGAATCAAGAAAAAATCTCCCGCATAAACGAGCTTGCAAAAAAATCCAAATCTCCCGTAGGTCTCACGGAAGAAGAAAAAAAGGAACAAAAAGAACTGCGTGAGGAATACATCCGCGACTACAGGGCACAGTTCACCGGAATCCTTGACAACACCTACATTCAAAGACCTGACGGAACAAAAGAAAAAGTCGAAAGAAAAAAATAATTTTTACCTGCTTTGCGAAATACATAAATTTGCATGGCAGGTTTTTTTTGCTATAACTTCATTGAGATTTCATCAACTTCAAGTATCAGAAAATCTTAAAAAGATACTTGTTCATTGAGAAATAATTGTTCAGGGACAACCTGTGTGTTTGCCACTTACTCAATTGATACGGTTCCGTAGACTATGGTTCTTATGGTAAGATATGGAACAAAACATAAGTCGTTTCCTATAATTGATTGTAAAATTTTATTATACTAATTTTAAATAATATTAGTACGTGTATTTTCTGTCTCAACTATAACTCAAACGTCAATGCTGTGAAAAAAGTCTACTTTAATATATATTATATATTTGTCTAAAATACCACTTGCTTTTTTTTCGTTTTTGTGGTATAATATACGTTAGGTATACAATGCACTTATAGTATTCACATTAGCTGTAAAATTCCCTTTTCTTTTGAGTGTAAAGTAAAAATAATTATTATCACAAAAGTCATATTTTAGCCGTCAGAGAGTAAATTTATCGCACAAACTTCCGTTAAATTGTGTTTACTCTTGTAATCGTTCTTTGTTTGTAAGATGTGGAAACGGCTGCAGAGTTTTTACGAAAGGAATGGTCATAACTTGAACGAACATCTTAATGAAATCTGGGATCTGATGTACGCCGAGATTCCAAAATACGTAAAGCTCATGGACAGCTCAATAAAGCTGTGGTTCGGAAATATTCGCCTTAGGTACATGAGCGATACTAAACTCTACTTCTCAATTGAAAACTATCTCAAGAAAAAATTCATTGAGGAAAACTACATGACTGCTTTCTGTACGGCAATAAAGAATGTGGTAGGCTTTGATCCCACACCCATTCTTATATGTACGGAAAGAGATACCTTTGAAAATCAGTTTGCAGAGCTTGTCTCAAAAAACAGCGAGGACTTAAAGGACATCCCGTTCAGTATAACTCCAACTCCTGAAAAGAAAGAGGAAATACAAAATAAACCTGAAAATAACAGCTATGTCCTCCCGCCGGAAAGAGGAATTCCCGAAAGAAAGGAAAGTCCTGCGGATAATACCCTTGATAAAGCAATACACAGAGGAGTAAATGTCCCGAAAAGATATAATACCGAAATGGGCACAGTCGAGGAAGGCAAGCTCTCAGATTATATCGACGACAAGAGCGACGGTATGCTTATGATGTCTCCCTCTGCTCCTAATTGCTATCCGTCTTATACCTTTGAAAATTTCATAGTCGGAAATTCCAACAGATTCGCATATCAGTATGCAATGCAGGCGTCAATATACCCCGCACAGCAGTACAATCCCCTCTACATATACGGTTCACCGGGACTTGGAAAAACACATCTTCTTTATGCCATCACAAATGAGGTTTTAAGGCTCCATCCGACCTTTAATATTATCTATGTCAAGGGCGAAGATTTTACAAATGAGCTGGTAGAAGCACTTCAGAAAAAAACACCTCTGCAGTTCCGTGAAAAATACAGAAACGCCGACGTGCTTCTCATGGACGATATACAGTTCATTGCAGGAAGAGATTCCACACAGGAAGAGTTTTTCCATACCTACAATGCACTTTATGAAACAGGTAAACAAATAATCATGACCTCGGATAAGCCCCCAAAGGACATAAAAGAACTTGAAGAACGACTCCGTTCAAGATTTGAGGGTGGTCCGATAGTAAAAATAGACCCGCCGGATATTGAGCTTAGAACAGCAATCATCAAGAAAAAGTTCGAGCTTATGAAAATAGACATTCCAAATGAAGTGGTAATGTACCTGTCGGAAAACCTTAAAGACAATATCCGTCAGATAGAGGGAGTAATAAAGAAGATGCACGCATATTGCCTTATGTGCAACGAAAAGATAACCCTTACTCTTGCTGAACAGTCTATATCCGACATCATAGCGGTGACCTCAAAAATTGACGGTGCAAAGATAGTAAACTCCGCTGCGGAAAAATACGGTATTGCCGCAGACGAAATACTGGGCAAAAAACGCTCAAAGGAAATAGTATGGGCACGCCATATGTCAGTGTACGTAATGAGGAAGCTTGCGGATATGTCCTTTAACGACATCGGAAAATTCTTCAACCGTGACCATTCAACCATCATGGCATCTGTGGAGAAAATTGAAAAAGAAGCTGAAATAAATCCGTCGGTGGCAAAGGAAATTCAAGAGCTTATTGATATTGTTAAGATTAAGGCGTAATATGCACCTATGGTGTAATGAAAAATGCAAAATTGTTTTACCCTCCGAGTGTTGTGCGGATTGCAATTGTTGCGATACCTGCACCCTCTCCGTCAGCTTTGCTGACACCTCTCCCATGGGGAGAGGCAAGGTTTGTGCACCTACAGAGCATTGTGCGGATTGTGATTATTGCAATTTTCTCGCACCGCAGTGCGATACAATAATTCAAAAGCGAAGCTTTTTACCTAAATTATGCATTATGCATTATGCATTATGCATTGTGCGTTGTGCATTGCGAAGC
>JAZUOO010000012.1:0-106692 GCA_045604705.1 Eubacteriales bacterium
ATGCTAATTTTTCTTCTTTAGTATGGTGTGTATTTGTTCCACCTTTTGGTCTTCCCATAAATCTCAACCCCTTTTCTTTAGTATAGCATAAAAAATGATGGTAGACACTTTTTTTGTGTCTACCATCATTATATCACTTCAGCTTCGGTTGTTCCTTTTTTTAACAAATGATAATTTATTATTGTATTTCTAATAAATTGAGAAAATTTGAGAAAAAGCGTAAAAAGACTTGACTAAATTAAAAAAGTATGATATAATACTATGGTAATTTGAAATGCGGGTATGGGGGAATTGGCAGACGCGCTAGATTCAGGTTCTAGTGGGGCAACTCGTACAGGTTCAAGCCCTGCTACCCGCACCAAATCAATATAATCCGAATCGGATTTTCCTTATGGAGTCTGATTCGGATTGTTTGTTTATTTTGTAGAAATGATAAACGTATTAGCTTTGAGTATAAAAAGAAAACTACTACTTTATGTGAATAACACTGACTAAGTTGAGATATATTTAATTAGTTTCTAAAAGTCGTTCAATAAGTTTTGTGAAATTTCTCTCAAAGACAGCATCTTGCTCCTTGTTTCTTGGCTTTGGTCCTTTCAAATGGATGCCCCTCATTCTGAGCCTTTTAGCTTCGTTCCTTGTTTCCATGAGATAAACAATATTTTCATTAGTGTATTCAAGTCCATTTTGATTCATAATATATGCACCTTTACCCAAACACATACAAGCAAGACCATAGTCCTGCGTAATTGCTATATCGCCTTTTTGGATGAGATTTACAAGAACAAAATCAACGCTGTCGTTACTTTTTGAAACTATGATTGTTTCTGTGACATTTTCAGTAATAACATGAGAAGTGTCGCATATAATAATACATTTTATGCAAAATTTTTTTGCAATTTTAACTGCAAGTTTCGTGACAGGACAAGCATCGGCGTCAATGTATATTGTCACATCGTTATCCTCCTTAATATTTTTATATCACATTATAACATGAAAACAATTGTTTTGCAATATGTGAAAAAATGTAATCTGTATTGATTTCCGCGGGGATGTGTGATATAATATTTTAGCAGATAAATTTAATGATAGGAGTATTTATATGAATTTATCTTATTTCGAAGAGAATAATCTTATCAAGTATGATTTTCCCCTCAGCAGTGTTTGTACTATGAAAACCGGTGGTAATGCAAAATATGCTTTCTTCCCGGATAACAAAGAACAACTATCATTGATTATTGCATTTCTGAAAGAGTCCGATATAAAGTTTATAGTTATTGGAAACGGAAGTAATACAGTTTTTAAAGATGAGGGGTATGATGGCGCTGTTGTTCTTACTGTCAAAATGAAGTCTTTGTTTGATGTTAAGAATGATAAGTACTGTGATTTTTCCAATAAATATAGCGAGATTGATCGTTACGTATATGTCTCTGCAGGATATTCGCTTACTTCCTTGTCGGCAAAGCTCCTCAGGTTGGGTTACAGTGGACTTGAATTTGCCTACGGAATCCCGGCGAGTGTCGGAGGAGCTGTATTTATGAATGCGGGAGCATATGGCGGTGAAATGAAGCAAGTTATTTTTTATGTAGAGTATATAAATTCCGATGGTGAAATTTCTCGTCTTATAAATGATCCGGACATGAATTATTTTGGGTATAGGCACAGTTATTTTTCTGATCACCCTGATTGTATAATCACCGGAGTTGTGTTGAAACTTACAAAAGCTGATGGGTTTGACCCGATGGAAACAGCCGAAAAAAACATGAAATCACGAAAAGAAAAACAGCCTCTTGAATATCCCAGCTGCGGCAGTGCATTTAAACGTCCCGAGGGGTATTTTGCCGGTGCATTAATAGAACAGGCGGGGCTTAAAGGGTTCAACATTGGCGGAGCATATATTTCAGAAAAACACGCTGGATTCATTGTTAATAAGGGCGGAGCTACAACAGCAGATGTTATGAATCTTATTGAATATGTTAGAAATAAGGTTTATGAAATAAGTAATGTTATGCTTGAACCGGAAATAAGAGTGGTTGAGGATTTGTAATGACATTCACAAGAAAAATTAAAAGTGAGATTCTCAAAGCCAAAGGTGAAAAAAGGTGTTGTCGAAAATCCATGCTTTACGGAATGCTTCTTTTTTCTTCGTGGTTTGAAAAGGGGAAAATACAGTTTACTTCGGAAAATTCCGAAACTACAGAAAAAGTAAGTAAACTTATTTCTGAGTTTTATCCTGATTGTAAGACTGAAGTGTTTACAACACGCACAGGTGAAAGAAATGAATTTAGAATTAAGATTTCCGATGAAAAAAGTACCAATTTGCTGTTTAAGGATTTGAGCTATACAGACGGAACTACGTATAGTATATTGTATGAAAATTTCATGTGTGATTCATGCAGGGCTTCTTTTTTAAAGGGTGTATTCTTATCATGTGCAAGTGCAATTTCACCCGTAAGCGGGTATCATCTTGAATTTGTTGTGTCAAGGTTCAATTTGTCTCGGGAGCTTTTAAGATTTCTGAGGATTTGTGGGTATTACGCAAAATATACAAAGCGGAGTTCTCACTATGTATTATACTTCAAAGATAGTGGTGCAATTGTAGACATTATTGCTTTTGTCGGCGCTGTCAATTGCTCCTTTGAAATGACAAATCTTATGATCGAAAAGGATATACGTAACAACTGCAACAGAGTTGTCAATTGCGAAGCTGCAAATATACAAAGGACAGTTTCGAGTGCACGTAAACATCTCGATGCCATAGACGGTCTTAAAAATTGCGGAAAGTTCAATTTTCTTACGCCAGAACTTCGAGAAACAGCTGACATACGACTTCAAAATGAAGATCTTTCACTTGGTGAGCTTGCAGCACTTCATAATCCGCCGGTAACCAAATCGTGTGTAAACCATAGGTTGAAGAAAATATGTGATATATGGGAAGATGAAAAGTAGTTTTTCGGAGAAGCAAGTTAAAAAAATTAGAATTTCGGTTCGTGACGTGTCATTCTTCCCGCGTACATTTTGCATCGCAAAGAAGAACTCATAATGTTCTTTTGAAAAATCTTTGATTCCTCCATAACCGCACAAGCCCATATCGACAGGAAAGGATGGTCATAATTATGCCGGAATTTGTTCAGCTTCATTTACATACCGAATATAGTCTACTTGATGGTGCTTGCAGAATAAAAGATATTCCCGCAAGACTTTCAGAGCTTGGACAGAATGCCTGTGCTATTACTGATCATGGTGTAATGTACGGATGTGTTCAGTTTTATAAAGAACTTCGCAGTAATGGAATTAAGCCAATAATTGGGTGTGAGATTTATGTTGCCCCCAAAAGCAGGTTCGATAAAAGTCGACTTGATGGAAACGCTTATTATCATCTTGTCCTCTTGTGTAAAGATCAAACCGGATATAAGAATCTTATAAAAATAGTATCAAAGGCTTTTACTGAAGGTTTCTATGCAAAGCCTCGGGCAGATGTTGAGCTTTTGACCCAATACAGTGAAGGACTAATTGCTTTATCCGGATGTCTTGGCGGTTATATTCCACAAAGAATAATCAATGATGATTATGAAGGAGCGAAAGAACACGCTCTTTTTCTCGAAAGTATTTACGGGAAAGATAATTTCTATCTTGAGATTCAGGATCACGGAATAAAAGATGAGAAGATAGTTGCACTTTCTCTGAAGCGTTTATCTAAAGAAACGGGAATACCTCTTGTTGTAACTAACGATGCACACTATATTACCAAAGATGACTCAAAGACGCACAGTGTTCTTACTTCAATTCAAACAAATAATTCTCTCGAATTTGAAACGGAAGAATTTTATATAAAGTCTTATGAGGAAATGTTCCGTCTTTTTGAGGATATTCCCGAAGCACTTGAAAACACCGTTAAGATTGCAGATAGATGTAATTTCGACTTTGATTTCGGTAAAGTTTTCTTGCCGGCATTTATTCCGGATGATGGTTCATCGGTACATGACTTTTTTATTAAGGGATGTCGCGACGGACTTAACAATAGGATAAGGTCTCGTCAAAAACTCGGTGAGTCCGTAAATATTGAAGAATATATCGAAAGACTTAACAATGAGACCGATATAATAGTGAAGATGGGATTTGTTGAGTATTTCCTTATTGTTGCTGATTACGTATCATTTGCCAAATCAAAAGATATTCCCGTAGGTCCTGGCAGGGGCTCCGGAGCCGGAAGTCTTGCCGCTTATTGCCTTGGAATTACGGATGTTGACCCAATAAAGTATAACCTTCTATTTGAACGTTTCCTTAATCCTGAACGTGTAAGTATGCCTGACTTTGACGTGGATTTCTGTTACGAAAGACGCAACGAAGTTATAGATTATGTATCCGAGCGATATGGACGAGAGAGAGTAACACAGATTATAACTTTTGGTACGATGGCTGCAAGGGCTGCTATACGAGATGCCGCAAGAGCTCTTGATATACCTTACGCTGATGCAGATACTGTTGCCAAGCTTATTCCGAAAGAACTTAATGTAACAATTGAAAAAGCACTTTCCGATGTTTCAGAGCTCTTGCAATTGTACAATGAAAATCCAACAGTTAAAAGACTTATAGACATTGCAAAGAAAATTGAAGGAATGCCGAGAAATACTTCTACTCATGCCGCAGCCGTAGTAATATCCGACAAATCTGTTGATGAATACGTTCCGCTGTCACTTAACGGCGGTGTGGTGGTTACACAGTATAACATGAATGAAATAGCCGAGCTTGGGCTTCTGAAAATGGATTTTCTCGGACTTCGAAATCTTACGATTATTCATAATACTCAAGAGCGCATAAGACAAACAGTACCGGATTTTGATATAGAAAGTATTTCACTTGAGGACGAAGCAACATTCAAAATGCTTTCTTCGGGAGAAACCGAGGGGATATTCCAGCTTGAATCTGCAGGTATGAAAAGCCTTATTATGCGTCTTGAACCAAAAAGCATCGAAGATATTACCGCCGCTATTTCACTCTATCGACCGGGACCTATGGATTCTATTCCGAAATTTATCGAGAACAGAAGAAATCCCTCAAAAATCAAATATCTTGATGAGAGATTAAAAGATATACTTGATGTCACAAACGGTTGCGTTGTCTATCAGGAACAGGTAATGCAGATTTTTCGTGTTCTTGCAGGCTATTCATATGGCAGAGCGGATGTTGTCAGACGTTACATGAGTAAGAAGAAAGTTGCCGAAATGGAACAGGAAAAGCAGTATTTCCTTTACGGTAAAAAGAGGGATGACGGCAGTGTTGAATGCGAGGGAGCTATCGAACGTGGTGTTAAAGAAGAAGATGCATTAAAGATATATGATGAAATGTCCGAGTTTGCAAAATACGCTTTCAATAAGTCACATGCCTGCGCATATTCCGTTGTTGCTTACAGGACAGCATATCTTAAGTGTCATTACCCGAAAGAATATATGTCTTCACTTATTACTGCGGTGCTTGATAATGAGACCAAAGTAGCAGCTTATATTTCGGAAATGAGTAAGCAGGGGATCACGGTTTTGGCACCTTGTGTAAACAAAAGTGGAATTGATTTTGTTGTCGAGGGTGACAATATTCGTTTTGGATTGCTTGCGATTAAAAATATTGGTAGAAATGTTTTAACCAGAATAATCGAAGAAAGAAATCTTAATGGAGAATATAACAGCTTTGAGGACTTTCTTTCAAGAACAATGGATTTTGACGTTTATGAAAAAGTGGTCGAGAATCTTATCAAGAGCGGTGCCTTTGACTGCTTTGGAAAAAAACGTAGTCAGCTTTTGAGTGTTTATTCTTCTGCGTTAAAAAATCTGGCGAAAGTCAAAAATTCTGATGTAAAAGGTCAGATAGACATATTTTCACAACTTTCAACAGATGAAGTTCCGAAACGCTTGATAATTGATTACCCGGATGTTGAAGAGCTTTCTTTTATGGAAAAGTTAATAATGGAGAAAGATGTGGCAGGCATATACTTTTCCGGACATCCGCTTCTCGAATACACAGAATATACTGAAAGACTTGGCGCTGTGTCGATAGAGGAAATCAATAATTCATTCGGCGATGATGGCAGCGGAGCATTCAGCGAAGGGCAAAAGATTGTTATCACGGGTATGCTTAAAAATTGCAAAGTAAAACAAACAAAGAATAATGCAAAAATGCTTTTCTGCGATTGTGATGATATTTCCGGTACAATAGAACTTATTATATTTCCAAAGATATTTGAAATGTATTCATCGGAATTATACAACGGCAAAATTGCTGCTTTTGCAGGCAAAATAAGCATTAAAGAGTCACGTGAACAAGCAGAAGATAAGCAAAAAGACGAAGCGAAGTTGATAGTGGAAAACGTGTATCCTGTATATAAAAACGGGACGCTCAAAGTTAGGAATACCAAAGCTGATGTTCAAGTTGATTCGTTTTCTGAAAACAGAATGGAATCTTCAAACAATACAGACATTATCAAAAACAAATTATATTCATCTCAGGTCGATTCCTTTAATGGTCAGCCTCACGCGAACGGCTTTATTTATTCACTATTTCTAAAAGTGAAAAATGAATATTGTGATGAATTCAAAAAGTGTATTAATCTTTGTGAAATTTTCGAGTACGGAAACAGTCCCGTTTTTATTTTACTTGAAAATACAGGAAAGATTGTAAAGCTCAATTTGAATGTGAATCTTAATGAAACTTTTGTTTTTATGTTAAAAAGATGTCTCGGTGAAAAGAATGTTGTAATAAAAGAGGGTAAACGATAGTGAGAGGGATTAAGTTAAAATACATTTTAGTTTTTTGCATTGTAATACAGGCTTTATTTGTCGGCTGTTCACGGAATATTGAAATTGATACGGGCATTGATCCCAAAGCCGAATATGAAAAGATTACGTTATCATCGAGGACAGATATGTCTGTGCTGTTTGATGATAATGATAACGTTCCAGATTACGAAAATGAGATTGAAAGTGTATCGAATAATGAAAAAACAGATATTGAATTGGATGGTCTTCGCGTAAACGAAACTGAGAAATCAGAAAATAAAACCGAAGAGACTGAAACGGTTTTCACGGAAGAAACCTATAAAGACACAGCGGGTATTACGGATGAAATTGCAGATAATGAAGCAAAAGAAATTATATCGAATGATAACAAAACAAGAAGTGATACTGTGTCTACCGAGTCCGATTCTGTTAAATCAGAAAAGAAGCAGAATGGTGCTTCAGATTCTACTGATGTTTCAACAACATATATTTTGAACAAAAACACGAAGAAATTTCATTTTGCTTCCTGCAGTTCCGCCAAACAAATAAAAGACAAGAATAAAGGAAGCGACAGCGACAGGGATGCGATTATTGCACAAGGCTACCAGCCTTGTAAGAGATGCAATCCTTGAGTTCAAATACGAATTAAATAGGAATTTGATAAAGGAGGTTATCCATATGAAAAAGAAAATCCTTTATTTGATATTCCCGGTTGTTGCATTGATTTTGGAAATCTCACCTTATGGTGCAGTATGTAATTTTGCTAATCCAAATGAAGAACCATGGAGAAAAACATTTTCCTACTTTGATTTGACACCATTTGGATATGCAAATTTTGCTCCGCTTCTTACAGCAATAATTACAGTTGCTGTCCTCGCTTTACTGTTGATTCACTTATTTGCAGATAAACAGCATGTTATAACAGCAACAAAGGTCTTGCTTTATGTTGGTATAGTATTGTTATTGTGTCCTTTGTTCTATGGCATTAGTTTTTTCTCTGTTGTTGGCTTATTGATTACAGTATCTTTAATTGCCGAATTAGTTTTGCTGTTTATTATTAAATTGCCAAACAAATAAGAATTTGACAAAGGAGTGTGATTGTATGAATACTATTAGATTACTTCAATTCGTAGTATTAGTATTAGGTGTGAAAGAATTGTGCAATGCAATCGCATACCACAAGCAACATAAAAAGAAATGGACAATTGCATCCTCGTGTATGGGGATTTTTGGTTGCGCCTGTGCAATCGTTTCAATGACGGGTACTTTGTAAATACCAATTTGCTTAACTAAATAGCATATGTATTCTAATAGGAGCAAGGTAGTAATATACCTTGCTCCTCGACTCATTTTATTATTCATTTGTTTCTGCTTTCAATATCTGACATAAGATCGACTCTTGTCTTGTGTCTGCCACCTTCGAATTCAGCCTCAAGGAAGCTGTCTACAATCATTTTGGCAAGTTCGGGCCCTACCACTCTTGCACCAATGCAGAGTACGTTCGCATCATTGTGAGTTCTTGTGAGTTTTGCACTGTAGGGTTCACTTACCGCAGCGGCTCTGATTCCGTTAACTTTGTTTGCAGACATTGACATTCCTATACCGGTTCCGCAGATAAGAATTCCTAAAGCATTGTACTCCAAAACCTTTTTGCAAAGATTCTCGGCGGCTACGGGATAGTCGATTTTTTCACCGGATTCGATCCCGAGGTTGATAGCCTCATAGCCTTCTTTGCCGGCAACGTATTCACAAATTTCGTTCTTAAGCTCGATTCCTGCATGGTCACAAGATAAATAAACTTTCATTTTGACACCTTCCTTATGTATTTGATTTTAAAAGTTTTCTGTTTTATTTAAACCTCATCGTTGATGCCAACTTGCGGTTTATCAGAAGAATTGTCTGATGCTTCATTGTCGGGGGAAACAGTAACCATAAATGCATCCTCATCAAAGGTCAATTGATCTTCATGGTATGGATTCTGTTGAAGAAGTAACAGTTCCTCCGCTTTTCCGCTCAGCTCTGCCATACCGCTGACATCGGGAGCAGGTCCAAGTTCTTCTATGCTTGACAATCCGAATGTTCTTAAAAATATCGGTGTTGTCGCATACAAAACAGGTCTTCCCGGAGTATCCAGTCTTCCACATTCTTCGATAAGTCCTTTTTCCGCAAGTGTTGTAATAACCGAGGGGGATTCAACGCCACGTACCTTTTCAACAAATGCTCTTGTTGTGGGTTGGTTGTATGCAATAACTGCAAGTACTTCAAGCGCAGCTTTGGATAACGGCTGATTTTTGCGTATTTCAAGAGCTTTTCTTACTATATCACCATATACACTTTTTGTACATAGCTCCGCGTAATTCTTCATTACAACAACTTCGATTGCAGTATCCCGTTCACTGTATCTTTTTTTGAGTTCTTCAAGTATTATCGGAACATATTCAACTCTTGTGTCCAGTGCCTCAGCAAGTTTGTCATATGCCAGTGCACTTCCAACAGCAAATAAAGCTGCCTCAGCGGCAATAACAAAGTAATCAAGATCAAATGCCAAATCAAGCTGAATACCGTTATTTTGAATGTTTTGTTCTTCCATGATAAATCCTTTCGCTTAATATTCGAGTTCAGACACGACATCATCGGTTGTTATTTCCAACGGCTCATCATCGGAGTTTTCGTTGTATTCAATATCACAGTCGGAATAATCTTCCTCGGCAAGATATATAACCGTGACACGACGACCTTTTACAAGCTCAAGTAAAGCAAGAAATGTTGCAACAAGCTCGTGCTTTGTTTCCGATGTTATGAAAATACTTCCAAGTGTAGTTCTCTTGACAGTTTTCAGAACGCCGACTACAGACTCAATTTTCTCTGTGACACTGATTTGTCTTGTAGCGGTAATTAGCTCATCAATCGGTTCTTCAAGCGGAATCAGATCTTCCGATGAAAATTTCCTTGAATATGCCCTGACAAATGCTTCCCTAAGCAATTGAATATCATGTAATAACGTGTATTCCGGCTCTGTTTCGATTTTTTCCGGAGGCTTTTCAAAACGTCCCATGTATGTCAGTTCTCTGTCGTGAAGCTCAGTGGCGGTTTCTTTTGCACGTTGATATTCGAGAAGCATATCAACAAGCTCTTGTCGTGGGTCTTCTTCGTCCGCTTCTGTGGGCGGTAGAAGCATTCTCGACTTTATGACCATGAGCTGTGCTGCCATGACTATAAAGGACGATGCAACTTCCATATTGAATTTTTCCATTTGAGCAATGTATTCCATATACTGTTCAAAAATCAGCTGAATCGGAATATCATATATGCTTACCTTGTTTTTTGCAATTAAGGCAAGCAGAAGATCAAGAGGCCCTTCAAATACTTCCTCCAATGAAAACGTAAGTCCATCATTTTCTTCAAGTATGCTTAAAGTTTCAATCTCTGACGAAGTTATATTGTTTTCTCTTGGCATATTATTTCCTTATCCTATTATGAACGGCAAAAGCGATATAAGTTTTGCAAAGCCGTTAAATATAATTTCTCTCATTCCGTAAAGGAAGTTACCCAAAACATTTGTAAATAAAAGTGCAAAAATCAGAAGCTGAATAATATTTTCATACCTGTGAAACCAAATCTGAGCTTTTGCAGGTAAGAATACGGTAAGAATTCTTGAGCCGTCAAGGGGAGGAATGGGAATTAAGTTGAACACACCCAAACCAATATTCATATAAGAGAAGTACAAAAAGAATTCCACGCATATTACAGCAAAATTTGAAAAATTGCCTGTACCATAAATGACAGTCAGGGTAACAAGGTAACCAAAAACTCCCATAAGTGCGAGTAAGAAATTTGATAAAGGCCCGGCAAGAGAAATAAGTATAGTACCGACCTTGTAGTTAACCTTGGTGACGTTACGCATATTCACGGGAACGGGTTTTGCAAAACCAAATCCGAAAAGCAACAGCATCAATGCGCCAATCGGGTCAAGATGATGCAACGGATTAAGACTTAACCTTCCGTACATAAGCGCAGTTTTATCACCCAGTGCAAGAGCCATTCTGCCATGACAGTATTCATGCACCGTTAAAGCAATAAGCAAAGACGGAATCATAAGCAGGATGGTAATAATGGCAATTCTCGGATTGTCACCGTAGCTACTTAGAATAGATAACAGCATCTTTTTTCCCTTTCATTTTATTTCTTCGTCGAATTATTGAAATCCCTGTCCACGGTAACAACAGTATACCATGATTGATTTACTTTTTTTGCTTCTTCTGATATAATTTGCTTCAGCTCATCCTCGGAGAGCTTAAAAGAGTAGGGGATACATATATCAAAAATAAGATTGGTGTGTGACTCTCCTATTACTACCCTGAAGTCGTGCATTGAAATTTCGTCGGAAACAGCCGAAAGAATCTCGCTTATGCTTTCACGACATTCTGTTACCACAGGACTGTCGGTAACGATAGGATCCATGTGAATTACCAGGTTGATTCCGAGGTTAGTCATAAATTCGCGCTCTATCATATCTATAGTGTCATGAACTTTAGTAATGTCCGAATTTGCGTCTACTTCTGCATGAACCGATGCGAAGCATTTGTTAGCACCGTAAGAATGTATCACGAGATCATGTATGCCTAAAATCATGTCATATTCTTTTAATTTTTCAGAAATCCTTGCAACTGTTTTCGAGTCAGGAACTGTTCCGATAAGAGGGTTAGCGGTTTCAATTACAAGCTTTATTCCGGAATAAATTATAAAAATTGATACAGTAATACCGATAAATCCATCCAAAACAATTCCGAATTGAAAAGAAATAAATGCGGAAATTAAAACCGCCGAGGTTGCAATTACATCGTTGAAGCTATCTGTACAAGCAGCAATCAAAGTTTCGGACTCGATGAGTTTTCCGACTTTTCTGTAAAAATATCCCTGAAATATTTTACAGAAAATTGAAATAATCAGAATGATAAATGTTATTTTGCTGAAATTCGGCATTTCTGAAGAAAATAGTTTCTTGAAAGAGCTTGTGAAAAACTCAAAACCGATAACAATAATTAAAACAGATATTCCAAGTCCCGTAAGGTACTCCATCCTTTCGTGACCGTAAGGATGATCGGCATCAGCGGGCTTTGAAGAAAGCTTGAAACCGACAATTGCCAGGATTGAAGAACCGGAATCGGCAAGGTTGTTGATTGAATCGGCAAGAACGGAAATACTTCCAGAGAGTATACCTATAACCAACTTAAGTACAAAAAGAATCAGGTTTGTTATAATTCCAAAAATTCCGGCAAAGGTTCCGTATGATTGTCTTACTTTTGCACAGCTGAGATTTGTGTGATTCTTTACGAATAACTTTATAAAAAAATTAAACATATGCTCTCCTTACACAAATATATTAATTATTATATAACTATTTCATTATATTGTCAAGAAACGATATGTGAAATATTTTCTTCATAGGTAATATAGTGGAGTTTATTTGATGAATAATTCAATTTTGACTTATTTTCCAAAAAAAAATTAAAAATAATTGCCTTTTTGGCTCAAAATAATTAAAAAAACACTTGACAAGAACTAATTTATGATGTAAAATGATACTATGTATAGGGAAATTGGTTCCCTTTTATCAAAATTCTATTTTCGGAGGAAGAGAAAGTGAAAAAGACAAAGAGACTGCTTTCCTTAATTCTTGCCGGTACAATACTCACTTCAACAGCAGTATTTACCGCAAATGCACAAACATCTGCACCTGAATATGCGATTGATTTCGTATATGATGTAGATTCAGAAATTGCAACAGCAACTATTTCCGTCGAGGGTGGTACGTACGGTGTTGGACATTTTGGTTTCACCTATAATGTCGAAGCACTTACACTCATTAATAAAGACGGCAATGAATTTGATGTTAATTCTGACAAGATGGCTGATGTTATTATAGGTTATTCAGATGCTGATGAATACGAGGTTATAACTACTGAAGAAACAAACCTTATAGAAAATCTTATTGATACTGCAACTGGTGATGTTCTTTTTGGTTGGTATGTTACGGATAGATTTGAAGAAGGCGTTGATAAAGGTTTCATTAATTCTGCCGACGAAAAGAAGATTATTGCTACCGTTAACTTTGGCTTAACAAGTGATATAGCGGAAAGCGATAATCCTGCTGCTGCTCTTAAGCAAATAATCGAAGACGAAAATAATAGTCTCATTAGTGTTTTTGATGGAGATATTGATGGACTTAAGGGCTGGAATGATATTTATGTAATCGGCGACCAAAAGGTTAACAAATATGTTAGTGATGCGGATGATATTCTTATTTCTGAAAGAATTTCTCCTGAAATTAACGATCTCGAAATTACCACAAAACCTAAAGAGATTACAGTTTCTTGGACTGTAGATGAAGAAGATGTTGAAAAAGTTGGTTATTATGAAGTTGTTATTACAGATCAGAGTGGTACTGTGATTGCAACGGAAAGAATATATCCAAGCGGTTCTGAAACAGAATTTAATCTTACATTCAATAATGGTATTGAAACAAACAAAAAGTATAATGTCTCTGTAACAACAGTAACTAATTCGGGTAACTCTGATTCTTCAGTAAGTGATACTGCAATTACAAGACCTAATTCTCCCGTCATTGTTGATCCGGGTATTGGTGGAGTATCATCTTCTTCCGGAGGTATGACAACAACGTATACCGTCACGTTTAATGCAGGTGAAGGTGTTATCCCCGACGGTCAGAAGTTTAAGTATACTGTTGCACTTAACGGTTATGTAAGTGGTTCTCCTGCTGTTATAGCTCCGGATGGTAAGGTGTTTGCAGGATGGTCTGTTGACGGTGTTACACTTATAAGCGTTGAGGTTTATAAGATCACAAAGAATGTTACATTTAGAGCTATTTACGTAGATAAAACAGATGATATGCACAGTCCTTTCATTGTCGGTTATCCCGGTGGCGAAGTGAGAGCTGATGCTCCTCTTACGAGAGCTGAAGCCGCAACAATAATTGCAAGGGCATCTGCAAACTTTGACAGTACAAAGATTTACACTGCTAACTTCTCTGACGTACCTGCCGGTCATTGGGCAGCTAACTATATAGCATTTGTATATGAGAATGATATTGTGACGGGTTACGACGATAATACATTCCATCCTGATAGTAATATCACAAGAGCGGAATTTGCAACAATTATGCAGAGATACCTTGATATTGAGCTTAACGAAGATGCGTCATTTATCGATGTTGGAAAAGATCACTGGGCAGTTTCATACATCGGAGCTTGCAAGGTTGCAGGACTTATCAACGGCTATGAAAATGGTGAGTTCAGACCATCTAATGAAATTACAAGAGCAGAAGCAGTAAAGATTCTTAACAGAGCTGCAGACAGAATTCCCAATTCGACAGCAATTGGTGCTTATATAAATGAAAAGGGTATTCCTTTCGCAGATCTTGATTTCAACAAGTGGTATTTCTATGAAATCATGGAAGCTGCATTCCCGCACCTTGTATCCTACTACCACTAATGAATTTAAAAGCTCGGAGTTATCTCCGGGCTCTGTTTTTGTAAATATTTTCAATTTAGTAGTCCCGTTACAGGAGTTAAGGCTATACCTGATAAATTTGGATGCTCGTAGAATATATTAATCAGTGACATGGTACCCTTGTTCTAAAATGTACTAAGATGGGCCGATAATCCCTTGGACTCTTTGTTGGTATTTGATACGAATTATAAAGGAGTATATGTTGCTCGCATTTTTTTAAATCAAAAATATTCACTTCAGGAGGAAATAATAACATGAAAAAACTACCTTTTACAATTGATCTTACAGGTAAAACTGCCGTGGTTACGGGCGGTGGCGGTGTACTTTGTGCAGGCTTTGCAAAGACAATAGCAGCTTGTGGTGCTAACGTTGCTATACTTGACCTTAACGAGGATGCAGCTAAAAAAGTTGCAGAAGAAATCGTTGCTGACGGTGGTAAGGCAATTGGAATTAAGACAAATGTACTTGATAAGGAAAGTCTTATTGCAACAAAAAAAATAATTGATGAAACTTACGGCGGTTGTGATATTCTTCTTAACGGTGCCGGTGGAAATAGTCCTAAAGGAACAACTACAAATGAATATCAGTTCCCTGAGGATCTTGACCCTGAGTCTACAAAGGATATTAAGACATTTTTTGATCTTGATCCCGACGGCATACAGTTTGTATTTAATCTTAACTTTATCGGTACACTTCTTCCCACTCAGGTTTTTGCTCGTGATATGGCAAAGAAAGATGCTCCCGTCATCATCAATGTTTCATCAATGAACGCATTCAGACCTCTTACAAAAATTCCTGCTTACTCAGGTGCAAAGGCTGCTGTTTCAAACTTCACTCAGTGGCTTGCAGTTCACTTTGCCCCCGTGGGAATTAGAGTAAATGCAATAGCTCCCGGGTTCTTTGTAACGGCACAGAATAAGAGCCTTCTATTCAATCCCGATGGTACTCCCACTCCCAGAACAGATAAGATCCTTTCCCACACACCGATGAACCGTTTCGGTACTCCCGAAGACCTTGATGGTACACTCCTTTGGCTCATTTCTAACGAAGCTTCCGGTTTTGTAAACGGTGTAGTTGTTCCTGTTGACGGCGGTTTTGCTGCTTATTCAGGAGTTTAATGTCAAAAAAACGCCTGCACTTTTTACAGTGTAGGCTTAAAATTTTATATTCTAAATATTATATACTTGTCATTTTTTGCGAATTTAAATTAAATACTGCTTCGATCAAACTCAACTGCTCTTATAACAGCTGCTGCATGTAACTTTGGTATAAAATAGTTTTTACCGGGATTATATACTTCTGCAATGCTCTTTTAGAATTCTTTTACATATTTATCGCAGTTTTTTCTCATTGAATCTCCAATTTATGGTATTTTTTAGTGAATGTGCCTTTTTGATTTTTAAAATGTATCATAAAGGGATATTTATTTCAAGTATAAAAAGCGTAATTGGACATTTCGGAACAAATTAATATATTTACACTTGAAATATTTTTGAACTTATGGCAAAATTATGTTACAAAGCTCAAAGGCGTGAATAATCAATCAATGGATTAATCGGCGAAGTTTGGTCCGAAACAGAGATTTATAAATAATAGGAAGGAATTATTATAATGAAATACTTAATAGCATCAGATATTCATGGATCATCGTACTATTGCGAAAAGGTACTTGAAGCATTAAAGAATGAGAAAGCTGACAAAGTTCTTCTTTTAGGGGATATATTATATCATGGTCCTCGCAATGATCTTCCTAAGGATTATGCACCTAAAAGAGTAATTGAAATGTTAAATCCTTTAAAAGAAAAAATCCTGTGTGTAAGAGGTAATTGTGATACAGAAGTTGACCAAATGGTGCTGGAGTTTCCGATTCTTGCTGATTATTGCCTTATTTCGCATGAGAATTCAATGATTTTTGCGACCCACGGACATAAATTTAATACTTCAAATCTTCCACCGTTATCCAAAGGCGATATATTGCTTCATGGGCATACACACGTTCCGAAATGTGAGAAATGTGGTGATATCATGTATCTGAATCCGGGTTCTGTTTCTATTCCAAAAGAGGACAGCCATCATGGTTATATGACATTCGAAGACGGCACATTTATATGGAAAGATTTTGATGGAAATAAAATAAATAGTTATATATTGTAATATTAATTATATCTAATAATTCCAAACATAAATAGGAGTCTCAAGCAAAGAGACTCCTTGAATTTTTATGCTATAGGCTCAAAATCAGCCGCACCATGCTTACAAAGAGGACATACAATATCGTCCGGAAGATTTTCCCCCTCATAAACCCATCCGCAAACCTTGCAAACAAAGCCTTTTTTACCATCGGTTTCAGGCTTAGGTTTTACGTTTTCCTGGTAATAGGTATATGTCATTGTAGGGTTGCTGTTTAGTACTCTTGCCTCTGTTACGCTGCATATGAACATACCGTGTGTATCAAGATCGATATACCGCTCAACCTTAAGAGACATGAAAGAATTAATATATCTCGGGAGGAATGCGAGCCCGTTATCGGAACGAAGTGGTTCACAATCGGCAAATTTGTCAACGTTTCTTCCGCTTACAAAGCCAAAAGCTTCAAATACCTTGAACGGAGCTTCTGTCGAGAGACAGTTGACATTCATAATGCCTGTCTGCTTTATAATGTGATGTGAGTAGTTTTCTTTATTTATTGTAACGGCGATTCTGTTAGGTGTATTAGTAACCTGAGTAACCGTATTAACTATGAGACCATTGTCTTTCTTGCCGTCGTTGGATGTAACAACATAGAGACCGTAACCTATATTAAAAAGTGCAGTAAGATCGTTTTTGTTGGCTGTTTCATCTCTCTGTGCAAGATATTCTTGACAAAGTTCATCTGCAAGAGCATTCAGTTGTGCGCGGCTTTCGTCATTAAGTGCTGACAAGATTTTTACATTATTCTCCGCAAATGTAATGTTCTTGCAAGATTCGAGAAGACCTTTCATTACTTTCGCAGCAAGAGGTGCCCAGCTTCCGTTTTCAATAAGAGCAACAGTTCTGTTTTTGAAGGCTCTCTCTGTCAGGTGATTTATGAATTCGCGCATAAACGGGAAAATTTCTGCGTTGTATGTTGTGGTTGCGAGAACGAGCTTGCTGTATTTAAATGCATCTGCAACCGCTTCGGACATATCACATCTTGCAAGATCGTAAATCTTGAGCTTCGGACATCCGTTAGCTTTGATTCTCTCACAGAGCTCGTTGACAGCCTTTTTGGTATTTCCATAGACAGAAGTGTATGCCACAACGATACCGTCTTCCTCAGGTAAATATGATGACCATGTATTGTAGAGTTCAAGATAATATCCAAGATTATCGGAAAGAACCGGACCGTGAAGAGGACAAATTTTTGCAATATCAAGAGTTGCTGCTTTTTTAAGAAGTGCTTGTACCTGTGCACCGTATTTTCCAACAATTCCGATATAATAACGTCTTGCTTCGTCAATCCAGGGTTCATCCGTGTCAAGAGCTCCGAATTTACCGAAACCATCTGCCGAGAAAAGAACCTTGTCTTTTACATCATATGTTACAATAACTTCCGGCCAATGAACCATAGGAGCTGTTACAAAAGTGAGGGTATGTGAACCAAGGGAAAGTGTATCTCCTTCGCCAACAACTATTCTTCTGTCGTCAAATGATGTTCCAAAGAAGCTCTGCATCATATTGAATGCTTTAGCTGAAGATACGATTGTACAATTAGGATATGCTTTCGCAAATGTATTAATATTGGCAGAGTGGTCAGGCTCCATATGCTGAATTATAAGATAATTAGGTGCTTTTGATCCGAGGGTATTCTGAATATTATCGAGCCATTCGTGGGTAAACATCGCATCAACGGTGTCAATAATAGCAATCTTTTCATCAATAATAGCATAGGAATTATATGAAATACCGTTAGGTACGCGATACTGTCCTTCGAATAAGTCAATCTTTTTATCATTGACTCCGATATATTTGATGTCACTTGTGATATACATTATTGTTTCTCCTCTTTTTGTGATTTAGATATAATATAACCATATCAAATTATAATATCCATCTGTGTAGAAATCTTGACAAAACATGTAAATAATAATATACGCCAAAATCGGTTTATATTACTCAAGCATTGATACTATATCCGGAAATATTTCTAGACTTCTTTTAAGTATACCATGCATATGTGCGATTGCAATACCGTAATTTACCATAGGAACACCTGCTTCTTTTGCTCTGTCAATTCTTGACTGCATTTCTTTTTCATTAAGCATACAACCGCCACAATGAATACAAAGCTTATATTCATCGAGATTATCAGGATATTCTCCACCGCTTGTAAGTGTAATTTCCGGTTTTACACCGCTAAACTTTTCTATCCAATTGGGAATTTTTACACTGCCGATATCACCACATTGACGATGATGTGTACAACCCTCGGAAATAAGAATTTTGTCGCCCGGCCGCAGCTTTGAAAGCTGTGAGGCACCTTTAATCAATTCCTTTAAATCACCTTTATATCTTGCAAATAATATTGAGAATGATGTAAGTGTAATGTCACTAGGTACAATTTTAGAAACCTTGCCGAATGCCTGAGAATCGGTTATAACCATTTTCGGTTTTTTTGCAAGGCTTCCCAATGTAGTTGCAAGCTCTGTATCTCTGCAACATACGGGTATACAGCCCGCTTCAAGAATATCTCGGATTGTCTGCTGCTGCGGAAGGATCAATCTTCCTTTGGGTGCTGCTTCGTCAATCGGAATGACGAGTATAACGACATCACCGGGAGTTAAAAGGTCGGCAACAATATATTTTGTGTTCTCAACAGTACCTTTAAATTTTCCGAGAGCTTCTTTCAATTCACTTATACCATATCCGCTTTTGGCGCTGACATAAATTGTATTTTCGGTATTAGCAGGTATATTTTCTAAAAGATCACTCTTGTTATATACTATAATATACGGTGTCTTTTTCTCGTCAAACATAGAGATTAATTTTTCATCCCAATCTGTTAAACCCGAAGTTGCATCACATACCAAAACTGCAATATCAGTACTTGTAAGAGTTTCTTTTGCTTTCTTTACTCTGAGTTCTCCCAAATCTCCCTCATCATCAATACCGGGGGTATCAACTATTACAACAGGACCAAGCGGAAGAAGCTCCATTGCCTTTTTTACGGGGTCGGTTGTTGTGCCTTTATAGTTGGATACGACGGATAATTGCTGACCGGTAACTGCATTGACCAGGCTTGATTTCCCTGCATTCCTTAAACCGAAAAATCCTATATGACGTCTTTCGGCACTTACTGTTTCATTTAAACTCATAATATCCTCTTTTCAAAACGCCGATGCTTCGGATGCAGGTGCAAAAATCTGTTCTGCCTGTTCATTAGTTAGATTTACTCCGAATACGTCTTTGTAATATTTCTTTGTTTCTTCGATTATATCAATATCCTTGAATATTTCCGGATAAACTGTCTTTGCTATCCAAAAAAGTGTAACAGGGGTATCAACACCACAAGTATAGCTTCTGTACATTCCGAGCGGCATTTTGTATACTCTCTTGTTTTTGACAGCATCAATTTCAGCCCATTTTGGATCATCATAAAGTGTTTCGGGTTGTGCTGTAGTGAAATTTGTTATAAGGATACATTCCGGATTCCATGTGTAAATCTGCTCCATATTTACTGTTACGGAATTATCCTTATTGATTTCCTGTCCAACATTTTTTGCACCGACGGCATCTGCCCACCATTGACCGAAGAAGCGATTTCCGCTTGTTGCAATCATAGTGTCTGTATATTGATATAGGAAGAATATGTCCTCTTTATCAGCTTCCGACAGATTTTTTGTGCGTTCGTTTATTTTGTCCATTACTTCTTTACTATAGTTATCAACGAGTTTTTTCTTTTCATTTTCGGGGAAAATCTGTGAAAGTAATTCAATCCAATTTTCAAGTGTTACGACAGCATCATAGTCCCATTTATTGACGGAAACCGCTATTGCGGGAATTCCTGCTTTCCTGCAAATCTCGCCATGCTGAACGTCCGCTGCATTATATAGAAAAATATCGGGATTTAGTTCAAGTAAAGCTTCAATGTTGAGATTTGCACCGTTAATATAGTCTGTTTCGGCGTTGAGTATTTCTGGATACAGTTCTCCGAGCAGGCTACTTTGTGCCGCTGTCATGCATTGTTCCGGCATACCGATTATTTTCTCGGCCGAATCAAAGAAAATTGCAACTACAGAAGGCAACGGATAAATTTTACCTATTGCAATTGTTTCGATATTTTTCGGAACTGTCACTTCTATTCCAAGGTGATCTGTGATTGTTATTGTATTATTGTCGGTATTATTTGTACCATTGCTTGATTCATCATTTTCGCAAGAATATAATGTTATGATAGCGATGCTTGCAATCAACAGTAATAAAAGTTTAAATATTGATTTCATTTTAATTCTCCGCTATTTCAATTTGTCGGTAATATATTTAATACTGCCTATAAGATTCGGAATGTTGTCACGATAAATTCTTCCGGAAAAAGCCTCGTGAGGAAGTTCTATAAAATTTGTTTTATCCGAGCAAATCGGTTTGTACATCGGGTCGGCAATGATATTTTTCGCATCTTTTATTATTGGTATGATTTCATCCTCAAATACAGCATTTACACATGATACAGAAAGAAGAGCTTGTGGTGTGTTGACAGCTGAAATTACTTTTGCTTCGATTCCTGCTTCGTTTCGTATAGCATGTGCAAGAGATAGAGATGTGACGCTTTCTCCGATTATAATGACATTTTTCGTATCGTTGGCTTGAACGGAAATCATATCTTCTGAAGTTATCATACATCGGTTTATGTCGTTAACAAGCTGCTCAGTAAGTTTTTTGCCATAGGGTACACCGATAACATATGGTATTCCAAATTTTTTTTTCATTATCTTGGCACATTCAAGTCCGCACGAAGATACAACAAGGTTAGCTTTTGCGTTTCCTGCATTCTCTATTTCGGTAAAAGAACTTTCCATAGCCATAACAGAATTGATTTTAATGCCGCATTTTTCAAATGTATGCTTCATAGAAGCTACACTGCCGTTTACGGAAAAATCAAGCGGAGTCACTCCAAGAATATTTATTGAAAAATCACTGTTGGTTTCTGTTTTTTTGCACATTCTGCACGTGAATTCAGAGAAAGCCATTGAGGCACCGTGAATATATGATTGCATACCGGCTGTTTCAAATCCGAATGTTGGTATTCCACATCTGTTTTCAATCTCTTTGGCAACTGAATTTAAATCACAACCGGTCAAGTAAGGAATAGGTGATCCCGCAATTGCTATGAAACGGGGATTAAGTTCTTTGGCAGCCTGTACGGTGTCTGTGATTAATTTTTCATCATTTCCGAATATAGCATCTTTTTCCGTGAGCCCCGATATAAAAACAAGACTGTCCGTGTGATACCATCTAGGTTCATCGTGAGTACTGTATGTTGAATTACAACCCGACGGATCGTGCATTACAATTAGCCCTCCAAGCTCAAAAAGGGCAGAGCATACTCCGCTCGTATCACCTGTATAGGTCGAAATTATTCTTGCAGTCTGTTTCATGTGCAACCACAGCACCCCATTCCTTTAATTTGTATAAGACTCTTTGCATCCTTAGGGGATAAATATGCCTCTTTAAGATCTTTACATAACTTTATAATCGCTTCAAAACCGTAATATCCTCCGTTCTCGACGATGTTTACAAAATAGTCAGTTCCACTAAAAAAAGCGGCTTTTTGTCCGATTGCAACTGTTTTAACTTCGGAGCATCTTGGTTCAACTCTCATGCATGTATGTACAGTAGGATACAATAGTAATTCAGGATAATTCTCTTTAAGATATATAAAATCCTTTTCTTCCTCAAAAGTAAATGTGTCAGCGTAGATCTTTGTAACATTAAATCCATTCACAAGAAGAAGTTTTGCAAGGCTAAGCGGTCTTGTGAAAGCTGTGTAATCAATGGTAATCGGAGTATCACCGATCAAATTTTTGACTTTCGTGATTTCCTCGTTGCACTTGTACTTTAATTCTGAAAAATCCGGAATATCTATGTTAAGATTATCACATAAAGCTCTATAATTTTCAGTGATTTCATCACAATCAAAACTGAAAGGAAGATGCATATGATTCTGATTATGTATTTTTTGCAAGCTTTTACCAGCCGCCATTGCAGATGGAAATGTTGTGATACAGTGAGATGCTTTTGAAAGCTTAAGATAATCGTCAAAGCATTTACAATCCTGTATTTCAAGCAGAGAAAATCCATTGTCATTCAGTAATTTAACAATCTCACTGTCTTTATCAAGAGGTAAATCATTGCCTACGATACTAATCACATTTGGTGATAAATCCGTCTTATCAAGTAAACTGTATAAACGCTGCCTCATTTTCGCATCAGGTGTCATACCGCTTTTTCTCATAATGGGATTCATATAGCAATCGGTAAATTTTATGTCAGGGAATCTTTCTCTTAACTCTTTGTAACAAATTGAAAGATCGCATCCCAGGAAGTGGTGTACACAGCTCGTATAGACAAGAATAGCTCTCGGCTTCTTTGGGAGCTTATTTATTATATCGGTAACACCCTCAATTATCAGTTCTTCATTATCGCCTGTAATGACATTGCTTTCATTTACAGTAATCGTTGAGAATCTTTCACTCATTCCAAGTTCTGCCGCAGTAAGAACAACACCACGTAAACACCCTTGTGCACAGACAAATATTTGATGTGCTTCCGGAATCAACATACCGGTATGAACTATATTCCAAGTCCCTCTTGCAGGTGCTGAAAACTCAAGACCTGATCTGAACGGTGAGGGGTATGATGCATCTTTGAATTTCACTGCAGCAATGCATTTGTTATCTCGGTCTCCGAGTTTTTTTATTGTATTCACATTACACCCCCTCGCATTTTTTGATTATATTCTTAGCGAGCAGCCTGTATTCACTCGCCATATCACTTTTTGGAAATGCTTCAACTACTGTTTTAGAGAGCTCTTCTGCTTCCTGCACTGTTTCACTTCGTGAAAGTGTTCCTGTTATTTCACTTTTTATGTCGCTTGCAAGCTCCGTAACCTTTTCAAATTCATTTTTAACGTTGCGCTTGTTAAGTATTATTCCACCGAATTTAGCATACCCTCTGCTTTTGAAATTGTCGACTGCCATCGCAATATTTGCCGCGGCATAAATAGACATATTTTCACCGCTTGTAACAACAAAAACATATTCGGCGTAACCCGGTCGCATTGGCATTGTAAAACCGCCGCAAACGACATCTCCCAGTACATCGAAAAGAACTATATCAGGTTCATATGTCTCGTAAACACCTTTTTCAGAAAGTTTTTCCAATGCGGCAATTATTCCTCTGCCTGCACAACCAGTTCCAGGGGCGGGACCGCCG
Source organism: Eubacteriales bacterium (assembly GCA_045604705.1). Classification (GTDB taxonomy): domain Bacteria; phylum Bacillota; class Clostridia; order Oscillospirales; family CAG-382; genus SIG622. The sequence continues at coordinate 23,751 of JAZUOO010000012.1, forward strand.
GCTTCGGCACAAATTACCCCCTTATATCCGATTCTGACCATTTCGGAAAGTTCAAAATCATTTCCTTTTTCCTTGACAAGATCGAGTATGGTTGTCATTTTTTCTTTACCGCGAAGAAGAACAGTAGAATCGGCTTTGGGATCACAACCGATTTGCAGAACTTTATAGCCATCATCGGCAAGTGCAGCCGCAATATTTGCAACGGTTGTCGATTTACCAATTCCACCTTTTCCGTAAATTGCTATTTTAATCATAATTTCAGATTCCTTTCAAGGCTATGCGTAAAATTAATTCTCTCTATAATCGCCTCGAGTGCAAACTACTTCGTACCCGATTTCATCCATCTGCTTCCGAAGAATTCTTATACCGGTTTCTGCATCAAATTCTGTCCCTACTTTATTATCGTAAAGCATGTATTTTTTCCTTACGCTCATTGGCGAAAGATTCGGCATAACAACATTGCATCCTGCAAGTACACCAAGCTGTCTGCCGTTTCCGCTTGCTGTTCCCAAAGCAGTGGTGGAGGGGAGAAGCACATTCGGAAGCATTATGCGTGTCAGACTTATTAAAAATAATGTAAGCTCAATGCTCCCGGGATTATAATTACGAAACGGTGTCTCTTTGTGCGGCAAGAATGGGCCGAGTCCGACCATGTGAGGTTTGAATACTTGCATAAATATCATGTCTTCAGCAATGTCTTTATTTGTTTGAAAAGGTACGCCGACCATAAAGCCACATCCGGTCTGATAGCCAATTTCTTTGAGGTTTTTCAGGCATTCGATTCTTTCATAGTGTTTTTGTATGCTCGGGTGTATTTTGCCATACAGTTTCGGATTTGCAGCTTCGTGCCTTATGAGGTATCTGTCCGCTCCTGCAGCATAAAGTCTTTGGTATGATTCTCTGCTTCGTTCGCCGACCGATAATGTTACCGCACAATTCGGAAATTCCTTTTTTATAGATTCTACAATGTCACACAGTATTTCTTCACTGAAATGTCCATCCTCACCGCCCTGAAGTACGAAAGTTCTGAAGCCGTGAGTATATCCGTCTTTCGCACATTCCAAAATATCTTCCTTTGATAATCGGTATCTTGAAACACAAGTGTTGGATTTCCTTATACCGCAGTAATAGCAGTCGTTTTTACAGATATTTGAAAATTCAATTATACCCCTGAAGAATATTTTTTTGCCGAATTTCGCTATTGTCAATTCTCTCGCAATATTTTCAGCATATCGTCTTTCAGATTCCGTATAGTTGTTAAGAATGTGAACCCATTCATTTTTGTCAAGACTTTTATTTTGATTTAATTTATCTATTAGTTCTTTTACCATGAGCATCATCCTATTTTTTATCAGCAATTGTCGCTTTGACACTAACATCGGGCAGAATGGAAAGTTCATGTCTCAGCGATTCAATTTCATTTACCGGAGCATCAATTGTTACATTTATTATGTATACTCCACCTTTGTTGTATGGCATTCCCATTCTTCCTATTATACAGTTTGAGTATTTAGAGAATATATCATTGATTTTACCGCTCAAATCGTAGTCGGAAAATATAGCGGAAATAACGGCTATCGCATTTTTGTTTGAGTATGCAATATCATCAATCTTGTTTTCAGCGAGTCGAACCGGCAAGATGCTTTTATAAATGTTGCCCGTGGTTTCTATTTCGCTGATTACAGTATTAACTCCAAAAGCATTCCTTATTATTTCTTCGGTTACAATTTTTTGTGTGTCTCCGAAAATAGTTTTACCACCCTTATGAAGTATAAGAGACTTATTTGCTCTTGTCAGAGCGTGTTCCGGGTAGTGCGTGTTGAAAATTACACACATTCCCCTTGAAGCAAGAGCGTTGAGTGTGTCGAGTACTATAAGTTGATTTCTGAAGTCCAGATTTGATTCCGGTTCATCAAGTATAAGAAGCTTCGGTTCGGAGACAAGCGCCCTCGCTATTAAAACCATTTGGAATTCGCCGCCACTCATTTTATTGCATTTCTTTTCAAGAAGGTGAGATATCCCCAGTGACTTTGCAATATCGGCAGCCTTTTGATAATCCTTTTCCGACGGCGATGAAAATATACCAATCTTTGATGCCATTCCCAGAAGTATCATTTCCTGTGCACTCAGCGAGGAAGAATTTCCCTTTGCCTGAGGAACATATGAAACCTTACTCCATAGTGCTTTTGATGGCAACTTATAAATATCAGTTCCGTCAAGGTAATTTTTTCCATCGTTGAATTTCAGGAATCCCATAATACATCTGAGCATTGTAGTTTTACCGGCACCATTTGGTCCAAGAATTGCAATAATATCTCCTCCGTTTGCCTGGAAATTTAAATTGTCAATTATTTTCTTGTTTTTATCGTACGAGAAAGAAGCGTTTTCAATTTTTAAAAGCATATTACCATTCCTTTCGGAATTATTTAGTGCCCGAAGCCCTGAGTTTTTCTCATGAGAATAATGAAGAAAGGTGCTCCGATTATAGCAGTTAATACAGATAGAGGAAGCCCTGCGGAAGTAATTGTTCTTGCAAGTGTATCTACAATAACCATGAATGCAGAACCGAATAAAGCACAGGCGGGAAGTATTTTCACATGATTGTTACCAAATTTCATTCTGCAGATATGTGGAACAAGAAGACCAACCCAGCCAACCTGACCACTCATTGATACACATGATGCCGTAATCATTGTTGCACATATAATGACAATTGTTCGAAGTAGCCTCACATTAACACCGCTTGAAATGATTTCATCATCGCTAAGTGGCAGAAGATTCAACCTCCAGCGAAGCAACAGCAGAACAAATATACCGATAAGAATTACCGGAATGCCTAGCGAAAGACTTTCGTAGCTTGCCGAATTAAAACTTCCCATCAGCCAATATTCAATGGCAGGTAATTGACTTTCTGTATCGGCAGTATATTTTACAAGTGTAATCAAAGCCGAAAATAACGATCCGATCATTATACCGCCAAGCACGACTCCGCCTAGTCCCTGTTTGTTTTTTCCGGTACCTGCAATCACTGTCAGAATTACAGCTGTAAGCCCCATAACGAACGACATAATTTGTATTCCCGGTAGATTAAACCCGAACAGTAACGAGAGTGCGGCACCGAATGATGATCCTGACGCCACTCCCAATGTGTCCGGTGTTGCAAGAGGATTTGAAAACAGACTCTGAAAAACACAGCCCGAAACTGATAACCCCGCACCTACGAGCAGAGCAAGAAGTATTCTCGGTAATCTGTTATGCCAAAGTATATATTCTATTCTTGCGTTTTCCTCAACGGAATCTGTGAATTTTGAAATAATTGATGATAAAATTTCATCGGGTGTAACTTTAAATGTTCCCGTTCCCAAGGCTATTATAGATACTATAATTGGCAAGACAATCAGTATCGAGATCCAAAATAACGAAAGCTTTCCACGATTTTTCTTTTTCATTTCAGGCTCCTTAAAAAAATAACCGAACTCCGCATGGGCAGAGTACGGTCATCACAGTAATATTATAACATATCTATATGCTGTTTATTTTTCTGTAATTTAAACCGAAACCTTTCACCCGGATATATATCTTCATGTCAGGCAGTAGTTTGTATTTTGATTATACCATAGGGTTGTTAAAAAAGTAACAGAATACTATTTCCTATCTGTAAAATAGGAATCACGCGTTATAAGAAAATGTCATGTTTGTCCAATTATCGAGAACAGCCAAATATCTTTCAGCTTCATAGTGAGCAAGACTCAAATCAAGCGTTCTGTAGTTTCCGCATTCAATTTCAGAATTACCGAAAACTTCGCCATTGTAATCAATAATCTCTTTTAATACTTTCTTTATCTCCTCAAATACGCGCACATGATCGGCATTTCTGATAAGAAGATAAAAACCCGTCTGACAACCCATGGGACCGAAATAGATTACATCATTAGAAATAGGGGAGTTCCTTATAAATGTCGCAAACATATGCTCCATTGTATGCATCGCACCGACTCCGATATAATCACCCGAATTGGGTTTTCTCATTCGTAAATCGTAAGTAGTAATGTCGTCGTCTATCCTTGAAATATACATTCCTTCAGCTATTTTTGTATGATCAACAGTAAAACTTGTAATTTTTTTCATTGTGGTTCATCCTTTACTTTATTCCGAGGTATTCCAAAACTTCATAAACATGACCGTCTGCTTTAACTTTTTCGAAAATTTTTTCAACGTTTCCGTCTTCATTTATTATATATGTTGTTCTTACAATCCCCATTGAGACCTTGCCGCACATTTTCTTTTCCTGCCATACGCCGTAATCCTCTATAACATCCTTTTCGGGATTGGAAAGAAGTATAAAAGGAAGTGAATATTTCTGCGTAAACTTTGCATGAGAATTTGCACTGTCTTTATTAATTCCCATAACTACAACATTATTTTTCTCAAACTTTTCAAAATGTTCCGCAAATCCCAAAGCCTGTTTCGTGCACCCCGCCGTTGAATCCTTGGGGTAAAAATACAGCACCACTTTCTTGCCGCGGAAATCACTAAGTGTATATTCTTTTCCGTCTGCGGCGATAAGCTTAAAATCGGGAGCTTTTGTGTTTACACTTATCATAAATTCATTCCTTTCAGATTATTTTGCGTTACATTTTTCCATAAGAAAATCAATAAATTCGCTATTGGTTGCATTTTTAAAACAGTCTTTTTTCACAAATAACAGTTTTTTGTTTTCTCTGAGAATTATTATATACAGATTTTTTGATTCGCTGACACCACCAATATCGGAATAATTAAATGAAACCGAATTGTTTGGCTCGGTAACGGTAAATCCATTTTCGTTGAAAGTTGTTTTTTTCCAGAAAACACCCTTTTTATCAACGAGAGTTGGCAGCTGTCTTTTATAGATCTTTCTTGCTTTCATCGGAATACCAAAGTAACCGCTGAACAAGAGAATTGCCGAAAGAACAAACCATAGTACTCCCATTATGTAATTTTTTCCGATTATCATTACACATGCGCTGACAGCAAGTAAAACCATTGCGGCGGTATACATAATATATCTTGCGGCGGGAATCATCTTCTTTATTACTTCGACATATAATCCCTCGGACATCTCAAAATAATTTTCGTATTTATCCATATAATATTCAGCCCTTTCATTTTTTTATATTTTACCACAAAAATTTTAATTTTTCAAGAGGTAAACAAAAAAGAATACGCAGATTTCTCCGCGTACTCTGTAAGATTATTATCCTATAAATAACTGGGACCAATAATATGTGCCGTTTTTGTAATAGACTCCGACACCTAATTCGGTGTAGTTTCCGTTGAGTATATTTGCTCTGTGTCCGGATGAATTCATCCAGGCGTTCATGACCTCCTGTGCAGTTCTTTGACCGTAAGCTACGTTTTCTCCTGCAGTTCTGTATGAAACTCCGTATTCGGAAAGTACGGTTGTCCAACTGCTGCCGTTGGGTCTTGTGTGCGAAAAGCTTGATGCCTGTTCCTGTGCTCGTTTTGCAGCAGCAGAATTAAGTGCGGAATTTGTTGCAGTCACGGGACGCAGACCGTTGGCGGTCCTTTCCTTGTTTACAAGATCAATAATCTGTTGTTGGATACTGCTGTTAGTAGTGCCTTGGTTTGCGTTCTGATCATTATTAGGAACATTTTCCTGTACATTGTCGTCTGTTTCAGGCTTTGAGGGCATACCCGGTATTATTGTACCATTTCCAGAATTATCACCATTGTTTCCGTTGTCGGGATTTTGCCCCTGGTCACCGTTTGTACCGGGGAAACAGTCAGACCAATCGAAATATTTGACTTCACAATCCTTTAGCAGCTCCTGAATAATCTTATCATCATTACAGATAGTTCCAATTGAAACAGGTGTGGTAAATCTGCAATTTGAGGATTCCTTTAAGCGAGCTGCATAGCTTTCAAAGGAATATGTACAGTTGGTAGTCGCATTTGCACTAACCGAAAGTATAGCCGTGGAAAAAACTGAAACGGCTGCTATAGAAAGAATCTTTTTCATAATTTATACCTCCTTTCTTTCTATGCCTTAATTATACATAAATGTAAAAGTAATTTCAACGCAAAATGATTTCCATTAAAAACGTAATTTTCCAATACAACATAATTATGTAATATTGTAATTAATTTTGATTATTTGCTATCGAACATAAAAACAGTATATTTAGTTTTCTTATTGTCATTTTTGATATGTTTTAACAAATATTACCATTATTTCCATTTATTTTTGATAAATTTCATAAATTTTCATCATATTAGGGTTATTTGTTTACAACAAAAACTATTGAAAATGAAAAATGTGGTATATAATTTTAGTAACTGAATGGCATTAGCATACAGTGCCGTTCAAATAAAATTTTTTTGGAGGACTTTATGAAGTATCTCAATTTCAAACGACCCCTTGCGGTCATACTGGCGTCTCTTCTGATTTTCAGCTCCGTTACTTTCGTGGCGTCGGCTCAGGAAAATGAAGAACCCACAACACCCGTTATTACTTATACTTTCCGCGGAGGAAGTAGCGAAGACAACGGAACCGGCGACTATGTTGTCGAAGTTCTCGCAAACGGAGGTCTTATCAACACAGGTTATGTTGAATTGACCTATAACACAGATCTATATTCAGATGCAGTATTCAAGTTTGCGGAAAATATTAAAGATGCAAGCTTCTATTGGAATGTAGAGAACTCAGATGGAACGATCGGTGTAGGCTTTATGTCTGCGGCAGGTCTATCTAATGAAGATGCAGGTCTTTTTGCTGACATTGAAAACCCCAGTACAAATATCGCTTATATCGATGCAGATGGCGAAGACCTTGTAAAAATCGGTACATTCACATTCACATTTGAAGATGGAAACACCTATGAAACTGCATTTACAACATTGAAAGCTCCAACAAGCAAAGTAGCTGTTGCAGATACAAAGGTTATTCCTCACTACACGGATAGCTTTTCTACTAAAAAACTGGATGCAGAAATCGAAGAAACAACAATGCTTGTTTTCACAGCTGATGACTTCGATGTTTCCGGCACTACAACAACCTACAACGGTGAACCTCAGTCACCCACAGTTACATCCGATGTTGCAGATTTCACTCTTGCTCTCGGCGAAGATGAGCTTGAAGAGGTAACCGCTGCTGATACATACGCAATCAAGGTTGTTGATGTATCCGCCAAAGAGGGCTACTACTATTATGACGCAGATGAGATTGATCTTGGTAAGAATTTTGTAATCGCAAGAGGCACAGATACAATTGATGCTCCTGTAGCTAATCCCGCTGAAGATGTATATATAAAGGACGGCTTCAATCCTCAGACCATCAAACTTTCATCAACTGATTGGAAAGTAACCGACACAGATCTTCTTGATGCCGGTGAATACCAAATCAATGTTGAATTTGTTGGTAAACTTGATGAAAACATCGACTACACAGCAGGCACAGGTGTAACTTACGACGAAGAAAATGATAAGTACACAGCAAAGATTGCATTTGAAGTTACAAAAGCTGAAGGAAGTGTTCCCGCAATAGTAACTCCCGATGCTGTTCCATATAACTCTGAAGTTGCTCAGACTGTAACAGGTTATGGCATTACTCTCGAAAATGATTGGGAATTTGTGGATAATACTACAGAACTTTCAATCGGCGAAAATAAGGACATAGCAATTAAGTATGTTCCCGAAGATGTTACTAACTACACATATGAAGGTTACGACGAAGAACACGGCTATGTTCCCGGAACAGTTACCGTAACGCTTAACAAGGCAACCGGTACAGCTCCCGAAGCTCCCGTAGTTGTTACAGATGATCAGAGACGTGATTCTCTTGACGATGTGATCAAAGCTTCTGATCTTGTAACAACTGTAGGTGTTTGGTCTTATACAGATGCAGAGCTTATAACAGGCAATAACACAATCACATTTACATACAAGCCCGCTGATCAGGACGTGGTTGATTATGAAGGTCTTGAGAATTGGAATGATACAAGCAAACAGTTCGAATACGAAGTAACAGTTAAGGTTCTTGCTCCCTATTTCGACCCCAAGGATATTTATCCTCCTGAAAATCCTGCGGCTGTAAACTTTGAAGAAGGTAAAACCTTCACAGCAGTAGACTTTGCTCTTGCAAATGGTTGGACATATGCAGATGATTCATTTGAAATCACATCCGCAGGAACAACAGAAGATGTTAAGGTTCTCTATGCTATTCCCGAAGGATATGACGGTCTTGATCCCAAATATGAATATACAGTAGAAAACAATAACATTGTTTATTACGTTGACCTCACAGTCAACAAGATACCCGGTACAGTTGTAGAGCCTGTAGTTCCCGAAACGTTAATATTTGATGGCGAAAACAAGAACATTTCTAAATATGTTGAGCTTGCGACTGGTTGGAGTTTCGCAGAAGACAAGACACTTGAATATGATGGAGTTAATAAAATCAAAGTTCAGTACACAGCTGATACCAAGAACTACACATGGGACGGCTATGACATTGAGGTTGCAGATTCTAATAACGGCTTGATTAGCAAGACATTTGATGTTACATTCATTAGGAAGGATCTTGATACTTCAATATTCCCTCCCGTACTCGTAGAAGGCACAAACAATAAGACATTTGTTGAAGCAGGCTACAAGTATAGCGACTTTGTTATCGCAACAAAAGGCTGGGAATATGATACTCCCGATGTTCCAATCACAGAAGCTACAACAGTACCTGCTAAGGTTAAGTACGAAATCGGCGAAGACTATAAGATTCCTGCAGGTTCCGAATGGGAGGTTGAAGGAGATTATATAGTTGCAAATATAGCACTTACTGTTGTTAAAGCAGATCTTCCCACAGCCGCTGCAGTTGCTACACCAATAGATGTACCATACGACAAAAATGAAAAGACTGTTGAAGTAACTCCTAATGAAGCTGATTACACCGGTCTTGGTGAAATAAGCGGTATTTCTTATGTGAAAGTGGTAGATGAGGATGAAATTCCCGTTGTCGGTAACCCTGTAAATGCGGGCACATATAATGTTGTTGTAACATTCGCAGATGGTACAAACTATAATGGCGGCACAATCACTCTTGAGGGTTACCTCACAATCAATAAGGCTGATGTTAAAAAAGACGTTGACTTTACAGTTAGTGATACATCACATGTATACGATGGCAAAGTCAAGACAGTAACAGTTACAAAAGTTAATGAAGAAATCGGTGCTCCCAATGTAGAGTACACAGGCGATGTTGTAAATGTTGGAAAGTATACCTTCACAGTATCAGGTGATGCAACAGAAAATTATAATGGTTACACATTTGAATACACAAATGGCCTCGAAATCACAGAGGCAACTCTCAAAGCAGCTGATTTCAAAGTAAATGCTGATAACTTCACATACGATGGCGAAGCAAAGAAGGCTACAGTTTCTACAGAGCTTATCGGCGTAGGCACAATCTCTGTTACATTCAAGAAGAACGATATTACGGAAAATGCCCCCACTAATGCAGGTACATATGATGTATACGTAACAGTTGCAGCAGGTGACAACTACGAAGCACTCAGCGAAACAAAGGTTGGTTCTTACACAATTAATAAGGCAACACTTCCCACTGAGGCATTCTCTGTAGAAAGAGTTGAAACAGTGTACGACGGCGATGATAAATCAGTTGTAGTAACTACAGCTAGTGGCTATACAGGTCTCGGTACAGCATCTGTAGTATATCATGAAGGCAGAACAGACGCAGGCGAATACGATGTTAAGGTAATGGTTACTGAAGGTGAAAACTACCTTGGTACAGATGAAAATGGTATACTCTTCGAGAATAAACTCTATATTGCTCAGGCAAAGGGCACAGTTACACTTCCTGACGTACCCGAAACTGCGTTTGTAGACACAATCATTTCAGGTAAGATTTTCGAAAGCGTTTGGAGTTATGTAGGTTCAGTTACAATAATCGAGGGTAACAACCCTGTTACAATCACAACCACAATTCTTGCATCCAATGCAAAAAACTATAACTACACTGAGGATTCTCAGACTCAAACTTATACAATCACACCGAATGAAGAAACAGGTGACCTTGTCCTTACTAAGACTTACAATATAACAGGTAACTACGCAACAGGTAAGCTTACACTTAATGTAACAACTTCGAGTGCTCAAAACGGTGATATTAACGAAGATGATGTTACAATCACAATCAAGCCCGAAATCGGAGAAGTAATAACTCTCACTGCCGGAGAAGATTTCATAGAAAGTGGTAATACTATTACAGTATCTGAATTCGAGCTTAATGTAGGTAAGTACACAGTAACTATTAAGAAGCAAAGATACCTTGCATATGTAGTAAATGTTACCATTGCTGAAGATGAAACGGAGCAAATAGCGATTACACTCCTTGCAGGTGATATTATTGGCGGCGAAGAGGGTAGCGAAGTTTTGGGTGATGACGTTATCGACATCGATGACTTCGTAATCGCACTCAGAGCTTTTGATCCGGAACTTGAGTACGAAACAAGTAAAGTAATGAAAGCAGCTGATATTGATGAGAACGGTGTAAATAATGTTACCGACCTTAGCTACATTAAGGCAAACTTCACTAAAACAACAATTGATAACTGCACAGAAACTATAGAATAATCTCTATAATTCACAAATCCGCACTCTTAACAGGGTGCGGATTACTTTACTTCTGAATTAGTATGATTTTCGGCGTTTTAGATGAGATACATCATCTTGCAGTTCAGCACAAGATTGTGTTCTAATTCCAACGCCGAGCCAAATGATGATAAAAAGACCGCCCGAGCAGAATTTTTGTTACTCGGACGGTTAAAATTTTCTATTCAAATCAGACTGCAAGCTCTTCCATGTATTTAACTACATCCTCGACAGTCACAAAATCCTTTGCTCTTTCTTCGTCGATTTCAACGCTGAAAGTTTCCTCGCAGGCAAGTACAAGCTCGGAAAGCTCGATAGAATTCATGCCGAGATCATTAATAAGCTCTGCATCCAATTTTATCAATTCCTCCTTAATCTGCATTTCATCAACAAGTATTTCTTTGAGTTTTTCAAACATAATGTTATTCTCCATTTCAAATTTATTTCACAAGATACCTTTTAATCTTGCGTGAAGTTGTTTTCTCAAATTCGTTCTGACGTAATTCTATATTTCTGACCTGCTTGAAGCTCGGAAGCTTTTTATTCATTGTGTTAATGCTTGCCTTTATGCTGTCAGCAATAGTATTTATGTCAGCATCCTTTTCAAATTTATCAAAAGCGGGGTATATGATTGCTGTAAGAACCACACTCTCACCGTCTTTTCTGCCTACAACAACAGATTCCGCAATTGTATCGATGTTTGTTAAATATTCTTCAATTTCCTCGGGAAATACATTTTTACCGTTTTCCAGTACGATTACGCTTTTCTTGCGTCCTGTTATGTATATATATCCGTCTTTATCCATATACCCAACATCACCTGTACGGAAATAACCGTCGTCTGTGAAAACTTCCTTTGTTGCTTCCTCATTCTTGTAATAGCCGAGCATTACGTTGTCGCCCTTAACGAGGATTTCACCCTCAATAAATCCCTGACCGTTTGTGGAAGTACCGTCAATCTTAGCTTCGCACGAAGGAACAGTTGGACCAACGGAACCCCTCTTCGGTGCTGTAAAAGGATTTACGGAAATAAGAGGAGAACACTCGGTTATGCCGTATCCTTCGTAAATGTTAACACCGAATTTTTCAAATGTGTCTGCAAACTCAGGATTAAGAGCAGCACCACCACAAATAATTTTGCTGAGTCTACCGCCAAATGCGTCAAGCACTTGACCGAAAAGTTTTTTTCTTATGTCTATTTTAAACTTACGAAGTCCGCTGCTAAGTGTCATTCCAAACTTCATTTTCTTCAGCTGCCCGGTCTTTTTTGCTTCATCCATTATTTTTTTATACATCGTATTAACGAATAAAGGAACGAGCACAAGACCTGTGGGCTTAAAGAGCTTGAAATTCCTTAAAACATATTTAAGACTGTCATTAATACAAACAGTAGCTCCGAGAGAAAGAGCAGCAATCATAACTGCAAGCTCATAGGTATGGTGAAGGGGGAGTACGGAAACGATAACGTCTTCCTTTGAGAAATCAACTGTTGCCACAGCGGAATTAACACAAGAAATGACATTTTTTTCCGAAAGCATAACACACTTACTTGTTCCCGTTGTACCGGAAGTAAAAAGCATTTCTCTCATTTCATCCGAAACAGTGTAATCCGAGGGGGTGTAACCTTCCGAAACTGTTTCTTTACCGCTTTTTAAGACATCTTTGTAAAGTATAACATTTTTACAAGCAAGCAATTCATCGTCATCACAGTCTATCGGAATAAATAGCATATCATTCTGTGAGTTAAGGATTTTATCTTTGAATTTTCCACAGAAGCTCTTTGTGAAAACAATTGCATTAGCATCGCTGATCGAGAGGAAGCTAAACAACTCTTCCACGGCAAGCTCTTTATCCAACGGTACCGAAACGCTTCCGATGGAAAGGGTAGCTATGTAAGTCATGACCCATTCGGGACAACTCTCGCCTACAATCGCAATTCTTTTTCCCTTTAGATGCATCGAAGTAAATGCAGCGCCTAAAGCGATACTGTTTGTCGAAAGCTCTGTATATGAGATTTCCTTGATATTTTTCTTTGCATCATAAAACTTGAAAGCTGTTTTATCGCCGTGTTTGTCCTTAATGTTGATACAAAAACGCAATATAGAATCTATAGGTTCGTAGTTCGGATTTATAATTTTGGTCATATGTTGATCCTTTCGGAAACTCAGCACAATACGTGCGAACTATTAATTACACCTCATCTTTTTGAACTAAGGTAATTTTACCATATTTATTATACTCATAAATTAATCTTTGTCAAGTGTAGAAGAATGATAAAATTATTAATATATAATTAAAAGATGAAATCTTTGGTATATATATCAAAGCTGAACCATTTAATCAATTCTCTTCAAAGAACTCAATAAGCTCTCCGTCGGGGCCTTTAACAAACGCAAGAACGCAAGGAATAGGCGGATCTGCAGGAAGAGATTTATTTTCCGGAACCATGTGTGATTCACATCCGTAAGCAATAGCTTTGTCATACCAATGTTTTGCATTATCTACTCTGAAAGCAAAATGAATTACATTTCCTGCTTCCTCGTCATACATTGTTCTGGGAGATGCAGAAGAGAAAAGTTCTATCATATTTCCGTTACCACACTGAAGTAAAGAAATCGTTTTTTTGCCGTCTTTTGATTTCCAGCGCCTATATTCTGTAAATTCAAGACATTCCGTATAAAACTTGTATGATTTTTCAAAATCGCTTACATTAAGTGCTATATGGTGAAAACCGTTGATTTTTTCCATGATAAATTCCCTTCGTGTATTTAAAATTTAATTACCGAATATACTATACTACATTTTTAAGTAAAAATCAAGTATATACAATTAATAATATTATATATGTGTACATTTCTTGACAAAGCGAGGTATAATATGAAAACAAATCTTATTACGGACAGCTTATCAAATAGCTCCAATATCGGTTATACTCCAAATCAGGTAAGAACGGCATATACCCTCTCACAAAGGAGTAGAGGAGAAGGTGTTTCAGTTGCTGTAATTGATTTTTTAGGGAATATATATCTTCAAAATAATCTTGATATTTTTTCAAATGAATTCGGACTTCCAAGAATTCAACTTCAATTTATTGGAGAAACACCTCGAAATTCAAGATTTGATTTTTCTGCATATATCGAACCGAGCGCCGACACGCAGTGGGTTCATGCAATCTCGCCCCGGGCACAACTGAAAGTGATACGAGCAACCCAATATAGCATCGAGGGTGCAATGGAGGCTATCAAACAAGCTTTGGAACAAAATTGTGACATAATACTCCAAACTTTTCAGGCACCGTTTGATGAGTCATATGTTAAATATGAAAGTATTTATAGTTCAAATGCTGTCTTTGTAAGCTCGGCAGGAGATTACGGAGCAGGGGCGTTTTTCCCATCTTGCTTTACGACTTGTATTTCTGTCGGCGGCACGTCGTTACAGCTTAACTTAAATGGTAACAGAATTAGCGAAGAAACAGTGTGGAACGGCACGGGTGGCGGAATATGTACATATTTCGAGATACCCGACTACCAGAAAAAATTCTATGATATTGAATCACAAACATCGGGGCATAGGGGGGTACCGGATATATCTTTCCTTGCGGACCCAAATACAGGCTATTCGGTATATCATTCTTCCGTATCAGATTCATTCGGATGGTATAAAGCCGGTGGTACAAGTATAGGAGCATCCGTTGTTGCAGGAATTCTCGCGAATATGCTTTCCTATACGAATATAAACGATAAAAGAAGTGTACTTCCGATGTTGTACAGTCTTGCAGGTGAATATTCGTATAAAAATGAATATAATAAATTTAAAGATATTACAACGGGAGGCAACAATATGTTTCAGGCAAGAGTTGGATATGATTTATGCACCGGTCTCGGATCGCTTATTAATCTGTAGTAAATTCAAAAATAAAATCAGTGTCCCAACCGGGAATGTATTTCAAATGCCTCATATAAAGCCTGTATTTGTTGTTTATTTTACTTACGACTTCAGGAATGCTGAAATAATCCTCATTTCTGTGATAAGCTGCAACTTTTAGGCACGGTGAATACTTTCTTATTGTCTGTGAAAGTCCCTGCAGTACTTTTATGTCCGATCCTTCGGCGTCAATTTTAATAAAACCTACTTGGTCATCTATATAATTATCAACCTTTACCGCTTGTATTTCGGTGAATTTATCTGGCGATTTACTTTTATCTGTAGAGCCTGCTCTTCCAGAGTTGGAATAGAACTTAATTATTTCGTTATTATTCCAAGCGGCGCAATTATAACACTTACAATTAATCTGCTGCGACTCAAATCTTTTAATCATTTTATTGAAGTTCTTTTTATCAGGCTCAAAGGCATATAGATTCATATCTTTTCCGAAAGTTTTTGTGTATTTTTCAACGGTATCTCCCGTATAAGCGCCAATATCAACATAATTTTTATTACTAATAATTAATTTTATTAAACTATCTTCTTCATTTTCGGAGGTTTCACAAGCGCTAAGGTAATCGATTTTACCTGTTAATTTAAATGCAATTGTCGAAACAAAAGTTGTTTTTGAAAGTTCGTCTGAAAGAGTAAGATAAACCGTCTCCAATCTTGATTTATTCAAATTAAAGTATTCAAGATCAAAAAGTCCGGCTCCGAATACAGGAACATCCGGGGCGTAAAGCTCTCTTTCGGAAGCGATACTGTAAATAGTATTTAGCACTTCGTCTCTTTGAGTTGCAAATGAAACAATAACTATAAAATCCTCCAACTCATTACAAAAGTCGATATATTTTTTTACTTTGAATCCTCTGAACACCCTATCTCTTGCAAAGTCGTCACTTGCAAATATGCCGTAAAGTTTTATACATTTTGCATCAAGAACATCGATAATTTTATCTGCACCGTTTCCTGTACCGTACATGACGATCTTTTTATCTGTCGATGAAAGATATGTCCAAAGATCTTGCTTTATGTCCGACAACTGTTTGAAATTCATTTTAGTTTCCTTTCCTGGAAATTTTCTTGAATGTATTATACATCTATAATGTGACATTATAAAGTACAATGTGATTAAATAATTACAAAATAATTTCATATTTAGCATTTTTTACACTTGAAATACATTAAACGATATGATATAATTAATCAAATAAAAAATATCAGCCAAATGCGATATGCTTGTTGTTTGATTGTTAAAATGGAAGAAGTTGTTGCACCTGGACAGACATATTTTGCAATACAAACTTGACACGAGTATAGTAAGATTGTCGAATTTTGGCGAAAGCGAGGAAGATGAATGAAAAAAACATATATAACATCAATGCCAAACCATATTGGCGCATTTTTAAAAGCGAGCAAGTGCTTTTCGGCGTTAGGAATTAACATTACTCGTGTAAGTTACAATAAGGCTGTAGATTCGCATATGCTGTTTATAGATGCAGAAGGAACAGAGGAACAGCTGAAAAAAGCAGATAGTGAACTTGAAAAGATTGGTTATCTTCAAAATAATAACTCAGAAACAAGCATTGTTTTATTGGAGCTTTGTCTGAAGGATGTTCCAGGTAGTGTTACGGATGTTTTGACTATCATTAACAAATTTAACTTTAATATATCATATATAAGTTCACAAGAGAATGGAACAAATTATCAGTATTTTAAGATGGGGTTGCATGTTGATGATCCGCAAAATATATCTGAATTTTTAAAGGAAGTAGAAAAAATATGCAAAGTTAGGATGATAGACTATAACAGCTCAGAGAAGGTTTATGATAACAGTATTTTTTACAATACATATGTTATGGGCCTGGCTCAGATTATGGGTTTAACCGCTGATATAAGCAAAGAGCTGTTAGTACATGTAAATCTTGCTATGCAGACTTTGGACGAACAGGGTTTGTCGCCATATCGCACCTTTGATAGTATCAGCAAGTTTGCAGAACTGCTTGGTGCTTCAAAAGGAAGGAATTTTTCTCCACGTATAACCAAACACAAAATTACTGAAAAAACCGAGATAATATTGATAGAACCTCCTTGCGGAAGTAATACAATCATTATAAACAGCGACAGAAAATATTTGTTTATAGACAGCGGTTATGCTTGCTATAAAGAAGAAATGCTAAGCGTATTTAAAGAGATTATACCTGAATTTGATGAAATTAAAAAAACAATACTTATAACGCATGCCGATGTTGACCATTGCGGACTATTGCCACTGTTTGATGAGGTTATTGCAAGTCATAAAACCGCAATGTGCTTAAACAAAGAACATGATGGAAAAAATGGATACAGGGAGGAAAATGCCCTGCATAAGCCTTATATTAATATTTGTAAATTACTCACCTCATACAAAACTGTAAATCCTGACAAGGTTACAATATTGTGGGATGATGTGGAAAATCCAGAAGAACCTCTTACTCAAATTGGTTTTTTCGATTTCGGAGAACTCCATTTTGAAGTGTATGAGGGGCAAGGCGGACATCTTCCCGGAGAAATAGTTCTTATTGACTATCGAAATCATATTGCAATTACCGGGGATATTTATATTAATGTTCACGGATTAACACAGGAACAGGCAGAATACAACCAATATGCTCCTATACTTATGACATCTGTTGATACCAATTCTGAGCTTTGCGCAGAAGAACGAAAGGCAATAATGCAGAGATTGGGTGTAGGAAAATGGCAAATTTATGGGGCGCATGGATTTAAAAAGGACTATACAGTTAATGTATGATTTTGCTGCTCTGCTTAACACGAGCCTGATGCTAAAAACATTGGCATCTAGATTATACAGTCTTTATATAAGGAATATCGAATTTTGGCGAAATCAAAAGCCTCCCCTGTGTAAGGGGAGGTGGGTTGCGTAGCAACTCGGAGGGGTTGTAAATGGATAGAAAATATAATAGTAAAATAGTTCCATTGGCAAGGGAACTTAGAAAAAATATGACAAAAGAAGAAAGACATCTATGGTATGATTTTTTGAGAGAATATCCTGAAAAATTCACCAGACAAAAAGTGTTGGGAAAATACATAACAGATTTTTATTGTGCAAAGGCAAATATTGTTATAGAATTAGATGGCTCTCAGCATTATGAAGATGAAGGTCTTATCAATGATGAAAAGAGAACCGAGTATTTAGAGCAATATGGTATAAAAGTTATCAGAATATCAAATTTAGATGTCTTGAAAAATTTTGAGGGAGTATGTCAGTATATTGATAATGTGGTCAAACAATCCCTCAGTCAGCTACGCTGACAGCTCCCTTTACACAAGGGAGCCTTTGAGAGGAAGTGGGATTTTGAAAGATAAGGAAATAATTATTAACGAAGATACTTTCGTAATGTGTGGAGAACCCTCTCCAAATTTAACGATTGAGAAAGCTAACCAAATATTTAATGAAATTGAAACAGAAAAGGATATTGCTGATTTATTTGCCATTGTTGAGAATAAAGCGTGGTGGATAGAAGATGAAGAATATGATTTTGAAGAAGGAACAGAGGAACACCGAGAGGCTGTAGAAAGAACAGATATGTGGTTTGCCTTATCAGATAGATTAAGAAATATGATTTTTGATATTCTTAAACACGAGGGTGTTGAAATACCGGACAAAGGACAAATTGTTGTTTTAGAACCGTTTATGAAAAGAAATGGTTTTATCGATGGAAACGGATGGTGGATAAAGGAATGATTTTTATTCCTAACCGGATATGAACATCTAATCAAAAAGACTGGCATCCAGATTATACAGTCTTTATAGTAAGAGTGTAAGAAAAAGTTAGGAATAAAAAATAGACAAAACAATTTGTGTGGTATAATTTTAGTAAAAGAATTTGAATTCAAATGATATGATATAAACTATTTTTTGAGGTGATTTTATGGCAATTCCATTTTACTGGGCAAATTACAAATGGTCTGATAAGGCCACTTCTTTAAGTAAGATATTTTCATTTATAACAATGTTTGGTGGAGCATTCGGCATAATTTTCTTAGCATTAGGTATAATGGATACAGATATAGGGGTGTTGTTAATTGGCCTATTATTACTGTGCTCTATTATATTGTTAAATATATATTCATCAAAAATATTACAGAAAGTTGCTAAATTGATATTGAAAGAAAAATTGCTAAAGATATTAAATTTGCTACTATGTGTTTTTTAGAATATCCCACTACATTATCTTACATTTTGAAATTAAATCCTAATTTTGAACAGGCATACAAAAATATATTAAATGAGCAGTGGTATTGCAGTAAATGTAGAAGTTGGAATTCTGTTGAGCGTAATATATGCGATTGTGGTGCAATCAATAACATAATTAACAAATAATTTTTGGTTTCAACTTTATATGAACTATTACTAAATAATACTGGCACCTAAACCTTATATACCTTATGCAATAAGTTTTTTATTAAAACAGAGGCAAAATTAATGAAATACAAAAGAATTCTAATTTTCGTTGTTATTATATCATTGTTGCTTGATTTGATTTGTTTTGCAGTTTTTTCATCTGAGAACAATATTACAGCAGATAAAGTTGTTCATAATATATCGCCCGGACTTAAATATATAAAAACAGTCGAAGTTTGCGAGGGGATAAGACAAGAAGTTTTTTCTTTTGAGTATACACCGCAAAGCGATACATCGATCAAAGCAGCATACGGTCAGTACATATATGGTTTTAATTCCGTTGGTGATTTGATTTCTACCTACGATGGTGAGGGTCGAATTGTCGGTGGGATCAATACCGACTTTTTCATCACCAATACCGGCGTACCGATTTCGTGCCTTGTTTCGGAAAAAGAAATAATATCATCATGTGACGGCAGAGTAGCAATAGGTTTTGACAAAAACGGATATGCTGTTATTGGAAATCCCGAAATTAAAGCAGAGTTAAAAGTTGAAAATACCGGTAGAGTAATTCCTGTAGCTCATATAAATAAAACCCCGGGGATATGGGGATTATACCTTGTTACAGAAAAATTTAATTCTACAACAAAATCATCTGTCGATAGTATTGAAATAGTTTTAAAGCCTGTTACGGAAAATGAAGATGTTGCCGATGGAACATACTCCGAAGTATTAATACAAACTGAAGAGAATGATTTAACGGCGGGTACTTTGACATATGGAGAAAACGAAGAAAGCACAGAAAATCGGCATACAACACAAAATTTCACGGATGAATTTATAGAATCAGACCTTGAAAGCAATCAGGAAAACAAATCAGAAAATGATTCTTCGAGTTTTCAAGCGAATGAGGTTGATACTAATGAAACCGATTCTGAAATAAAAAATGATGACATTTTAAAGCTAGGCGAAAATCTCAGAACTGTCGTAACAGAAATACGTCACAATTCCATGGACAGTGAAATACCTGAAGGATGCCTTGTTGCTTGTATTCCTACGGAGAACTTTGCACACCTCTCCGATGGTATCATGATCGGAGATGAAATAACAATAAACTTATCGTACAATTCGCATATTTTTTCTGAATGCGAGAATATATTCGGAGCTGGTACACAGATTTTAAAGGATGGCGTATTTGTTGAACAGGAAGATGAGAGTATATTTAAATTCAGGAATCCGCGAACAGCGGCAGGTATCAAAGAGGATGGCACTGTCATATTTGTGTGCGTTGACGGCAGAAATTTCGGTACGAGTGTCGGTTATACTATCAAAGAACTTGCAGAATATCTCATTTCTTTAGGTTGTGTTAATGCAGTAAACTTTGATGGCGGAGGTTCGACGACCTTTTACGCGGCGGATTTAGGTGAAGTTAATGCAGAACTGAAGAATAGTCCGAGTGATGGAAAAGAGAGACGTGTTGCGGATGGTTTGATTTTTGTAAATATGGCAGAACCTACCGGTATTGTTTCGCACTCTTCAATCTATCCCACAAACTTTTACGTTTATAATAAAAATGTATCAATACCGTTAGACGGACATATTTTGTTTTCAGATTCAAATTATTATCCGGTTGAATCCTTTACGGATAAGTTTATTCTTTCTGTTGATGAGCAATTTGGAAAAATTGAAGACAATATTTTTACCCCATCAGGCATTCCGGGAGAAACGACAATCAATTTGCAGAATAATGACAGTATACTTGATGTTGGAAGTATTATAATAACCGATGTTGTCGATAAAATTGATTTCACAAGCGAAAGTGATTTTCTTACACCATTTGATAACGAAATTCCGCTTTTACTTTCTGCGTCTTTGTATACAATTCCAATTATGATAACAAATCAATGTGCAGAAATTAATGTTTTGGTCAAAGATGGCACAGACCCCGAGACCGAGTATCACATCGCCGATGAAACAGAAGCCCACATAGACGCCGAATCATTTTCCTTTATTCCATTAAAACGTGATGCTTCATATTTGATTACGGCATCGCTTGGTGGAATATCAAAAACAATTGAAATTTTTGCGGAAAAATATCCATTCGACGATATGCATGAACATTGGGGGATGAATACAGCTTATGATATGTATAAAAGGGGTCTATTCGTAGGCGAAATAACATTTGATGAGAAAAAGTTGTTTTATCCTGAACGGAATATGACAAGAGCAGAATTTTGTGTGGTTCTTGCCAGAATTTTTGGGTTGGAGACAGAATATATCCCTCCGATAGTTTATGAGAGCTTTAACGAAATAGTTGTGACCGACGATATTGTTAATAGCTCAGAACAAATATTACAAGACGTGCCGGATTGGGCCAAAGGAAGCGTCAATTCGTTGTATGACCTGGGTTATATAGATAGCCTTTTGAATATAAATGAAAACGGCGAAACTACATTTGATTCACAACAATTAATTACTCGTATGGATATTATCAGGGTTTTGGGTACAATGCTTACGATGGATGAGTTGCCGGAGTTTTCTGCAGATTATATACCAATATTTAACGATTTTATTCCGGAAAATATTAACGATATAAGGTGTTTGCAAAGCCTATACAACCATGGTATTATTAAAGGCTACGAGGACGGAACAATCAGACAGAATTCCAATCTCACACGAGCAGAAGCAGCTACTCTATTTTCAAGATTTATAAATATAGGCAAACAGCAGATTACATAATTTTAAGTATATATCTGAATAAATAACATAACACCGCCAATAATATTATTGGGGTGTTTTTGTGTTAATGTATTTACTTTGGCTCATAATTTGTTACTGTTTATTCTACAGATCACTAATTTTATCCGTTAATCTTGATATTGAATCTGCCTCGGCTTCGTTTGTATGTGCTGTTATTGCAATGTTTGGAGTACGTCCGTTTATTCAAATCGTTATTTTTTTTACCGTGCATTTAATTATCAGTATCTTGAATTTGATTCTTGATCTTGTATATGGTCAAAAGAATTAAAACCTTGTACGTAATTTCTCTATTGCACTTTTTTCCAGTCTTGAAACATAACTTCTGGATATTCCAAGTTTACTTGCGATTTCTCTTTGTGTAATCGGCTTTTTGCCGCCAAGACCGTATCTTAATACTATTATCTCCTTTTCCCTGTCATCCAAAAGCTCATTTACGGCTTTGATTGCTTTTCTGCTATTGATCTTGAATTCTATTTCTTCCAGGATATTATCTTCGCAACTGATTATATCCATATATGTTAGAGGATTGCCATCTTTATCGGTATCAACTGCATCCGATAAAAGTGTTTCGGCGGAGAGTTTTTTTTGCGATCTGAAGTACATTAATATTTCATTCTGTAGACATTTTCCTGCATATGTAGCAAATACTGTACCGCTGTCGGGATTATACGAGTCGATCGCCTTTATTAACCCTATTGAACCGACCGAAATCAAATCGTCTTGTTCGAAGCCTGACGAGGAATACTTTTTTGCTATGTGTGCAACAAGTCTAAGATTATGTTCTATGAGCTTTGTTCTGGCATTTATATCTCCGTTTTTTGTGCGTTTAAAATATTCTTTTTCTTCTTCTTTGGAGAGTGGGGGAGGAAATGCTGAATTTGATGAGATTTTCAAAAAAAGACAGTATGCTCCAAGTGTTATGATCGAAGCGGTAAATAACATAAAGCCTCCGAAATTGGTATTATATAGTTTATTTTATGTAGCAAATTAGGATAATATTATTATTTTGTTTGTATGTTTTATACGAAAATATAATGTAAAATAACGAAAAATATAATTATATGATATTGCATTAAAGTGAAATATGTGATATAATATAGTAATTAATCATCAGTTCCATTGATTTTGTATTTTATGCTTTTGACAAATACTGAATTTCAAACAACGGAGGTGGGAGGATTGACATCGCTGAACAAAACAAATATCAATAAAGGTACGAAATTTATTATGGGTAAAAAGGTTACTGTTAAAGTAACGGGTACATACAGAGTCGTCGGCGAGGATAAAAGAAGACACACTGTCAATTGCGGTATGATTTGTACAGAAAACAATAACCCTGAGCGAAATGCATATGTTGTTGGTGTGGAAAGACCTCTCACAGAATATACAGGTGAAATTATTGCAGTAGTAAAGAATCGGGAAACAAGAAAGGATTCATGGGTTATTGCACCCGGAGGATATATTCTTTACGAACCGGCTCTTGTCAAGCTTCTTGAACAGTTTGTTGATAAACAGATTTGCTCTTTTATCTGTCTTTACGAAAAAAGCTGTGGTGCAGTTTTATATACCGAGGAATTTGATGTGAGAAAATTTCTTCTTATCAAGAATATGTCCGGACACATCGGATTCCCGAAAGGTCATGTGGAATTCGGGGAATCTGAGAAAGTTACAGCCGAACGTGAGATATGGGAAGAAACCGGAGTTCACACTTCCGTTATTCACGGATTCAGAGAGTTTTATAATTATTCCGTAAACAGCTTTGTAAAAAAACAGGCAGTATATTTTGTCGCTCCATTTTCAACCGATGAGATAGAAATGAATATTCGTGAAATTTCCGAATATCTGCTTGTTACACTTGACGAAGGTATGAAGGTTCTCAACTATCCCCATGACAGATCGATTTTATCAAAAGCAGATAAGTTCATTTCACAAATTCAGGGACATTCAAATTAATTAGTTTTAAATGTGGTTATTGTGTTTATTTGCAATAATCACTTTTCTTTAAAAATACACAAAATCAATATAGATTTATCCAATAATATGTTGTATAATAATGTATTAAATAATTATGTTATTTAGCGAAAGGAACAGTAAATGAAAATATCTGTTATTGGCACGGGAAATATGGCTCTTGCTATTATAGGAGCGGTTAAAAGATCGGGAAGAATGCCTACTGAAATTTTCTGTACTTTTGATAAATTTGAATTACAACTTCAAAAAGCCGTACAGCTCGGTGCTTGTAAGGCAAAATCACTCAAGGATGCCCTGGATGAAGCAGACTTTGTATTGCTTTCCGTAAAGCCGCAGGATCTTGACGAAGTAATTGAAAGTATAAAAAAAGATTGTGGTGATTATCAGAGAAAAATCTACGTAACAATATGTGCCGGCGTTTCCTCTGATTATATTTGTAATGCTTTCGGAAGTAAAGTTCCGGTAATAAGAGTTATGCCCAATGCCCCTTTGATGATTGGTGCGGGTGCAACTGCGATAACAAGAAATGAGCTTGTAAACGATAAGGATTATTCAAAAATATGCGGTATCTTTTCTCTCGGCGGTGAGGTATCGTCCATTCCTGAGTCTCAGATGAACGCAATCATCTCTGTAAACTCTTCGAGCCCAGCATATTTTTACGAAATAATCAGAATAATGATGGAATATGCAAGGACACAGGGAATTGACGATAGAGTTGCACAAAGTATGGCTCAGAACGCAATGTACGGTGCTGCGAAAATGCTCATGAGTTCCGATAAGACTCCTGAGGAACAAATTGCCGTTGTCAAATCAAAAAAAGGTACAACCGAGGCTGCACTTGATAGTCTTAAAAATAATGAACTTGAAAGAATTTTCTTTGAAGCTATGAGTGCCTGTACCAAGAGAGCAGAGGAACTCGGTAAATAAGGAGGAGTAAGGTGAAAAATAAATTTAAGCTTTTTGATATGAATAAACCCGGAAAGGGTGTTGTAAAGAGTCAGGTAAGAAAAGAGGAAAGTACCGATATTTTCGGTTTTTTTCGAGTCCTGAAAAACAGGTTTTGGAATATTTCTTCTCTTAATATGCTGTACCTTATTGTCAATTTTCCAATCATTTTCGGCTTGATATACTTATCCGGAGTATTCAATATTGAAACCACTACACCAGCATCGCACTATTATGCAAATCTGTTTGGTATGATGCAGTATGGTCATTCCCCATATATAAGTACGTTGCTTTCTGTACTTGGAGGTGACATTACTTTATCAGTTTCTTCGACGGTATCAAATGTTTTCGGCTGTCTTACATTATTGATAATCTTCACAAACGGTATATCAAATGTCGGCGCAACTTATGTACTTAGAAGTTTTGTTAGATCTGAACCTGTATTTTTGTTTTCCGACTTTTTTGGAGCTGTAAAAAGGAATTACAAACAGGCAATTGTTTTAGGTATTATTGATTTCTTGTTTATATACGCTCTTGTGTACGGTTCTATGATGTATTTTATAAACTCCGGTACATATATGTTTTCTATAATGTTCTTCGCCGAGATACTTCTTCTCATTATTTATCTCACCATGAGATTTTATATGTATGTGCTTCTTGTAACATTTGATCTGGGCATTGTAAAGCTGCTGAAGAATTCTTTTATCTTTGCAATTGTTGGCTTTAAGAGAAATATTGTTGCGTGGCTTGGAATTATTCTTGTTCTCGTAATCAACTTCTATTTCTTGTTTACAATTCCCATGTTGGGGGTAATTGCGCCATTCCTCATAATTGTTATGCTGGTTATGTTTATGGCATCTTTTGCCGCATATCCTGTTATAAAGAAATACATGATCGATCCATATTATAAATCAGAACCAAAGGATAAAATTGCCCCGGTTGATGAACCAATATTCATCGACAGAGGCTGATTTGATCAGATATTCTTTTCGTTTTCGGGCTTTTCATAAGCTTCCTCGTGTTTTTCAACTCTCACGGAACCCCTATTCTTTGACGGTTTGATGTCCGATAGCGGATTTGAGTTCGCAGCATTTTTCAATTGTTCATCACTTATGTGTGTATATATTTCCGTTGTTGCAAGGTTTTCGTGCCCGAGTATATCCTTAAGTATTCTTACATCCGTATGTCCGTATTGATACATGAGAGTAGCAGCTGTATGCCTGAGTTTGTGTACCGACATACCGGGGCGGTCTAGACCTGCTTCTTTCAGATGTTTGTAAATAAGCCATTGGACGGTCTGCTTGCTTATTCTGTTTCTGTTTCTTGAAATAAAAAGTGCATTTTCCGCTTCATGTTTAGGATTTGTAGGTCTCAAGTTTAAATAATTTTTTATAGCTATTTCGCAGGCGTCGTTGAGATAAACGATTCTTTCCTTGTTACCCTTACCGATAATTCGCAGTGTTTCAAAATCCTTGCTGATGTCCTTAAGGTTTATCCCGACAAGCTCGGAAACTCTGAGTCCAAGGTTTAGAAAAAGTGTTATTATTGCAAAATCTCGCTCATAGTTATTTCCTTTAACTGATTCAAGAAGCTGTTTCGATTCTTCGATATCAAGATATTTCGGAAGTCTTTTTGGTTTTTTTGTTCCTTCAATGTATTCCGTCGGATCTTTCTCAATCAGTTTTTCGTTCTTACTCAGAAATTTATAAAATGAACGTAGTGCAGAAAGTTTTCTGTTTCGCGATGCAGGGGCATTGTTCTTTTCAGTGAAGCAGCATTTCAGAAATTCCAAAATATCTTTCGCCTCAATGGAAAATACAAGCTTATCATCAACTTCGTGGAAGCCCAGATCGCCTTCAAAGTAGCCGGCATATTTCTTAGGATGCCGTTGTTTGAGCATGAATCTGTAAAAAGTACGCAGATCATGGTAGTATTGGAATACTGTATTTTTGCTTCTGCCTTTATTTACAATCATATGATTAAGGAATTTTTGAACAGATGCAGGAGCATCGCTGAAATCAAGATTAGTCATAAGTTAATCCCCAATTGTATAAAATTTTAATTTTATTACTAATTAATTATATTATATATTTTTCAATTTGTCAAGTTAAAACCAGAAAGGGAAATGTTTTATGAAAAAAATTTTAAGTGAAAAGGGTAATTTAATAGCGAGATGTATTGTATTTCAGATTGCAATGTCACTCCTTGGTTTCTTTGTTTTGTCTGGGATTGCAAATATTAGTAATACTGTGGTTCTTATCGGCGGTATTTTTACGATGTTGTTTTATTTTGCAATTATGGGAGCATTTCTAAACGAGGACGGTCTGAAAGATGCGCTAATCATGAAACGAAACAATATGTCCTTTGACTATTTTTATGGCATGAAATACGTTGCAATATCATACATACCAACTCTTTTTATGACTGTACTAATTGCGATATTCAGAACCTTTTCTATCGCATCACAAGCAGCAGATTTTTTGGTGATGATAGTAAAATTTTTCTTTACAGGTATGTATATAGGTATTGATATGTCCTTATTTATTACCGGAGTTGACGAAAACGGATATGCAATTTACAGCACATTTAGTAATAATGGTTATTCGCTTATAATATATCAGCTGTTCTCTATAGCTGTCTGCGGTATGTTCTATTATTTGGGACTTAAGGGAGTAAACCTTGTGAAAACAAAGGAAAAGAAATAATAAAATCGACTACTGCCGAATATTCTTTACAAAGGCGGTGGTATCAATGTTAGAAAAAAATAATAAATTAAATAAGCTACCCGGTATACTTGTAACGATAATATCGTTGACCGTATTTTCTTTAGCTTTTATATTTTTGACCATGTTCACGCAAAAGAACAACATATCATTTAATACGTCTACAATTAATAATCTGCCCGACTATCCGGTTATTATTATTGATCCCGGACATGGGGGACAAGACGGGGGAGCAGTCGGTTCTTCCGGTATCATGGAAAAGAATATTAATCTCAAGATTTCCCGATTTATATACGATTTTTGCCGTATATCAGGCATAGATTGCGTTTTGACACGAACAGATGATTCTATGCTTACACCCGAATATTCCGGCTCCTCAAGCAAAAAACGTTCTGATCTCATTGCAAGAACCGAAATTGCGTCAAAATTTGAAAATGCCGTCTTTATAAGTATACATCAAAATAAATTTGAAAGCGGGAGATATAAGGGTCTACAGGTATTCTACAGTAAAAATAATAGTCTAAGTACTGTTTTGGCAAAAATTATTCAGGAATACAACCGCGATATGCTTGATTCTTCAAACAAAAGAGAGATAAAAGCGGCGGGTAGTGAGATTTATGTGCTTGATAATATTGATGCTCCGGCGGTACTCGTTGAATGTGGATTTCTTTCCAACGCCGAGGAAGAATCTAAGCTAAATTCAGAACAATATCAAAAAGAATTGGCTTTTATGATTTTTTCATCGCTGATGAAGTACGTGTATGGGGGTCATTCATAAAAAGAATGAAACAATTAAATGAAAGGAAATATTGAATGAAGAATAAGACCGAATATGTTTGCCGTGAATGTGGACATAAGACATCAAAATGGTACGGAAAATGTCCGGGATGCGGCGAATGGAATTGCTTGGAAGAAACAGAAGTTGATATTGACGTAAAAAAATCAGGCTTATTGCGTGTTAAAACGACTCCCATGAAAACCGAAAGCAAGTCTTTCCCAATAAATAAAATAGATCTCCCGAATCAGATAAGAACGGTATCCGGAATAGGGGAGTTTGACAGGGTTCTAGGAGGAGGAATAGTCAATGGCTCGGTCGTGCTTATAAGCGGTGAACCGGGAATTGGTAAATCAACTCTATTGCTTCAAGTATGCGGCAGCCTCGGTGACAGTAATAAGCTTTTGTATATTTCAGGTGAGGAATCGCCTTCTCAGCTCAAATTGCGTGCGAAACGACTTGGTATTCAATCTCAAGATGTTCTTGTATATTCAGAATGTGAAATCAACGAAATTATTGGAGAAATTGAGTTAACTAACCCCGATATAGTGATTATAGACTCGATACAAACTTTGTACGATTCAAATGCTTCTTCGGTTCAAGGTTCTGTTACGCAAGTAAAGTACTGCGCCAACGAACTGATTCGTATAGCAAAAACTCAGAATATTGCAATTCTGATTGTTGGGCATGTTAATAAAGACGGTGCAATTGCAGGCCCGAAAGTGCTTGAACACATGGTAGACACTGTCTTGTATTTTGAGGGTGACAAACAACATACCTACAGACTTTTACGTGCGGTTAAGAACAGATTTGGATCTACCAACGAAATTGGTGTATTTGATATGGAAGAGTCAGGGCTTTGTGAGGTCGAGAATCCGTCAGAATATCTATTAAGTCAAAGAGAGATTAACGCCTCAGGGAGCTGTGCTATGTGTGTGATTGAAGGCACAAGACCTATTCTTGCCGAAATACAGTCACTTGTAACCACAACTGTTTATCCTGCGCCAAGAAGAACCTCCAACGGCTTTGATTATAACAGAATGAATCTTATTTGTGCTGTTCTTGAGAAAAGGTTAGGACTTGGTTTCTCTTCAAAGGATGTATACCTTAATGTAGCCGGAGGGTTGCGTCTTGAAGAACCATCAAGTGATCTTGCAACTGCGATCGCTCTGATTTCATCTTTAAAAGATATTCCCGTTCCACCGGAATTTGTAGCGATAGGGGAGTTAGGGCTTGCCGGAGAATGCAGGGGTGTCAGTGGAATAGAGCAAAGAATACGTGAATGTGCTCGTTTGGGTCTTAATAGAATCATGATTCCTTATGCCAATTATAAAAAAATAAATAAATCTGACTTTATAAAGAAAAAAATCGAGTTGATCCCAATCAGAAATATTTTTGAAACGTTAAAAATTTTTATAAAAAGAGAAGACAATGATAAACCCTAATTTACCTGATAAATTGATAAAAACGGCGATTGTTTCAAAATGTATATCTCAAAAAATGGAGTTTACATTAAACGAATACGGTATCAATGTCATAAAACTGTTTGGAAACATGAATTGCGATAAAGCAGTTTTACACCATCCTGATCTATATTTGATGCATTGCAGTAGAAATGATTTGTTTTTGGCGAAAAACATTTGTTCTTTGAGCGGCAGGGGATTTTTTAAAGTCCATGAAATTGATATTGACTTGACGGATTGTGATATAAGATACCCAAATGATGTTTTTTTTAATGCAGTAGCTTTAGGGAAGAATCTCATCTGCTGTAAAAAATATGTGCACCACATTATAACTGAGTTTTCCGACTTAAATGGTTACAGGTTAATCAATGTAAATCAGGGATATACAAAATGCAATATTTGCGTGGTTAATGAAAGATCAGTAATTACTGAAGACACCGGGATTGCAAAAAAATTATCGGATAATAATTTTGATGTTTTACTTTTAAAAAATCACTGTGTGAAACTAGATGGTTACAAATACGGCTTTATTGGTGGTGCAAGTGGGAAAATTTCCGAAGATAAAATTGCGTTTTTAGGAAATATTAAAGATCATCCTGAATATGAGGAAATTAAAAGATTTTTATATAAGCATGACGTGATTGATGTTTCGCTTTCCGATGAACCTTTGACAGATTTTGGGAGCTTAGTGCCAATAATATGATATAGTTAATTCTATATAATCTTTTATCGGGTTGAGGGGGGTTAAAGGACAATAGAAAAATAGTATTAAAGTTGATACATCAATACAATTATATGAAATAAATATTTTATACAATTCGGGGGATTTAAAATTATATAAAATACCCCCCCTTTGGATTAAAAGAGATAAAAATGAAAGGAAAAGTATGCCAATAAAAAAAAGACTTGAATTATATTCTTATGACGCAAATCCTGATAGTTCTGTAAAAATTCCGTCACTTATGAAACATTTTCAACAAATTGCACGCGAGGATCTTTGCAGTTATGGGATTACCTATAATATGATGCGTGATGCAAATCAAGTATTTGTTATAATCAAAGCTAAAATAGAATTCAAAAAGAAATTTTCCATTTATGATGAATTATATTTGAAAACGGTTCCGACTAAAGTTACCGGAATTACATTTTACCGCGATTTCTTCATTACTAATAACAAAGGCGAATTATGTGCGGTATGTTCTACTGCGTGGGTGTTGATGAATTATACTCTAAGGCGTATCTTGAAGCCTTCTGAGATTATTTCCGATGTGCCTTCCTTCCCGGATGAGGCTTCCGATATTACTTTGACGAGAAGATTTTTGTTTGATAATTCCCCTTTTTCAAAAAGCACAAATGTTCGTGCGGTTTATTTTAGTAATCTTGATGAGAACAATCATTTAAACAATACGGAAACTGCCAGTTTTGCCATTGATGAAATAGCTCACAGACTCTATTCCGGTGAAACCATAAAAAGCTTCGAACTGCATTTTAATCATGAATCTGTTCTCGGCGATAATTTAACTATTGTGACCGAAAACCGTGAAAAATCTTCCTTTATCTCAGCTTTCAATCCTCACTTTGATTCAAATGCCTTCGATTGTCTGGTAGAATTTTATTAAAATATCATTATTTTATTAATAATTTACAATTTTTGTGTTTTTTTCACTTTACTTTGTGCAAAATAAATGGTATAATACTAAAAAAAGCTCCAAAGGTGTTGAATATGACTAATTTTACTTACTATATTCCAACTAAAATTATATTTGGTAAAGGTGAACACAAAAATGTGGGGGCGGTTGTTAAGGATTTCGGATTTAAAAAAGTTCTTCTGCATTACGGTTTCGGAAGCATCAAAGCAAACGGATGTTACGATGACATTGTGAAATCTTTAAATGACTGTGGTATTGAGTTTTATGAATTATGCGGTGTTGAACCAAATCCAAAGGTATCACTTGTGAGAAAAGGTGTTAGTATCTGTAAAGAAAAACGTATTGATCTCATTCTTGCTGTTGGCGGCGGAAGTGTAATTGACTCCGCTAAGGCAATCGGTTTTTCTGCACTTGCAGATAATGATCCTTGGGATTATTTTGAAGGAATTGCTAAACCTGTATCTTCCATCCCTGTCGGTGTTGTTCTTACATTATCCGCCTCCGGCAGTGAAATGAGTAACTCCTGTGTTATTACAAATGACGAGCTTGGACTTAAGCGTGGTTGCGGTACAGAACTTAACAGACCGCTGTTTTCAATACTAAATCCTGAATTAACTTATTCCGTTGACAAGTATCAGACTGCTTGTGGCATTGTGGATATTATGATGCACACTCTTGAAAGGTATATGACAAAATCAGGTTTTGCCTCCCCTACCGATGATATTTCGTCGGCGATTATTAAGAGTACCATGAAAAACGGAGTGATTGCTCTTGAAGATCCCACTAATTATGAAGCAAGAGCTGCTCTTATGTGGAACGGTACTCTTTCTCATAATGGACTCACCGGTCTTGGCAGGGATTACTTTATGATCTCGCATCAGATAGAACATGAGATTAGCGGAATGTATGATAGAATCGCACATGGTGCTGGGCTTGCTATTGTTTTCCCTGCATGGTGTAAGTGGGCTTATAAATACAATATTCCCCGTTTCCTCGCATTTGCAAAAGATATTATGGAAGTCGAGGATAAAGAATCTGATGAAGCTACCATACTTTGTGCCATTGATAAGCTTTATTCCTTTTTCGAATATATCGGTATGCCGACACATTTATCCGATGTCAATATAAATGATGACACCATTTTCGAAGAAATGGCTGTAAAATGCACAAGATACGGCAAGCGAGTTCTTGATGGTTATATAAATTACGGTGTTAAAGAAATAGTAGAAATTTTAAATATTGCAAAATAATTTGAGAGTCGAGTCGATTTTCATTAAAGAATGGTTATTGTCAAGAAAGGAATCGATAAATTATGTCAAAACACATTATCACAATATCAAGAGAATACGGAAGTGGCGGACGTTTTATAGGAAAACTTTTGGCGGAAAAGCTAGGTATACCATTATATGACAATGAACTTATAACTCTTGCAGCAAAAAAAAGCGGTTATTCTGAAACGATATTTGAAAATGTTGAAAAAACAGCGACCCATTCCCTTCTCTACTCTCTTTCGATGTTCGGAAGTACTGCGGGAGTTTATGGTCTGCCTTTATCAGATAAGGTTTTTATAATCCAATCTGAAATTATCAAAAAAGTCGCCGCTGAAGGTCCTTGTGTAATTGTAGGACGATGTGCCGATTATGTTTTGAAAGACGAGAAAAATGTTATTGATGTATTCATTCACTCCGAAAAGGAACACAGAATAAAGAGAGCCGTTACTTATTATGGTCTTTCAGAGGAAAAGGCAAAGGACGCACTCAATAAAACAGATAAAAGACGTGCATCCTATTACAACTACTATACAGGGCACCGTTGGGGGGATGCGAATAATTACGATATATCTCTTAATAGCGACAGGATTGGCATAGAAAATTGTGTAGATATTCTTTACAGATACATTACATCTATTGACAG
The DNA here is from genome assembly GCA_045604705.1 of Eubacteriales bacterium. Taxonomy (GTDB): domain Bacteria; phylum Bacillota; class Clostridia; order Oscillospirales; family CAG-382; genus SIG622. Next base: position 56,948 of record JAZUOO010000012.1, read on the forward strand.
TTGATTTTTATCTTTTATTATTTATAAAATTTTAAATAGTTATTTCCGACAGAGTACATTGGTTCTGTCGGATTTCTTATTATTAATTGGTAATTTTATATTTCAAAGTTTAAAACAAATTCAACTGTTGTATCCTGATTTGTATGCGACACATATTATATATTGCGGTTAAGACAGATTAACGATGCCGCACTTTTGAAACTCAGATATTTGATTTGAAAGGTACTGATAAGTAATGATAAACCGTAATAATAGATTTGAAAGAAATCTTTGCTCAGAATTCGCAAGAAATTCTTTTTTAAATAAGGGCAGTTTAGTTCAAAATAATTCTGTAATGCGAGAGAATACTGAAATAACGTCAGATGTGACTGGATGTGGTACAAATTCCGGTTCAACTTATGGACTTGCAGGATACCCCTTAGCAAGCGTTTTCGCACCTTTGCAGGATTTTGATGAAATATATAACTGTGAAACAGGCCTTTCTCGCGGAACTATTTTCACAGAACTTGATCTTCCCTTTGTATGCGGTGGCTTGAACGGAGGTGTCAGCCGTGGATAAAAATAACAACTGTCGGTCCTCTTGCAACAGAAACTCAATATATAATAACAGACGTGATACTATGGCTGAAAACACTAACTGTCATGCATTAAAAACGAGATTCCAGCAGGTTGAATTTGCAATAACGGAAACTGTATTGTATCTCGATGCATATCCGGAATGTAAAAAAGCTCTTGACTATTATCATCAGTTGATTGATGAACGCGAACAGCTCCTGTCAGCAATAAACAATCAGTGTGGTCCCATAACCCATTTCGGTAATGTAAGCATTGACGCATGGCATTGGACTTCTTCGCCGTGGCCATGGAAGTACGAAGCTAACTGAAAGGAGTGATTTATATGTGGATATACGAGAAAAAGTTACAGTATCCTGTTAAAATAACAAATCCTAATCCTCGACTTGCACAGGTTATTATTAGCCAGCTTGGCGGTCCCGATGGCGAAATGGGAGCTTCTATGAGGTATCTTCATCAAAGGTACAGCTGTCCTTATGAGAAAGTTACAGGTATTCTTACTGATGTAGGCACGGAAGAACTTGCACATCTTGAAATTGTGGCATCTATAATCCATCAGCTTACAAGAAACTTGACTGCCGAACAAATTACAGGTACCCCATTTGCAACCTATTTTGTAGATCATACGACAGGAGTATACCCCGTCGCTGCATCAGGTGTGCCTTTTGATATGAAATATGTTGGAGTTAAGGGCGATATTCTTGCAGACCTCAACGAGGACTTGGCAGCAGAACAAAAAGCCAGAGTAACCTATGACAACATTCTCAGACTCACTGATGACCCCGACGTCAGAGATGTTATCAAATTTCTCCGAGAAAGGGAGATAGTTCACTATCAGCGTTTCGGCGATGCCTTAAGAATATCCCAGGATAAACTTGATTCTCGCAACTTCTACGCTTGCAACCCATCATTTGATAAAAAAGCCAGAGGATAAAATTTTTGGCTGTACCACCGACTTTGGCGATACAGCCATTCTGCATTATTTAAGTAACCCCATACTTACTATTCAATTTATATGCCGGTTGAGTCCATCATTTCGCCTAATTACAAGTTAAATTTTCACATCATTCGAGAGGTAATAACCATAGCGAAAGGTGTTTTGCTATAGATTAAGATTAAAGACAATTTTTGATTTAAATATGAGAATGACATAGTTTCTACACAGACATATTTCCTCCGTAATTACTGAGTGCATTAACTAATACGGACTGTGAATTACATAATATGTCAGTTATCATACAAAAAAAATTCATAAAAACATTTCATAGCTGTCAATATTGAATAAAATATGCAAATATTTGCTATATTAAGGTTAAAATTTTCCCGATCCTATTTACAAATTGATTTTTTTTTGTTATAATGTGAAAGTAAATTTGAATTAAACAAAGGAGTTTAAAACAATGGAAAAGATTTACACTGGCAAAACAAAGGATGTATACAAGCTTGACAATGGCAATGTTATGCTCAAGTTCAAGGACGACTGTACGGGCAAAGACGGCGTATTTGACCCCGGTGAAAACACTGTAGGTCTTACAATCGACGGTATCGGCAAGGCAAATCTTAAGTCTTCCGTTTACTACTTTGACCTCATAAAAAAAGCCGGAATCAAGACACACTACGTTAGTGCAGACATTGAAAATGCAACTATGGAGGTTCTTCCCGCAACTGTATTTGGTCACGGTCTTGAAGTAATCTGCAGACTTGTAGCTACAGGCAGCTTCATAAGAAGATACGGCGAATATATTGAAGATGGTACTCCCCTTGAGGGCGGCTATGTCGAATGTACATTTAAGAACGACGAAAAGGGAGATCCGCTTGTAACAAGCGAAGGTCTCGCAGCTCTCGGCGTAATGACACCCGAAATGTTTGCAAGTATGAAGGAACAGACACTCAAGATCACAAAGATTGTTGCCGATGACCTTAAAACAATCGGTCTTGATCTCTGGGACATCAAGTTTGAATTTGGCTACAACAACGGCGAAGTAATTCTTATCGACGAAATCGCTTCCGGTAACATGAGAGTTTACAAGGATGGCAAGATTGTTGATCCCGTTGACCTTACAAAGTATATCAACGAAAGATAATCATATATTTAATTTGCCGGACAGGAGTACGTCTTCCTGCCCGGTTTTCATTTTTTATGTTTTTTAGCCGAAATATTTTTTCTTTTGCCATAAAAAAGTAAAGCAAAACAATTTTCTATTTTTTTAAAATACTTGCATTTTACACTCTTATATGTTATACTAAAATTATAAATTTTAAAGTTACGAAAGGAACTTATTAAAATGACAAACTACGAAAAAATTTGCAAAGCTAATCCTCAAATTAAGATTGAGATGCTTACAAATGACAGCTTCCGTCCCTATGGCGAAATCGTAACAGGCTACGATTATTCCGAAATTATTTGCTATATGGAGAATAATACCAAGATACCCGACGGATGTGAGTACTGCCCCACCGTTCCGGAAATGGAAGCAACAGAAGCTGCAAAGAAAATTGTTGATGTATACTGTGGCGGTATGCCTGCTCAGTTTGGATACACCAACGGAACAACCGAATATCTTGATGCTCTTGAATACCACAAGGCAAGTGAACTCGTTATTGCCGTTACAGACCTTATCGTTCTTGTCGCACTCAGAAGTGAAATTATTGATAATAAACTCGATGTAAACTGTGTTAAGGCTTTCTATGTTCCCGCTGGAACAGGCTTTGAAATGTATGCAACTACTCTCCACTATGCACCCGTAAGAGCATTTGAAGATGGTTACAAGTCCGTTGTCGTGCTTCCAAAGGGTACAAATTATGATATTGAAAAGTCCGAGCTTGACCCCACGCTTTGGGGAACAAACAAGTGGCTTATTGCTCATCCCGATGCTGAATCTCTTAAGTCAGATGGTGCTGCCTGCTGGATTGTGGGAGAAAATATTCATATCAATCTTTAAATTCTGAGCCGCTATTAACTTAAGCATTTCTCCTCGGCTTAGGTTTTCGGCTTCACCTTGTGCTAACTCGGCATATTCTTGGGCTATACTCTTTGTCTTAGATGTATTACTTTTGTAATTACTTAATTTCATCAACAGCGGTCTTTGCTTCTTCGTAGGCTTCTTTAATAGCCTTAGCAGCCTTTTCCTGTTTTATTTTATTCACTATTGCCGCACCACCAAAAATAGTTTAGCTGCGGTTATACCAGTTATAACAGGATGAGCAGACGCTAGCGTTAAAAGACCTTTGCCAAAACCAGCCAAAGCTCCTCCAACACCTCTAGTTTTAGAACCAATATTGGTTAAAAATGAAGCCGATTCTTTTCCGTTTGCCAAAGTTACTCCTGCTTTGGCGGCAATTAAATTAGCCTCAGCCTGAGTTAATGCTTTGGTTTGAACCAACTCTCTTAGCTTGGCGGCAGTTACTGTATTTGTTGACAGAACAAGTTTTGCTTGTCCAAGATTTAATCCTTTTAGTACAGTTGTATAATTTTACAAATGTCTACGATTGTATTGTTTTTTTAGATCGTATGTGGTATAATTATCCATAACAATCAATATTGGAGGTTTACGTATGAATACTGACAACAAAAACTTAATTAAAAAACTTGGCAGACTTGGTGTTCTTGACACAGAGCCAGTTCAAAACAACTATATGTCAAGATTTAATAAAAATGAAAACGACATAACAATAGAAAATGATTCTGGGGTAACTTGCAAAGTCATTACAGATAATGTTACAGATGAAGAATTACCATTGATGATTATGGCTGAACAACTATCAACTTTAAAGTCCATTAGAAATATGGTTAAATACTTCTATGTTTCAGCACTTATCGCCGCAGGTATCTGGTTGCTATTTTTCCTTATCGAATTGGGAGATAAACTTTAATAACCACCCCGCAAACAATAGGAGAGGATGCATATGAGCGATAAACTCAACCAAGAATATTGCAAACAGATTGATAATCTATTGACCTTTGAACACTGGGCGTCGTATAGATTTTATTTTTCCTCTAAATACGCAAGGAGTGTATCTAAGATTGATACACTCCAAAATTTTTTTGTATTACGAAAACCACCAGCAGAGCTGGTGGTTCCAAAAAGCTTTAGCTATGCGTAGAAAAAATACCTCCTTTGATGTATAATAAAGTTGGTCTGCCAACCAAACAAAAAACATCAAAGGAGGATCAAGTCGTGAAACTTGACACAGATAGTTTAGCACATACGCAATGGAATTGCAAGTACCATATAGTATTTGCCCCAAAATATCGAAGACAAATAATATATGGAAAAATAAAAGCAGATATAGGAATAATGTTGAGAAAACTATGCGAATACAAGGGAGTAGAAATATTGGAAGCAGAAGCGTGTAAGGATCATATACATATGCTGCTGTCAATACCACCAAAGTATAGTGTATCACAAATAATGGGGTATCTGAAAGGCAAAAGCAGTTTGATGATATTTGAGAAGTACGCCAATATGAAGTATAAATATGGCAACAGACATTTTTGGTGTTGGGGATATTATGTAGATACGGTAGGTCGAAATAAAAAGGCGATAGAGCAGTATATAAGAAATCAGTTGAAAGAAGATAATGAAGCAGAGCAACTGAGTATAATGGAATATATTGACCCGTTTACGGGTCAGCCGGTAAAAGAGGGCAAATAAAAAAGTCCCTTTAGGGACATGCCTGCAAAAGTCGTGCGGTTGGCAGACTTTTCGACGAGCCTATAGGCTCAGCCTATGACATGCCCCAAGGGGGCTTGTGCAAGCCACCGGCACGGCCGGTGGTTATGACTATGTATTAGAAATCTAAAGTTTTAAGACAAATAATCGCAAAATTCAGTTGTTTTGGTCGTTAATCGGAGGGGGATCAATTTGAGTGATCGGAACGGCAAAAATGTCACTACTGTTTAAAGTTGAAGCTGTATTTTGTGAATTTGTCGCAGTACCAGTAAAGTTTGGAGTGGGCGGAGTATAAAAAGGAGCTTGAGGTGTTGTCGCAGAACCAATGTTGCTTCTGGGAGCGGATGCACCGGAATTTGCGGCAATCCTTTCAAGAAGAGCTGTCTGATACCAGCTTTGCTCAAGAATCTTGGAATTAGCATCTACAAGCTCGCCGAAAGCGTAAAGCTGACAGTTTGTAAGCCATGCGACAAAAAACCGAAGCCAACTAACAATATGGAAATTAAAAAACCTGAGAATGCCACCAGTGCATGACCGTAAGCAAGTGTGATACTAAACAACAGCAATGCCATAAAAGAGAAGCAGATGATCTCTATAATGGCAAGGATTTTTGCCAAAGTTTTGAGTTTTGAACCAATGTTTTTAAACATAACGTGTCCTCCAAAATCTTTTTTTGATTAATTATAACACTTAGATTTGAATTTGTAAATACTTTATAAGAAATTTGTCAATTAATTTTTAAATTTGGTGTAAAGCATTCAAATCCAATAATGGACTTTCAATATTTAGTAAAGGTTCCGTAAATTAACAGATGGTGATATAAGCGAGGTCATGAACTGAGACATTTAACATCGACAATTCTCTTTATCGTCAAGTCAAACAAAAAACGCCCGACGAAAAGTCGGACGTTGAAAAAATTTATAATATCATCAAAATCTTAGTTTCTAAGAGAATGAATCGGCGCAGGAATTCTACCACCTCTTGCAATGAACTTTGCGGAGCTGAAATTGTTAACAGGCATTACGGGAGCATAGCCCAGAAGTCCGCCGAATTCAACCTTATCCCCAACTTTTTTGCCGTAAGCAGGAATAAGTCTGCAGGCGGTTGTCTTGCCGTTTATCATGCCAATGGCAGCTTCATCCGCAATAATCGCAGAGATTGTTTCCGCACTTGTATCACCGGGTATGGCAATCATATCAAGACCAACGGAGCATACTGACGTCATAGCTTCAAGCTTTTCAAGAGTGAGTGAACCGCAATTTACCGCGTCAATCATCCCCTGGTCTTCTGAAACGGGAATAAATGCACCTGAAAGACCTCCAACGTGAGATGATGCCATGGCACCGCCCTTTTTCACCGCATCGTTAAGCATGGCAAGTGCCGCAGTAGTACCGGGAGCGCCGCAGCTTTCAAGTCCCATTGCCTCAAGAATGTGTGCAACTGAGTCACCGACAGCGGGCGTGGGGGCAAGAGAGAGGTCAACAATACCGAAAGGAACGCCGAGTCTTTGAGATGCTTCAACCGCAACAAGCTGTCCCATTCGGGTAACTTTGAATGCTGTTTTCTTTATAATATCCGCAAGATCGGAGAAATTGCAGTCGCCAGCTTTTTCAACAGCTGCTCTTACAACACCTGGTCCCGAAACTCCGACATTTATAACACATTCAGGCTCACCGACACCGTGGAATGCACCTGCCATAAACGGATTGTCCTCGGGAACATTTGCAAATACGACAAACTTTGCACAGCCGATTGAATAGTTATCCTTTGTAAGATAAGCAAGTTCCTTAACCGTATGTCCGAGCTTTGCAACAGCATCCATGTTGATACCCGCCCTTGTTGAACCGATATTGACGGAAGAACAAACACATTTTGTTGTGGAAAGAGCCTCGGGAATGGAAGCAATCATCATCTCATCAGCCTTTGTCGAGCCCTTATGTACAAGAGAGGAAAAACCGCCGAGGAAGTTGATTCCGAGAGTGCTTGCTGCCCTGTCAAGAGCCTTACACAGATTAACGTAATCATCGGGACTTCTGCTACCACCGATAAGCGAAATGGGAGTTATGGAAACACGCTTGTTGACAATTGGAATACCGTACTGCTTTTCAATATCCTGACCTGTCGAAACGAGCTTTTCCGCATACTTCGTAATTTTATCGTATACTCTGTCGCAAAGAACCTTGTTATCGTCGGTTGCACAGTCGAGAAGCGAAATTCCCATTGTGATTGTACGCACATCAAGGTGTTCTTCGCGGATCATGTTTATGGTTTCAAGAACATCTGAAATATTAATCATTTGCCGCTACCTCATATTCTGTGCATAGAGTTGAAAATATCTTCGTGCATAACATCAATGATGAGGCAATTCTTTTTGCCAAGCTCTTTCATGCTGTCAACGAAAGTTCCAAAATTTTTTGTAAGCTCATTGATGTCAACAAGCATAACCATTGCGAAATATTCACTGAGTACGCTCTGTGTGATTTCAAGTATGTTTGCACCGAATTCACTGCAAAGAGTCGAAACCTTTGCGATAATTCCTTTTGTATCTTTACCCGTAACCGTTACTACCGCTTTCATTATTTTACCATTCCTTATCTCAAAAAATTGCAACTTATTATATCATACTTTTTTCAATATGTACAGCCCTTTTTGTTGAAATTTACAATTTTTAAATAATTGAATTGGCATAAGACTTGCATAAGTGTTACAAACAATTGTATATGAATTTATATTGTATTCAAAAAAGTAATGTATCATATAGAGAGCTTAATGAATAGGAGAGTATTATTATGGCGAACAATACCAGAACAATTTCCGAGGAAGATAAGCTCAGATCCAATTATGCAGAGTATCTTGTAAGACGCAACGGTATAAAATCAATATTTGTTAAGGCTGCAATAATTTTGTTGGCATTAGTGATAGTTGTATTTTCTATGGTGTATGTTTTCCCGAAATTTACTGCGGCTGCTATGCTTCCGATATTTGTAGGAACAATGTCACTTTGCTGGTATCTTTGGAGGTTTTCCTGCCTTGAATACGAATACATAATCATTTCCGCGACTGTAGAATTCCACAGAATTTACGGTGAACGCACAAGAAAAAAAGTTCACGAGATAAAAACAGCGGACATAGAAAAAGTAGCTCCCGTTCATGCACACCCGGAAGTTATGGACGCTGATTATGCTGCAATCTACGACTTTTCCAACGGTGAGCACGGGGAAGATTTCTTCTATGTCCTTTACAACGGTGAAAAGGGTAAAGAGATTATCTATCTCAATGTAATCAAGAAGACACTTGACGTTTTTAAGTACTATAAGGCATCCGCTGTTGAGTACGGAAATATTAGATAGAATTTCTTTCAGGGAAGGTTTTCGGACTTTCCCTTTTTTTGTAATTTTCGGTATAATTTGAATTGCTGTGCAGGCTTGCATAAAATAAATATCGGTAGATATAAGACGTACCGACAAACAATGTTACGTAACTAACGCTTCAAGCTACTTATGACAATAATGGGAATCGGTTCGAAACCAGAATTCTACCACGCAGAAAACGACGAGATAGCTGTAATTTTAATAAGATAAAAGCTTGAAAGAATCCAGGGGATATTTTTTATTCTGTTGTGCGTTTAGAACACTGAAAAATCAATCCGCATCAAATCTCTCACCGGTAACTTTAACTCTCACTCTGCCGTTGGTAAGATTTACCGCATAATCGTAAAAAGGCTGATACAGTTCATTTCTGCAAGCGAGCTTTAAGGTTACATCTGCACCGAACTCTGTGTCATCGCACTTGACTTTCTTTGAATCAAGGTCACGTCTTATCCTCTCATAATCTGAATAGTCACAGTTAAGTATAAACTCCGTAAAAGGAACAAAGGAGCATATTTCTGCAGCATCAATAGCAATTTTAGCACCCTTTGCGTAAGCTCTGACCAGTCCGCCAGCACCGAGAAGTATACCTCCGAAATATCTTGTAACAACAATGCACACACCGGTAAGTCCCTCACGCTTAATAACCTCAAGCATTGGCATACCCGCAGTTCCCGACGGTTCGCCGTCATCCGAAAACCTTGCAATTTCCGTTCCCTGAAGTATATAAGCATGACAGTTATGAGTCGCATCTGCGTGCTTCTTTTTTATTTCATTAATAAATTCAATAGCCTCATCCTCATTTGCAACAGGGGAAATGTAGCCTATAAATTCAGACTTTTTCTCAACAAACATATCTTTGGCTCGCATCTTTACCGTTTTATATTCTTTAAGTGCCATCTCTACCTCTTATCAGCTAAGAATTATATCAATAATATCATCGGGATTTTCTGCCACATACTCGGGAATACCACCGATATTGCTCTCATTGCCATACCCCCACTTAACCCATATACAATGGCAACCTGCATTTCTTGCGGTTTCAAGATCAACAATGGAGTCACCAATAAGCACGCAATCGTCCTTTGAACAACCGGTCTGCTCTATAACATCTAACGTAAACTTTGCATCCGGTTTTAAAAATTCTCCGGGAACAGAGCCTCTAACAATATCAAAAAGTCCATTTTCAAAATATGTTTCAATGCAGGCTTCGGCGGCTGCCTGCGGCTTGTTTGACATAATACAAAGAATAATACCATTCTCTTTGAGTTTACGGCATACATCTGCAATTCCGTCATAAGGCTTTGTCCCGTCAGAAGCGTATTTTTTCAAGAGAGGGAAGTATATCTCATGTATACGCATAACCTCCCCAGCCTCTCTCTTATCCTCCGGTAATGCACGCCTTACAAGCTCCACACTTCCGAAATTCACGAAATCAACCGTTCTCTCAAGAGGATGCTCAGGATAACCGCATATCCTCAACGTTTCATTTATAGCCTTGTTTATGCTTGTAAGTGTATACAGAAGTGTACCGTCAAGGTCGAATATAACACATTTGTACTTTGGGTTTGTCATACAATCTCACTTTCATTTACATTTCATCAAGAGTAAGCGTAAATGCATCAAGGAAATTGTCCATGAAGTATTTAAGCTCCTCACAATTATTCTCTTCAATAGTTTTTTTTATACTATCGTAGGCGCTGTCAAATTCATGGTTCCCCCTGTGCTTTTCCTCAATACATTTAAGAAGTGCAGACAGCTTATCGGCAGCTTTTACAAGCTTTTCGTACTCTGCATCTTTTCCCGTTGGCTTGAGTATGTCTTCAAATTCTTTCCTAATTTCATCCGGGAGCTTTGAAAGTATCTTTTCGCAGGAAAGACGTTCGATTTCCTTGTAGACATTCTTCATCGCATCGCTTGAATACTTGACAGGCGTTGGCATATCGCCCGTGTAAACCTCACACATATCGTGATACATAGCAAGCGTCATAATCCTGTCCGCATTGTAGTCCTTTTTGAATATCTTGTTTCCGATAACAGCAAGAGCGTGAGCAAGTATTGCAGTATCAGCACAATGCTCGGAAAGGGTTTCGTATCTTGTGGAGTGCATAAGCCCCCAGCGGTTAATAAATTTCATTCTGAACGCAAGAGCAAAAAAGGAACTGTTCATGGTCCACCTCACAAATTTATAATTAAGAGTAATATACCACTATTTGAGCATTAAGTCAAGCGGGTATATGTAAAAACAATTGTATTGTTACATCAATATATGCATGACTTACCGCAGTGACGTTTTTAAGGCTTTGCCGATCATTTACAATATTTTATAGAAAGTTCATAATACACTGTTGAATATTCACAGCGTATGTGATAAAATAAAGCAGAAATAAAAATCTTATCAAGAGTGGCTGAGGGACAGGCCCTGTGAAGCCCGGCAACCTGTAGAGATACAAGGTGCTACTTCCTGCAAGGACACAAGTCTTTGAGAGATGAGAAACACTTCCTCAAGGTGCAAATGTGTGCTTTGAGTTTTTTATTTTGTAAATATAGTAAATTGAAAGGAATGATAAATTTATGAGAAAGCTCTTTACATCCGAGTCAGTAACCGAAGGACATCCTGATAAAATCTGCGACCAAATCTCCGACGCAGTGCTTGACGATATTCTCAAAAACGATCCCATGGGTAGAGTTGCCTGTGAGGTTTCCTGTACAACCGGACTTGTCCTTGTTATGGGTGAAATTACTACAAACCACTATGTAGACATTCAGAACATCGTTCGTGAAACTGTACGTGAAATAGGTTATGACAGAGCAAAATACGGCTTTGACTGTGATACCTGCGGCGTTATATGTGCAATAGATGGTCAGTCACCCGACATCGCTCTCGGTGTTGACAAGGCACTTGAAGCAAAGGAAGGACAGATAGTAGATAAGTACGACACCGGTGCGGGTGACCAGGGTATGATGTTCGGCTTTGCCTGCGATGAGACAGAGGAGCTCATGCCTCTTCCTGTATCCCTTGCACATAAGCTGGCAAAGAAGCTCACAGAGGTAAGAAAAAACGGTACTCTTGCATATCTGCGTCCCGACGGAAAAACTCAGGTTACCGTTGAATATGAAGACGATGTTCCTGTAAGAATAGACGCAATTGTCGTATCCTCTCAGCACGATGCAGCAGTTGAACTCGAACAGATAAGAAAAGACATAATTGAACACGTCATCAAAACAACCGTTGATGCAAAGCTCATTGACGATAATACAAAGATCTTCGTAAATCCCACAGGTAGATTTGTAGTAGGAGGTCCCCATGGTGACTCCGGTCTTACCGGCAGAAAGATTATCGTTGATACATACGGTGGTTACTCACGTCACGGCGGCGGCGCATTCTCCGGTAAAGACCCGACAAAAGTTGACAGATCTGCAGCATATGCGGCAAGATACGTTGCAAAGAATATCGTAGCGGCGGGGCTTGCAAAGAAGTGCGAAGTGCAAATCGCCTATGCTATCGGTGTTGCAAAGCCCGTATCCGTAATGGTAGACACTTTCGGAACAGGTAAATATGACGATGGAAAGATTGCCGAGGCTGTAAACAACGTATTCGATCTTCGCCCTGCGGCAATAATTGAAGCCCTCGACCTTCGTAAGCCCATATATAAGAAGCTTGCTGCGTACGGTCATATGGGCAGGGAAGAGCTTGGCGTAAAATGGGAAATGACAGACAAAACCGAAGCACTTTTGTTGGCTGTAAAGTAATATTTCTGAAACTGACTATTAATGGAAAAACAAGCTGAAATAAAGGATATGCTGTGGTCTACGTTTTGAAACTTGGAATCAATAATAAGGATAGGTATATACGGTTCTTCAATCTCTGAAAAGTAAAACAAATGCGTAGCCTATAGTGTGCATAACAAGAACTCGTTTTTGCACATTCGGCTCGTATCCGGTATAATATAATAAAATTCAACAAAGCTTTAAAAGAATATTTATATAATTACGCTCTTTTATTTTTTTATGTATTTTGCTATAATGAAAAGGTAAAAATTGTATTATTATGCGTATGTGATTTATGCATTTACACTCAGGAGGTTTATAAAAATGGCAAGTCTTTCACTTAAGCACATCTACAAAAGATATCCCGGCGGCGTAACAGCTGTATCCGATTTCTGTCTTGAGATCAAGGATAAGGAATTCATTATTTTCGTTGGTCCTTCCGGATGCGGTAAAACAACAACACTTCGTATGATTTCCGGTCTTGAAGAAATCACAGAGGGCGAGCTTTACATCGGCGACAGATTGGTTAACGACGTAGCACCTAAGGACAGAGATATTGCGATGGTGTTCCAGAATTATGCTCTTTATCCTCATATGACAGTATTTGAAAATATGGCATTTGGTCTTAAGCTCAGAAAGACTCCCAAGGAAGAAATAAAGAGAAGAGTTGAAGAAGCTGCAAGAATCCTTGACATCGCACATCTTCTCGACAGAAGACCTAAAGCACTTTCCGGTGGTCAGAGACAGAGAGTTGCTCTTGGTCGTGCTATCGTTCGTGAACCTAAGGTATTCCTTCTCGATGAACCGCTTTCTAACCTCGATGCTAAGCTCAGAGCAGCCATGAGAACTGAGATTACAAAGCTCCACAAGAGACTCGGTACAACATTTATCTACGTTACACATGACCAGATAGAAGCTATGACAATGGCTACAAGAATCGTTGTTATGAAGGACGGTCTTATTCAGCAGGTTGATACTCCACAGCAGCTTTATGATTGCCCCTGCAATATGTTCGTAGCAGGCTTCATCGGAACACCTCAGATGAATTTCCTCAATGCTACACTTTCCAAGAAGGGTGACAACGTTTACGCTACCATTGGTACAAACGAATTCAAACTTCCCGCTGAAAAGGCTGAGAATGAAGCACTTCAGGAGTATATTGGAAAAGAAGTTATCGTAGGTATCAGACCCGAATGTGTACGTGACGATGAAGCAGGTATCCAGCTCTACGGTCAGGAATGGGGTTGCACAGCACAGGTTGACGTTAAAGAAGATATGGGTGCTGAAACATATCTTTACCTCACATTGGATGAAGCTCCCGTAATCGGAAGAATCTCCGGCAGATCCGCTGCAATTTCCGGCGAAAGCCACAAGATTGCATTCAACATGAACCTTGCTCATATCTTTGACAAGGATACAGAAAAGTGCATTTGCCACTAATTTGATTACTTATTGGAGTTAAATACACTCCTTATTGCACTCCGTTTACTGCCTTTCGGTGGTGGCGGGGTGTATTTTTGAAGGTATGATATGATAAGTGTAAGAAAAATTGCAGTTTCGGAACTGATTATACTGACAAAGCTGATAAGATACAACAATGTAAATGCGATGATAGCAGAAAATTCCGATTTGATTTTAACGGGAGAGGCAGATATTTTTTGCATATTCAAAGACGATGAGTCTATAGGTATGCTTCATGTAAGATATTTCAGCCGGGATGAGATGTTTGCTGTTAAAGGAGTTCGTGCATATCTGTTTTCTTTCCAAATACAAAAGGCTTTACGGGGAAAAGGCTACGGAAAGCAGCTTATCAGAAAAGTTATTGATACCTTGAAATCCGAGGGGTACACCGAATTTACAATCGGAGCCCGTAATGATAACCTTAGAGCAAAGCATATTTATGAATCTTTGGGATTTACAAAGGTCATTACAATAAAAACCGAGAAGCATCGAGACAGAGAATTTTTTTATAATTTGTATTTAAAATCATAAATGCCTTCGCTGCTACTGCAGATAGTTGGTTAATTTACCAAAACATGAAAAAAATTAAAAAAATTGAAATTTGGTCTTGACAAAATGGAAGAAATGTGATATTATATAAATGTTCTGTTGAGGGCAAAATGGGAGCTTAGCTCAGCTGGGAGAGCATCTGCCTTACAAGCAGGAGGTCATAGGTTCGATCCCTATAGCTCCCACCAAGATTCCGGATACAGAACAATACGGGAGCTTAGCTCAGCTGGGAGAGCATCTGCCTTACAAGCAGGAGGTCATAGGTTCGATCCCTATAGCTCCCACCAAAGTCCGGATGCAGTAGCGTTCGGATTTATTTTTTTAAAAAAGGAGAATGTATATGAAGAAGATTGTTGTATTAATAATGATTAATTTGCTTATGTTTTCAGTGGTTTCATGTGGCGAAAAAAGCAAATCCGAAATTGAAAACAATACAGAAGTTGCAGAGGATATATCCTGTAAACTAATTATAAGTTGTAATGAAATCATTGAATATATGGATGATGAAGCCTACGGTATAAAAGAAGAAAAAAAGGAAATCGTTCCACATGACGGTATAATTCTTGAAATTGATACCAAGTGTGACGTGGATAGCACAGCTTACGACATCGTTGTTTCTGAACTCAAAAAAAATAAGATTCACTTTGACGGTTCTGATGGCTATCTTAAAGCAATTGCTAACCTATATGTAGGTGATTGTGGAGAATTCTCAGGTTGGATGTTCTTTATAAACGGAAACCTCGCCGAAAACGGTGCATCCGATACTATTATAAATGAAAATGATATTATAGAGTTTAAGTATATTGTAGATTACAATACACTTTTTGAATAAAAAAGATACAGGTCGGAGCTCTTGTGTGGTTCCGACCTGTTATATTATTTTTCACTTTTTATTCTCTCCCAATAAGCCTTTGCAGCCTGCTCAGTTCTATTTTCACCGTATTCATAGTAAACTTTGTTTTTAATCTCGTCCGGCAGATACTGCTGCTTGACATAGTGATTCGGGAAAACATGAGGATACTTGTAATCGGCATTCTTGTTCGCTGATGGCTGGGTGGAGTCACGTAGATAATCCGGTACTCTCACGCCCAAACCATTTCTTACATCTGCTGCAGCTCTTGCATATGCATCATGCCCCGAATTAGACTTTGGTGCCGTTGCAAGAAGTATTACAGCATCAGACAGCGGAAGTGTAGCCTCCGGAAGACCAACCTGTAATGCAATGTCGACACAAGCCTTAACTATCGGGATAGCCTGCGGGTAAGCAAGACCAATGTCCTCACAAGCCATGACCATTATTCGTCTGCAAGGAGAGAGAAGATCGCCGCCTTCAAGAAGTCTTGCCAGATAAAAAAGAGCCGCATTCTCATCCGAACCTCTGACGGACTTCTGAAGCGCAGAAAGCAGATCATAATGTTCATTACCATCCTTGTCCATCTTCAGACCAAAGTCGGAAATAGCAGAGCTTACGGCATCCAATGTCATATCTCCGTTTGTACCTAAAAAACAAAGCTCAAGTGTGCCCACAGCACGTCTTACGTCTCCCGAACATCTTGTTGCAATGGCAGATATAACACATCCGAGCTGCGAACATTCCTCGGTCTTATATTCTTCTCTTAGTATATCGTAGCCCCTGTACAGAGCCTTTTTAATTTCCGAAGAATCAACCGACTTAAATTCAAAAACGCTGGAACGGGAAAGCACCGCTGCATATATTGCATGATAAGGATTTTCGGTAGTTGCACCGATAAGCGTAATTCTGCCATCCTCCATATATTCAAGAAGTGACTGTTGCTGTTTCTTGTTAAAATACTGGATCTCGTCAAGGTACAAAAGAATTCCGCTTTCACCGAACACAGACCCCGTTTCTTCGCATACCGCTTTAACATCTGACAAAGAACAGGTTGTAGCATTCAACTTGCGGATAGTCTTGTTGCTGTTCTTGGCGATGATTTCCGCGACCGTAGTTTTACCTGTCCCGGGAGGACCGTAGAATATCATATTAGGAATATTACCGCTTTCGATGATATTTCTGAAAAGACTTCCTTTTGATATAAGATGCTTTTGTCCAACGACCTCGTCAAAACTCTGAGGTCTTATTTTTTCGGCAAGAGATGGCATTTTCTAATCCTTTACTTCTTTTTTAAATATGGAGATTCTGCATAGTTTCGGCAAAATCTCCAATGTGAGTGTAGTTTTATCAGAAAGCTCTTCTTTCAAGCTCTGCACAAAGGTAGTGATAAATGGGAAGATGAAGCTCCTGAACGAGATATGCTTCAGAAGCGGGAGCGTGGATCGTAATATCCGCAATCTTTGAACATTCGGTATTTACCTTGTTACCGGTGAATGCGACAGTTGTCATACCCATAGCCTTTGCAACCTTGAGGGCGTTAACTATGTTCGCACAGTTGCCGGAAGTGGAAAGGGCGATAAGCATATCCTTGGAAGAACCGAGTGCATATGTAAGCTGAGCAAATGCCATGACGGGGTCAACGTCGTTAGCAAAGGCTGTCGATACACTAAGGGACGTAAGCGGTATACAGGGAACAGCCCGCTGAAGCTTATTAGCCATTGTTGTTGCTTCATCGTAGTCCATTACCTCATAGAGTTTGTTTCTGTCGTCGTATTGAAGTGGTCTCTGCGATAGAAATCCCTTGAGAAGCTCGCTGGAGATGTGTTCACAGTCAGCGGCACTTCCTCCGTTTCCGCAGAGAAGAATCTTACCGCCTGCATTGTAACAAGCTTCCATTGCGTCAGCTGCCTTGAGAATATCCTCTTTACAGAGGCTAAGCTGGGGATACCTGATAAGAAGTTCTGTCATTTCGATTTCCTTTCTTCTTCATTGATTGTTGTTTTCTGTGTACTTGTTGAGCGCTACCGCAAGAGCAGCGTAATCTCTGATTTTGTCGCCAAACTCGGCGGAAATAATTTTAAATATCGATGATGTAAGCAATAATGAGTCTTCTTTGACGTCCTGCTTAGCAATATCCATGAAAAGCTTTTCACTTCTCATAAAAACGTTTGCTATAATAATTACTTCGTGATTAATTATATCAATAGTCTTTGATAAAGTCAGACCGAGCATCTTTGCGAATCCTTTGTGCAGTTTCTCAACACGTTTGTCTGCAACATTCCGGAATTACTTGTTTTCCGGATTTTCAAGACTTTCAAACTCGCCGTAGGTCTGTAATGTAGCCTTTTCGGGACAAGCCCAGTGTGCTGCATTTCTTATAACCTTAAGTACATATTCATTGTTGTAAGAGGGGCATGATTCATGACCGGGTCTGAAGTAGAAAATCTTACCGTTGCCGCGTCTGAATGTACATCCGCTTCTGAACACTTCACCTCCGGAGAACCAACTTATAAATACAAGCTCATCGGGAGCGGGAATATCAAAGTGCTCGCCGTACATTTCTTCCTGTTCAAGCTCGAAACACTGGGGAAGTCCGTCTGCAATGGGGTGTGAAGGATTTACAACCCAGAATCTTTCCTTATCGTTGGAACATCTCCACTTAAGGTCACAACCTGTACCCATAAGCTTCTTGAACACCTTTGAAAAATGCCCGGAGTGAAGAACGACAAGTCCCATACCCTTGAGAACCCTCTTGTGAACCTTGTCTACAATGTGATCCGGAACTTCATTGTGCTTAACATGACCCCACCAGAACATAACATCGGTATTGTTGATAACCTCATCTGTAAGTCCGCATTCTTCCATATCCTGGGTTGCGATTGTCACGTTAAAGCAAGGATCAACTTCAAGCCCTTTCTTTATTGCATTGTGCATACCGTTGGGGTAGTGACAAACACAGTAATCGTTCTTATCGTGATAATTTTCGTTAAAAATTGTAACATTAATCATCTTTCCCATTTTTCGTACCTCGAAGGTTCATACAGACTAGCATCTTAATTCTACCATACATTTCCCGATATGTCAATAATAAAAAGTAAGGAAAGCATATATAAAATACAGATGTTATTTTGAGAAATACTGTTTTTTGGGATAATGAATCGCCAATTCTACTCAAAAGGAATGGAAAAAGAACCACGTGATTTACGTAACACTTCACTCAATTCTTAACTTGCAAGACTTAAAAACAAGCAGGAATGTTCATGTCAATGTCTCTTCATTTATCATATTTTTAGGAAAAGGAAAAAACCGGCACCGTTTATAACGATACCGGAATAATAAATCTTAAGTAAGATTAAAGATACTTCTTAAGAGGCTCTGGAATATGATCAACCTCTGTAGAAGCTGTCATAACAAGATTGATGTTGTTCTTTTCAAGAGTAGGAGCAAGAGCTTCAACAAAAGAAACAAATCCTTCGATCTTTGCCTCAGGAGCTATCTTAAGTATGGAATCAATAAAGATGTCCGTAATGTCATAATTAGTTGCAAGCATACCGCAGACAAATCCGTAAAGCTTCTTCCATGTATCTATTGTATAGGCATCAACGTCAACGAGTCTTGCCTTATGTGTGATTTCGTGAATGAGCTTGTCGCCTTTTTCAATGCAGATTACGTTACCCTTGGAAGCAGATGTAGCGACGTTAACCATTTCGATGAGGTTTTTTGTCTTACCCGAACCTTTGAGTCCTGCGAAAATTTTAATCATGGTAGTGTACCTCCGTTGTAAAGAATGTTCGTTTAGACTGAAGATTGTTCTAAATCTCTTATCTGATTGTATTATACTATATTTTTTCGTGTTTGTCAACAGTTTTTTGCGTTAATTTTTCGAAAAAATGCTGAAATTGCATAAAAAATTGTTTGAAATAATCATAATGAAGTTTCTGATTCTCTTTATACCGATGCTGACTTATACGGCATTTTTCTTCATATGTCACTTCGCTTTTTGACATAGAAAAACCCCTTTAGAATAATCTCGAAACGTTTTTGTTATTTCAAGTATTTACTCCAAGGGGATTATATCAAATTGTTTTTTGTTTTTGGTTTGTCTACATGAGAGGGGATATATTATAACAGCGTGGGAGGTAATTTTGGGGGTATATCATTGAATTGTTGATGATTGCTTACGGATTAAAGATATATCTGTTACAAGATGTTACATTCTCGCTTCAAGCTCTTTTCTTCTCTTGTCGTTTTCCTCGCCGGGCTTTCCGAGAAGTGCAAACATATTCTTCTTATAAGCCTCAACGCCGGGCTGATTAAAGGGATTTACACCAAGAATATATCCAGATGCCGCACAAGCAAGCTCAAAGAAGAATACCATGTAGCCGTAATCCTCTTCACTTCTTGAATCAACATTAAGAACGATATTGGGAACATCACCGTCAACATGAGCAAGGATAGTACCCTGGTAAGCCTTTTCGCATACAAACTGCAGAGGCTTTTCGGAAAGGAAGTTAAGACCGTCAACATTGTTTGGATCGTTGGGAATAATAACCTCATCGTTGGATTTAACAATGTTTACAACAGTTTCAAAGATATTTCTCTGACCTTCCTGAACAATCTGACCGAGAGAGTGAAGATCTGTGGAATAGATAACAGAAGCGGGGAATATACCCTTGCCGTCTTTACCCTCGGATTCACCGAAGAGCTGCTTCCACCACTCGTTCATATACATATAAGCAGGCTCGTAGCAAGCCATGATTTCCATAACCTTTCCCTTGCGAAGAAGAGCATTACGAAGAACTGCATATTTGTAAGCATCATTCTTTTCAATATCGCATACCTTGAGCTCATCTGCAGCTTTCTTTGCACCTGCCATGATCTTATCAATATCACAGCCTGCAACAGCAATGGGAAGAAGTCCACAAGCCGTAAGAACGGAATATCTGCCGCCTACGTCATCCGGGATGACAAATGTCTCATATCCCGCCTTGTCGGAGAATTCCTTGAGTGTTCCGCGAGCCTTGTCTGTTGTAGCATAAATTCTCTTAGCTGCACCTTCCTTGCCGTACTTTTCTTCAAGAAGTCCTCTGAAGATTCTGAAAGCAACGGCAGGCTCTGTTGTTGTACCTGATTTTGAAATAACATTTACCGAGAAATCACGGTCTCCGATAATTTTTATAAGCTCTGCGAGAGAAGAGGAGCTTATAGAGTTGCCCGCAAAATAAATTTCGGGAGTATTTTTGCAAAGAGCGTTATAGTTGGGAGACTTGATATATTCAATAGCCGCACGAGCACCGAGGTATGAACCGCCGATACCGATAACGACGAGAACCTTGGAATCGCCTTTGATTTTAGATGCAGCCTTTTTAATCCTTTCAAATTCTTCCTTATCATAGTTGTAGGGAAGTTCATACCATCCGAGGAAATCATTGCCCTCGCCGGACTTGTTTATAATTTTTTCGTGAGCTGCTTCAAGCTCGGGGAGAATAGCGTCTATCTCAGCTTTTGTAACAAAAGATTCGAGATATTTAGCATTACATTTGATAGACATATGTTTTAGTTCCTTTCGATATATGAAATTACACATGCTACCATTTTATAACATATTCTGCTTCAATGCAACAGTAATTTACTTTAACATAATTAATTTTTTGAAAATTTTACCCAAAATGTCCCCATAACCTGTCTTTAAAACATCATTTACGGCGACAATGTCCGATCTTGCGATAATTTCTCCACCTACCGAGTAAACAATTTCGCCAATCTTATCACCGGTTTTAACAGGAGCTTTTACAAACTCTGGAATATTTACAGTCTCGTCAACCTTACCGATTTTGTTCTTTGTCAGAAGTGCACTTGCCGCAGAATACTTCACCGAAACCGAATCCTCAACGCCGCCCTTAACGGGAATATTTTGAAGAGGTTTCACTTCTGAGGTAAAAGAAGCAAAGTTTGCAAAACCGTAATCAAGAAGCTTTTTTGCATTTTCAAATCGGTCATCGGAGGTTTTACACTTCATAACCGATGCAATAAGATTAAGATTATCCCTTGAAGCAGTTGCAGACAAACAGTAAAGTGCACTTGAAGTGAAACCTGTTTTCATACCGGTTGCACCCTTGTAGAAACGTATAAGCTTGTTCGTGTTGGAAAGTCCCATCTCGCCACCGCGAAGCGAGTCAATCCATATGGTTGTATAATTGAATATAGTCTTATGCTTTGAAAGCTCCCTTGTCATAAGTGCAATATCGTGAGCACTTGTTAAATGTCCCTCCTGAGGTAGTCCCGTGCTGTTGAGGAAAGTCGTATCATTCATCCCAAGCTCCTTTGCACGCTTATTCATGAGAGCGACAAAAGCTTCTTCACTTCCTGCAAGATGTTCCGCAACGGCAACAGTACAGTCATTTGCGGAAACTACAACAATAGCTTTCAGCATTTCATCAAAGGAAAGCTCCTCGCCGTATTCAAGCCATATCTGTGAGCCACCCATATCCGCCGCCTTCATACTCGCACATATTTTTGTATCAAGTGCGATTGTACCGCTGTCAAGCGCCTCCATTGCAAGAAGTAATGTCATTACCTTTGTGACAGAAGCAGGCTCAAGTTTTTCATGGGAGTTGTATTCATAAAGTATTTCGCCGGTAGCACTGTCCATAAGACATGCCGAGCCTGCCGTAAGTCCGAGATCTATTGTGTTTCCCATTACCGCTATCTCACTGTAAAGCTTTGCGGAAGCAGAAATTGACAGTGAAACGAATAAAGCCAAAATAACCGAAATTGCCCTTAAAAATTTGTATTTTATCATTTTTGGAAGATCCTTTCAGAAAATGTTTCTCAAAAGTAATTATGTGCAAAATTTGCAAAAGTAAACCGAATATACGTAATTCACATAAATTTCCTGTTGCTTTGCGGAATTAAACTTCGATTTCCGATTATAATATATGTGCATGAAAAATGCAGAGAAGGTCAAAGATTAAAAAGATGCTTCAAAACGGAGGAAAAAATGAAAAAATATATTATAACAGCCCTTGCGGTACTGACTCTATTCACACTTGCATCCTGTGGTGATGACAATAGTAGAAATGACACCGGCAGAGCTGCCGACGATTTCAGAAACGGTGTACAGGATATGACAGACGGTGCAGAAAGAGCCGCCGACGATTTTACCGACAATACCATGTTTGACACAGATCAAAATTACAATGTCGACGAATATACCGCAAACGGACCAGAAACAAAGTAAAAAAGCTCCCGATCAGACACAATGCCGGATCGGGTTATATTTATGAATTCTTTGAAAGTGATATAATAGTGAGCAAAAGCAAGTACAGTTTAGATGTCTGTTTGTGCTCGCATCGTACTTCAGCTTCTTCTTTCAAGCAGGTAATCACAAAGATAACATAAAAGCTCTGTACATTCGCCGGGAAATACCGATCTTATCGATCTTTTCGCAAGATCAACTTGCTTTTCAGCTTCTTTTTTTGCACCGTCAAGACCGAGATGGGTCACAAATGTACACTTGTGTTCTTTTTCATCGCTTCCAATACTTTTTCCGAGCTCCTCTGTTGTACCTGTTACGTCAAGTATATCATCCGTTATCTGAAAAGCAAGCCCGAAAGCATGAGCAAACGAAGACACACAATCCAACACATATTTGTCCTGTTTCCCTGCTGCAATACATCCGAGGAGACACGCCGCCTCAATAAGCATACCGGTCTTTTTCCTTTGCAAGGTATACAGTGTTTCAAGAGAAATATGCTTACCTTCACTTGCAAGATCAATTTCCTGACCACCAATCATTCCAAGTATGCCGGCTTTCTCTGAGAGAACTCTCACGGCATTAATCTTAGCCTTGTCAGAAAGTGAGCTGTTGACGATTACAGCAAAAGCCTCCGTTAACAGTGCATCACCTGCAAGTACCGCCGTAGCCTCGCCGAATAACTTGTGGTTGGTGGGCATTCCGCGTCTTATATCATCATCGTCCATGCAGGGCAGATCATCGTGAATAAGCGAATATGTGTGTATCATTTCCAGTGCACAGGCAAGGGGAAGAGCATTATTCTCATTACCGCCGCACAGCTTGCAGAAACAACTTACAAGGAAAGGTCTTATCCTCTTGCCGCCCGCTGTCAGTGAATACCTTGCGGATTTTGTTACACCTTCCATCTCTTTTACAAAGATTGGACTATCCTCGTATTTGTTACATATCTCATTTAAAGCAATATTTATAGTTTCCGCTGTCGAATCAATCGCCATTTTTAACTGTTCGTTCATTTATTCGGAACCCTCACTGTCTTTTTTTGCAAGCTTGATTTTCTTTTCGGCACCGTCAAGCATCGTATTAGCGGTTTTAATTAATTTTATTCCCTCATTGTATAAATCAAGCGACTTATCAAGAGTCGCACTTCCGTCTTCAAGCTCGCCGACAATTTCCTCAAGCCTTATAAGTGCTGCCTCAAAGGTAATCTTTTCAGTTTTAGATGCCATTATATTGCTCCTTTCGCTTTGCTTTTCTTCTTTTTCACTATCTCTCCGACAGTTGCTTTGACATTTCCGTCACTCATTTCCAACGAAATTTCCTCACCAATTGCAATATCAGCTACCGAGGAAGCCACCTTGCCGTCTTTGGTATACACAGCTCCATATCCTCTTGATAATACCGAAAGAGGATTCAGTGCCGTCATTTTTGCACTAATTTCGGATAGAGAACTCCTTTTATATGCCGTGTGCTTTTCAAATGCATTGGTGAGTCTTATCTCGACTCCGGAAATATCTGTGCGTTTCTTGTCAACATACACCGTGGGAGATTTGAAAAAATGCATCCCCGAAACCGCCGAAACACGTTTTCTCAGAGCAGCGACATACATTTCAACGCTGTAACTTATTCTGTTTTCAAGTGTTGTCAGAGTATATTTCAGATCTGCCGTGTCCGGAACCGCAAGTTCAGCCGCCGCAGATGGGGTAGGGGCACGCAAATCCGCAACAAAGTCGCAGATTGTAAAGTCGATTTCATGTCCGACCGCCGAAATAACGGGAGTTTTGCAGGCGAATATAACTCTTGCAAGCTTTTCATCATTAAAGCCCCACAGATCTTCAATTGATCCACCGCCTCTGCCTATGATAATTGTATCTACCTTTCCGTCAAAATATTTGATACCGTTAATGAGCGAAGCGGGGCAGCCCGAACCTTGAACAAGGGCAGGAAACAGTTCTATTTCGCACAAGGGGTATCTTCTTGTGAGTATATTGGTGAGATCCGCAATCGCAGCGCCCGTTTCGGAGGTAATAATTCCAATCTTCTGCGGAAACCTCGGAATGGGCTTCTTGTATTCTTCGTCGAAAAGTCCCTCTTTTGAAAGCTTTTCTTTAAGCTGTTCAAATGCAAGATACAGCGAACCTATACCGTCAGGTACAAGCTCATCGCAGTAAAGCTGATAAATACCGTCTCTTTCGTATACGGAGATTCTGCCGTGTGCCGTTACTTTCATCCCGTTTTCGGGTTCAAAAGGAACAAGCGATGCATAGCTTCGGAACATGACTGCCTTGAGATTTCCGGTAGTATCTTTAAGCGTAAAATAAAAATGACCGCTTTTGTAGTGATTTGTGAAATTTGAAATTTCGCCTTTAATATATATATCGGAAAGCAGCTCAGCCGAACCGAGAATTGCCCCGACATATTCGTTGAGCTGCGAAACAGTAAGCGTTATTGGTGAATTCATTGGTAGCCTCATTTCTGAAGTCTGTGTTTATAAGACGCAAGACAGGAAATACCGAATGCATTGTCACAGGAATATTCCGGCTTTGCAAAATAAACGTTGTCAATTTTTGAAAGAGTTTTGCGTATATAAGAGTTGGACATTACGCCGCCTGCATACAGTATCGGAAGTCCGGGATATTCAAGACGTACATTTTCGGAAATTTTCGCGAGTGTCTTGCCGATATATGAGAACGTGAACTTACATATATCGGATTTCTCTTCACAGTTGTCAATCATTTTCTTGCACATATTCTCAAGACCGGACAAATTACAATATCCGTCTTGCACGGAAATTTTCGGAGAATATGTTTTTGTACTTTCTTTTGAAAGAGCATCCATTTTTTGTCCACAAGGAAATCTCAATCCCAGCGCCACGCCGCACCTGTCTATAGCCTGACCTGCATTAAGATCACGTGTTCCGCCGATAATTTCGCATTTCAATCCCATACAACGCGGCAAAACATGAAGCACCTCGGTAGTACCGCCGGAAACATGAAAGGACAAAAACTCGCTGTCAAGTATCTGTTCGCATTCTCCGGAAACCGCTGCAGCAACAATATGCCCGCTTTGATGCGACAACTCATATAACGGAACTGAGAGTGCACTCGCAAAAGCTGTGGCAAAGGATATACCCGCAAGAAAACAAGGCATATAAGACCCTTGTGCATCACGTGGTTTCACCGAAACACCGACAGCACGTATCCTACGCCTGTCAATGTCATTCTTCATAAAAAGCTCATAACAAAGCTTCGGCAAAGCTTTGGTGTGCTGGAAAAGAGCGTCACTCTGCCGAAGTCCCTGCTCGCCCTCCTTAACAGGCAAAAGACGACGTTCTTCAGCAATTACATTTTGACCGTCTGTTATGCAAAGACTTGTAGTATAATTACTCGTGTCAACTCCGATAAAAAGACCGTCATCCATCATGCTTCCTTTGATATACCCTTAACGATATTTCCCAGAATACCGTTAACAAAACTGTATCCGTTATCATCGTCAAAGCGTTTTGCAAGTTCAACAGCCTCGTTTATGGAAACCTTTGGAGGAATATCATCAATATAAAGGAGCTCGTATACTGCAAGTCGTAGTATCGAACGTGAAACTCTTGAAATTCTTTCCGGCTTCCAGTTTGATGCGGCATTTTCAATAAGCGTATCCAGCTCGGAAAGCTTTTGGGTTACACCAAAATATGTTGCGGAAATATAAGCATCGTTTCTGATTTCTTCAGGAATAATCCCGTTTTCAGCATCAGGAAAATAATTTAAATAAAGCTCAAGAAGTTCATCCGGCTTTTCCTCGGTATTGAAGCTGAAATTAAAAAGAAGACAAAGAGTAATTTCTCTTGCAGTGCGTCTGTTCATCTTAAGTCCTTTCTGCGGCTGTGTGCCGATTTTGATGAATATATTTATCTACTCTTATAATTATACAACAATTCTTTGCTTTTTTCAAGTGCAAAAAAGCAATTTTTAGAAAGATTTTCTCATATTTTTTACTCTCCAAGAAGCTTATCCTGCATTTCTCCGATTTCGGAAAGAAATTCACTTATTGAAATAAGATCTTTCGCAATGTCATCGTCCTTTAAAAGCTCACGTACAGCACTCTTTACGCTCCATACAAACTCGATACTCGGACGAAGATAAGAATCACTCATTGCAATCGGGCAAGAAAATCTCGCTCTCGGATCGACTCTCACTTCAATCTTCGTTCTTCCATCCTCTTTCTTTGCAAAATGAGGATAAAAAGGATATATTCTGCAGGCAAAGGGTCTGAATCTTCTTTCACATACCCCTTCGCAAAATACTGTTTCTGTTCCGTCCTCAGCTTTTCCGTATGTGAATCCGGTATTTTTATCCTCACTTGTCAAAGCTTCAAGAAGCTCTCTCTCATAGGGAAGTAGCCACATCCCCAAAGTTTCACCCTCTGTACCGTTGTCATGGCAGCAAAGTGCCCCGCAAAGCGTACCACAGTCATATTTCAAAGGAGTAACATCCTCAAGCCTCGTATAAGCTTTCAGCAAAACTTCATAATGCTTTATCATCTAAAGATTCCTCCATAATATCAATTTTGCACTTTGCATTTTGAAATTCATGTGCAGCGTAAGAAAGTCCGACAGCCAAAACAAACTGCCGGACATAATGCCTTTTAAAATTATTTCTGAACAAGGTGAACAGCAAAGCCACCAATATCACCGTCAACATAAACTGCCTTGTAGTTGCCCTTTGCGTCAATGTTCTTGGATTCTTCAATGAACTTAACTCCCATTGACTTACAGTAAGCTTCAGCTCTCTTAATATTGTTGCAGGCAATGGCAATGTGACCCTTTTCGCCATACCAGGGCTTTTTCATAATTTCAATATCGCTGTTAAGGAACATACCGACTTCCTTGTCCTTGTTGATTTCAAGACAGAAGGGAGCAAACTGCTTTGCAATATCGTATGCATTATCTGCATCTTTGGCATTGATACCAACGTGAACAATTTTGAAGCCGTGCATGGTCTTAACTGTTTCCTTAGCGATTTCCTTAATCTTGTCAAAGTTACCTTCCTTAACAAGCTTTGTGTTAGCAACAAATCCGCCGCCTGCACAGAATACGCAGTCAAGTGCGAGGTAGTCAATAAAGTTCTTTTCGTTAAGTCCGCCTGTGGGCATAAACTTTATGTTCTTATAGGGAGCACAAAGTGACTTTAGCATAGGGATACCGCCTGCAGCTTCCGCAGGGAAGAACTTAAGTGTGGAAAGACCTAGAGACATAGCCTGCTCAATCTCGGAAGCACTGGAAATACCGGGAACTATCTCTACACCTATCTCCTGACAGTGCTTAACAACAATTGGGTTAAGTCCGGGGCTTACGATGAACTTTGCACCGTTAGCTTTTGCCTTATCAGCCTGTGCAGGAGTAAGAACGGTACCTGCACCAACAAGCATATCCGGATAAGCTTCGGACATGATCTTGATAGCATCTGCAGCCGCCTCTGTTCTGAATGTAACCTCAGCCGCCTTGATACCACCTTCATAAAGAGCTTTTGCAAGGGGAAGTGCGTCCTTTACGTCGTCAATAACAACAACGGGAATAATACCTACCTCAAAGAGTTTTTGTTGAACGTTAGTCATTTTTATATTCCTCCGTAAAATTAATTTTCTTCGTACTTGTATTTTTTTCTTGGCTTGGGTTCAAGCTTCAAAAGATCCGGCTCAAAATGCTTACATACATCCTCGGCTTCCGTTTCGGAGATTCTGTTCCTGTACTTGCACAGATACTGACCCTTAAAATCAAGCTTCATTGAATGCTCGCACATGGCACAGCACTTTGCAATATCATCGGAAATACCTTGTTTCATAAAAAGCATATGTGTAATTCCTTTCCAGTTAAAAATACATATAATACATTCTATCATAAAAATTTGTAAATTGCAACCATATTTCATAAATTAACTTTGCTTTTGTTAAAAATTTTTAAGGTCTTTCTTATGAAATACACCAAAAATGCGAATATCGTAACTGTAATTAGACCCAAAATTACAGTAAAAGGAAAGCTTGAATCAGTAGCTCCGAAAAATGTACTGCCGATTAAAACAATAATAAATGTAACAAGCGGCACGGCAAATGTACAGATAAGCTTTGTAAAAAATAGCCTCCGGCAATCCAAACCGTATTTTTCGCAAACCGAAGCCGTCTGCATCATAGCAGATATTCCTCCGAACCCGATAATTGAAGCACCACACAAGACCTTTTTTGAAAATGGAAGTACATTGAGAGCCTCAACACCCGAAGTCATTTCCGCTGTTCCTATAAAATACGCTTTCAGAATCTCATTCGTCGGAAGAAAAAATGATACAGTAGTATATAGCACTTCCCCGGCACACATAAAAAACGTCACATAAGCACAGATATTAATTACCGTCATGCAGCTGTCATATATTATTTCCGTAATCGAAGGTGCTTTTGTTCCTTTTATAAATGATACGGTGTATACAGATTCTCCCTCTTTATGGGAAACAACATTATGTACACAAAGCAAAACAACATTGACAGTCACAGCCGCAATATAAACGCATAAACCCAAAACTCTGCTATTTACAATCTCACCACCGAAAAGATTGATGCAGAAAGCAGGACTTGCAGCCGAAGAAAACAGAGCTACACTTTCCGCTTCATTTTTTGAGATAATGCCCTGCGAATACATTTGTCCCGCAAGTAAAGCACCGGTTGGGAATCCGGACAGTAGTCCTGCAAAAAAGGCAGTATAACCTGCTGTGGACATTTTTCGTTTCTTTAACATAGCACCTTGCATCGTTCTCAACTTTGTGAAAAAGTGCAGAAATATCCGTGTCAAAACAATAAATGGAAACAGCGACGGAATTACCGATTTTCCGCACAGTACTATCGCACGAACGGTAGAGCTTTTTGCGATTCCCGGAAACAAATACAGTGAAACAAGACAGAACAGTGCCGTAAAAAGTCCCGTAAGATCAACGACACTCGATTTGATCTTCATAAGATTGCCCCTTTAATAAAACTTACTGCTTTATATGTATTTCGCATTCCCTCATTTTAGAATATTAAAAGTATATCAAAGCATATGATGATTTAAAGAGAAGGAGTTGATATTATGTCAAAGGGAATCTACGGCAGAATAAAAGCGAAGACCGAAAGCCTCAAAGAAAATTCTGCATTTGAGTATATCAGAAGACCGCTTTTTACACTTTCTGGCAACAGAGAACTGATCGCACAGGGAAGTATTTCGGTTGAAAAATACGGCGAAACAGAAATAATGATCAAGGTCAATAAGATGACTGTCACGGCAACGGGAACGGGACTTGCAATGTGTTTTTACAACAGAAATACCGTGAAACTTTCGGGGTACATAAAAGCTATAACGTTTGAAGAATAAAGCATCATATCACAAGGAGATATACAATGAATTGGATTTTCAGATACATTATCGGCACAAAAAAATATTCTGTACAATGCTCAAATCCGTCAAGACTCTGCGGACGACTTATGTCGGAGTTCCCAGAATCCGTTTTTTTCGCACGTGTTAAAAATGCTTTTTCCTTTGAATTTTCCTGCCTGAGCCTTAGCGAAAAAAAAATCAACGGATTTCTTGACGGATATGATTGCGAAAGAGAAGAATTAAACAAAAGCGGACTTGCGTACTTTTTTATCAGCTTCAAAAATAAACCCGGACTTATCATCGGACTTATTCTTACATTAATTACCGTAGTATATCAAAATAGCGTGGTCTGGGATATAGAAGTAAGTGGAAACAGACGAATAGGCTTTGAGGAAATTGAAAACACGTTGTCCTCGGTAGGCTTTGCAATCGGTAAACCATATAAAGCTGAAGAACTGTCCTCGATATGCAATAAATTTATCATTAAGGACGACCGCTTCACGAGAATATCCATAAACATGAGCGGAAACGCCGCTTTTGTGGAGGTCACCGAGAGAACCAAAAAAAACGAGGTGGAGGAAGCACCCTCCGATAGCGGCATTATTTCTGCATATGACTGTATAATAGAACGTCCGGAAGTCACAAGCGGAACATCTCTTGTTCAGAGAGGGCAGGCGATAGAAAAAGGAACTGTCATTATATCTCCGGTTGAGCTCGGAAGTGACGGAAAAGAATACATATCGGGAGCAAAAGGAAAAGTATATGCAAAAACCGTTGAAAATTTTATTGTATTTATCCCCCTTGAATCAAACGAAACAAAATACAACACCGAATCACACAAGGAACGGATTGTTTCATTCCTCGGTATAAAACAGAAATTTTCAAACCCCTTTAAGGGTATTACGGAAAAATACATATGTACAACAACCTTTGAAAAACTAAAACTTTTTGAAAAGATAGAGCTTCCTTTTAAAGTTCGAACAATTGAAAAGATCGGTTACATGACCGAAGCTCAAGCAATAACTCCTGAAAAAGCAACCGATACAGCATATCAAAAAATGTATGCCAAGCTCTCCCGTGATCTTATCAACTGTGAGATACTGTCAACGGAATTCGAACTTACGGAAAGTGACACTTACATCTCATTACACTGTCGGGTCGAATGTATACGCGATGTTGCAAAGAGAATAGATAAATAAAAAAAGCCGTCCGCACAAAAGGAACAGCCTGAAATACTAAATTTTAAATATACGCGTACCGGAAAGGAAAATCTCAACTCCGATTGCAACAAGTATGATGCCTCCGAAAATTCCCGCTTTTCCGCAGAGCTTTGTACCGGCTTTTCTGCCGATATATATTCCACCCATACAGATAATAAAGGTTACTACAGCAATTATGAATGCCGCGACAAGAGCATAGGTAAGATTATACGCAGCAATGGTAAAACCAACCGAAAGAGCATCAATGGAAGTTGCGATTCCCTGAATAACAAGCACACCGAAACCGAGTTCGGGCTTTGAACAAGGACTACCATCTTCACCCTTTACACCTTCATATACCATTTTGCCTCCGATGAAACCGAGAAGTATAAGTGCTATCCAGGGGATGAGCTTTTCAAAGGTCTGGAAATACTGTACTATTGTATGTACACATATCCACCCAAGCATCGGCATAAGGGCCTGTAAAAAAGCGAACATTCCGGTTATTGCGAACATCTTTCCCTTCTTCATACACGGCTCGTTAAGTCCGTTGGCAACCGAAACAGAAAAGGCGTCCATAGCAAGACCGACACCCAGAAGAACATTTTGAGCAAAAAAACCGAATTCCATCTTCAAATCCTGCCTTTCATAACCGCGAGCTTTCACCGAAAAACTCCGGATGGGTCTGCCAACACCCGGATAATTAAAAAGTTTATTGATTCAAACTAATGTATGGTAACATAGCATTTGATTTTTGTCAAGTAAGGTCATAAAAACGTTACAAATTCTAATTTGTTGCAAAAACTCATTATTTTAATTTAAAATTACAATAATATAGTGTGAAAAGTACTTGCTTTTTTTATAATTTTATAGTAAAATATATTAGTACAATTGGGTCATTATAACAATTTGATCAAATTTAATTAAGGAAACGGTATATGTCAGAAAAAATTGTAAGAATTACAAATCCCGAATCAATAAGAAATATCCTTGGAAGCTTTGACTGTAACGCAGAAATAATAGAAAAAGAGCTTGATGTAAGAGTATTTGCCCTTGAAGACGGCATAAAGATCAGTGGAGAAGAAACGGAAAACGTAAGAAAAGGAAGTGTCGCCGTTGAGTATCTCTCAAGGATGGCTGAGTTCAACCCCAACCTCGGAGAGCAGAATATAAGATACGTGTTAGGAATGGTAATGGATGGTGAAGAAAACGAGCTGTCCGAGCTTACAGGTGACTGTATATGCATAACCAACAAAGGAAAGCCGATAAAAGCCAAGACCGTAGGTCAGAAAAAATATATAGACGCAATAAAGACGAATACCGTTATTTTTGGAGTGGGACCCGCAGGAACCGGTAAGACCTTTCTTGCCGTTGCAATGGCGGTAAATGCACTTCGTGAAAAGCAGGTCGCAAGGATCATTCTTACAAGACCTGCCGTTGAAGCGGGGGAGAAGCTCGGTTTTCTTCCCGGTGATCTGCAAAACAAAATTGACCCCTACCTTCGTCCTCTTTATGATGCACTCTTTGAAATGCTTGGTGCGGAAACCTTTGAAAAATACAGAGAGAAAGGCGTTATTGAGATTGCACCACTTGCGTATATGAGAGGACGTACTCTTGATGACTCTTTTATAATTCTGGATGAAGCACAGAACACCACGCCCGAGCAAATGAAGATGTTCTTGACCAGATTCGGTTTCGGTTCAAAGGCGGTAGTCACCGGCGACATCACTCAGATAGACCTCCCGGACGGAAAAAGATCCGGACTTGTGGATGCAACAAAAATTCTTAAAAACATCGATGGTATAAGGACACACCGATTCACCGACAAAGACGTTGTGCGTCATGCGCTTGTACAGAAGATAATTCAGGCATACGAAAAGAATTCACAAATTAATGCAAATAATAACAGATAAGGCAGAGAATATGAAAAACAAGATCTATACAAAAAACGAACAAAAAATACTGACAATATCCCCCGCAACGAGATCCCTTATAAAAAGAGCAATAAATAATGCTCTTGAATATGAGGAAGTGGAATTCGACTGCGAGATTTCCGTAACCTTTACCGATAATAACGGAATTCATATATTAAACAGAGATTACAGAGGTAAGGATACCCCCACAGATGTTCTGTCATTCCCGCTTCTTGAAAACGGGGAAATTGACGAGGATGACATAATAGAGGGTGAACCCGTAGCACTTGGAGATATAGTGCTTTCCGTAGAAAAAGCAAATTCCCAGGCACAGGAATACGGACACTCCTTTGAACGTGAGATTTGTTTCCTTACGGTTCATTCAGTACTTCATCTTCTCGGATACGACCACGAAGCAATAGAGGACGCCGAGGAGTATATGAACGAGTCTTGCGAAGAAATACTTGCGGGAATGGGACTTGCAAGAGAGGGTTATGAGGAAGAAAAAAAGAGAAAACAGGAAGAAAAGCTGAATGCTATGCTTGAAAAGGCTTCGAATGAAGTCAAAAAGACAGCCTTTATTGCTCTCATCGGACGTCCCAATGTCGGAAAAAGCACTCTTATGAACACCATTATCGGTGAAAAGGTAGCCATAGTTTCCAATAAGCCCCAGACAACTAGAAACAGAATTACCGGTATCCACACCGAAGGAGACTCACAGTATGTTTTCCTGGATACCCCCGGTATGCACAAACCCAAAACAAAGCTTGGCGAATACATGATGAAATCTGCGGATGAAACCCTATCCGGAACGGATGTAATAATTTATATGACAGAATCCGGTCAGCTCCCCGAAAAAGCAGACCTTGAGATAATTGAAAAAATTAAAAGTGCAAAAATTCCCGCACTGCTCGTTATCAACAAGATAGATGCAGGTAAGCGTGATAAGCTTCTTCTGACTATAGACAAATTCTCTCAGCTTCATGATTTCGTATCTGTCATTCCGATTTCCGCACTCTTTAACGACGGTGTGGATATAGTAATGAAAGAACTTAAGCCGTTCCTGAAAGAAGAAAGATGGTATTTCCCTGATGACATCATCACAGATATGCCGGAGAGGGAAATATGCTCCGAGATTATCCGTGAAAAGCTTCTTCGTACAATGGAAGATGAGATTCCTCACGGCATAGCGGTCGTCATTGAGGATTTCAAGGAGGGTTCAAAGCTCATTGAGATAAGAGCTGAGATATACTGCGAAAAGAACGCACACAAAAAAATAATCATCGGAAAAAACGGCGAAACACTCAAAAAGATTGCTACATACGCAAGAGAGGACATGGAAGCCTTCTTCGGACAGAAAGTGTACCTCAATCTTTGGGTAAAGGTCAAGGAAAACTGGCGTGACAGCGAACTGAGTCTCAACCGTCTGGGTTTCAAGAAAGAAAACTGAAATAAAAAGGATAGAGCAAAATGGCATACGATCTTACACTTGACGGCATAGTCGTAAAAGAGCTTCCTCTGAGCGATAATGATAAGCTTCTGACAATAATAACCGGCAGAAAAGGCAAGATGGTTGTTCTTGCAAAAGGAATAAAGGCTATCAACAGTAAAAGAAGTGCGGGAGCACATCTTTTCTGCTACTCGGAATTCTGCTTTGTAAAGCGGGATGAAAGACTCTGGCTTGACGCAATAGAAGTCAAAGATACTTTTTCCGGTCTTTCCGATGATATAGAAGCTGTCGCTCTTGCATCATATTTTTGCGAGGTGGCAAGCGAGATCTGTATGGAGGAAAACGACGAATCTGAAATGCTCAGACTCATACTTAATAGCCTTTATGCCCTTGCAAATCTTAAAACCAAGCCCAAGTGGATGATAAAGGCGGCATTTGAGCTTCAGGCAATGTGTATCCAGGGCTTCCTGCCCAATTTCGAGTCCTGTGTTCTGTGCGGAGCAGAAACCAAAACCTTGCCGAAGAACATTATATTTGAGCTCATGCAGGGTGGCTTTGTGTGTGATAAATGCAGTGGTGACGAAACTTTTGAACCATCCAAGGACGGATATGTTATAGGTTGTGATACATACGAAGCAATAAAGTACATCTGCACAACACCGCAGACAAAAATGCTATCCTTCAAGCTTTCGGATGGTGTTAAAAAGGAATTCTCAAACATCAGTGAACAGTACTTTATTGTGCAGACGGAAAAGCGTTTTAAAACATTGGATTATTATTCCAAGAACTTTGGCGTAAAATAGAATAGGATAAAACCGTCCCCCTTTTTATAAAAATCAAGGGTTGTTTTAAAGGTTTATTTGTGATACTATTATAATGCCGTGGAAGATGTGCGGCAAACGAAAGGAAATATGAATACAAATTTGGACGAAAACAGAATTTTTACATCGGATTCGGTGAACGGCATAGCCTTTGAGGGCTTTAAACGTTCCATGAAAACACTTGAATTCGATAAAATATTGAATATGCTTTCCGACTGTGCTCCCTTTGATGGGTGTATGGATATAATAAAAGCTATAACGCCGTCCGTTTCCCGTGAGTTTATTATCACCATGCAAAGGCAGACTACAGAAGCAAGGAACCTTGTAAATACAAAGGGTACACCGTCCTTTTACGGAATAAAAGATATTTACCCGGCACTGTTCAGAGCAGAAAAAGGTGCATCACTCAACACCGGTGAGCTTCTTGCTGTTGCGGATGTTCTTCGTGCAGCATCTTCAATCTCCCTCTATTTTGGGGGAACTCTGACTCCTGATTCTAGTCTTTATGAGTTTTCCTCAAGACTTGTGCCCAATAAATATCTCCTGGAGTCAATAACCAACTCCATTATAGGTGAGGAGCTGATTTCTGACACAGCTACAAATGAGCTTTATGACATTCGCAGAAAAATGAGAAACGCGGGAAATAAAGCAAAAGAATGTCTTCAGCGATACGTGTCCGGTGAATTTTCCAAATATCTTCAAGAAAATATTATTACGATGCGTAACGGACGATATGTAATTCCCGTACGCGCAGAATACAAAAATGAGATTAAAGGACTTGTACACGACACATCTGCATCAGGTGCAACACTTTTTATAGAGCCAATGGCGGTTGTTGAGGCAAATAATGAGCTCCGTGTACTTGAAGTAAAGGAACAAGCAGAGATAGAAAAAATATTGTTCCACCTTACAACAGAAGTGTCAAGATTCTCTGATATTTTAAAAACAAACTATTCTATCCTATGTGACCTCGGTGTGGTTTTCGCAAAAGCGGAATTATCATTCAGAATGGATGCAGTATCTCCGATAGTTACGTCAAAAAGAATGGTAAGACTTAAAAAAGCACGCCATCCTCTGCTTGACAAGGATAAGGTAGTGCCGATAGACGTTTCAATAGGCAACGGATATACAATGCTCGTGGTTACCGGTCCCAATACCGGCGGCAAAACAGTAACTCTCAAAACTCTCGGACTTTTTTCTCTTATGGCACAGTCAGGACTCCACATTCCCTGCGATGACGGATCGGTAATTCCCGTATACACAAATATTCTCGCCGATATAGGTGATGAGCAAAGCATAGAGCAGTCGCTTTCTACATTCTCTGCTCACATGGTAAACATTGTTGATATCCTTGGCAAGGTAAATGAATCCTCTCTTGTACTTTTCGATGAGCTTGGTGCAGGTACAGATCCCATTGAGGGTGCGGCACTTGCGGAAGCTATCCTTGAAAGGATAAGAAAAGTCGGCTGTTTGTGTGCTGCAACAACTCACTATGCAGAGCTTAAAGCATATGCCCTTGAAACAGACGGAGTATCAAATGCATCCTGTGAATTCAACCTGGAAACGCTTCGCCCCACATACAAGCTTACGATAGGTATTCCGGGACGTTCAAATGCCTTTGCAATTGCTCAGAGATTGGGAATAGACGAATCAATTATTGCTGATGCAAATGATTATGTTCCCGGAGCATCAAGGCGTTTTGAAGAAGTGGTAAATGAGCTTGAAAATGCAAGAAGCGGACTCGAAGCGGAAAGGGAACAGGCGAGAAAACTCAAAGAGGAACTAAATGAAGCAAAAGAAAAGGCTAAAAAAGACAGGGAAGATCTTAATCGCAGAATATCCGATCTTGAAGCTAAAGCCGAAAGAGAAGCAAGAAAGCTTATAGATTCCGCAAAAGCCGCCTCGGATTATATCTTTGAAGAACTCGATGAGATTAAACGTAAAAAAGAGGCTGAAGACTTTGCAAAAGCAATAGCCGCAAGTAAAGCAAAAGTCGCCGCAAAGGTAAAGCAGGCAAGTGACAAGCTTGGAATTAATCTTGAAAAAGCAGAGACTCTATATAAGCCATCAAGAGAATTCAAATCCGGCGATGAGATACTTGTGTGTGACCTCAAGCAAAAGGGAACAATAATAAAGATAGATAAGGATCAATATCATGTTCAGGTAGGATTTGCAAAACTTAAAACAAACAAGGAAAATTTAAGACTCCTGATCGATATAGAAGACGAGACCGAGAATAAAAAGAAAAAAAATACCATCCGAAAAGTCAACCGAAATGGTATGACAACGCCGCAGGTTTCTCGTGACATAAGAGCTGAAATAGATGTGCGAGGCATGATAGGCGATGACGCATGGATGGAGGTAGATAAGTATATCGACACTGCAATTCTCGCAAATCTCGGATCTGTGACCGTGATTCACGGAAAAGGAACCGGAGCACTTCGTGCGGCAATAACTCAAAGGCTCAGACGTGATAAGCGGGTCGTCTCCTTTAGGCAAGGTGATTACGGCGAGGGTGACAGCGGAGTAACCGTTATAACATTGAAATGAAGGAAAACGACATGAAAATAAAAAAACTCGGAAACACAGATCTCTACTGCTCCGAAATCATACTCGGCAGCGACTATTACGGTGAATCAACCTCCTTCGAAGCGGCAAGTGAATTTATGGACTACTACTTTGAAATAGGCGGAAATACCATAGACACCGCAAGACTCTACACCGGCGGCAAAAGCGAAGAAGTCATAGGCGAATATCTAGCGCAGCGGAAAATCCGTGATAAAGTGATTATATCATCCAAATGTGCCCATCCGCCAATCGGCAAAATGGAGCAGAGCCGACTTTCAAAGGAAGAAATAGAAAGTGACATAGACAAAAGCCTCAAGGCATTGAAATCCGATTATATCGACTTCCTTTGGCTTCACAGAGACGACAAAAATTTGCCTGTCGCACCAATAGTCGAAGCACTCAATGAGCAGGTAAAGAAAGGCAAAATCCGCTATTTCGGAACATCAAACTGGTGCGGTGAAAGAATTGCCGAAGCAAACAAATACGCCGAAGAACACGGTCTTATGGGAATGTCATCAAGTCAGATTCAGTGGTCATATGCGGTTCCCGCAAGAAATTACGATCCGACGCTTGTTACAATGGACAAGACTGAATTTAATTTCTACGCAAAGACACGAATTCCTGTATTTGCATTTTCCGCACAGGCAAAGGGATTCTTTGAAAAGTATGATAAGGGCGAGCTTTCACCCAAAGCAAAAGACAGATTCCTTTGCAATGAAAATATTGAAAAATACAAGATTATCAAAAAAATTTCCAAAGAAACGGGATACTCAATATCAAGTATCTCACTATCATATCTCACACAAAACACATCATTTGATACATTCCCGATAATCAATTGCTCAAAGCTCTCACAATTAATGGACTCTGTCGGCGTGTGTGGTATAAAAGAAAAACTAATTGGTATAACATTTTAAGAATAATAAATATTTAAAATAACGGAGGATAACATGGCAGATTTAAAAATGCTTGCAATTGACCTCGGTGCATCAAGCGGCAGAGGCATTGTGGGAAAATTTGACGGAAACAAAATATCCCTTCAAGAGGTCCACAGATTTGACAACAACGTCGTAAATCTCTGGGGAAATCTCTATTGGGATACACTTGCACTTTTCACGGAAATCAAAAACGCAATAAGAACCTGCGCTCTGTCCGACAACAAGGATATAAAGTCAATAGCGATTGACACATGGGGTGTTGACTATGGACTCCTTGACAAGAACGGCAGGCTCATTGGTAACCCTTATTGCTACAGAGACCCCAGAACAACGACGGGAATTATGGATGAAGTATTTGAAAAGCTCGGTAAAAAAGAGCTGTACTCAAGAACCGGCACACAATTTTTGAACTTCAACACGCTGTTCCAGCTTGCACAGGAAATAAAAGACAGTCCCTATGCATTTGAAAACGCACAGGATATGCTTTTTATACCTGACCTTCTCAAGTATTTTCTTACAGGTGAAAAACAGACGGAATATACAATTGCGTCAACAGCACAGATGCTTGATGCCAAGGAGAGAAACTGGGCTTATGATATAATTGAAAAGCTGGGTATTCCGCAAAGAATACTCGGTGACATAGTTCAGCCCGGAACAAAGTGCGGAAAGCTTCTTCCTGCAATTCTTGAAGAGGTCGGAAGCATTGACGCAGACGTTGTTGCGGCAGCATCACACGATACAGCCTCCGCAGTTATATCCGTTCCTGCAAAGAATGAGGATTTTGTTTACATATCCAGCGGTACTTGGTCGCTTATGGGCCGTGAAATTCCCGAACCTATCACCAACGACAAGGCTTTCGGGTACAATATCACAAACGAAGGCGGTGCAGAAAGAAAAATCAGATTCCTCAAGAATATCATGGGACTCTGGATTGAGCAGGAATCCCGCCGTCAGTGGTCAAGAGAAGGTGAAAAGCTGTCCTTTAACGAACTGTCTGATATGGCGATGAGTTCTAAACCACTACAGTGTATAATTGATCCCAACGATATGTCCTTCCAGACGCCCGGAAATATGCCCAAGAGAATTGTTGAATACTGCAAGAGGACAGGTCAACACGTTCCGGAAAACAAGGGCGAAATAGTAAGATGTATATTTGATTCTCTTGCACTCTGCTACAGAAATACTGTTGAACAGCTTGACGATATGACCGGCAAAAAAGCTCCCTTTATCAACATTGTCGGCGGTGGAACAAAGGAAGTACCTCTTTCAAAGCTTACAGCCGCAGCCTGCGGCCGTCCCGTGTTTGCAGGTCCTGTAGAAGCGACTGTTCTCGGAAACCTCTCTGTTCAGGCAATCGCACACGGAGAAATAGCAAATGTTAAGGAAGCAAGAGAAGTAATAGCAAATTCCTTTGAAATCAATATGTATGAACCCGGTGAAATCGGCACAAAGGATATGTGGGACGACGGTTACGAAAGATACCTGAAACTCATAGAAAACAAGTAAAAATAAATATTACATATAAGGAGTAAAGAAAATGTCAGTAACAAAAGCTTACGAACTCGCAAAGGCACAATATGCAGCTATCGGCGTAGACACAGACGCAGCCATCGAAAGGCTCGAAAAAATCAGAATCTCCCTCCATTGCTGGCAGGGTGACGATGTTGGCGGCTTTGAAAGCGCAGGCGAACTTGACGGCGGTCTTGCGGTAACAGGAAATTACCCCGGAAAGGCAAGAAACAAGGAAGAACTCTTCAATGATATGTCCTTCGCATTCAAGCTTATTCCCGGTCTTAAGAAGGCAAACGTTCACGCAATCTATTGTGAACCCAAGAAAGGCGTTGACAGAGATGCACAGACACCCGATCAGTTTTCTGCATGGGTAGACTTTGCAAAAGAAGAAAATATCGGTCTTGACTTCAATCCCACTTGCTTCTCACATCCCAAGGCAAGTGATACTCTCACACTTTCTCATCCCGATGCTGCTATCAGAGAATTCTGGATCAACCACTGTATTGCAAGCCGTAAGGTTTCCGAATACTTCGGTAAGAGCTTGGGTATTCGTTCCAACAACAACATCTGGATTCCCGACGGCATGAAGGATAACCCTTACGACAGACTCGCACCCCGTGCAAGACTTCTTGATTCTCTTGATAAGATCTGTGCAGAAAAGCTTGATGCAAAGTACACCAAAGATGCTGTAGAATCCAAACTCTTTGCAGTAGGTACCGAAGCATATGTTGTAGGTTCACATGAATTCTATATGGGTTATGCAATGAAGAACAAGGACGTTATGCTCACACTTGATGCAGGTCATTACCATCCTACAGAAGTTATTTCCAATAAGATTTCTTCGCTTCTTCTCTATCTCGATGAAATTCTTCTTCATGTTTCAAGACCTATCCGCTGGGACAGTGACCATGTTGTAGTTCTCGATGATGAACTACAGGCAATTGCGCAGGAAATCATCAGAAACAATAATGAAGACAGAGTAAATATTGCTCTTGACTATTTTGATGCTTCCATAAACAGAGTAGCAGCATGGGTAATCGGTTCAAGAAATACACAGAAGGCACTCCTTATGGCAATGCTCTCTCCTAACGCAATGCTTCTTGAAGCCGACAAAAAGCTTGACTATACAACAAGACTTGTATATACGGAAGAACTCAAGTCCTATCCCTTCAATGCAGTTTGGGACTACTACTGCGAAAAGGCAGGTGTTCCTACTGGACTCGGTTGGTTTGACCAGGTTAAGAAATACGAAGCTGATGTTCTTTCTAAGAGATAATAAAATGATATAAAATTTTAGTGCGTATCTTAAAATTTGAGGTACGCACTGTTTTACTCTCCAAACAAAATGAAAAGTGCGTATACCATTTAAGATATACGCACCAATTTATTTATACTTTTGCTCTGCCACCCCATGAAAACCCTCGGGAGCTTTGAGAACTCTCGCATCCTTTGAGAAGCCTGTATTATTGAGAGCTCTTTCCTTTAAGAATACCCAGAGCCATAGAAGCAAAAGTCTTCGTTGACGAATACATTCTATGAAGCTCGTCTTTCTTGAACGGCTTTCTGTACATTTCCGCAAAAATTTCATTTCCTTTTATAAGAGCAAAGGAATGCAGATAAACACCGAAGTGTTCAAGCTCCGTCATAAACTTAATAACGTTTTCAGAAGAAACACCAACCTTTTCCGGAGTGGTATATGTAAAAAATTCTTTCATGATACTATTCCTATTTAATTAGGATTTTAATTTTCCACTCGTAAATCCTTTGTACTCCCCAAGGAACATTTGAGCATTTGATCTCATAAACAACGCCAAAGTTTCGTTTTCAAAAACGGCAATGATATTGAGATTTCCGAAATAATCATCTATAATATCACACTTGATAT
Source organism: Eubacteriales bacterium (assembly GCA_045604705.1). Taxonomy (GTDB): domain Bacteria; phylum Bacillota; class Clostridia; order Oscillospirales; family CAG-382; genus SIG622. Next base: position 99,127 of record JAZUOO010000012.1, read on the forward strand.
GTAGTGTACGCTCATCTGTAAATGCACCGCTTGCAATGCTTCTGAATCTGCGGTCTCCCGGCTGTCCGAGAATTTCGGTAGAATAACCGTCCTGCGGAAATTCACCCATAACAGCTTTACCCACGCCAAAGCTAATAGTCTTTTCGCCCTGCGCATTGATATAGTCTATTTTCCCGTTGCCGTCTTTATCTACTGTAAAAGTAATTTCGGAAATTCCCATGGTATTATCGTTAAGTACAAAAGTTTTTCCGTTGTACTTATTAAAAACAGGGGAGGAATGAGCACCCTTATAAAGCGGATATTCAAGGTTGTTTATCTTCTCGGTAAGCTTGTCATAATCGGATTTGTTTTCCTCGAGAGGACAGTCACCCAGACAATCTTTGATATGATGCATAAGCTCAATATAAATTGTCTGTCTTGCAATACCCTCAAGTCCCTGATGATCCGAAGTACATACAAACAATAAGTCCTTATCCGGCATACAAACAGCAAGCTGCTCTCCCATACCGATGAAAGAGTAAGAGCCCTCCAAGGTCATCCAGATCTGATAACCGTACCCCTGTCCGTGGAAAGCATCGGGAAATCCCGTCTGATCGCTGTCAACCTGACGCGATGTAGCTGCTTTTACAAAATCACGGGGCAAAAGCTGTTCACCGTCCCATTCACCGCCAAGCATTGTAAGACGTGCAAGCCTTGCAAGATCGCGCGTAGAGCAAAGTACCGCGGACGAAGCCCACGAATGTCCACCCGGAGCTTTAAGACATCTTGCATCCTTCGAGAATCCTATCTTTGATAATGCCCTATCCTTTAAAAGCTCCATAAAAGGCTTACCTGTAATTCTTTCAACAAGAACAGCAAGCATATAAGAAGCTGAAGAATCGTAATTATAGATAGTTCCGGACGGATGTGTTGTCTTGCAATTAAAAAACGTATCAAGCCAATCCGGTACCTTATCGGGGGAATCAACTGCCGAATAAGTTGAACCATAGGGATAACAGGTTGTCATTTTTAAAATATGCTCAACAGTCATATTCCGAATATTAGGATGTACATTCTCGTTGTCGTATTCCGGAAAATATTTAATCATCGGTGCGTTAATGTCAACAACTCCGTCTCCGATAAGAATTCCCAACGACATTGCTGCAAATGTCTTGCTGACAGAATACATTCTGTGAAGCTCATCCTGTTTAAAAGGCTTCCTGTAGCTTTCTGCAAAAATATCGTTACCACGCATTAGAAGAAAGCTGTGAAGATGAATACCGAACCTCTCAAGTCCATCCATAAAATCAATGATTTTCGCCGAGGGTATACCTGCCTTTTCCGGTGTAATTTGGTTGAAAAATTCTTTCATAATAATAATCCCCTTACATTAATTAAAATAAGTTTTAATAAGAAAGTATAAAATAAACAGAAAAATAACGAAACGTCAAAATTTAAATCGAAAGATATAATCTGTAATTAAATCATTTGTGAAATAATAATCAGTACTTTTTAGATTATATTTGACATTTTTAAATAATTGTGATATAATAATTACGTAATTTACAATACTCGGTGATTAATAATGAAGATTTTACCGACAATTTAAGCTTAATGAAACCCAAAGGAGTTAATTATGGTAACCTCTAAGAAACCTTCAAAATCAGAACCGAAAAATCTCCACAAAGACCACCGTTCAAGAATGCGCGAAAAGGTCAAGAAATATGGTTTTAATGCCCTTGCAGACCACGAAAAACTTGAATATCTTTTGTTCTACCCAATACCGCGTGTCAACACTAATCCTACGGCACACCTGCTTCTTAAAAAATTCGGTAGCTTCGCCGGAGTACTCGACGCACCAGAAAGTGAACTACTGAAGATAGACGGTATTGGCGAAAGCGGTGTAATGTTCCTCAAACTTCTTCCGCAAGTCGCATCCTACTATGTAAACAGTTCACGGGAAAACGAAAAGCGCTTTGACAAATTCAAGGATATTTGCGAGCATCTCGTTTCAACATACATAGGAGTTACCGAAGAGCGTATACGCTTGATTTGTCTTGACGATAAAAATAATATACTTTTCGATGACTTTGTACAATCCGGTTCCGTAAATAAAATAGGGATCAATCTTCGTAAATTGGTTGAGATAGCTGTTTCAACAAACACGTCAAATATTATAATAGCACATAATCATCCTACAGGTGTCTGTAAGCCTTCCTTCGATGACATGAAAACCACTATTAGGCTTGAAGAATATTTCAGTGGAATTGGTATAACGCTTCACGCTCACATTCTCGTTGCGGAAGGCAAGTACTGCCTGATTGATACAAAACTTTAATATAACAAAAGCTGGGAAGTAAATAAATCTCAGACATGATACCCGACTGAATATCAAAATCAGTTGGGCGAATTCATGTCTGAAAATTTTAATTTTTAGGAACAATTTTTTCCATTCCACCCATATAAGGTCTGAGTGCAACGGGGATATTTACACTTCCGTCAGCATTGAGATTGTTCTCAAGGAATGCAATAAGCATTCTGGGCGGAGCAACAACAGTATTGTTAAGTGTATGAGCAAGATATTTGCCGCTTTCTCCGTTTACACGGATTTTAAGACGTCTTGCCTGTGCATCACCGAGGTTAGAGCAGCTTCCCACCTCAAAGTACTTCTTCTGTCTGGGAGACCATGCCTCAACGTCAACCGACTTAACCTTAAGATCTGCAAGGTCACCGGAGCAGCATTCGAGAGTTCTTACCGGAATATCCATGGAACGGAAAAGGTCAACCGTATTTTGCCAGAGCTTGTCAAACCACATCGGGCTTTCCTCGGGCTTACATACAACAATCATTTCCTGCTTTTCAAACTGGTGTATTCTGTAAACGCCCCTTTCCTCGATGCCGTGAGCACCCTTTTCCTTTCTGAAGCAGGGGCTGTAGCTGGTAAGAGTCTGGGGGAGAGAGCTCTCCGGAATTATCTGATCAATGAACTTACCGATCATGGAGTGCTCGGATGTACCGATAAGATAAAGGTCTTCACCCTCAATCTTGTACATCATGGCTTCCATTTCAGCGAAGCTCATAACGCCTGTAACAACATCTGCGCGAATCATAAAAGGAGGAACGCAGTAGGTGAATCCTCTGTCAATCATGAAATCTCTCGCGTAAGAGATAACCGCAGAATGAAGTCTTGCAATATCACCCATTAGATAGTAGAAACCGTTACCTGCAACACGTCGTGCACTTTCAAGGTCAATACCGTTAAAACTTTCCATAATATCCGTGTGATAAGGGATCTCGAAATCCGGAACAACGGGTGTACCGAACTTTTCAACTTCAACGTTCTCACTGTCATCCTTGCCAATCGGAACTGAAGGGTCAATAATATTGGGGATAACCATCATTATCTTTGTAACCTTTTCTGTGTACTCTGCTTCAAGAGCTTCACATTCCGCAAGACGTGCAGCCTGCTCGGAAACCTTTTTCTTCATTTCCTCAGCTTCGTCCTTCTTGCCCTGTCCCATAAGAGCACCGATCATCTTTGAGCACTTGTTTCTCTCCGCTCTGAGAGTATCGGCTTCAAGCTTTACTGCTCTTGACTTTGCATCAAGTTCAATAACCTCATCAACCAGAGGAAGCTTCCCATCCTGGAATTTGTTTTTGATGTTCTGCTTTACAACATCGGGGTTTTCTCTGAGAAACTTAATATCAATCATTTTTCTCAACCTGTCCTTTCATATATTGTAGATAATTATTCAACCCATACCTAAATTAATTATGAATTATGAATTGTGAATTATGAATCAAAAAAAAACGGAGCTTCGCCACAAAAATGGGACGAAAGACTCCGTGTTGCCACCCAAATTACCGAAAAAATCGGTCACTCGAAACGCTGTAAAGGGCGTACCCTTGCAGATTTCTCTGCACGCTCCGAAAGCGGAAAAGTAAATTCTCCATACCGTTTCACACCAAGCAACGACTCTCTTGAAAGGAAAACATTTACTGATTCTTTCATCACAGCGAAAGTTATTATACTACATATTTTCCCAAAAAGCAATATGTTAATACGAAAATTTTCTATAAATTAATATTTGTTGTATATTAGCCAACTATAAATGACATTACAAACTTAACATTAAACAGTATAACCGTAGAAATAATGTAAATGACACCTGTCCATTATATCTTGTAAAGTCTGTTGTCGAACATCATAATCTCTATTGTTGTCATGATGACAGCATTACACTAAAGGTTGGGGACATAAGGGAATCCGGAATCTCATGTTAGATGCTATGTAAAATCTCCGATAAAAAAAAGGTCAAGACACATTGAAGTGGTGAAAATTGCGCTTTTAACGAATTTGAAAGCGCGTCTTTTCTGTGGCAGAGTCTTATTTTTACAACACATATAGCAAAACATTTCTCGGATTTGAACCCTAATTGTCCTTTTGCACCCGTAATATTTACCGCTATTGTATCAATATCAGAGCTTTGTTCGTTCAATAAGCGGAGATTGACACCTTTTTCACTACAGTCTGCGTAAAGTATTTCGGAGGACATATCATTGTTCATCATTGACAATTACTTTTCTTCTTTCCTCGGTAAAAAGTTTTTAGGGACACCCAATTGTAAAAATCTATCAATCCGGAATATCGGGAATATCATATTTTCTTTCTTTAATGATGAATTTTACCGCTTTGTGTATGTTACTTATTTCTATCGTATTTGACGGCACACCCTTTTCACCGTCTATTGTCCAATTAATCTGTTCTGGAACGACCGTAAGCTTGCACGAAGAAAAACGCTCAAAGGTAATAACGCTCCTGTCATAATCTCCGGCGGAAAGGGACAGAGCAACCTTGCCTGCCTCAATGATATTTTTAGGAAGCTTTACAAGGGTCATTTCAAAAAGTCCGTCTGCTGTATCGACACCCAGCTTTTCGAGATTTATGATTCCACCGTAACTTCGCGAATTACTTATTGCGATAAAAGCATAATCTCCCTCGACTGTCTTGCCGCCTCCAAATTCGAACTTCATGTGATATGACTTTATCCCCGGTATTTCTTTTAATCCCTCAAAAAGATAAGCTGTATGACCGAATATGCGTTTCATTTCCTGTGATGTAGCATAGGAACAAGCAGAAAAAGCACCACCTGCGACAACATAAACAAAATATCTGTCGTTGATTTTTCCTATATCGTAAGCTACAGACTCGCCGCCGATAATATTGTTGACAGCTTCGCTGATGTCAACGGGTATCCTAAGACTTTTGGCAAAATCGTTTGTGGTTCCGCAAGGGATATATCCTATGTCGGGACGTGCATTCTTTTCAAAATACATTACACCATTTATAACTTCATTCAGCGTACCGTCACCGCCCGCACAGATAACAAGCTTTCTCCCTTTACCGTACTGCTTCGTGTATTTTGTGGCATCGCCGCACTGACTTGTGAGCATGACATCCGTTTCTATACCACCACTGTTAAGCTTTCTTATGATCCAAGACGTATTTTTTAGAAGTTCGCCGTTCCCTGCATTGGGATTAATAAGAACAAGAGCTCTCACATCTACTACACCTTTCGTAAATAATCAAACCGTTAAATCAGAAGTATTTATTATTTCATTACCTTATTTATTTTACCATAAATTTATGATATATTATTGAAATACATTAAAATTTTTACTAAAAACGGATACGATTCATGTCTTGACAACGGAATAAAAATAAGGTAAAATAAGACAGAAAAACAAAGGGAGGCGGATGAATATAAAGATTGAAATCAAACGCTCAAAAAGAAAAACGGTTTCAATAGAAGTAAATTCAAAACTTACTGTACTGATCCGTGTTCCTTTAAAATTTCCTGAAAGTGAGATACCAAATCTTCTTTCAAAACACGGTGCATGGATAGAAAAAGCCGTAAAAAAACAAAAGATCAAAAGCTTGAACCATTCGGAGCCGTGTGCGGAAGAAGTAAAAGTACTCAAAAAGAGGGCAGAGCAGATACTACCTGAAAAAGTGGATTATTATTCACGTCTTACCGGACTTACTCCGACCGGTATAAAAATAACCGGTGCAAAAAAACGATTCGGAAGTTGCAGTAGCCGAAACTCATTGTGTTTTTCATATCTTCTTATGAGTTATCCGGAACAGTGTATTGACTATGTTGTCCTTCATGAGATTTCCCATATAAAGTTCCATAATCACAGTAAGGACTTCTACGCACTCATAGAAAAGTATATGCCGGATTACAAAATGCGTGAAAAAATGTTAAAATCACTATAATTAAGGAAAGGAAAAGTGTATAAAACACTGTAGAGAAAAATGAATTCAAAAGGACTTATATATTTTATCATGTTTATGTCGGGAATAGTCATAGGGACTCTCGTTGGGGAAATAACAAAAGGAATAAGCTTCTTAAGATGGCTGTCATACGGCATAGTTTTCGGAACCGATGGTCCGATAAGCCTTAATCTCGGAGTTCTGAACCTTGACTTCGGTCTTTCCGTAAATCTTACCATATCATGTATCATATTTATTTTTATTGCAATGATAATCGGAAGAAAGGTATTATGATATGAAAAAGATTATACTCGCTTCAAAATCTCCGAGAAGAACAGAACTTTTTGCAAAGTACGGAATACAAGCAGAAAGTATCCCCGCCGAGATTGACGAAACCATCCCCGAAGATATTCGATTTCCGGAACAGATTGTAAAATATCTCTCGGAAAAGAAAGCATTGCACATTCTGAAGACTGTTAATGATGACTCAATAGTAGTTGCTGCCGACACACTGGTTTTCTGCGATGACAAAATTCTCGGTAAGCCCCGGGATAAAAGGCAAGCATATGAGATGATGAAGCTACTTTCCGGCAGAAGTCATAACGTAATAAGCGGACTTTGCGTTGTGTCAAAAGATAAGAAAATATGCGATAGCGTAAAAACCGAAGTGCTGTTCAGAGAGCTTTCGGACAAAGAAATAACCGGTTACATCTCAACAAATGATCCCTATGATAAAGCAGGCGGTTATGGAATACAGTCATTTGCAGGAGCCTTTGTCAGTGAAATAAAGGGTGACTACTATAATGTGGTCGGACTTCCTCTTTCAAGACTTATTTCAATACTATGCGATGACTTCGGTTATGACGCTCTAACTGCTCTTTTTGAAAAGGAGAGAAGTACTACATGAACCCGAACGAATACACGGTATCTCCCATTGCTGAAATAAGAACAGGCTTCTCTTCCAAATTCGGTATACCTCGCCAAAGCGGAATAGTGTCGGAGATTCGGGGGGAAATAGTATTCAAAAAAGAATATTCCGGTCCAGATTGGACAAGAGGACTTGAAGGATTTTCACATATATGGGTACTATGGCTGTTCTCCGAAAATCTTTCCGAAAAAGTAGGTGCGACAGTAAGACCACCAAAACTCGGAGGTAATACCAGAATGGGAGTTTTCGCAACAAGGTCGCCCTTCAGACCAAACTTTATAGGAATGTCAGTTCTTGAGCTTTTAAGTATAGAGCAAACAAAGAAATATGGAACGGTACTTCACGTCAAAGGTGCAGATATGGTGGATAAAACCCCGATTAT
>JAZUOO010000013.1:0-77892 GCA_045604705.1 Eubacteriales bacterium
ACGAGTGCTCCTTCGCCACCGTCTAAGTACTGTTTTGTCCATTTGTGAATTTGTGCATTGTATATGCCTGTTTCGCGTTCTAAGCTCAACAGGCTTTCTCCGTTTAGGTTACGCAAAACTAATGCTAATTTTTCTTCTTTAGTATGGTGTGTATTTGTTCCACCTTTTGGTCTTCCCATAAATCTCAACCCCTTTTCTTTAGTATAGCATAAAAAATGATGGTAGACACTTTTTTGTGTCTACCATCATTATATCACTTCACTTAAGACATCCTTTTTTTTGCTTGAAAAAGGGCGGCATACAGAAGTGTGCTTCCGAGGATTGGAAGAATTGCATAGAACAACGGAGATATTTTTGGCGGATCTGATATTGAGGTAATACATGGAAACAGGGTGCAGATTAGTGTTGTGGTTTTGAGCCTTTGCAATGATTTCCCGTGCAGGTGCATTATGATAAGAAGTGAGTAGAAACAGAAATACAAATTCATGGTCAGAAAGGATAAGCTTATAAAAATGGGACTGTCTATACCGGACGAATGTAGTATGAGTACCGTTGACAGAGCGAAGCCTGATATGATTATGAGTGCACCGATGAGGATGTTGCGACGTAGGATTCTGGTAGTCTTTTGATTGTGCTTGTCCGAAAATATGCCGCATTTCAATAGAGCTGTGATAAAGAAAACGCTTTGCAGGACAACCGCACATATAAAGCTGTTTTTGCCGAGAATGCAGTAGATGACGACAAACAATAATACCGATTTCATCAGGACCTCCCAAAATTAAAAAGGACAGCATTTAGCCATCCTTAGTATGTGTCATTATTCATTTGTTATTCCATGAATTTACTACCCTGGAAGGTGTTTCTGCGGTTCATCTCTCTGTCAACACCGTTTATTACATCGAATTTCTTGATACTCCATATGGGTGCGACAAGGGTGTCTCTTGCACCGTCTCCGGTTATTCGCTGTATTACTGTTTCCCATGGGAGCATTTCAAGCTGGTCGCAAATAAGGCTTACGTATTCATCGAGTTCAAAACAGTGAAACTTACCGTCAAGATACATCTTCTCGCAGACTGTGCCGCGAATTACGTGGAGCATATGGAGCTTTACAGAGTGAGGACGAAGTGTGGCAACTTTTCCTACGCTTTCAAGCATCATATCTCTGTCCTCGCCGGGAAGTCCGTTGATAAGGTGGATGCAGGTGTTTATGCCTTTGTACGTCAGTTTGTTGTAGCAATCGAGAAATTCGGCGTAGCTGCAGCATCTGTTTATAAGCTTGCCTGTCTTGTCATGCACCGATTGAAGCCCAAGCTCTACCGTGAGATATGTTCTCTTTGACAGCTCTGCAAGATATTCCAGTGTATCATCCTCAATGCAGTCGGGACGTGTGGCAATTGAAAGTCCTATGACATTTTCAAGACCGAGTGCCACTTCAAACTTTTCACGAAGCACGGGAAGCGGGGCATAGGTATTTGTGCCTGCCTGAAAATAGGGCATATATTTGGCGTTCTTCCACTTTTTGTCCATGCCTGCTCTGACGCTTTCAAACTGCTCTTTTATACTGTCGCAAGGGTTTCCCGCAAAGTCACCGCTTCCGGCTTCGGAGCAGTATATGCAGCCGCCGTATCCCTTTGTGCCGTCACGGTTGGGACAGGTGAAGCCACCATTGAGGGATATTTTTGCGATTTTACAGCCAAATTTTGCTTTGAGGTAGTTGTCCTGCGTGTTATATCGTTTATTGTTGATTATTTCGTGTGTCACTGTATCTGTTCCTTATTTTTACATTGAAGAGATCCGAAGATTAATTGATACTGGTCTGTTTGAAAACTAAAATGAAATTTCAGTTCATTCTGCATTTTGCATTGTGCGAAGCAAAAAAATCATATCATTTCCTTATATATATCATTCTTCGGAACGCCTCTGTCCTTTGCGGTTTTCTTTATGGCGTCCATTTTGGAAAGTCCCTGGGAAATATAAAACTCAACGTGCTCGCAGACGGTCATGTTTTCCCAGAAGCAGTCGGAATTTACATTTGTCGCACCTGCGATGATTATGGCATATTCGCCTCTCGGTTCTTTTTCTTCGTATATCCGTACTGCTTCGGCAAGCGTTGTTTTTACTATTTCCTCGTTGAGCTTTGTTATCTCACGGGCAAGGCAGACCTCTCTGTTGCAGAAAGCTTCGAGGAATGCATCCAGTGTCTTTTTAAGGCGATGGGGAGCTTCGTAGAATATCATGGTGCGTTTTTCGCTTTGCAGTTCACAAAGAAGCTCACGCTGTTCTTTCTTTTCTCTCGGCAAAAAGCCCTCAAAGGTAAATCTTCTTGACGGCATACCCGACGCTGAAAGTGCAGTTATTGCCGCACTGCATCCGGGAATTGGGACTACCGTTATACCGTGCTCGTGGCAGAGCTTGCAAAGGTCCTCACCCGGGTCTGAAATTGCGGGGGTACCTGCATCAGTAACAATTGCACAGCACTCACCTTTTTCAAGTCTTGATACTATTTTTTCGCCCATTTCGACTCTGTTGTGTTCAAAGTAGTTGACAAGCGGCTTTTTTATTCCGTAGAGTCCGAGCAGCTTTCCGCTGATTCTTGTGTCCTCCGCTGCGACAAAATCCACCTCGGAAAGAATTCTTTTTCCTCTCTCGGTCATATCGGAAAGATTTCCTATGGGCGTTGCGACAACATAGAGAGTTTTTTCCTTTACTTCCTTTTCGGTTGTTTCAATATCCGGTGTATTATCCAATTTCCATTACTCCTTTATCTCTCACGTCGAGGTAAGCATTGCTGTATTCGCTATCGTTTTCATACATAACAAAGGGGCGGCTGATTTTCATTCCCTCTTTTGCACCCTTTTGCAGGCGGCACAGCACCAGCTTTGATTCGGAATTCGCCTTTGATTGAACGAATGTCATGTTTTTTATTTCAAGCCTTGAGGCTTTAGATGCCGTAAAAAGTGTTGATAATCTGTCGGGGCGATATACGACAAACATATTTCCTCCCGTTTTTAAGAGGTGGAATGCCGCATTGAATATATCCTCGAGACTGCAAAGAATTTCATGCCTTGCGATTGTCTTGTAATCGTCCTCGCACATAAGTCCGCAATTTGCTGACATATACGGGGGATTTACCGTTACAAAATCTGCGATGTCGCCCTTGAAGCTGTCCTTGACGTTCTTTATATCCATGTTGTACACCTTGTAGTTGTCCGAGAGATTACTCTCCTTTGCGCTCATTTCGGAAAGACTGCTTGCATCCTTGTTTATCTCAACGGCAGAAGCAAAGAGGCAGTTTCCGTTTCTGAAGTAGTCCAACAGCATAAGCCCTATAATACCCGTACCCGAGCACAGGTCAAACAGGGTACGCTTACTTGAAAACTTCATGAATGATGCGGCGTAGGCGGAAAGAAGCACTGCGTCGGTGCCGTAGGAAAATACGCCTTTTTGTTGGTAGATTTGGAGGGTATCGCTGATGGTTTCGAGCTTTACCGGAAATTCCGTTGGGATTGTGTTTTTTGTCATGTCGGGTCCTTTTTGTTCTTATCCTTGAATACTTTATCATTTTAATAATAGCATAAATATTGTGCCGTGTCAACAATAAGTATTGAAATTTGAAAATAACGGAATGTAACTTGTTTTGCCCGGGCGGAATTTTCTGTCCGGATTTTCTTTTTCTTTTGCTAAAACTGTTGCTTTTTGCGTATTGTTGTGATAGAATAATAAAGTCGGAGCATTATAAATTGCTTTTTTGAGATGAACGATTGACCTCACATAAGTAGTACCGTTATGGATAAGTACAATGTAAAAGAATTTACAAAAAGCGAACTCGAGTGATTTTCAGGAAAATCGAAATGCGAAGTGTAAAATGCAAAATTTGATTAAGAGGAAGGCTTATGTCAAAGAAGAAAGATAGAAATACAAAGGGAAAGATTATTGTTGCGGCTTGGAAGCTGTTTTATGAGCAAGGGTATGATAATACTACCGTTGAGGAGATAATCGAGGAATCGGGGACGTCTAAGGGGTCGTTTTATCACTATTTCGGCGGCAAGGATGCTCTTTTGTCATCGCTGTCCTATCTCTTTGATGAAAAGTATGAGGAGCTTATGCAGAATATAAGTCCTGTTATGAATTCCTTTGATAAGCTGATATTTTTAAACTCCGAGCTTTTTGGTATGATAGAGAACGGTATTGCCATAGATCTTCTTGCCCGTCTTTTTTCGACTCAGCTTATCACTAAGGGCGAGAAGCACCTGCTTGACAGAAACAGAACCTACTATAAGGTTATCCGCGAAATCGTACATGACGGTCAGCAGAAAGGAGAGCTAAGTTCGGAGTTCTCCGTCAATGAAATTGTTAAGGCTTATGCTATGCTTGAGAGGGCAATTATGTATGATTGGTGCATTTGCGGCGGTGAGTATTCGCTTAAAAGATATTCGGCTCAGATGATGCCGATGCTTTTATCACAATACAGGGTGTTGTGAAATGCAAAATGCAAAGTGCAAAGTGCAAAATGCAAAGTGCAAAATTGGGTTTGTGCACCCACCGATTGATGTGCGAATTGCAATGATTGCGAATCCTGCCGCGGTGATATTGTAGGGGCGACATTTGGTCGTCCGTTGTCACAAATTATGTGTTCATATCGGCGGGCGAACACGGCACCGTTGGTGCAATGCAAAATGCAAAATTTAATGTGTGATGGGGTTGTTATGACGGAGAAGTTATACTATAACGACAGCTATATTAAAGAGTTTAGTGCAAGGGTTGTTTCTTGTGCTTGTCAGAACGGAAGATTTGCCGTAGTGCTTGACAGGACTGCTTTCTTTCCCGAAGGGGGAGGGCAGTATGCGGACACTGGGACAATCGGTGATGCGAAAGTTGCGGATGTGCAGATCTCAAAGGATGGTGTTATAACGCACTATACTGACAAGGTGCTTTCCTGCGGCGAGGAATATAGGTGTGCTCTTGATTTTGAGAAGCGGTTTCGCAAAATGCAGAATCATACCGGTGAGCATATCGTTTCGGGACTTGTACATTCTATGTTCGGATATGACAACGTAGGCTTTCATCTCGGAAGTCAAGATGTAACCATGGATTATAACGGTGTTCTCACAAGGGAGGATTTACTTAAAGTCGAATACCTTGCAAACAAGGCTTGTGCCGAAAATATTGAAGTTGTTGTAAAATATCCGTCATCCGAGGAGCTGTCAGATCTCAGCTACAGAAGCAAGCTTGACCTTTGCGAAGATGTGCGTATTGTGGATATTCCCGGCTACGATTCCTGTGCCTGCTGTGCTCCTCATGTTGAGAGGACGGGAGCTGTCGGTATGATAAAGCTGCTTGATTTTATAAAGTATAAGGGCGGTGTAAGAGTTCACATGAAATGTGGCTTTGATGCCCTTGATGATTTCAATGACAAGTACGGTAATGTGGCAAAGATAGCCGAAAGACTTAGTGTTAAACAGACGGAGGCAAACGATGCGGTTCTGCGGCTTGAAAATGAGCTTGCACAGAAGAAGCGTGAATGTGCGGAAATTACGGCGAGATTTGTTTCGGAGAAAATAGGAGCAATGCCGTATGTTCATGGCAATCTCATTGTTTTTGAAGATAATCTCGATGCCGATGCACAGAGAACCGCAGCCAATATCGGCAGAACACGCTGCGACGGAGTATTCGGTATTTTTACAGGAAGCGATGAAAACGGCTACAGATACATTCTTTCAAGCGAAAACGTAAAGCTGAAAGCCTATATTAAGGAATGTGTAAAACTCCCCGGCGGCGGAGGCGGCTCGGATGATATGATGCAGGGAATGTACAAATGCACAAGAGCCGAGATAGAAAAGGCGTTTTGCTTATAATATTACCGTAAAATGTTGTAAAAGTATTCCGCAGTTTTACGAATTTACAATTTATCCCATTTTACGACTAATTTAAGTTTGATAATCGTACAGCCTTTAAAATCAATAATAAATTGAAAAGCACGCAATACTTACGGAGAATGTACAGACTATGGTATGAACTTCGTTCTGTATTGCGTTTTTGCTTTGTTTGTGGTATAATCTATTGAATTTATTTAAGGAGGACATTTTGTTATGTCAGAAATTATAGCTTTTGTCCTTTACTTCGTTGTAGTTCTCGGAATAGGAATTACATTCTTCCTCAGATCCAGAGGCGGCGGAGAAAAGGATTACTTCCTCGGCGGACGTAAAATGGGTCCCTGGGTAACCGCAATGAGCGCACAGGCATCGGATATGAGTGCGTGGCTTCTTATGGGACTTCCCGGAAGTATTCTTGCTTTTGGTCTTGGTCAGGCGTGGATTGGTATCGGTCTTGCCATCGGTACTGCTCTTAACTGGATTTTTGTTGCAAAGAGACTTCGTAAGTTCTCAAAGGCATCCCGTGACGCTATTACGCTTCCTCAGTATCTTTCCAACAGATTTGCAACATCAAGCCCGATTCTCAAGATAGTTTGTGCGGTTATTTTCCTTATCAGCTTCACAATTTATGTTGCTTCAGGCTTCTCCGCAGGTGCAACTGTATTTACACAGCTCTTCCCGAGCCTCAAAATTGAAGTTGCTCTTATAATTTTCGCTGTTGTAATTCTTATTTATACATTCCTCGGCGGCTATAAGGCGGTTTGCTGGACAGACTTCTTCCAGGGAATCCTTATGCTTATTGCAATTCTTGCAGTTCCGCTTGTTATTGTTGCGTTCAAGGAAACAGATCCTGCTGCAATGAATACGGTATTCTCATATGTTGAAGGCGGAAAAGTTACCGAATGTGCGTTCACATCCAATCTTTTCAGTGCATCATGGCAGGAAATCGCTTCCGGTCTTGCATGGGGGCTGGGCTACTTCGGTATGCCTCACATCCTTGTAAGATTTATGGGCATCGAAAAGCCCAGTATGGTTAAGAAGTCTGCTATCGTTGCAATTGTATGGGTTGTTCTTTCTCTCTTTGCAGCAATTATGATTGCATATCTTGGAAGAATGTTTATCACTCCCGACGGAATTACACTCGGCGAAGAGCTTCTTGCGGACGGAAGTCAGAAGCTTGTATTCATTAAGCTTGCAAGATACATATTCCCCGGATTCATCGCAGGTGTTCTTCTTGCTGCGATTATTGCGGCTTCTATGTCAACCGCAGACTCACAGCTTCTTGTTGCTTCTTCCTCTTTCACCAGTGATATCTATAAGCCTCTTATCAGAAAGCAGGCATCCGAAAAGGAAATCCTCTGGGTGGGCAGAATTGTTGTTATTATAGTTTCAGTTATTGCATACTTCATCGCAAGCAGCAAGGGAACAGGTGCACAGGCTATCATGACCATGGTTGACAATGCATGGGGACTTTTCGGCGGTGCATTCGGACCTGTTGTAATTCTCTCCCTTTTCTGGAAGCGTCTTACATACACAGGTGCTGTTACAGGTATCGTTGTAGGTGCTGTAGTTGATATTGTATGGCTTGTATGGCTTACAGCTCCCACAGGCATTTACGAAATTCTTCCCGCATTCATTATCGGTCTTATCGTGACCGTAGCCGCATCTCTTGCAACAAAGGCTCCCTCACAGGAAGTTCTTGACATTTACGCAAGGGCTACCGATGAAAGCATTGATGACTAAGTAATAATTAAAGTTTACAGAAAGTACACTCGAATTTTGTTTCGGGTGTGCTTTTTTGTGTTATAATGTAAAAAGATGTCGGCGTAGAGTGGCAGGAATATCAATGATTGCGAACCGCACAATAATTGGTGGGTACACTACCCGTGGCAGGAATCGCAATGTACACCACGTCAATCTTCCTGTGGCAATTTTATATATTACAGCAAATATAATTTGAAAGTGAGATAATATGCTTAGACTTCCGATTAGAATATACTCTTTCTTCCGCGGGAACACCGTTATGACCATAGCGATGCTTGCGGCGATTATGACAAGTTTTATCGTTCCTCCCGACAAGGAATATATAGGTTATTTCGATTTTAGGACTCTTGCCTGCCTTTTTTCGGTACTTGCGGTGGTTTGTGCTTTGAGAAACATTAAGTTCTTCACAATTCTTGCAAGGAAGATTGTACAATGCTTCGGTACGGTAAGAATGACGTTGCTTGCACTTATTTACATAACATTTATAGGCTCAATGCTTATTGCCAATGATATGGCACTTTTAACTTTTCTGCCATTGGGTTTCTTTGTTCTTGATTCAACGGGAATGCGAAAGTACATGGCTGTAACTTTTATATTACAGAATATTGCCGCAAATCTCGGAGGAATGCTCACGCCATTCGGAAATCCGCAGAATCTGTTTCTCTATTCGAGATTCAACATTCCCACATGGGACTTTGTAAAGGTGATGTTTCCGCCATTTATTGTGGCAATAGTGCTTATAACCGTTATTTGTCTGTTCTTCCCCAACGAAAAAATGAAGCTTGAGGATAATGATGACACAAAGCTTCCCCTATGGAGAACTGTTGTATATCTTATTCTGTTTGCTCTTTCAATTGCGATTGTTTTCAGAACGATACCTTATTATATCGGACTTGTTATAATACTTGTATCAATGCTGTTTCTTGACAGGGATGCCCTTTGTAAAGTGGATTATCCGCTGCTTGTGACATTTACCTGTTTCTTCATATTTTCCGGCAATATGGGCAGAATTGATGCGGTGCGTGATTTCTTCTCGGCTTTTCTTGAAATTGATACGCTGTTGTTTTCGGCTCTTTCCTGTCAGGTGATAAGCAATGTACCATCGGCGATACTTCTTTCGCAGTTTACCGGAAATTGGCAGTCGCTTCTTGTTGGTGTTAATATCGGCGGTGCGGGGACACTTATTGCTTCGCTTGCGAGTCTTATTACGTTCAGTGAGTATCAGTTGTATAATCCTCATGGATCAAGGAAGTATATAGGACTTTTTTCGGTGTTCAACTTTGGATTTTTAATAGTGCTTTATCTTTTTGCACATTTTGTACAAGGACTGTGAAATGAGCGTGCAGGGGATTTCAATTAATGGGAAGTAGTGAATAATTGAGGATCATTTCCGCATTTAGGTGCTATTAAATTTGATAGTTTTGATAGCGGGAATCTTCATTTTTTAGTTTTTTGTGATAATGATGTGTTGATATATAAAGATAAAAATGTCGGCTTGTTCCTTAATGTGAAGGCAGCCGACTTTTGTTCGGTATTCTATGTAACGCAGGCAGGGTTTTGTAAAAGACGTCAGTGTTTTTATAAGGATATTCGGGGACAGATGATAAAAAATGTACTAAAAGTAAGCAATGTTCACCAAATGATAACTTTATAGCTATTGACAAAATAATAAAAAGGTGTATAATATAATGTACAAGGAATATTGTGGAATTTTTTTTGTAAATTATATATTATGGAGGAAAAAATGTTTGAAAGAATAAAGCAGATGCTTGTTGACGAGCTTGGAATCAGTGCGGACGATATTACTCCCGATGCAAAGCTTAAGGGGAATCTGGGTGTTTCATCTGTTGAGTTTGTTGACATCGCAATGACCATTGAGGAAGAGTACAACATTGAACTTGACGAGGATAAGCTTCGCAAGGTAAAGACTGTTCAGGAGCTTTGCGATTACGTGGAATCTCTCAGAAAGTAAGCTTTTGACTCTGTCCCAATGCGCATTTTCGGTATCTTTGTTTCGGGACAGTGGTGATTTTTAATTTATATTTTTCTGCCTTTTTACGGCAGACAGGAGATTAATATGGCTAAAAAACAACACACATTATATAAGGTTACCCCCTTTTCGTCTATCCGTGAAATGCTTGACATGGCGGCTACTGAAAACGGCAATGATACAGCGTACATCTACAGAGATTCAAAGGGCGAGGACGTTAGTGTTTCCTTTAAGGAATTCAACGATGTTACCGAGAATCTCGGTGCGGCTTTGTGCTCATTGGGACTTGGTAAATCTCATGTTGCAAACGTCAGTGAAAACAGTTATAAGTGGATTTGTGTATATCTGACAGTGCTTAAGACTGCGGGCGTTTATGTTCCGATTGACAAAGAGCTTCCCATGAATGACAAGACTCATCTTATAAATGACAGCGAGAGCGAGGCTGTATTCTTCAGTGCAAAGTACGAGGATTGGGTTCGTGAGAACATGGATAAGATGCCCGGTGTAAAATACTTTATCGGTCTTGATATGGACGAGGACGAGAGCGAAAGGATTATCTCCTTTAAGAAACTCCTTGAAAAGGGCGAACAGCTTGACAAGGCGGAATATGACAGCCTCAAGAGCGATCCCAACGAGCTTAAGATGCTTGTTTACACCTCCGGTACGACAGGAATGTCCAAGGGTGTAATGCTTTCCGAGCACAACCTTTGTTCAAGTGTATACTACGGACTTCAGGTATCTCAGGTTTGGGAAAGAGGTCTTTCGGTTCTTCCTTATAACCACACATACGAGGCTGTTTGCGATATTCTTGTTTCCATTCACTACAGAACTACTCTTTGTATCTGCGCATCTCTTAAGGATGTTGCAAAGGATCTTAAGCATTACAAGCCCGTGTATATATACGTTGTTCCCGCTTTTGCAGAGGTGCTTTATTCAAAAGTTATGAGCACAATCAAAAAGCAGGGTAAAGAGGGAACCTTGAAATTCGGTATTAAGCTTACCCGTGCACTTCGCAAGATTGGTATTGACAAGAGAAAGAAGATATTCGCTCAGATTCATGAGAATTTCGGCGGTAATCTTCGCAAAATAGTATGCGGCGGTGCTCCAATAAGACCCGAAATCGGACAGTTCTTTGACGACATCGGTATCGCTCTTATCGGAGGTTACGGAATCACAGAATGTTCTCCGCTTGTATCCGTTAACGACGAATCATTCCTCAGTTACGACACGGTTGGCTTCAGACTTCCTTGTCTTGAATGGAAGATAGACAAGCCCAATGATGAGGGCATCGGTGAAATCTGCGTTAAGGGCGACGTTGTAATGCTCGGCTACTACAATAATCCCGAACAAACCGAGCAGGTACTCAAGGACGGTTGGTTCTCAACAGGTGACTACGGATATATCACAAAGGACGATCAGCTTGTTATTACCGGCAGAAAGAAGAATATAATAGTTCTCAACAACGGTAAGAACATTTACCCTGAAGAAATTGAAAAGAGAATCGGAAACATTGAATATATCACCGAGGTCGTTGTAAGAGGACTTAAGAACAGCCGCGGAGATGAATATTCGCTTATGGCTGAGGTTTATATCGAGAGCGATGAAAAGTACGATGAAAATGATGTTCTCGCTGATGTTCAGGCACAGCTTGCGGATCTTCCGGATTATAAGAATGTTACCAAGGTTATTTTGAGGGATGATCCTTTTGAAAAGACCACTACAAGAAAGATAAAGAGATAATTTTATTCCGCTTCACTTTGGTGGGGCGGAGTTTTTTAGAGAATGCAGAATGCAAAATTATGTTTCTGTGCCCACGGAGCATTGTGCGGAATGTGATTGCTGCGATGCCTGCCACGGTGACATTGTAGGGCGTGACGACGAAGATGTGCCATCTTTGGCACGCCGCCGGACACAGAAATGCATGATCATTATTCATTATTAATTCCGTTTGCACCTACATGGTATTGTGTAGATTGTAATTGTTGCGATGCCCTCATGGCACGACACACAGGTCGTGCCCTACATCGCTGACACCTCTCCCTGGAGGGAGAGGCAAGATCTTAATTCTGCATTTTGCATTCTGCATTGCGAAGCAAAGTCCTTCCCTAAATCCTAAAACCCAAATTCTCAAAATGAAAACAAAATCCACCTATAAAAATACACAATTACGGCTTATAATAAATAAGCTTTAACAAAGCGGGTGAGTTCGAGACCTTCCTCACCGACTGCAGTGAAACCGATTCTTAAGGAATGTTGCAGTCAGAATAAAACTAAAGGAGACAAAAGAATATGAAAAGTACAAAGGCAATCACAAGAGCAGCCATCATTGCGGCAATATATGTCGTACTGACCGAGCTGTCAACACTCATGGGACTTTCAAGCGGAGTTATCCAGGTAAGATTTTCCGAGGCACTTACTGTGCTACCGTATTTTACACCAACGGCAATTCCGGGACTTTTTATCGGATGCATTATCTCCAACATAATGGCAGGCGGTGCGCTGCTTGATATTATCTTCGGAAGTATCGCAACGCTTATCGGAGCGGTTGGTACATATCTTTGCAGAAAAAAATCAATGTATCTTGCACCGATATTTCCGATACTTGCAAACACACTGATTATTCCGCATATACTCAAGCTCATTTACGGCTTTGAAGGAACGGTGCTGTATTTTACCGCAACGGTTTTTGCGGGCGAGGTCATTTCCTGTGCGGTGCTCGGCATTCCGCTTATGATGCTTCTATTAAAAAGAAAAGAATTGCTTCACATTATCGCAGGTTGATTTTCCCTCGGACGGTGAACTGCATCAGATTGTACAGACAGCACAAAAAGAACCCCTATGGTAGGTAATATTAAAATTTAAGCGACATACTGACTTCGTTTTTCGAGCGGAGTCAGTTTTGTTTTTAAGTTGGATGCGTTGATTGTTGTAAAAGTAAATGTACTCATCTATGAGGAGGCGAACATCCTCGTAGTTTTGAAGCTTTACTCGGTAAATGCACTCTGTTTTGAGAATTGAAAAAAATATTCGGTTAAAGCGTTATCATATGGATTTCCGCGTCTTGACATTGACGGCGTAATGTGGTATGATTGTGTTAGCTTAAAATATGCTTGCGATGTATATTGAAAGCCTTGGTCACTGTGGAGCTGCAACTCTGCTGTGACCTTTTCTTTTTTTATGTAAGGAGTTAACTTAAAAGGTGAGGACAAAGTGAAATATCAGCCCACAGATCTGACAATGTTTGATGTAAAAGGCTTTTTGCTTTATTAAAAAAACGTCTCAAAGCATCAAATAAAGAAGTATTAAAAGCCATTCCGGCATATACTTTACAAATCCAATCTCACCGTAGTTTATCCGATCTGTCGATATATTTCATGTTATTTTTTTAAAATACTTGTCACATACTCATCTTATGTTTCAAAAAATGATTTATTGAAATCAAAATTAATATTAAATTTAAAAAACAGGCCATAAAATATGTCAATAAAACTCGAAAAAACGTTGAAACAGTAATAAATATGTGTTATAATAAATGATAGTGAATTTTGGCATGAGCAAGTATATTCAAGAAAACCGTTCTTTTAAGACCAGGACGGCTATGGAAAGGAATGTTTTGTATGAGTAAAAAGAATTATCCTTTGTATGAAACAACGGTGTTCGAAAACTTCAGAATACTGACGGAGAATGCTGCGAAAAAATTTCCGGATAAAATTGCAATTTCTTACAGAAAAAATCCCAAGGACAAGACTGTAATAGACGTTACATATACCCAAATGAGAGATGATATTCGTCATTTCGGTACGAAAGCCATAGAGATGGGACTTCGCGAAAAGCACGTGGCAATTGTGGGAGAGGCTACCTATATGTGGGTGGTTGCCTTTTTCGGGCTTATGTCCATTGGTGCCGTCACCGTTCCGATTGACAAGGAGCTGCCCGCGAGCGAAATTGCCGATATACTCAGAGTTTCCGAGAGCTGTGCCGTATTCTACGGAAAGACTGCGGCTGAAAAAATAGACGAGGAAAGAGCAAATATTCCCGGTGTTACAACCTTTGTTGCAATGACGGGCGAGCTTATACAGGGTGCAGTTTCCATAGAATCCATGATAGAGGACGGAAAGAAGCTATACGAAGCAGGGGACAACTCTTTCTACGATTATGAAATTGACACGGAAAAGTGTGCTTCCATTGTGTTCACATCAGGTACAACCGGTAAGGGTAAGGGCGTTATGCTCTCACAGAAGAACATCGTTTCCGATATGACACAGGGTATGTACAATTTTGCGATAACACCCAAAACAATGATGGTGCTTCCTCCGCATCATACCTTCGGTTCGACGGTAAATCTCGTTGGACATCTTGCGCAAGGGTGTACCGTATATATTTCATCGGGGCTGCTTCAGATTCTCAATGAAATGAAGGAACAGCAACCGTCACATCTTGTACTTGTTCCTTTGTTTGTTGAAACATTCTACAAGAGAATATGGACAACTGCAGAAAAGCAGGGTAAGGCGGGACTTCTTCGCAAGATGATGAAGATTTCCAATGCACTTCGTAAAATCGGCATTGACCTTAGAAAAACGCTTTTCAAGAGCGTTACATCTGCCTTTGGCGGAAAGCTGGAAATGATAATATGCGGCGGTGCGGTACTCAATCAGGATATTATCGATACCTTTGAATCAATGGGGATAACCATTCTCAACGGCTACGGTATTACGGAATGTGCACCTCTTATTTCC
Source organism: Eubacteriales bacterium (assembly GCA_045604705.1). Taxonomy (GTDB): domain Bacteria; phylum Bacillota; class Clostridia; order Oscillospirales; family CAG-382; genus SIG622. Next base: position 14,364 of record JAZUOO010000013.1, read on the forward strand.
TGTAACAGAAATAAATTACAGAAAAAGGGAAGTGTAGGTACTCCCATTATCGGCGAAGAGGTAAAAATTCTCGACCCTGACGAAAACGGCGAGGGCGAAATCTGCGTTAAGGGTCCTAATGTAATGCTCGGCTACTACAAGAACGAGGAAGCTACAAAGGCTGCATTTGACGAAGATGGCTTCTTCAGGACAGGCGACTACGGCAAGCTTGACGATGAAGGTTGGATTTATATTACGGGAAGACTTAAAAATCTCATTATCTTCTCTAATGGTAAGAACGTATATCCCGAGGAAATAGAAACCGAGATTTCAAGAATAGAGGGCGTTGCCGAGGCTGTTGTATATGCAGGTGAATCCAAGAAAGACCCGTCAAAGGAAGTAATTGTCGCTGAAATTTTCCCTGACGAGGAAATGATGGAAAGACGCGGAATTACCGACGTACAAAAGTATTTCGACGATGAGATTGCGAAGATCAATGAGAGAAGCGTTGATTATAAGGCAGTAGGTCTTGTGAAAATACGCAAGGCGGAATTCCCGAAAAACACTTCAAAAAAGATCAAGAGATTTGAGATTGACAAGTCAATTGATTGATGTATAATGCAAGGGGCAGTCTCAAATTGATTTCTCCGAGACAACACCTGTGAATAATCAACAAAAATCCGAGGTCAAATGTGTAACGAAACGCAAATGACCTCGGTTCTTTTATTTTATGCAATTGTACAGGACGTTCATATTTCGTTAATGTTATGAGACAGCCCCGTTGTTCTGTTTGTTGATATATAATGTAGGGATGGCATTAGTGCCCCCACGAATTGTTGTGCGATTTGTAATCGTTGTTCTGCCACTTTTCAGTCTGAACAAAGAATTAAGAAGAAGCTGCCTGATTTGGCGGTTATTTCGCACTTTTTATCCGCAATTTCGTTGGATACCGTTATCGGAATATCCCTGTCAATATCGGCATTATAGAGAGGATATTTTGCACCTTTGATTGATACACCCTTAAGTCCTGTGCCGTCGGGGATAATGGAGAAATATTTAAATTTACCGTCATTTTCGACGCTTGTTTTACCGTCTTTGCAATAGCTGATTTTATTTTTACCGTCATTTATGGCAACTCTTTTTCCGAGGGAAGCGTATTTTCGAAGAAGTGCAAGATTTGCAAGATAGTGGTCTGCTCTGTTGCCGGTGCCGCCGATTATTTCAATATCGGTGTAGCCTTTCTCGATTGCAACCGAAAGTGCCAGCTGAGTGTCCGTATAATCCTTTTCCGGCGGGAAGCTCAGGAATTCGGCTTTTGGATACTTTGTAACGGCGTTTTCCTTGTTATAGGAATCCATATCTCCGAGAAGTATATCGGGGAAGATACGGAAGCCTGAATTATTAAGCATATCAAGCTGTGCACAACCCGAATCTGCTGCGATTATAAAGTAATCTTCAAATTTCTCTTCGGAAAAAGCACTGCAGCATATCGGAGCACCGCCTGTGAATATTATACATTTCTTTTTCATAGCTGTTTTAGTCCCATGGCTTTATCGCAGAGATTTCATTATAAAGACGAACAAAGTTCTCATGTCTTGATAATGGGATAATACCTTCCTCAACGGCACGCTTTACGGAACACACTTCGCTTCCCTCGCCTGTGTGAGTGCAGTCTTTGTATACACAGCCGTTGGAATTGTTATGTATTTCCGGGAAAGCTTCAAGAAGATGCTCCTTTGGGATGAGCCTTAGCTGAGCAACATCAAAGCTTGAAAACCCGGGAGTATCTGCAATATAGGTATTGTTCGAGCCGGGAATATCAACTCTGTAAAGCTCTGTTGAACGGGTGGTATGCCTGCCCCTTGAGATTTTTTTGCTCAAGTTTCCCGTTGCAAGTGAAAGCCCGGGAAAAAGAGTGTTCATAAGACTGGTTTTTCCAACGCCGGATGCACCTGCAAAAAAGGAGATTTTGCCACTTACAAACTCTTTAATTTCCTGTATTTCCTTGCTGTCCTCGCTGCAATTTGCCGCAGAAAGAGAGATACTGGCAAAGCCCGCCTTCGTGTAAATATCTACAAGCTCGTCCGCCGGTGCAATATCATTCTTGTTAAAGACAAAAAGTACTTTGATGTCATTAAATACCGCAACTGCCGACAGCTTGTCAAGCATATACAAATCCGCTTTGGGACTCTCTGCACAGGCTGTGATAACCAGACAGTCTACATTTGCGCACATCGGTCGTATAAGAAGATTTTTTCTCTCCGAAATGTCTGTGATAAACCCCCTGTCATCGTCAAGATATTCAAATAGAACTCTGTCACCTACACAAGGAGTAATCTTCTCATGTCTGAAGGTTCCCTTTGCATTTGCGGTTATTTTTTTAAAGGTATCAGAGTCGGGAATAACCGTATATAAACCACCTATCCCCTTTACTATCCTGCCCGTTTGAGGTGATGAGTTTTTTTTAAGTTTTGTGTCCATTAAAATTTCCGTTTCTGATGAAATGAATTTTTGCATTTCATATGATTTCCGATGTCATCATATAAATTATCTGAAACAATTCTTTTACTCGGCAGAAGCTTGCCATTCGTCGACCGTTTCACTGTCAGATTCGCCATCTTCTAAGGACTCAGTGCTTTCGGTCGCTTCCGTACTCTCTGTGGTTTCAGCGTTTTCGCCATTTCCTGTGTTCTCTTCGGGAATAGCGGGTGAAGGCTGAGTATTTTCCGTGTTTTCGGGAATGCTCTGTTCTCCTGAAGTTCCGTAATAGGGATTGTAAGAGCCGTCGTTAATTCCGTCGTATCCCATTGTCGGAAATGCTTCAGCATCGGGTTCACTACCCTTACTGATAATGATTTTGACCTTATCGTTGTTTATGGAAACCGAAGTGCCTATTGCAGGCTCGGTACCCATGACCCTATCCGCTTCATATTCGTCGGAATATTCCGAACCTCTTTCCTCATCAACCTTGATGCCCAAATCCTGAAGAAGAGATTCAGCACGTCTGTAGGTGAGTCCGAGAATAGATTCGGGAATCTCAACAAGCATATCCTCCGGTCCTTTGCTTACATACAATGTAACAGTATCTCCCTCAAATATTGACGCACCGTTTTCGGGGCTTGTCCTGATAATGTGGTCTGCGATAACTATATCGTTGAATTCTCTTTTAATTTGCACCTTCAGTCCGAGAGCCTCAAGACTGAGCTTTACACCGGATGCCTGATAGTGCTTGTAATCCTTAAGAATTATCTCGGAAGTTCCCTCGGATACCTCAAGTGTAATATCTACGCCCTTTTCGGTGTACATTCTCGTAGATTCTGCAAGGGGAGTCTGATATATGATGTATCCGCTTTCCACACGATCGTTGGGGACTTGCTTGACGTTGACATTATAGCCCTGACTTGTGAGGTTATTGTACATTTCTTCAGTAAATTCCATACCTACAAGATTCGGCACCGTTAGAATGGTCTTGTCGTTTCCGGTGGAGGATTCATTGTTCAGGTTTCCGAAAATGAGAATGGCAAATAACAACAATACGGTAAAGAATGCAGATGTTACACCAAGTATAATGGGCAGCATTGAGGATCTTGAAGGCTTTACATAGCTGTACTCGTCGTCCTCCTCATCACCTGCATCGGAATCATCGTATTCATTATACATTTTACGTCCGCCCCCGTTTATTACGCTTTTGTCAGCACCTTCGGGGGAAATCTCTCCTGTTATAACAGTGTTATTTCCGTTATTTTGCGTAGCACCTGTACTCAAAATCGGCTTTCCGTCGGGACCTATAGAATTCTTTTCATTGAAGATGGTTGCAGGATGAGCTGAAAGATACTCCAACGCCTTTTTCATGGCAATTGCCGAACCGAAACGCCTTTCCGGATCTTTCATCATTGCTTTTATGATGATCTGCTCAAGTCCCATGGGGAGGCTGTCACATATGCTGGAGGGCATTGCAGGCTCGGAACTCACGTGCATCATCGCAACCGAAACAGAGCTTGCGGATACAAAAGGAAGCTGTCCTGTGACAAGCTCATAAAGCATGATGCCGGTTGAGTAGATGTCGGATTTTTCTGTTGAACCGTGACCGCTTGCCTGCTCGGGGCTTATATAGTTTACCGTTCCGATAGCCTTATCGGTAACTGTCAGAGACTTGCTGTCGGGAAGCTTTGCGATACCGAAATCTATCACCTTAATGCTTCCGTTACGCATCAGCATCACGTTTTCCGGTTTTATATCTCTGTGAATAATACCCTTTTCATGGGCGTGAGAGAGTGCGGCAAGCACCTGATTTATATAGTGAACCGCCTCAGGCCAGTCAAGACGTACCTTTCTGTCAAGATACTCTTTGAGGGTTATTCCGTTGATATATTCCATAACGATATATTTGCTTGTTCCCTCAAGGGAAACATCATATACCGATACAATATTCGGATGTGACAAAAGTGCAACTGCCTTTGCCTCGTTGGTGAAACGTTCGACCGCATTCTGATCAGTGCTGTTTTTGTAGCTTAGAAGCTTTATTGTCACGTCACACATCTTGATTGCGTCATAAGCCCTCATGACAACGGACATTCCGCCCTCACCGACGATTGCCTGGATCTTATATCTGCCGCCGAGAATTTTTCCGATTAAATTTTCGTGGTTTTCCATATATATTATTCCTTTACATCAGTAGTAGTGGTATCTTCATTTGAAGCCTTCGGCAGTATTGCGAATATTGTTATATTGTCCGTACCGCCTTTTTTGTTTGCGGCTTCGACCAGGACCTCTGCTGCCTTGCAAAGTTCTTTTTCACTTGTTATTTCTCGAAGAATCTCTTCCTTTGAGACCATGTTTGAGAGTCCGTCGCTGCACAGTATTATTCCGTCGGGCATTTCTGCGGTGAATACGTCCGGCTCAGCAGTCGCACTGACTCCTACGGCTTTAAGTATTACGTTTTTTTCCGGATGTTGCATAGCTTCATCTTCAGTGATTTCCTCGGCATCAACAAGCATCTGAACATAAGAATGGTCATGGGAAAGCTGAGAAATCTCACCGTCCGAAATAATATAAGCTCTGCTGTCGCCGATGTTGACGCAGTAAAGAGTGTCACCGACACAGAGAACCGCAACAAGCGTTGTTCCCATACCCTTGTATTCTTCACTTTGTACGGCACTTGCAAGAATGGACTTATTTGCCACCTTCACGCCATCACGCAGAATCTTTTCAAAAGGAATGTTTGCAGGATTTGAAAGATCTTCGTCAAAGGCCTCTATCTGTCGTACAACATACTTTATAAAGCTGTCACAGGCAGACTCGCTTGCAATCTTACCGCCCGCTGCACCGCCCATGCCGTCACATACAACTGCAAGAAGTGCACTCTTTCCTATACATTTAAGATTAATTTCACATGACCCGAAGGTATCCTGATTTTCCGAACGTACAAGACCTACGTCGGTTTTTCCGTAGTATATCATTTGCTGTCTCCTTTCCAAAGCCCGGAAGCTTTGATTGAAGGTTGGTAATAGATTTTGCGAATTTATGTGTGATTGTTGCTGTCGTCACGTCGAAGCTGGCCGCAGGAGGCATTGATGTCAGAGCCCAGCCTTCTTCTTACCGTGGCGGTGATGCCGCTTTTTTCAAGTATTGCGGCGAAGTTCTGTATTGATTTTGTGTTGCTTTTTTTGAAATTTCTTTCCTTAACGTCATTAAGGGGGATGAGATTCACATGGCAGAGCATTCCCGAAAGGAGCTTTACCAAAGTCCTTGCACATTCCTCACTGTCGTTTACGGAGTCTATCATTGTATATTCAAAGGAGATACGCCTTCCCGTAACCTTTATATAATCACGGCAGGCAGTAATAAGCTCATTTATATCCCACTTTCTCGCAACCGGCATTATGCTCTCACGGTACTCCTGAGTCGGAGCGTGGAGGGATATTGAAAGGGTTATCGGAAGATTTTCCTCTGCAAGCCTGTATATTCCGGGGACAACACCGCAGGTAGACAGAGAAATGTGTCTGTAGCCTATGTTGATACCCTCGGGGCAGTTTACAAGCTTTAAAAATTTTATTGAGTTATCGTAATTGTCAAGCGGTTCGCCTATGCCCATCATAACTATGTTGGAGATGCGTTCTCCGGTATCGTTTTGAGCAGCGAGTATCTGCCCGAGCATTTCCGATGGGGTAAGATGCCTCGAAAGTCCCGCAAGGGTGGAGGCACAGAATGTACAACCCATACGGCATCCTGCCTGTGTTGAGATACATATGGTGTTTCCGTGCTTATACCTCATGAAAACACTCTCTATCCTTTCGCCGTCATGCAGCTCGAAAAGGTATTTTACCGTTCCGTCAATTTTGGACACGAATTTTTGATGTATTTTAGGAAGAGCTATGTAGCATTTATCCGAAAGAACCGCCTTTTGTTTTGCACAGATATTTGTCATTTCGGAAAAGTCACCGACACCCTTCATGAGCCATGAAAAAATTTGCTTTGCACGGAACTTTTCAAACTTCACGCCTGTTTCCTCGGCGAGAAACGCAAGATATTCCGTAAGCTCGGATAAATCAAGGCTTGCTATATCTTTTTTATCGGTATTCAAGTTTATACCTCTTTATTCTTTTACAATTTTGGCAATGAAGAATCCGTCCGTACCTGTTTTATGAGGCAAAAGGGTAACATATCCGCAGTCTTCTTTTTCAAAAAGTCCTGTACTTTGAAGCTTGTAACCGGGATTGTTATCCAGAAACTTCAGTACAATATCCTCATTTTCCGCACGTCTTAAAGTACAGGTTGAATAAATCAGTACTGCACCCTTTTTAAGGTATTTCACGGATTCGCAAAGTATATCATACTGAATTGCGGGAAGATTCTCCACATCGCTCTTGTCTTTATATCTTATGTCCGGTTTTTTTGCAATAACACCGAGTCCGGAACAGGGGACATCGCAAATTACATAGTCTGCCATTCCCGCAAGCTCTTCCTTATGACATCTGGCATCTCTTGCTTCGGTGGTAATGTTTGTAAGACCAAGTCTTTCTGCACCGCTGTCGATGAGCTTTATCCTATTCTTATGAAGATCGAAAGAATACACTCTGCCTTTATTTCCGAGGATAATTGCTGCAGAAAAGGTTTTACCGCCGGGGCAGGCGCAAACATCGGTGATAACGGTGTCTTCGGTTACATCCTTTATAAGTGAGGTACAAAGCTGTGAGGCTTCGTCTTGAACAAAGAACAGCCCCTCTGAAAAACCGTAGAGATCGGATACGGGGAAGCTGCCGTCAAGCTTTATGCCGAAATCCGACTTGTCTGTCGCACTTGCATGGTTTCCCAATGCCGCAAGAAGGCTTTCTCTTGTGGTCTTTACCGTATTAACTCTTAATGCGACCGACTGACTTATTCCCGAGATATATCCCGCAAATTCAAAGGCATTCTTTTCGCCGTAATCCTCTGCGAGGGAATCAATTATCCACAAGGGAATACTTGTTGCGATGCTTACAGCTTTTCGGCCGCCCTCGTTCCCGATAAGTGACGGTATCTTTTCTTTGCTTCTGACAACGCTTCGCAGAACGCCGTTTACAAATCCGCACAGGTTTTCGCCGTGGGAGGTCGTTCTGCATATCTCCACCGCTTCATTGCAGGCGGCACTGTCGGGAACTCTGTCCATATAAAGTATCTGATAGATTGCCGTTCTGAGTATGCACAAAATGACCGGCTCTATCTTTTCAAATTCAATGTTGGAAAATTTTGATATTACAAAGTCGAGAGTCAGAAGTCTTTCGGTTGTGCCGTACAACAGCGCCGTAAAAAAGCTCTTGTCAAGACCCTCGAATTTGTATTTTTTAATCATGCTGTCTGCTTCAAGGTTAGTAAATCTGCCGTTTTTTATGCAGGAATTCAGCGACAGCACAGCCGCTTTTCTCGGGTTCAATATTGTTGTCCTTTCATATAAGTCTCATTTTTGATCAGTCCCTTCGTCTTGCAACTATCAGAAGAAGTCTTAGGAACTGAAGTGTTGAAGCTGCGAAAGCCGCAACATACGTCATTGCCGCCGCGGTGAGGACTTTGCGTGAAGATGCTATCTGCTCGTTACTCATGGTGCTGTAATCACGAAGAAGCGAAATTGCTCTTGCAGAGGCATTGAATTCAACGGGAAGCGTTACAAGCTGGAAGAATGCAAGAAGTCCGTAGCCTATGACTCCCGCAAAGGCAAGAGGGTAGGAGTTGAGGAAAAGACCGATGAGTATAAGCGGAAAGGCAAGCATTGAACCGTAGTTGCACACGGGAACTATCGCAGTGCGTATCTGTATCGGTACGTATCCGACAGCGTGCTGAACCGCATGGCCTGCTTCATGTGCCGCAACTCCGACAGCTGCCGCTGTATACTTATCGTAAACCGAATCAGAGAGTCGTATAACGTTTGCTTTAGGGTCAAAGTGGTCTGTGAGATTGCCGGATATTCTTTCTATTTTTACATCATAAAGACCGCTTTTGTCAAGAATAAGTCTTGCCGCATCATAGCCTGTCATTGAGGCTGAAATTTTTGCATTTTTCTTAAAGGTTGATGAAACATGGGTCTGCGCCCATATAGAGAAAATCATTACAGCGAATATGGCAATATAAAGAATCATATCCGTAGTAGTTTCCATTAGAAAGTACATAGTATCTCCTTTTTATATTTTTGCAGATATTTAAACCTTTCGGTATTGTTTTCGAGTTTTATTCAAATATATCTCCGAGGTTTACCTTTCTTCCGTTTATCATATCTGTACACGTCAAAAGTTTTGAACCCTCGGGCTTCAGTGTCTGAAGTGCAATGCATCCGTCGCCGCACTTTACAAAAAGACTGCTCTTTCTGCATTCAACGACTTCTCCGCACTTTGAGTTTTCGGGAGCGTTAAAATCCGTAAAGGACGAAGCATAAACTTTTACGAGCTTGCCCGCAAGTGTTGTTTTCGCTCCGGGAAACGGTGCAAGACCTCTTATTCTGTTGTGGACTTTTTCTGTGCTTTCGCTCCAGCTTATCACCTCATCTTCGGGAAGAATCTTTGCTGCGTGAGTTGCCTTGTCGTGTTCCTGTGGTACGGGTGTGATTTTCCCGTCTGCAATATCAGTCACCGTCTCGGCAATTATATTCTTTCCGAGAAGTGCGAGTTTATCAAAAATATCGCCTGTACAGTCAAGTTGTGAAATTTTTACTTTTTCAATTCTTAAAATGTCACCTGTATCAACGCCGTAGTTCATTTTCTGAATTGTGATACCTGTTTCCTCATCGCCGTTCATGACAGCTCTTTGTATCGGAGCGGCACCTCTGTATTTCGGAAGGATAGAGCCGTGAATGTTGATACAGCCGTATTTCGGATAATCTATAACATAAGGAGGAAGAATCTTACCGTATGCCGCAACGACGATGATGTCCGGATTAAGCTCTTTGAGCAGGTCAAGGCAAGCGTCATCCTTGAATGTTTCCGGCTGATATACGGGAAGCTCTTTCTCCAGAGCATATTTTTTTACATCGGAGAAGGATGGCTTCATTCCTCTGCCTTTTTGCGTGTCAGGCTTTGTAAAAACACCGACTATATTCATTTTTGCTTCATACAGACCTTCAAGTGCACGTGTTGCAAAATCCGGCGTACCCATAAAAACAATTCTTATATTTGTATTCATGCAGAGGAGTCCTTTCGTTAAGTGAATGGTGAATGATGGATGGTGGATAGTAGGGCACGACCTGTGTGTCGTGCCATGAGGGCATCGCAACAATTACAATCTACACAATGCCATGTGGGTGCAAACAAAATTAATAATGAATAATGATTATGCATTTTTTGTGTGGCGGCGTGCCAAAGATGGCACATCTTCGTCGTCACGCCCTACAATGTCACCGTGGCAGGAATTGCAATGATTGCAAATTTTTGCAACGATTTGTAGGTGCACTATCTTAATTTTGCACTTTGCATTGCGAAGCGAGGCAGTTCTCCGCCACAGCGGACGCAGTAATCGTAATAATTACAATATCATACAATGTTTGCAAATTTACACAATCCCCACAGGTGAACAATCAATTTTGCACTTTGCATTTTGCATTTTGCATTTCACCGAGGGGACCATCAGTCTTCCACATCCTCGGGGTCAAGCATTTCTATTGCGTTGTCAATATAAAGAATTCCGTCAAGATGGTCGTTTTCATGGCAGAGGCATCTTCCGAAAAGCTCTGTTCCTGTATAAGTAAAGGTTTCCCCTTTTCTGTTTGTAGCCTCAACGGTAACAGTGAGAGGTCTTGACGTTATACCATATTTTCCGGGAATGGAAAGACAGCCCTCGGCTTCCTCCTGGTGTCCCTCGGTTTTGATTATTCTGGGATTTATAAATTCAACAATGTTGTGACCCTCATCCGGATTATCGTCTATAATGAAAATTCTGCGAAGAATCCCCACCTGTGGAGCCGCAAGTCCGACACCGCCTGCCTTGATAAGAGTATCTTTCATATCGTCAAGAAGTGTTATTATTCTGTCTGTTATTTCGGTTACCGGTTTTGATGTTTTTCTCAGTACCGGCTCATCTTCTTTCATAATGTTGAGAAGTGCCATTATATTTTCCTTTCCAAAGATATATCCTTGTTTTTTGTTAAAGGTTCTGCGGATCCATGTCAACGGATATTGAAACGTCACCCGTGTTATTTTCAAGAAATTCGGAATAAATATGTGCAATAAGCTGTCTTGTTCTCGGATTGTTCCTGCATTTTATAACATAACGTACACGGTATCTGCCTGCAATTTTATATATTCCCGCCTCAAAGGGTCCGAATACAATAAGCTTAACGTCGGCAAAATCCGTTGCCAGTGCATTTGAAAGCTCCCGACCGAAAGCCTCTGCGGCAAGATGAACTTCTTTTTCCGTGGATGCTGTGAAGTTTACAAGAGCAATGTCGCAGAACGGGGGATACTTTGCTGCCTTTCTGAACCTTATCTCGCTTTCATAGAAGCTCTTGTAGTCCTGCTTTGAGGAATGACGAAGAACCTCATGGTCGGGAGCGTAGGTCTGCACAAAAGCACGTCCGGGGATGTCACCTCTACCTGCTCTGCCTACGACCTGTGTCATAAGCGAGAATGTTCTTTCATTAGCACGGAAATCCGGGATATGTAAAGATGCATCGGCATTTATGACGCCCACAAGCGATACATTTGGGAAATCGTGTCCCTTTGTAACCATTTGCGTTCCCAGAAGTATATCCGCTTCACCTTTTCTGAAGGAGTCCAGGATTGTGTCGTGGGAAAACTTCCCGCTTGTCGTGTCCGTATCCATACGCAAAAGGCGTGCCTCGGGAAAATACAGCTTCAGTTGTTCCTCAAGCATCTGCGTCCCTGTTCCGAGAGCCGATATATGCTCGCTTTCACACACAGGGCAAGAATTTGGAACATTTGCCGTGTATCCGCAGTAGTGGCATACCATTTTTCCCACGCCTGTAAAACCGTACTTGTGATAGGTCATGGACACCGAGCAGTTTGGACATTCCATAACAAATCCGCACTTTTTGCAGGAAAGAAATGCCTGATAGCCGCGGCGGTTTATAAAGAGAATGGATTGTTCCTTGTTTTTAAGATTTTTTGATATTTCCGCCAGAAGCTTGTCACTAAGAATCTTCTGTGTAATAACCTTCTTACCATCTAAAGCTTCATTTAAAACGGCATCAGACAGTGCAAATTCGCTTTTATCATCACGAAGATCACACATTTCAACCAAAGGTAGAACAGCCTTACCGAAGCGTTCATTCATTTCAATAAGCGTGTACAAACCTTTTTGCGCCTTGTAGTAGCTTTCAATACTCGGCGTTGCGGAACACAGAAGCATCAGAGCGTTGTTTTTTGCACACCTGTACCTTGCAATATCCCTTGCATGATACCTTGGAGTCATCTCGGATTTAAAGGAGGCTTCCTGTTCTTCGTCAATGACGATAAGTCCGAGATTTTTCACGGGTGCAAAAACTGCCGAGCGAGTACCCAGAACAACCGTAGCATCTGCACTGTTTATCCTTTTCCAGGCATCCAGTCTTTCACCGGCAGACAAACCTGAATGAAGCACAGCAACCTTTTCACCGTATCTTCTCATGAATATTCCGACAGCCTGAGAGGTGAGTGCAATTTCAGGGACAAGGATAATTACTCCCTTGCCGTCCTTTACGCACACGTCAACAAGCTTCTGCATAACGTTGGTTTTCCCACTGCCCGTAACTCCGTGAAGAAGTGCCGCCCTTGCAGTATCCGAATGATAAAGCTCGCATAGCTTGTCAAAGGCATTCTTCTGATGGTCAGACAGCTCAAAATCCGTGCTATTTTCTGCTTCTATACCGGCATAAGGATTTCTGTTCTTGGGAATGGGCAGAATTTCCGCCGCACCTTTTTTGCAAAGCTCCTTTATCACCGATTCACTTACACCTGAAAGCTCCTTAAACTCATTAAGAGGGGAAAAGGGGTTTTTCTCAAGCTCAAGGACAGCCACAAGCTGTTTAGGAGTGTAAGAGGTCTTTGAGGAATTGTGTATTTCCGAAAGCTCGTCTGCTTCTAAAAGCAAACGGATATAATTACTGCTTTTGGTATTGAGCCTACAATCCGCCCTGCTTCTTTTTCGAATGTAACCCTTATTACACAAAAGCTTCAGAGTAGGGAGGCATTTCTCAAATACGGATTTCAACTCAGATTCCGAAACTTCACCCTTCTCGCAAATATAATTCACTATCTCCGAAGCTGTTGCGTTGATTTCATTGGTGGGCTCTTTGCCGACATATTCATAAAACACGTCTGTCCTTACGCTGAATCCGGACGGCATAACTGCTTTTGATGCCTCGCCGATGGAGCAGAAGCAACGTTCCTTCAAAAATTCGCATATTCCGTACAGTTCTTCGCCAATGCACACATTGCCGGGCGTAAGACCTATTATCGGTTTACTTCTCGGGTATTCGGCGACCTCTTTCAGTGACGATACTATACCGGCAACGTGCCTGTTACCGCCACCGAACGGAACTATAACCACCGAACCGACAGTTATTGATTCTTCAAGGTTCTTTGGTATCGAATAAGTATATTCTTTATCAATCTTATACGGAGCGCTGAGTATGTGAACTCCTGCATAAAATACTTTATCCTTGTTTTCGTTCTGCAACTCTGCACTCCTTTCCTTAAAGCTCAGTTTTTGTCTTATTACTTTTCCTCTTCTGCGGCAGTACCGACAGTGGGATTAACGATGTGAAAATCGCCGTCGTGAATAAGCTCAATGCCTGCTGCAACGGGCTTTTCCTCGAGAAGATCACGGCGAAGAGGTTGTTTGTCGCTTCCCTGAAGGTATGCGGAGTCAACAAGCTCGTTTCTTTCAGCATCTCTCATAAGCTTCTGCTTTGCGGTAACGTATCTTGCACTCTTTGCGGAAGCAATAACGAGAGTGTATCTGTTACACTTGTTTTCATTTGTAAGTTCTTCAACCGAAGGCTTGATCATCATGGTAGTCGTTCTCCTTTGTAGATAGAATTAGATTTTTGTTTTTTACTATAAATTGATTTATTGGGAAGCGAATAGTTAAGAATGTTTATTCATTCAAAATATGTCGCAATAACGTCCCTGTTAGCCGTGGGTTTCAGGCTTTCTGCCGTAACACAGGCAAGGATTTCATTTGCTGCTTCTTTGACGGCACCGTCACGGTTTACGATTATGTAGTCGTAGAGCAGAGCGTTGGGGGCTTCTTTTTTTGCGATGACAAGACGGTTTTCTATTATGTCCTCGGATTCCGTGCCTCTTGAGCGAAGACGGTTGCAAAGAACCTCAAAGCTCTCGGGTGTTATAAAGATGAATATTGCTCCCGGGAAGAGCTTCTTTATCTGAAGTGCTCCCTGAACCTCTATTTCAAGTATGACGTTTTTGCCGGAAGCAAGCTTTTCTTCAACGAATTTTCTCGGTGTACCATAGAAGTTGTTGTTGTAAACCGCATATTCAAGAAATCCGTTCTGCTCTATTTGTGAGAGGAACTGCTCTCTTGAGATGAAGAAATAGTTTATACCGTCCTCATCTCCCACTCTGGGTGCTCTTGTGGTTGCAGAAACCGAGCATACAAACTCCTCGTGATTATCGAGTAGCTCCTTCAGTACCGTTCCTTTACCTGCACCGGAGGGACCTGACACTACAATTAATTTTCCTTCCTTTTTCATGGCTGTCTCCTTTCCTTTTTATGCATTGCCGGATGAAAGAAGCATCCGTATGTAACCGGTGTATACCCCGATTTTTGCCATAATTTTGTAATAAGTCATTGCTTTCTGAAAAAATCCATGGAAACTAATCCTCGGCTCCCTCGTCATCCTCAACAGTGCTGCCACTTGCTCTGCCGGAGATGGTTTCCGGCTGGATAGCCGAGAGAATAATATGATCGCTGTCCGTGATGATTACGGCTCTTGTTCTTCTGCCGCAGGTTACGTCAATGAGCTTTCCCGTGTCGCGGGTGTCCTGTATAAGTCTTTTTATCGGTGCCGAATCCGGGCTTACTATTGCTATTACTCTTGATGCCGAGATAAGATTACCGAAGCCTATGTTTATAAGTTGCATATTTTATACTCCGTTCTTCTGTAATACATAGTACGAGGTTGAAAATGCAAAATGCAAAATGCATAATGCACAATTATTGTTAATTCCACTGTGTGAAATTTTCATTAAGTTATATCCGCTTCGCGGGTTTTTTTGGGGCTTTTTATTTGTGAAATCAAATAAATCTTTTGTTCTGTAAAATCAAGGTTCAAATTCACAGTCGATAATTTCAAATCAAATGAAGGAAACGAAGGCGTGACTTCGCAATGCAAAATGCAAAGGGCAGAATGCAAAATTGTTTCTCCCACGGAGCATTGTGCGGATTTTGATTGTTGCGATGCCCTCATGGCACGACACTCAGGCCGTGCCCTACATCAAAAAATGAGTTTTTAGAAGTTACCAATTATGCATTAATTTATTCCAGGTTCTGTATCTGTTCCCTTATTTTCTCTACTTCGCTCTTGGCTTCAACAACTATCTTAGCTACGTCTGCGTTGTTGCACTTGGAGCCTGTAGTGTTGATTTCACGGTTGATTTCCTGAAGAAGGAAGTCTAGCTTTCTGCCGACCGGGACGGCGATGTCTTTTTCGTTTTCTGCAAGGATTAAACGGAATTCCGCAATATGACTTCCGAGTCGTACCATTTCTTCATCTATTGCAACCTTGTCCGAGAAGATGGCAACCTCCTGTATAATTCTTGTTTCGTCTATGTCCGCTGTATCTAGAAACTCATGAATCTTTTCTGTAAGTCTTTCTCTGTATGCTTGGATGGTTGCAGGGACTTTTTCTTTTATTTTTTCCACAAGTGCCTCAATATAATCAAGTTTTGTGTGAATATCAGCACAAAGCCTTGCACCCTCGTCGCATTTCATTTTGAAAAATTCTTCAAGGGCAAGCGTGAGAGCCGCGGAGATCTTTTCGTAAAGCTCGTCTGCGCTTTCATCGTCGCTTCTTGTTCTCTTGAACACATCCGGATTTCTCGCAACGCTCATAACGCTTATATCATTACGAAGTCCGTACTTTTCGGAAAGCTCGGAAAGACACGCAAGATAGCCTCTCAGATACGGTGCATCAATTGCGATTTCCACATCCTCGGCATCGTCGCTCTGTTCTGTTGTGACAAAAAGCTCGATTTTTCCTCTTGAAGCGTAGGTGAGTATCTTTTGCTTGATTTTGTCCTCAATTCGAAGATACATTTTAGGCATCTTGCAGGTGATGTCCGTAAACCTTGAATTTACGGATTTTATTTCAATTGTAAATTCCGTTCCGCCCACAGAAGCCTTGCCTCTGCCGAAACCTGTCATGCTTATGATCATGGTGCTTTTTCGCCGAAAACATACGGCATTCTCCTTGATATATTTTTAGGCTTTGTTAATAAATACGAATATTTAGGCATAATATCATCATTATACTTATATTATTATATCATTATACATCCGAAAACACGTTTTGTCAAGGCTTTTTACTTAAAAATTCCATATATAGCTTGATTTATTCACCTTGTATATAAAATTTGTTTCAAATGTAATTTGAAGAAAAATAATGCAAATTTCAAGAAAATTAACACATAGTTGTTCAAATTCAAAGAGAAATAGTTTACAATAAAAATACAATAAACAAAACGAAGCAGTATGTAAAAATTGCAAGGTGTTTAAATGTAAGTACGGATTGACTGTGCAGCAATACAGAAGACATTATAAAGGTACGGAATCCGACAGCGAATTTAAGAATTCAACCGTATTTCACACCGGTTTCACAATGGAGTATTATTATATTTATCGAACAAAAATAAAGGAGAGAAATAAATGAGCAAGATTCTCATTGTTGACGACGAAGATAAGATAAGAGATATAATAAAAAAATATGCAGCTTTTGACGGATATGAGGTAGAGGAAGCTGCAGGCGGACTTGAAGCAGTATCAAAATGCCGCGAAAAGGAATTCGACATTATTATCCTTGACATAATGATGCCGGATCTTGACGGTTTTTCTGTTTGTCGCGAGATAAGAAAAAAGTCAAACATTCCCGTCATCATGCTTTCTGCAAGGGGAGAGGAATATGACAAAATCCACGGCTTTGAGGTTGGAATAGACGACTATGTGATAAAGCCGTTTTCACCAAAAGAGCTTATGATGAGAGTTGCGGCGGTGCTTAAGCGTACATCTGCTCCAAGCAACGAAAGTATAGAGATTGGCGGAATAAAGATTGATTTCTCCGCAAGGATAGTATACATTGACGAACGCAAGATAGATTTGACACCCAAGGAATACGATCTGTTGTTTTATTTTGCAAAGAACAAGGGGATTGCCCTCACTCGTGAAAAGCTCATCAGCAATGTGTGGGGCTATGATTTCTACGGAGATGACAGAACACTTGATACTCACATAAAGCTTCTTCGCAAAAACCTTGGTCCGTACAGCAATTACATTGTTACCCTACGTGGCGTCGGCTACAGATTTGAGGAAAACCGGGATGGGCAGTAACACATGAAGAATACCAAGAAAAAATCAAAAACCAGCCTGAAGTTTCGACTTTTTGCATACTTTTCGGTTTTTACCGCTATTCTTCTTTCCATTCTGTGGATATGTCAAACGCTTCTTCTTGATACCATATACCGCCAGATAAAAACAGACTCGCTCAAGCACTGTACCAATGAAATAGCTTACGCAATAAAGGAAAAAAATTACGAGGAAAGCGTCGAAGAGCTTGCAAGAGCCTACGATGTAAATGTAAAGATAGTTGACGCAAACTACGAAATGCTGTATATCTACGCGGTCTCTCCTACAAACATAGTTACAAGAATCAGCGGAACGGATATTTTTATGCTCTGCGAGAGGGCAGAGGAAAACGGCGGAAGCTACACTCAGCCATTCCAGCAGTTTGTGAAAGAAACGCATGAAACTACCGAGGTTTTACCGCAGAACCCCGAGAACTCAAAAGGGGATAAGGAGAACGGAGAAACGGGAAAACGAGATTCGGATTTTGTAAGGGGGGAAGCCCCGGTATTTACTAACTCCAATGTCCTTCTGAATCTTATTTCCGCAAGAAGTGCAGAGCTCAGAGACGGCAGCAGCTGTTACATTATTGTGGATTCTGTGATAACTCCGGTCAATGCAACGGTAAGGACTCTTGTTGTGATGCTGATGTATATTTCCATATTCACGGTTATATTTGCAACAGGTCTTGCATTTATAATTGCCAAGAGGATCTCAAACCCGATAGTAAGCATGAACAAAAACGCAAAACGACTTGCGAAGGGTGATTACAACGTGAGATTTGAAAGCTGTGGCTATGCAGAAATTGAGGAACTCAATGAGACTATGAACTATGCCGCAAAGGAGCTTTCAAAAGCGGATGAGCTTAAAAACGAGCTCATAGCAAATGTATCACACGATCTGCGTACCCCCCTTACCATGATCATAGGGTACAGCGAGGTAATGAGGGACATCCCGGGAGAGAATTCGCCGGAAAATGTTCAGGTTATAATCGACGAAGCAACACGTCTTTCTTCGCTTGTAAACGATTTGCTTGATATATCGAGGCTTCAGGCGGGAATCTCCAAGGTGTCCAAGGAAGAATATAATATTACCGACAATGCAAGGAGCATAATATCCCGCTTTGATAAGCTCAAGGAGAAAGAGGGCTACGACATAAACTTCGAGGATTGTGGTGATGTATACGTAAATGCCGATGAGAACAGAATCTCACAGGTAATATACAACCTTATCATCAACGCAATAAACTACACCGGCGAGGATAAGCAGGTGACCGTCCGCGAAAAAAAGACCGATACCCATGTAAGAATAGAGGTAATCGATAAAGGCGAGGGAATCGCAAAGGAAGATTTGCCCTACATCTGGGACAGATATTACAGAGTTGACAAGACCCACAAACGTGCATACATGGGTACGGGGCTGGGATTGTCGATAGTAAAGACGGTTCTTGAAAACCACGGCGCGGTATACGGTGTTGACAGTACACAGGGTGTAGGCAGTACTTTCTGGTTTGAGCTTAAAAGGGTCAAAGACAAAAAGGAATAAAAAATTTGGCTGTACTCAGAAATTTGGGTACAGCCATTACTCTTTTGTATATCAAATGTTATTTGCAGAACTTATCAATATAAGCGTCAAGGCACTTGCGGATGATAGCGTTTGCTTCCTCTCTGCCCATAACATCATTTACAACGGTGTCCTTGTGTTCAAGGTTCTTGTATACGGTGAAGAAGTGCTTCATTTCATCGAAAACGTGCTTTGGGACCTCGCTAATGTCGTTGTAATCATTGTAGCTTGGATCTTCAAAGGGGATAGCGATTATTTTTTCGTCAAGCTTCCCACCGTCAAGCATGGTTATAACACCTATCGGATAGCAGTGTACAAGACTTAGCGGAACAATGTTCTCACTGCAGAGGATAAGCACATCAAGAGGGTCACCGTCGTCCGCATAAGTTCTCGGAATAAAACCGTAGTTTGCGGGATAGTGAGTGGATGTGTAAAGTATCCTGTCAAGAATGATAGAGCCTGTTTCCTTATCCAGCTCATATTTGTTCTTTGATCCCTTTTCTATTTCAACGACTGCGATAAATTCATCTTCTTTTATTCTTGCGGGGCTTATGTTGTGCCATATGTTTCCCATTATTTCAACTTCCTTTCAGGACTTTTTCTTTATTATACCACTTCTATTATTAAAATTCAAGCATATTTTGTCAATTTAGCGTCCGATTAATACCAACAACTCTTTTCAGCTTCAAATAAACTGTATAAGCAATAAAAAGCTTTACCATATCAGGCAAAACAAACGGAAGTGCACAAGCATAAAATGCCGTCGATACGTTTATGCCGTCACCCACATATAAAATAAAATACCACGCTGTACCGCAAAAGCAATATATAATCATTGAAAGAACACAGCCGATGACTTTTACGGTATCTCCATTACCGAAAATCGTACAGAATACCAAAAACACGGCAGACGCAATGAGAAATCCGATAAGGAAACCTCCGCTTGCACCGAAAAGTACGCCGAATCCCGAACCGAAAGCCGAAAAAACGGGAAGTCCGATGATACCCAAAATAAGATAAAGCCCGACACATACAAGAGTTTTTCTACCTCCGAAGAGCAAAAGACTCAGAAAAAGTGCAAAGGTTTGAAGCGTAAAAGGAACTGCAAAGGGAATGGTTATCCATGCACAGATAACCATAAGTGCCGTCATGAGCGAGAGAACACAAAGGTTTTTAAGATTTGCTTTCATCATACCTGATATTGTAAATACAATTTTAATTATGTTTACAATTATATCATTACACCACGGAATTGTCAATATGAAAAATAATAGTTTACAATTACAAAAATATATGTTATAATAAAGAAGAAATAAAAAAGAGGTGCATCATGTCAACAACAAAGGATAAGGTACTTGCCAGACTTTTAAAAAACGGTGATTATGTTTCCGGCGAAGAGATAAGCCGCGAGCTTGGTATTAGCAGAGCAGCCGTTAATACCGCCGTTAAGGCACTCAGAGCCGACGGATATGTAACGGAGTCCTCAACCAACAAGGGCTACAAGATCATAAAAATTTCGGATAAGCTTTCGGTAGGCAAGATATTGGCAAGCCTGAATACTGAAAGAGACGCAGACGTAATATTTCTCGAATCGGTTGATTCCACAAATAATTATCTTAAAGCATTATCCTTACAGGGTAAAGCGAAATACGGTGACTGTGTTATCGCAAATGAGCAGACGTGCGGCAAAGGGAGACTTGGCAGAAGCTTTTCCTCTGTTGCGAACAAAGGCATATATTTCTCCTACCTCGTAAACCCCAAAGGACAGATTCCCACAACACTGTCACAAATAACTGCGTGGGTCTCTGTTGCCGTAAGGGATGCAATATACGAATTCTGCGGAATTAAAGCAGAAATAAAATGGGTAAACGACCTTGTTGTCGGAACCAAAAAGCTTTGCGGAATTCTCACTGAAATGTCGGTGGTTGGCGAAAGCGGAGAAGCGGAAAATGTGGTTGTAGGCATCGGTATAAACGTAAATCACACAGCAGAGGATTTCCCGGAGGAAATAAGGGAGATTGCTACATCATTAAGATTTGAAACCGGAAAGGAACAAAACAGAGCGAAACTGTGTGCACTTCTTACGGAAAAGCTTGATAAGCTGGTTAAGGATTTTCCGAGAGACAAGGAATATTACCTTTCGGAATACAGAAAAAGCTGTGCAATTCTCGGCAAAAAAATACGTATAATCAAAAACGGAGAGGAACGCACAGGGACCGCAGTTGACATAGATGACAATTTCGGTCTTGAGGTGGAATTTGATGACGGAAAAAAGGGAACTGTTACCGGGGGCGAGGTCAGTGTAAGGGGATTTTACGGATATATCTAAGATTTTATGTTACGGTTAGTTTTGACATATGTTTTAACTAATAGAATTTGTGGAGGAAAAAGAGTACCCTTGTGAGAACAAGTGGTTCATGATATTCTTTCCGGAATTTACTTTATTCTAAATTGTTGTGTATATAAGACTATAGAGTATCAAGAATAAATAAAGACGTATCGTAAATGCGATACGTCTTTCTCAATATCAAACACTATAAATTCGCGAGTTTATCCGCTTGCGTTTATGGCGCATAAACGGGACAACATCGTGGGCACCAAAGTTTTAATTATTACAAAAACAGGTACTCGAAAGTGCCTGCTCGGGCGTCCGAGCTTAGAATCCAAAGTAATTCTTTGTGTTGAAGTAGCTTATATCCGCAACTATTTTACCTGCTTCTTCAAGATCGTACGGATACTCACCGTTTTCAATGAGATTGCCGATATAATCACAGAGGATTCTTCTGAAGTAGTCGTGCCTCGTGTAGGAAAGGAATGAACGTGAGTCGGTGAGCATACCTATGAAGTTTCCGAGAACGCCTGTTGCCGCAAAGGACTTGAGCTGATCACGCATACCCTCAAGATGGTCGTTGAACCACCATGCGGAACCGTGCTGAATCTTGCTCTTTATACCCTCCTTGTTTTCCTGGAAGCATCCGCACATGGTGTCGATAGCGGCATTTTCAACAGGGTTCAGGGAGTAGAATATCATCTTGGGAAGGCTGTCTGCCTCTTCAAGAGCACCCAGGAACAAAAGTCCGTTTCTGATGCAGTCGTATGCACCGATGGAGTCGTAGCCTCTGTCGGGTCCTGTCTTTTTGAAGTTTACGGTGCTGTTGTTTCTTGTTGTACCGTAATGCATTTGCATAATCCAGCCGCGTTCTTTAAATTCCTTTGCAAAGAAGAAGAGAAGGAATGTCTTGTATGCGTCTGCTTCTTCCTGTGTAACTGCTTCGCCTGCGAGAGCTTTTTTGAGGATAACATCAGCTTCAGCTTCGGTACAGGGGCTGTATACGAGATAATCAAGACCGTGGTCGGATGTAAGACAACCCATCCTTGCAAAGAAGTCGAGTCTTGCTTTGTAAACTTCAAGGAGCTTTGCAATGCTGTCGATAGTTGTATTTTCGGAAGCTCCGAGCACTTTAAGATAGTCGGTGAAGCCCGCTTTATCAATGTTTACACCCTTGTCGGGTCTGAATGCGGGGAGTACCTTTGTTTTAAATTCCTTATCCTTTGCGATTTCTACGTGCCATTCAAGTGTGTCTGCGGGGTCGTCCGTTGTGCAGATTGTATCAACATTGGACGCTTTGATGATGTTCTTTACCGACATTTCGGGAGTTTTCATCATGCTGTCGCACTTTTCGTAGATTTCACGGCAGGTCTTGGGAGTGAGTGGAGTTGTGATTCCGAAGTACTTTTTGAGTTCAAGGTGAGTCCAGTGGTAAAGAGGATTGCCGATGAGCTTAGGCATAGATGCCGCCCATGCCTCAAACTTTTCATAATCGGAGCTTTCCTTACCTGTAATCTTTTCTTCCGGATACCCACAGGCACGGATAGCTCTCCATTTGTAGTGGTCGCCGCCGAGCCATGCCTCTGTGATGCCGGAGAATACCTTATCCTCGGCGATTTCTCTGGGGTTGATGTGACAGTGATAGTCGATAATGGGCTGATTCTTTGCAAAATTTTCATAAAGATATACAGCCGTTTCAGTTGAGAGAATAAAATCCTCATCCATAAATTTTCTCATGGTCTTATTCCTTTCATTATTTTATGTTCTTTTTAAATTATCTATATTGTAAACAAGTTTTTTTCCACCTGTGTAATCTGCATTTTCGTTAAAGCTGAACTTATCCGAAAGTCCGTCTGTAACTGTAACGACACCATCCTTCAGAATAAATATTGCTTCAAATTCGTAAATGCCACTGCGGTAAAAGTCAAGTGCCTTATCCTTTCCCATGACAAAAAGTGCCGTGGAAAGACCGTCCGAAACAGCACCGTCCTTTGAGATAACTGCGGTACTCTCAATATCGCTTTCGGCGGGATAGCCTGTTTTCGAGTCGAAAATGTGATGGTATCTCTTTCCGCTTTGCATAAAGCTTCGCTCGTATGCTCCGGAAACAGCTATATAGCAATCGGTGACATTAATACTTCCGATAATCTGCGATGTATCAAAGGGATTTTTTATTCCAATACTCCAATCGGTATCACTTTTTTTGGAGTGTCCCATGCAGGCAACACTTCCGCCAAAGGAAATTACTGCATTTTCAACGCCCTGTTCTTTGAGAAATTCAATGCAATTTTCGGCACTCTCGCCCTTTGCAATTCCGCCGAGGTCAAGTTTCAGTTCGGCGTTTGATTTGTTGGGAACATCATCCGAAAAAGTGATGTCTGAGGCATTGCAGTTACTCAGAGCTTTACGGATTTCATCCTCGCTCGGAACTTTCGGATTTACATTTTTTATGTTCCAAAGATCTGTGAGTGCTCCCAAAAAGGGTGAAAACGCACCGTCTGTATTTTGGTACATTTCAAAAGCTTTGATTGTTAGCTCCGCAGTATCTTCGGAAAGTACGGTTCCGTCCCCGGATAAATTGAATTCGTATATCCCGCTTCCCGCAAAGGTTCTTGAAAACTTTTTCTCATCATTATAGACTAGATTTTCAAGCTTGCGAAGAGTATCCTCATCAGTTCCCAGTGCGTCAACAGAAATGAAGGTATCCATTGCAAAAAAACTGTGACTTTGATATTCGTTTCCGCATGATACAAGCAGAAATGTCAGACAGATAAGCAGTAAAATGACTTTTTTCATAATTCGATCCTTGCTTTAACAGGTGAGTAAATGCAGTTCATAAGGAAGCCGGTGAGTGCACCGGTAAGCACAGAGCACAGTCCCAGCGGCAGAAGAATTGAAAGGCAAGCAGTACTTTTTGTAAGTATACACGCCGCAACAACCTGACCTGTTGCATGAAAAACTGCTGAAATTCCCGAAACTCCTATAAAGGATATGACCTTGGATACCAACCCTTCTCCGATAAAAAGCGAAGCAAAAGCAAGCAGTGTTCCACAAAGCGAAATGAACATTGACGACACATTTCCAAAGGTTAAAAATACCGCGGTAATCTTTAAGATTCCCACAAAAAACGCAGATTTTCTTCCTATTATGTAGTAAGCACACATCATGGCGAGATTTGCGAGCCCGAGCTTAAGACCCGGTATAGGAATAAATGCGGATATGGGCACAAGGTTTTCAAGGGTGGAAAGAGCAATCGCGAAGGCTGCGAATATCGCGGTAAGGGTAAGCTTTTTAGTGTTCATAATGCACCTCTCATCCCGCAACCGCATCGGTACTGTTATTATCTTCAATCGGTTCAATTACGATTCTGTTGGGAATACAGACCGAGCCTCCACCGCTTTTATCAACGCCGGGCATCCCCATACAGATTTTATCCGCACAGTCGGATTCCGCAATAAATGCCCTACCGTCGCACACCTTTATATGTACGCCGTCAACATACAGTGAAGAACTATCCGATAAGTAATAAACGGCAATTTCCTTTCCGTCCTGCAGTACTCTCACTTTTTTGTTTTCACTATCGCCGTCAAAAAAAATTGCACATATGACCATCAGCGAAATCACAAGAACTGCACAAACGAGCACATCACCGATATAATGTCTTAAAGTAAACTTTACGTTCATTTTCCTAAAAATTCGGGGAAAAGATAATAATTGTGCTGTCTTTCCCTTGAAAGTGTGGTTTCGCCGCCGTGACCGGAATAAAGAGTATAATCACCCTCAATGTCACGTATTTTTGCAAGTGATTTCTTCATTTCAGCAATGCTTCCGCCGGGGAAATCTGTCCTGCCTATATTGCTTCCGAAAAGGGTGTCACCGGTAAATATAACGTCACCGCACATAAAGCAGGCACTCCCCGGAGTGTGTCCCGGTGTGGATATAACCTTTAATTCTTCACCGCCGACCTTTATCGTGTCACCATTCTCAACCGATGTAACCTTAATATCGTTATTAACCGTATAGCTTTGTCCGATAAGCCCGGAAAGATTGAGACTCGGCTCATAAAGTGCCTGCAGGTCCCCCTTATGGATAACAACCTCGGCACCCGTAAGCGAAACAAGCTTATTCACTGCCATAATATGGTCAAAGTGGGCATGGGTAAGTATTATCTTTTCAATTGTAAGACCGTTGTTTTTCGCACGGTTAAATATTCTTTCAGCATTATCGCCCGGGTCAATGACCGCACAAAAGTTACTGCACGCACTGTTGCAGCAGCCCTCGCCGACGGCGATATAGCAGTTTGCTTCGTGGTAGGTGGGGTAGAGGGGGATGACTCTCATATTGACTCCTTTTTAAAAAATGCGGAATAAAGACCGAAGGTCTTCTGAATGCGGAGTGCGGAATGATTTAAGTGAAAAATGAATAGTGAAGATGACTGCAAGCAGCCAAGTGAATGGTTGAGGTTGGAAGCTTCGCTTCCTTCATTTTGTTGAAATTATATTGTGCACCCACAAATTATTGTGCGAATTGTAATTGTTGTGGCACCTGCACCCTCTCCGAAGAAATCTAAGAATTCTCTGAATTCTTCAACGTCAGCTTCGCTGACACCTCTCCCATGGGGAGAGGCAAGGTTTGTGCGCCCACAAATCGTTGTGCGGTATTGTGGTTGTTGCGATGCCTGCCACGGCGTGCCCAAGATGGCACATCTTCGTCGTCACGCCCTACATATATGCACACCCAAAAATTTAATCAATGCGAATTGTGATTATTCCAATTCCCCCGCACCGCAGTGCGATACAATAAAATCAAAAGCGAAGCTTTTTACCTAAATTATGCATTATGCATTATGCATTCTGCATTGCGAAGCGAAGCATTCTGCATTGCGAAGCGAAGCATTCTGCATTGCGAAGCGAAGCATTCTGCATTGCGAAGCGAAGTCCTTCTCTAGTTCCTAGTTCCTAATCCCTAAATCCTAAACTTAAAGATTTTCTATCATTTCCTCAATGTTCTTCAGCTGTGCTGTGTACTTTTTCAGCTTTTCCTTTTCGCCTGCGATTACCTTTTCCGGCGCTTTTGCCACAAATTCGGGGTTGCCGAGCTTCTTTTCAAGGCGTTCGATTTCTTTAAGAGCTGTTTCCTTTTCCTTTGTGAGTCTTGCTCTTTCCTTGTCGGTATCTATGATGTCGCTCATGGGAATAAAGAATTTTGCACTGTCTGTACCTATGCTTACTGCCTTGTCGTCGTCGCAGCCGTTTGCATATACTACCTCTGAGGCACTTGCGAGCTTTTCAAAGAATACTGATGTATTTTCGTTGAATGCATCCTTTGCATCGGTTACGATTATGAGCTTTGCTTTCTTTGACGGAGGAACGTTCATCTCGGCTCTGCGGTTTCTGATAGCACGGATAGCGTCGATAATCTTGTCCATTGCCTTTTCTTCAGCTTCAAAGCTCAGGCTCTCGCAGTACTTGGGCCATTCGGATACGATGATGGGTTCCTCTTCGAGTCCTAGGTTCTGCCAAATTTCTTCGGAAATGAAGGGCATGAACGGATGGAGAAGCTTGAGGGTGTTTGAAAGTACATATGCAAGAACACTCTGTGCTCTCTTGTTGGAATCAGTTCCCTTTTCAAAGAGTCTCGGCTTTACAAGCTCGATGTACCAGTCGCAGAAGTAGTCCCAGATAAAGTCGTAGAGCTTCTTTGCCGCAACGCCCAGCTCAAAGTTGTCAAGATTTTCCGTGATACCTTTAACGGTATCGTTGTAAAGTGAAAGAATCCACTTATCTTCAAGCTCAAGCTTTTCGGGAATCTCTGCCTTTGTATCATTATCAAGATTGAGGAGCACGAATCTCGCCGCATTCCAGATCTTATTGGCAAATGCGCGGGAAGCGTCCATCTTCTTATAGGAGAATCTCATGTCATTTCCGGGTGAGTTACCGGTAACAAGAGTAAATCTCAGGGCATCCGCACCGTAGTTTTCAATAACTTCAAGGGGATCTATACCGTTACCGAGGGACTTGGACATCTTTCTGCCTTGCTCATCACGCACAAGACCGTGAATGAATACATGGCTGAAAGGCTCTTTTCCTGTGTGTTCAAGTGCGGAAAATACCATTCTTGCAACCCAGAAAAAGATAATGTCATATCCTGTTACAAGTGTACTTGTGGGATAGTAGTACTTAAGATCTTCGGTATTCTTGGGCCACCCGAGAGTCGAGAAAGGCCAAAGGGCAGAGGAGAACCATGTATCAAGGACGTCCTCTTCCTGACGAAGAGCCGCACCACACTTTTCACACTTTTCAAGGTGAGTCTTTGAAACATACATCTCGCCACACTCATCGCAGTAGTAAGCGGGAATTCTGTGTCCCCACCAGAGCTGACGGGAAATACACCAGTCATGTACGTTTTCCATCCAGTTTGTATATGTCTTTGAGAATCTTTCGGGAACAAATTTAACTGTACCGTTGTTAACAACTTCAAGTGCCGGAACAGCAAGAGGCTCCATTTTTACAAACCACTGATTTGATGTGGTAGGCTCAACAGTGGTCTTACATCTGTAACAGGTACCTACGTTGTGAGAATATTCCTCGACCTTGATAAGCTGACCGAGTACTTTCAGATCCTCGATCATAACCTTGCGGCACTCATATCTGTCCATACCCTCGTACTTGCCGGCATACTTATTCATTGTAGCATCATCGTTCATAACTTTGATCTGTTCAAGATTGTGTCTCTGACCTACAAGGAAGTCGTTGGGGTCATGGGCGGGAGTAATCTTAACACAACCGGTACCGAAATCCTTTTCAACGTATTCGTCTGCAATAACCGGGATCTCTCTGCCGACAAGGGGAAGAATAAGAGTCTTACCGACAAGATGCTTAAATCTTTCATCCTCGGGATTTACTGCAACTGCAGTATCACCAAAGAGAGTTTCGGGTCTTGTTGTGGCAACTGTCAGATATTCGTCGGAATCCTTAACCGGGTACTTGATATACCAGAAAGCACCTGCCTGCTCGGAATATTCAACCTCTGCATCTGAAAGGGCCGTCGCACAATGAGGACACCAGTTGATGATCCTGTTTCCTCTGTAGATAAGTCCCTTATTGTAGAGATTTACAAATACTTCCTTAACAGCATCGCTACATCCCTCGTCCATGGTGAAACGTTCACGTGTCCAGTCGCAGGAGCATCCGAGCTTTTTTAGCTGACTTATAATTCTGTTACCGTACTTGTTCTTCCAATCCCATACTCTTTCAAGGAATTTTTCACGTCCGAGGTCGTATCTTGTGAGATTTTCTTCCTTGCGAAGATTTTCTTCAACCTTAATCTGAGTAGCAATACCCGCATGATCTGTTCCGGGAACCCAGAGAGCGTCAAAACCGTTCATTCTCTTGAAACGGATGAGAATATCCTGAAGCGTATCGTCAAGGGCGTGACCCATGTGAAGCTGTCCCGTTACATTTGGCGGAGGAATAACGATAGAATAGGGCTTGCCTTTCTTGCCGGTGGGAGTAAAATATCCTCCGTCCGACCACATTTTGTAGATTCTGTCCTCAGCCCCATGAGGATTGTATTGTTTTTCGAGTTCCTTTGGCATTTTGAATTCTCCTTAATATTGTTACATTGATTACAGGACAATATGAGTGCGAAAACGAGAATGCGTAATGCATAATGCGTAATCAATGTTAATTTACTTTGTAAATTTTCGATTTCTTAATTTATGAACTTCAGATTATCGGCTTGATTTCGTTCATAACAAGACCTGTAATAAGCTTGGGATAAAAGTATGTAGATTTCTGCGGCATCTTTTCGCCTGCCGTTGCTACATCTTTGATTTGACGTACTTTTGTGGAGTTGAGAAGGAATGAACAGTTGTATGCTCCGCTCTTTACCTTTTCGATGGCTTCATCGTAGCTTCTTGTGTAGTTGAGATTAATCTGATTTGCCATGTTTTCTTTGTCGATGCCGAAAATCTTTTCGAGGATAAGATTGTGAAGTACGGAAACGTCAAGGCTCTTGTACGCATCGGACTTGCTGTCGAGCATTTCATCAAGTGCCGCCTTTGCTTCTTCCGTGTCTTTCATGACAAGCAGATAGGAATCGTTCCCGTCAAAATATCCGAAAGCATTTTTATCCGCATTTTTAAGAAGTGCTTTTTCAAGACATTTCGGACAGTTCATCTTTTCAATACTGAAGTACTTTGCAATACCATCAAGTGCCTTTGCGCTGTTGAAATCCGTAAGATCTTTTACCATTCTGTGAGTGGGGAATACAACAAGACCTTCATGGTCGATGTCTGCAAGGAACATCATACAGTAGTTACCTGCATGAGTATCATCCCCCATAACACCGTCCGAGATAAGCTTCTTCTTGAAGTTGAGTGCCGTTTCGTATCTGTGATGTCCGTCGGCTATGTACAGTTTCTTGTCTGCGAATGCTTTTTCAATGAACGCAATCTCTGCTTGGTCGTAAATACACCAGAGTCTCTGAACGATTCCCTCGTAGTCGGTGAATTCAACATCGGGAGCTCGCTCCGAAAGAGCGTCTATTTTTGTTCTTATGATTCTTTCTTCGTCGGTGTACATAGAGTAGATAGCCGAGAAGTTGCAGAATGTGGCGCTCATAAGATTGAATCTGTCAGCTTTTGCCTTAGAAAGAGTTTCTTCGTGGGGAAGCACTACACCCTCAGAGAATTCGTGAAGCTTTACACGTGTATATATGCCCTTGATTTTCCTGCGTTCTCCGTAAGCCGTAAATTCTTCCTCATATATGTAGATGCCCGGCTTTTCGTCCTTTGCGAGAATACCTGCCTTTTCCATTGCCGAAAGTTCTTCGGCTGCTGCCTTGTAGGGCTCATCGCCCTTGGGAAGCTCAAGCTTTACAATATTATTATCGCTTTTTTCAAGAAAGCCGAGACGCTCATCTTCGCTGATGATGTCATAGGGGGGACAAATGTTTTTTGATATGTCGCCTGCCTTTTCGGTGTATCGCAGTGCGCAAAATGCTTTGATCTGTGCCATGAATTTCTCTCCTAATATATTTAATATAATAGTATACCACTAAATTCTATCACAAATTTACGTATAATGCAAGTGTTTTTTGAGTATTTTTAAAATTCGTCAATAAAAAACGGTAAAAATACCATTTTTTTAAAATACACCGTGGTAGTTAATGAGGCAATGTATCAAAATCGACAAAAAACACAGGTGGTTTTAGTCTGAAATTACCAAAATCTGAAAATAGGGGATAAATATTTAAAAAAAATATTGATTTTTAAAAGATTTCATGTTATAATCTATCCGTGTATTAATATTTCTATAAGGAGTGTAGAAAAATGAAGAAAATTCTATCGGCAGTTTTTGTTATGGCAATGCTCATAATTACTGCTACAATCACAGGCTCCGTTTTGGCGGCTGAACCCTATGTGTTCGATCCAAAAGCGGAAGATCTGGCGGATTATCCGGTTATTTACCTTGATGAAGCGAATGGAACCCTCAAGGGAACGGATGACATAGCCAAATCCACAGACTCGACAAATGCATACAGGAGTATGTCGGATGCTGTGGGTGCTCTTGTGACAGCTAAAACCGAAGGTTATATTATCCTCGTTTCGGATTATACACTTAATACATCCGTTGCGGCTAATAACGTTTTTGGTATTGCTTCAACCGGTCATTTCCCGAAACATGAAAAGATGGTTATACTCAGGGGTATGACCCGCGAAAACGGTACAAAGTCTAAAATGTACCTTGGTGGTATGCCATATGCTCAGGGACCGCTTTGGCTCCAGAATCTTGATTTTGTTTGCATTTCAAAGAATGATACATGTATCGCTATGCATGGTTATGACTTCGGTTGGGGTACTCCCGGCGGTGACGCAAGCGATATTTCTTTCTCCAGAGCAGCTGCTGCAAACGGAGTCACACCTACTACTCCTTCTATATTAGTCGGTGGTGACGGCGGTGGGCCTTATGACAGAAGCCCCGTTTTGAATTTCTATTCCGGTGTTTTCAAATTGGAACTTAAGCTTTCAGGTGCATACGGCAAGACAACGCTCAACGGTGATGTTACCATTAACAACTATGGTTGTGAGATGAGTGGTTCCATAACAAACGGTCACGGTCTTCCTGATCAGAATAATGGTAATATCAATATTAATATTTACGGCGGTAAATGGTCAGGCAGCCCTAAGCTTGTTACAAATGGTGAGTATTATAGCGGTTCTCTCATCAGTACATCTTACGTAACGGGAAATGTCAACGTTACAATTTCCGGTTCGCCCGATCTTACAGGTCTCCAGAAGGTTAATATTTCAAGATATGCAAAAGTGCCGACTACAGAGAATGATTATTCAAGTGCGTTGGTGGATTCCGGCCTGGTGGGTACAGCAGTTCTTGATATGACCGGTTATACGGGTGCAGATAAAGCTACTGTTATCTCCAGAATCGGCGGCTCTTTCGATGCAGCTCTTTGTAATTCTGTATTTGTTTCCGCATCCGGTAACGATGACAACGCAGGTACTGCCGATGCTCCCGTTGCAACATATGCAAAGGCAGTGGAGCTTCTCGGCGCCGAGGGCGGTGTTATGACAGTCCAAGGTGCATTTACGCTTGATTCCTATGCAGAATCTGAACGTACAGCTCTTGTCGTTATCACAGGTGATACACTTGTAGTAAACGGTGATTTTGAACTTGGCGGTACGACAATGTTCATGGACGTTGATATTAAAAACGGTACAAACGGTGCAATTGTTGCAGGCGGTAATGCTCTTTCCGTTATGGCTGATGTTAAGACATCCACAGGTGCAGGTGGCAAGTACATCGACCTTATTGCAGGTAAGAGAGGAGAACTTGTTCCCGTTGATATCACAGTCAAGGCGGGTACATATAATATGATTGATCCCGCAGGTCTCGCAGACGGTTCCAACATTGAAATTGCTTCGGGTGTCAGAACTATCGTAAGCGGTGTTCGTGCGGATAATGAGATTAGTGCTCTTGTTCTTGCCAATGGAACTATCACAAACGCAAGTATCGAAGACGAAGAACCTATCGACTTTGTAGATGATCAGCAGGCTATCAAAATCTGTCCCGAGTCCGATGGTATAGCTTCCATCGTGTATACCGGCGAATTCGATGGCACGGTATATAATTTTGGTTCTTTTGAATATTATCTCAACCTTAAGGATACAGATACAGTAACCGTAACACCTCAGCTCGTTATCAACGGTGTAACTTACACTGCTGAACAGACAGCGACAAATGGTTGGAATGTAGCGTCCTTTGATCTCTCCGACGTTGATGCAGTTTTCAATGAATTTACATTCTATCCTTACGGTCAGAACGTTGTTGCTGAATACAACAAGATGTATGTATTTTCTTTCAGGTTCTCACAGCTCAAGAGTAATGTAGCTCACGATTACGGTGAAATCGAAATTACCGAAAACGGTGATTACATTCCTGTTCTTGAAGACTTCATTCTTACATCAACAGAGCTTGTAAATACTAAAGCTATTACAGGTCTTAAAGTAGAAGATGTTATTTTCGTTGCAGGTTCTGCTACAAAGTATACTCCTGTTGATACAACAGGTCTTAAGGCTGATTACAATGTGCTTGAGGATGGAAATGTAATATCTCTCAAAGGTGAGTTCTATCCTTATGTGAGAATTGAATACTACGTATACGGCAAAGACGAAGATGATTTCGGCACTGTATATCCCACACTACTGATTGGCGATAACACTTACAAGGCTAATGAAAAGCTCGAGTTCAACAAGTGGTGCGTAGCTACATTCAATGTTGTTGATGCGGGTAAATATAATCAATTCTCGTTCGTGCCTTACGGTGAAGCAGAAGGTGTTAATGAATGGAACAAGATGTATGTTCAGAAGATGTCCTTCTCGCAGGCAGAAAACAAAGCATTACCGGAGTATTCCAAGCCCGATATGACAGACGATGGTGAGCTTACACCTTACGTATACGAGAATACTGACGGACTTCCTGTTGTTTACTACGCTAAGGGTGGTATATACACAGGTGATTACACAGGCTCCACAGACTCCACACAGGCTTATGGTTCGGTTGATGCGGCTGTAAGTGCTATTGATGCAGCAGGCGGTGGCTATGTAATTCTTTGTGATGACTGGCGTGTTGCCGACAACAGATACCTTCCCAAACATACCAATATGGTAATCTTCAGAGGTAAGGAAAAGGAATCCAATGAAGGTAAGATCAAGTTTGAAGCATTCTACCAGACATACGCAAACGGTCCTACCACTTTTGAAAACCTTATCATTAGTTGGATTCGAAACCCGGTAGCGGGTGGTAGCAACGCAGACCTTGCTCTTATATGCTATGACTCCACAAAGAATCATAAGCTTGTTATGGGTAAATATGGTGTTGAAAATGACGTTGAAATCGTGAAATATACCGGACAATTCCTTGATCTTATCGGTGCGGATATTACCATCAACAGCGGTAAATTTGGTATCCGTTTGGGAACATACGGTTCTAATAAAACTTTTGATGCTGTTAACATCACTCTTAACGGCGGTACATTGAACCATATTATTGCAACGTTTAACCATAATGGTACCAATGTCTCTCAAACCACAGTTAACGGAGATATTAATATCAATATCAACGGTGGCAACTTCTCAAATTATGAAATTTCATTGGTCAATGGAATAAGAGGATTCAGAGGTCTGGAAACCCCCGGAAAATTAATTTGTAAAGGAAAAATCAATTACAACATCAGCGGAGGTGATTTCTCTGCTGTTGGAAGCAAAATTGTTCCCTATGTAATCGTCCCTGAGTATCCTTCAGAATGTGCCGGACCGATAACACTTAATCTCCTTGATTATACCGGTAACATTAAGGAATTGAGAGCAAAATTTGATGAGTCCCGTTTTGATGTGCTTAATGTTAATGCTATATATCTTGATGACAACGGCGATGACAGCAATGATGGTCTTTCTGCAGATTCTGCAGTTGCAACTTTTGAAAAGGCATATGAACTTTTGACGACGGGTGATGATCCGACAAAGACTTACAGCGGTAAGATTGTAGTTTCAGGCTCAGGTTACACTGTAAGAGGCGAAGTGGTTGAACCCGAACACGCTTCAGTTATCACATACAACTGTGAGGGCGATGCAGCTATCAAGTTCGAAAGCGGCAAACTCATTCTCAGTGGCGATGCTGACTTCAAAAATGTTAAGTTCAGTGTAACAAATGCAGATTCCGCTGCAATAGTAGCAAACGGTCATAAACTCAATATTGCAGATACAGTTACTTGCTCCAATGAGTCAGGAGCTCCTTACCTTGATATTGTCGGCGGTAAAGAATCCGGAACTGTTGACTCTGTTGACGTTACAATCAACGGTGGTGATTTCGGTAATGTTATTGCCGGTGATTCCGTAACAGGTGATGTAAATATCACAGTTAACGGCGGAACAATCCACGGCAAGCTCGTTGGTGGTACATCCGCGGATAACGGTGTGATTGGCGGCAACTCTGTAATCACAATTAATGGCGGTACAATTGACGGTGAAGTAATTGGTGGTAACGAAGCTGCAGGTACTATTGAAGGAATGGTATCCATCAGCCTCAACGGCGGTACTTTCACATCAGGAGCATCTATTATAGCTTCCAATACAGATGCCGGTGCAACAGTAGACGGCAACGCCGAGATTACGGTTAACGGCGGTGATTTCTCCGCAATGGAGGCTGATTCTATCCAGCCCGGTATAGGTAGCTGCAATGACAAGATTTGTATCGACTATAGGAACTACAACGGCAATATATCCAATATTTCAAGCAAAATTGAAGATAAATTTGATGTAACAATTGCACCTCCTGAACCCAAGCCTACATTCTCATCTAAGGATAAGGTTGTTCACATTATTGCAAATTACGGCGATCCCACAAAGGCACTCAAAGTAAACGTTCCTTTCAAGATTACGCAGACAGCGACCCAAATAGGCGATCCGATTGTAGTATCTCCCAAGCAGCTCAACCTTAAGGTTGACAGAGCGGATCATATTAATATGACACTTCAGACTGTTAAGGATACGGTTGATACAATCAGACTTGTTCCTAACCATAATCCTACAAGGGGCTCAGGAATCGTAATTGACGGTTACAACATTAACGGCAGAGGCGTGGATGTTTCCACACATAAGTATATCGAAATTGTATACTACTATACTGTGCCCCAGGGCGAATCACCTGCGGTTCAGAACATGGCTATCCAGTATCTTGGTAACTTTGCAGGTAAGATCAGCGGCACATCCGCAGATCTCGTTCCTAACAAATGGACAACAGCTCTCATCGACCTGTCTTCCGTATCTGAAGGCTTATCCGGTGCACTTCAGCAGTACCACTTCTATCCCATGGGTATGGATAAGAAGGGTACAGACGTTCCCGTAACACAGTACATTGATATTGCAAGCATGACCTTCTATACAAATATGCCTAAGACTACAGTCCAGGGTGGCAACGCTCCCGATCCTAAGCTTGAGGCTGAGGAAGAAAAGGAAACACAGGCTAATAATAATCCCGCTAAGGCTGAAAATATTGTTGTTGATGTAGTTGATCTTACGTCTGTAGTTGGTAACTCTGGTGCGTTCACGGCAGCTCAAGTTACCAAGGATGGTATGACTGTTATGGAATATACTCCTAACACTGAGTCCAATAAGGAACTCAGAATCGAGGGTTACAACTGTATGGGTAGAGAAATTTCTCTTAACGAATATCAGTATCTTACATTGAAGATATTCGTTGAAACAGAAAGAACAGATGTAACATTCATTCCTGCAATCGGTGTTCAGCGTGGTGGTGTTGCAGATAATCCCGAAGCGGTAAAGGCTAGTACAATTACAGCCGGAACTGCCCTCACTCCCAACAAATGGACAACAGTTACATTTAAGCTTACCCCCGCAGATCCAGCATTCCACATTACCCGTCAGTTCCATATTGCTCCTGTCGGTATTATCAAGGGTAACGCAATGAAGGCAGGCGAAAAATTCTACCTCGCTGAATTTGTACTCTCCGCAAAGCCTCCAAGAACAGCAGCTTCAGAAGATGATGAAGTGTATGTAGAAGCTGAAGTAATCGAAGAAGCTCCCGCGGTTGTGGTTGGAGCTGCAAAGCTTATCAACTCTGCAGGAAGTTCTGCAACATTCAAGTCTTCCGTTGAAGTATTTGACGGCAAGCAGGTTGTAAAGATTGCTCCCTCAAATGTTTCTGCTCCCGTTTCTGTTGACGGTACAGCTATCTTTGGTGACACGGAACAGACTCCCGACGGTGCTCTCAGTCTCAGAAATCACAGATATGCAATTATCTCCTACTACTACGCTACAGAAGATACTAATGCCGAAAGAATTCCCGAATTCACACTCCTCGGCGGAAGAATCCAGGATAAGGGTAACGTAGTAAACAGCGTGGTTGCAAAGGGTACAGCAGCTCTTAAGAAGAACGAATGGGCGACAGCAGTTGTAAAACTCTCAGGCAATGGCGAAGGTATTCTTACATCAGGCTTCACCCTCAGACCCTTCGGTAACACAGCAGCAACAAATCTTGCAAATGGTGACATTCTCTACATTGAAAATATCACATTCGTATCAAATCGTCCTTAATGATGATTAGTATGAGGGGGCAGAAATTGCCCCCTCTTTTTGTGTAAATAAAATAATTCATACGTTAGTTATTGGCAATAAGACGTATCAGCAAAAACAATATGAGAATTCAGACCATGATAACATTAAGCATTGGTGACAGTTTTTTGCGAGCAAAAGTATCTTTACGTGATAGCAGCAAAATACAATCGCAAAATTCACGCCCCGAATCTTTCTTACCTACCTGTAGGTTATAATGCACAGTGCTCCCGTCAACTGCCCTCGCGAATGTGACTTAGTCATTCGGCAAACTGTGTAAAAATGGAGTATTGTCGTATCGGAGCAGGTGAAGGCAAAGATTAAAACGGTTGAATACACAAAAGGGTGCTCAGAAATGGGCACTATATTTTTTATAGGGAAACGGTGCGAATTTAAAGCTGTTATGGACAAATCATTTATCTCTCAATTTGAACACCATCGCTGCGAGTGTAGAAAAAAATACTGCCGCAGTAATGCCACCCGCAGTCCCTGTAAGTCCGCCGGTGAAAATTCCGGTAATGCCGTAATTGTCAATCGCTTTTCTAACACCTGTGATCAGTGAATGCCCGAATCCGGTAAGAGGCACCGTAGCACCGGCACCTGCAAAATCCGCAAGAGGTTTATAAATTCCGACTGCACTTAAAATCGCACCTGCAACAACGTACCCGGTAAGAATTCTCGCCGGAGTAAGCTTTGTTTTATCGATCAGCACCTGCGCAATAACACACAAAAGACCGCCGACCGTGAAAGACCAAAAATATTGCATAAAATAGTTCCTTTCATTTGCCGCATTCGAGAAGCTTGCTTGCAAATTATTAAAACCAAAAGAATGCGGCTATATTCGAAAAATCATGAGCTAGGTTCGGTACTGAGCGTAACAAGATGAGCAACTGCCGGAATAGACATTCCCTGATACACACTCTTGGTACTCATCATAGCACCGGTTCCAATCATCGCGATCTTATTAAATTTCCTTTTTTTCAGATTCTCATAAAAATATCCCGCAGTAACCACCGCACTGCACCCGCATCCCGAACCACCACATCCGCAGTTCTGTTTTTTTAGATCATATATTAACAGACCGCAGTCAGTAAGCTTGTTCTTCAGTGCCTCTTGATTGTCCTTCAGCAGCAAAGAAAGGAGTTTAGTACCCTCCCAACCGAGGTCGCCTGTCGCAACATAATCGAAATCGTCAAATACCGACCCTTTTGATTCAATATACCTTGAAACAGTATCGGCAGCCGCAGTACACATAGCCGCGCCCATGTTTCCCGCATCCTTTATACCTCTGTCCGATACGATACCCGGAAGAGCCTCTGTAATATAGACGCCCGGACCATCAGAGCTGAAATCGAATTTTTCCTCGTCACACAAAATAAATGCACCTGCACCTGTGACAGTATTCTGTGCAGTGGGACCTGAAAAAGAACCGTATCCGAGAGGAAATCTGAACTGTCTTTCAGCTGAACAAAAGTGAGATGAAACCGCCACAGCAGCAGTTGACACAAAACCGGACTCTATCATCATTGCGGCACAAAGTAACCCCTCCGCACAGGTGGAGCAAGCACCGTAAAGTCCGAGATAGGGAATATCAAAATCTTCAAGCCCGTACCCTGAACCGCTACATTGATTCAACAGGTCTCCTGCAAGCAAAATATCAACAGACTTATCCGACATCGAAGCCTTAGACAATGCCGCTTCAAGTGCAGATTTGCAAAGAATACTCTCCGCTTTTTCAAAGGATTTTTCATTAACGAGCGGATCTTCAAAGCTCTTGTCAAGGTATTCCCCCAAGGGTCCCTCGCTCTCCTTGCTGCCTCCGACACATCCCGTAGATACTATCCTGATTTTCTTTTTAAAACGCATTACTTCACGGTTTGAAACATAATCAATAATATTCAATGCTTACACCTCTTTTTTAGCTTAGTTTACCCGATTCTTTGAATGTTATTCGGCATTGGGAGAAAACAAAAATAATACCGACTGTTTTCCGAATGTTTACAAATTAAGCAGAAAAACACTTGACAAAATAATATTGATTGTGGTATAATCAATTTACCTCTGAAGAGGTTTTTATTGTTATGCCCATTTGTAGGAAAAGGGCAATATGTAAAACCTTACTTGAGGGAGGTAAAAAATCTTTATATTTACCGGGAGGTGCAATCATGCGAGTAAAAGTAACATTGGTTTGCAGCGAGTGCAAGCAGAGACACTACGATACGACAAAGAACAAGAAGAACAATCCTGACCGTATCGAGTTGAACAAATACTGCAAATTCTGCCGCAAGCATACCCTTCACAAAGAGTCTAAGTAACTCTTGAGTATTTAACAGGAGGTATTAGTAATGGCAGAAAATACAACAAAGCCGAGCTTCGGCGAAAGAGTCAAGAAATTCTTCAAGGACTATAAGACAGAGTTCAAAAAGATCAAGTGGCCTACACTTCTTGAAACAAATAAGAGCTTTGTGATTGTTCTTGTATTTACAGTCATCGCAGGCCTTGTAATCTTCGGATTTGACACAGGTCTCAGAGAGCTTCTGAACCTTATTGTAGGTCTGTAATTTTTTCTTTAATTCATTTGACTCCCAAAAGTCGTTATTAAGGAAAGGATGGTGCCTGTATGCCAAAGGAAAGCGATGCAAAATGGTATGTTCTCCACACATACGCCGGTTATGAAAACAATGTAGCTTCCAACATTGCCAGAATCGTTGAAAACAGAGGACTTCAGGAGTATATCTATGAAACACAGATTCCGTTGGAGCTTATTTCCGATAATCCGGAGGATTTTGTTGATGAACCCATAGACGAGTTTGAAGACGATTTTGAAGATGAGGATGACGAATTTGCGGAAAAGAAGAAAAAGCCCGCAAAGAAGTCTAAGGTTGAGGAACAAAAGCTTCTTCCAAGTTACGTTCTGATAAAAATGGTAATGAACGACGCAACTCGTCATATAGTCAGAAACATCAGAGGTGTTACAGGTTTTGTAGGTCCGGATTCACAGCCGGTTCCGCTTACCGATGACGAAATAAAAACTCTCGGTGTTGGAGTACACAAGACATTCAGTGTTGACTACAATGTGGGCGATACTGTAATTCTCGTTTCCGGCTCAATGGCAGGAAACACCGCGATCGTTAAGGAAATAGATTCCGACACCGGTATGGTAAAAGCAACCATGCTTGTGGGCGGTAAAGAAGCGGTCGTTGAATTTGAAGCATCTGCGGCGGAAATATTCGACGTATAAGATGCAATTAAAATGCTTACGTCCGTAAGGGAAACTTTACGGTTGTATAGGTGCGGCTATCGCACTGTGGGAGGGAAATACCCAAAATTTTCCCGAAAATATTTTTACCACATTCGGAGGTGTATTTAAAATGGCAAAGAAAATAGTTGCTTATGTAAAGCTCCAAATCCCCGGAGGAAAGGCTCTGCCCGCTCCCCCCGTAGGTCCCGCGCTCGGTCAGCACGGTGTTAACATCGCTGGTTTCTGTAAGGAATTCAACGAAAAGACAAAGAAAGACATCGGTCTTATTATTCCTTGTGTCATTACAATTTACGCAGACCGTACTTTCTCATTTATCACAAAGACTCCCCCTGCGGCTGTTCTTATCAAGAAGGCAGTAGGTATCGAATCCGGTTCAGGCGAGCCCAACAAGACTAAGGTTGCTTCCATTACAAAGGAACAGCTTAAGGCTATTGCTGAGCAGAAGATGGCTGACCTCAACGCTGCAAATGTTGAAACAGCTATGAGCATGATTGCAGGTACAGCTCGTTCTATGGGCGTAACCGTAGCAGACTGATAGGAGGACATACAGATGAGCAGAGGTAAGAAGTATATAGAGAGCGCAAAGCTCGTTGACAGAGCAAAGCTCTATGATCCGGAAGAAGCTCTTGCAATTGTTGTAAAGACAGCTTCCGCAAAGTTTGACGAAACAATTGAAATCCACGCAAGACTCGGTGTTGACTCCCGTCACGCTGACCAGCAGGTTCGTGGTGCTGTTGTACTTCCCAACGGTACAGGTAAGACAGTAAGAACCCTCGTATTTGCAAAGGGCGACAGAGCAAACGAAGCTCTTGCAGCAGGCGCAGATTACGTTGGTGCAGAAGATATGGTAGCTAAGATTCAGAACGAAAACTGGTTTGACTACGAAGTAATCATTGCAACTCCCGACATGATGGGTGTTATCGGTCGTCTCGGTAAGGTGCTCGGTCCTAAGGGTCTCATGCCTAACCCCAAGGCAGGTACAGTGACTATGGATGTAGCGAAAGCAGTTCAGGAACCAAAG
Source organism: Eubacteriales bacterium (assembly GCA_045604705.1). Taxonomy (GTDB): domain Bacteria; phylum Bacillota; class Clostridia; order Oscillospirales; family CAG-382; genus SIG622. The sequence continues at coordinate 55,204 of JAZUOO010000013.1, forward strand.
GCAGGTAAGATTGAATACCGTCTTGACAAGCAGAACATCATCCACTGTCCTATCGGTAAGGCTTCCTTCGGTGCTGAAAAGCTCACAGAGAACTTTAACGCTCTCATGGGTGCAGTTATCAAGGCAAAGCCCGCAGCTGCAAAGGGTCAGTACATCAAGAGCCTTTCTGTTTCTTCAACAATGGGCCCCGGTATTAAGATTAGCTCCGCTAAGATGGGCAACTAATTCCCAAAACTGTTATAAAGATTTACCGCACAGTTTTAATCAGCTGTGCGGACTTTTTTTATGCGGAATGAGGATTTAGGGGAATAGGATTTAGGATTTAGGGAAGGATAATTGCTCCGCAATTTGCATTTTTATTTTAAATTACGAGGTGCTGATTTGTTGCTTTTTGCTTTATTTGGAACAACCGCATATTCGTAGGTGTGGCCTTTGGTCGCCCGTTGTTACAAATCATACGTTCATATAAGCGGACGAACAAAGTTCGCCCCTACAGAATTGGTATACCCACGGAGGCTTGGTTGAATTGGCAACCGTTTCGATGAGTGCGACCCTCTTAGAAGAAATCTAAGATTTCTTTAAAAAATTCTCTGAATTCTTCACCGTCAGCTTCGCTGCCACTTCTCCCATAGGGCGAGGCAAGGTTGCGCGCCCACAATTTTGCATTTTGTACTTTGAATTTTGTATTGCGAAGCGAAGTGTACCGTAGTTTATAACGATGCACGCTTTATTTTTTATTTGAAGAAGTATTTCAGATTTAGGTGGTTCGAAATCCCCTCAAAATCCACCAGAAACAGCACGGCAAGCCAAAGGAGTGTTACATATGTCGCATACCTGGAAAGTCTGAATTTGCCGTTTCTGAGCTTGAAGAGCGACATCACAAAAAGCACCGTCAGAAGAAGCATAAACCAAAGAGTATAAAAACGCTTGGGAGTAAAGCCGTATACGTTAATATACATCATCATTTTTACTGCCGCGGTAAGAATGAGAAACAATGTAAAGCTAATGAGCAATATCTTGGTAATTCCAAAGTTCTTTTCGGGATTTTTCTTTAATGACAGCAGCTCAAAGAAATACAGCGTTGCACCATTGATACAGGCAACTGCACACAGCTCGAAAAATCCGCTTCTTGCAAACTCTGCGTAGGTTGTAAGCTCGGGAATTTCACCTCTGAGCATATGGGTGAAGCCGTCTATTTGCGCAAGTATGAACAACGCATACACCGCAATCAGCATAACAAGTACCGTCTTGCCGATAGTTTCCGGCACTCGCCTGCAGTCAAGTGGCGCTGAGGCTTTCTCTTCACGCTTTTTATCTGCATCGAACACTGCACCGAAAATAAACATGGATACCAATACCGATATGATATTCACATAATTTCCAAGTCTGAAACTAAAGTGGATATTATCAAAAAAAACGAAGATACCGTCAACAAAATCCGAGAAGAATCCGTCGGAGTCGAGAAGCACAAGAACATTAGCAACTATTGGAAGAGCAATGAGAAGACCCAAAAGCACAAACCCGAATTCGTACAATAGCTTTTTGCATTTTGCTGCCGAATCATCGTTTTTGTTTTTGAACCTAAAGAATACGGAAAGTGATGTGAATATCCTGTGCAAGGAAGCAAATGGAGCTACAAACATCGCTTTTGCGGCACTTCCGACTATTACGTCAATAGCGTTTTTTGTTCCGATGGAATATACAAAAAGCAAGGCGGTCACATGAAGTACAAACAGTGCCAAAACGGAAATGAACGATCCTGTATCGGTGGGATAAAGCGTAAATCTTAACGAAAATACGAGCATGGCAATCATAAAAACAAAACTGTCGCGCCCGATTTGTGCTTTTCTGAGCTTAAAAAAAGATACCGTAAAAAATGTAAAAACAAGAGCAAACAACGTTATGGGCAATGCCTGATACTCCCCGAAAATATCATATGGACGGTACAAAAATATCCACCTATACCAAAGCGTGCCCATCAAAAAGGAAAGCAGAGCATAAATGCCGTGGGTCAGAGTATAATTATATTTTTTCTTTTCTTCATAATAATAGGGAACGGAATTTGCAACGTCATGATTATTTGGAGTATTGTTCATAATCATCTTCCTTTCAAGAAAATCAGATGTCCTTTGTATACTCAAGAATATCGCCGGGTGTACACTCAAGCTCGCGGCATATTGCTTCAAGAGTGGAAAATCTTATCGCCTTTGCCTTACCCGTTTTGAGAATGGAAAGATTTGCCTGAGTGATTCCAATCCTTTCAGCAAGCTCGCCTAAGGGGATTTTACGTTTTGCCATCATAACGTCGAGGTTTACAAGTATAGCCATTCTGAAACCTCCTTATATGGTGTAATCGTTTTCTTCGCGAAGCTCTATTGCCTTATCAAACACATTCTTGATAACACGCAGTATAAGCCCTATAAAGAGTGCCGCAAAGGCAAAAAACAGCATACTGATGTATTTGCGCCCGAAAACAATATATTCGATTCCTACAAATATACAGCAATAGGAAAGCAATTGCAGTATTTTAACATTCTTGAGTACAAAGATTTCCTCCTTTTTGATATTGAAGAGCAGCTTTAATAATGACATACAACAAACCAGCCCCGGTACTGCCGAAGCATAAAGTGCAATCATAAGATCAGTACAGTTCAAGCCACCTCTGAAATCCGAGTATATTTCAAGTATCTTCGGCAAAAGCAGGCAGGCTGCAATAATGAATACAAACAAAAATGCGGTGACAAGCATTGATGCGTAAAGCGAGATTTTTTTTCGTGTCATAATAAAACTCCTTTCAAAGGGTACAGCGTGGAGTTTCGGAGTTGCCGAAATCTCCATGGAATAATTTGTTTCACAGATTATTCCGCTTTTCCGGAAAATTTACCCTGTAACTGAATTATAACATATGAATTTACGTTTGTCAATATATTTTTATCGAAAAACAATAAATTATTTTCGAATAACAAAAAATCCCGACAACAGCAAGTCATCGGGAAAAACCAATATTGATTTAAGTCTTATTTTGAGAGCTTCTGAAGTCCCCAGATTGCGAAGAATATAACCGCCATAACGATGAATATACCAATCATACCTTCAAGAAGAAGCGGAAGAGAATTAACAAAAGCCATAGGTTTGAATGTTGTGGTGAAGAAATTGATTACGGCATTGCCGAGGTTATAAAGAAAATTGTACATAATGGTTTACCTCCTTTATCAGCCGCCCTGTACAAGGGTAAGAATAAGACCGCCCGCAATAACGGATGCAACCTGACCGGATACGTTTACACCGATGGAGTGCATAAGAATAAAGTTCTGAGGGTCTTCCTTGAGAGCCATCTTGTGAACGATTCTTGCAGACATCGGGAATGCGGAGATACCTGCAGCACCTATCATGGGGTTGATCTTCTTCTTGGAGAAGATGTTGATAAGCTTTGCGAAAAGTACGCCACCTGCTGTATCAAAGATGAATGCGAAGAGTCCGAGCAGAAGAATGATAATTGTATCTGCTGCAACGAACTGTTCAGCCTGCATCTGGGATGCAACAGTGATTCCGAGGAAGATTGTGATAAGGTTTGCAAGAACATTCTGAGCTGTCTGGGAGAGAGATTCGAGAACGCCGCACTCACGGATGAGGTTACCGAACATAAGGAAGCCGACAAGAGCTGCAGCCGTGGGAGCTGCAATACCTACAATAACGGTAACGATAATCGGGAAGAGAATTCTTGTAAGTCTTGAAACATTTCCCTGCTCGTAAGGCATCTTTATCATACGCTCTTTCTTTGTTGTGAGAGCCTTGATAATCGGAGGCTGTACGATAGGTACAAGAGCCATATAGGAGTAAGCCGCAACCATTATTGCACCGAGATAGTTTGAACCGAGCGTCTGTGCTACGAAAATGGAAGTGGGGCCGTCAGCAGCACCGATAATTGCGATGGAAGCCGCGTCAAAAAGGTCGTATCCGAAAAGACTTGCAAGGGACAGTGTCATGAAGATACCGAACTGAGCCGCAGCACCGAAAAGAAGAAGCTTCGGATTTGAAAGTAGCGGGCCGAAGTCAATCATTGCACCGATACCTATAAAGAGAAGCAGCGGGAATAATTCGTTTGCGATACCTGCATTAAAGAGTGTTGTGAGAGGACCATGCTCTCCGATTGCTCCCGAAAAGGGGAGATTGACAAGAATCGCACCAAAACCCATAGGTAAAAGAAGTGTAGGCTCCATGCCCTTTTTGATAGCGAGGAATATCAGTATACCTCCGATAATCCACATTACTACCATTTTCCATGAAATCTCACCTAAGTTCAGTGAGAGTTCCCTGAAGATTTGCAGTTCCATTTGTACCTCCGTATATATAAAGTATTGAACAACTTATTATATACCTCTTTTCCCGCTTTTTCAATTACCAATTGGTGGAATTTGCAGTTTGTTAACAAGCTCTGTGAATTCTTAACAGTTTTTTTATCCCGAAACTTATGCGGGTTCGGCGGTTTTACAACAGCTTTATGTGCGGGATGCTGATTTGACGAAGCATTTTGCCGCTTTTGGTATCGATGCGGCTGTCTGATGATTTTTATGTCATTCCGTGTGCAAAAAAACGTAATTTTAACGGCAATTTTATATAACAACATCAAAAAATACTTTAATTTCTCCGCAAAGTGTGGTATAATGTAATGCGAAACAGAACGGAAAGGCAGGGGGGGATTACGGCATGAAAAAAAGCTTGCGTTCGGTTATTCGTGAAGGCTTCAGATTTTCCTTCAGAGATGCACTTGTGTTTATATTGATTATGGGCATATGCATATTTGTATGTACCGTTTTCAGGGTTATCGGAAATTCGGGAAATACCTACGCGTCAGTGTTGTTTCTTCTGGCGGTGTTTCTTGTTTCGTTGTTCACAAATGGCTATCTTTTCGGCACGCTCGCATCCCTTTTCAGCGTTCTTATCATAAATTTTTTATTTACATACCCATATCTCAGCTTCAATTTTACCCTTGACGGTTATCCTTTGACTGTTTTCTGCAGTCTTGTGGTATCCATTGTTACAAGTACTCTTGTTACCAAAATTAAAAAAGGAAACGAACTTAAGCTGTTGGCGGAAAAGGAAAAAACAAGGAGTAATCTCCTGCGCGCCGTATCCCACGACCTGCGTACACCTCTTACGACAATTCTCGGCTCTACCGGTGCAATATTAGATAATCATGAGGTTATAGACGAAAAGCAAAAACTGAAGCTCCTGTCTGAGATCAAGGAGGAATCCGAATGGCTCATCCGAATGGTGGAAAACCTGTTGACGGTAACAAAAATAGAGGACGGCAGTGAAGCAAGACTTTCAAAGACCCCTGAGGCGGCGGAGGAGATAATATTTGAATCGGTAAGAAAATTCAGAAAACGCTTCCCGGATTTTAAGGTGAACGTAAAAGTTCCGTCAAAACTGATTATGGTTCCCATGGATGCAATGCTTGTACAGCAAGTAATAGTAAATCTTCTTGAAAACGCTGTACTCCACGCAAAGGGTGCAACGCAGGTCAATTTAACACTGTCGAAACAGGCAGACGGAGCGGTATTTGAAATCTCCGACGATGGCTGCGGTATACACAACGATATATTGGATCACATCTTTGACATCTACCGTGAAAGCAACAACAGTGTGAGTTGTGACTCGAAAAAAAATATGGGCATCGGACTTCCCGTATGCAAAACGATAATCAAAGCACACAGTGGGAAAATGAGTGCAAGCAACAACCCGGATGGCGGCGTATGCTTCAGATTTGTGTTGCCGCTGTAATCTCGTGAAAGAAAGGTAAAGATATGGAACTGAAATATACCGTCCTTGTTGTAGAGGATGAAAAGAGTATCGCAAGTTTTATTAAAACCGTGTTTGAAGCCAACAACTTTAACGTGATAGTCGCACATACGGGAAACGAGGCTGAAATGATGATAAATTCTTATTGTCCGGATGTCATAATTCTTGACCTTGGGCTTCCGGATATGGACGGAATGGCAATAATAAAACAGGTACGTCAATGGTCTGCTACTCCCATTGTGGTAGTATCTGCAAGAACCGATGAAAACGACAAAATATCCGCTCTTGATTCCGGAGCAGATGACTATGTAACGAAGCCTTTTGGAACGGGCGAGCTTCTTGCAAGGGTGAGGACGGCACTTCGCCATGCGAGGAATGCGGATATTGGAATAGTGGCAAACGATGGGAAATTTGTGTCCGGTGAACTCACCGTTGACTATGATAAAAGACGTGTTTACATCAACGGAAAAGACATTCACCTTACACAAAATGAATATAAGATAGTGTCACTGCTTGCAAGGTATGCGGGAAAGGTGCTTACATACGATAACATAATGAAGCAGATATGGGGTCCCAATTTTCAGTCTGACAATCAAATTCTGCGTGTCAACATGGCAAACATAAGACGAAAAATGGAAGAAAATCCCGCAGAACCAAAGTATATCTACACCGAGCTTGGCGTAGGCTATAGAATGCTCGAAACGGAATGAACGGCATAAAGCGGAATTAATATTTAACATCTCACGGTGGCGTACAGGGGGAGTTTTGCTGTGCGTATGTACGCAGGGGAATATAATTATAAAAATCGGTGCACCAATGGCGGTACACCGATGAAGTATTATATGTATCCTTTTTTTGAAAGCAGATTTACAAGCTTTGTGACATTCTTCTCAACGCTTGCAAGGTCACATCTGAGGGTTATGTCTGCATATTTTTCATAATAGGGGAGTCTTTGATTGTAAATATCACGCAGACTCTCACCCTCGCCAAAAGCAATACCTCTTGTCTTAATATTCCTGATTCTTTTTGATACTGCCATATATGGTAGTGACAGATATACAACAACACCGTTTTTACACAGATACTCCATAGCTTCCTCTCGTAAAACCGCACTGCCGCCGGTGGCAATAATGGTGTCGTTATCCTGCGAAAGCGTAAGTATGGCATCACGTTCGATGTCAAGAAAGGCTTCCTTACCGTCCTCTTCCACGATTTTATGGAGCAGACGACCGGTGTTTTTCTGAATGATAAGATCCGTATCAACAAATTCATATCCCAGGGTTTTTGCCAAAAGCACTCCGAGAGTACTCTTGCCGCATCCCGGCATACCTATAAGTATAATATTTTTCATTTTCCGATTACCCGACACATCAAAAAGATAACTCCAAAGGAAGTATCCTCCAATTTTAATTATGAATTCTTACTTCTATTTGCCACTTCTTTTGCACTCGTAAGCGTATTCTGAAGCAGCATTGTAATAGTCATGGGACCAACACCGCCGGGAACGGGAGTGATATAGGAGGCTTTAGATTCGCACACTTCAAAATCAACGTCGCCGGTGAGCTTTCCGTTTTCATCTCTGTTCATGCCGACATCAATGATAACTGCGCCTTCTTTGACCATGTCGCCCGTAATAAGCTTTGACTTTCCGACAGCTGCAACAAGAATGTCCGCATCTTTTGTATACTTTGCAAGGTCAACGGTTCTTGAGTGGCAGGTAGTGACCGTACAGTCGGCACCGAGAAGAAGAAGTCCCATGGGCTTACCTACAATGTTACTTCTTCCCACAACGACAGCGTGCTTGCCCTTTGTCTCAATGTTGTAACGCTTCAAAAGCTCCATTATGCCTGCAGGGGTACAGGGGAGAAATCTCGGTGTGCCGAGTGTGATTTTACCTACATTTTCCTCAGAGAATGCGTCAACATCCTTACACGGGAGAATCTGTGCAACAATTCTCTTTTCATCAAGGTGCTTCGGCAGGGGAGACTGAACAAGGATTCCGTGAATATTTTTATCAGCGTTAAGTCTTTCAATAAGTGCCGTAAGCTCTGCTTCCGTCGTTTCTGCGGGAAGCGCATATTTTTCCGAGTGGAAACCAACCTCTGTACACGCTTTTTCCTTGTTGCGTACATATATCTGCGATGCGGGGTCTTCGCCCACAATGATAACCGCAAGCCCGGGCTGTATCCCCTTTGCAGTCAGCTGTGCTGCTTCCGCTTTGATTTCCTCTCTTATCTGTGCACTGGTGAGTTTTCCGTCAATTATTTGTGCCATTTTCTTTTTCCTCCGTGGATGTTTCTGCTTCGGATTCGGTATCCGTGTCATTGTTATTGTCTTTTTCGGTATTTTCTTTCATGTCATTGTCGTTCTTTTTTTCGCCTACACCGGGGATTATACCTATTGTGTCCTCGGAAACACCGAACTGACCTACATATTCCGCCTCGTCCATGGCGGTTTTCTTATTTTTTACCGTAATGATTATTGTTGCGGCAACCGCAAAAATAAATGTAAGAAGTGCCAGAAGCTGTGAAATTCTTATTCCCGTGTCTCCGAGATAAAGGCTGTCGGTGCGAAGTCCTTCGATAAAGAATCTTCCGAAGCCGTACCATGCAAGATATGCAAGAATTATCTGCCCGTCAAATTTTTTTACTCTGTAAACAAAGAATGTAATAACAAGAAATCCCAAAAGGTTCCATATTGATTCGTAAAGAAATGTGGGGTGCACAATTTCCGTACCGTAGGAAGCTTCGGAATTTACAACCATTCTCAGTACATAATCGCTTTTGAGCCCAGGAGTTGCGATGTAGTTGCCCAGAAGATCGATCCCCTCAAGACTTCCGTAAGCTTCGCCGTTGCAGAAATTACCCCATCTTCCTATAAGCTGTCCTATAAGGAGTGAAGTGGCAATGGAATCCGCCATTTTTGTGAATTTTATCTTCTTGAATTTTGACACAACTGCCACAGCAAACGTACCGCCGATGACACCGCCGTAAATTGCAAGTCCGCCGTTCCATATGGCAACTGCTTGTGCAATACTGTCATATTCCGACAGCGATGTCAGAACATAATAAGCTCTTGCACCGATAATCCCCATGGGAACCACCCAAATTGCATAATCCAGAACATCGTCGGTGGAAATCCCCTCTTTTTTTGCACATCTTATCGTATTTAGCACTGCAAGAATAATGCCCGTACATATTATCAGTCCGTACCAGCGTACCTCAAGCCCGAGGACAGAAAATGCCGTCGGATTGATACTGAAGATTTTTTCGCCGAATATACCGGGAAAAGAAACCTGTGTCATATACTAAAACCGTCCTTTTAAATATTATTCAAGAGGCAGAACCTTTGAAATGACAAAAGCGTTGTCGGGAAATGCCGTCCTGAGCCTTTGATTTACTTTTTCGAGAGTTACATCCGCAATAACGCTTGCCTCGGAAAGAAGATTACATCCGCAGAAAAGATAGGAAAGAAAAGAATTGGCAATATCATCCGTACTGTCAAAGACACGCACACTTGAAGCATACAAAGCACGTTTCGCACGGTCAAATTCTTCTTCGGATATGCCCGTTTCCCTGTATTTTGCAATTTCTTTCTTTATTTCCTCGTAGACTGCGTCGGGATTCTTTGCAAGTCCGGAAATCTCCGTATAAGAGAACGCCGAATGTGCATCAAATGCTGCAGAGAATGAGCTGTTGATAAGCCCCTCGGAATACAGTCTTGAATAGAAATCGCTTGCCTTGCCGAATATCACGCGCAGGAGTATACTCATTTCGGCACTCTTTTTCGCAAGAGCCTCACCGGACTCAAACTGCACAGGATCCTTTATGCCGACAGCAAACATTGGCATGGAAACCTGCATTTTTTCGCATATCTCGGGAACGGCGGCTTCCTTTGGCTCATCCGGATATATCCTCTCAACGCAGAGCTTGGGAGCTTCCGAGAGAACCGCATCACAAACCGCTTCCACTTCTTCCGGACCAATATCCGCACAGACACACAGAGCCATGTTGTGAAGATTGTAGAAGGTCGCATAGGTTTTATGAAGCGTTTCGGCGGTGATTTCTGCAATTGTATCAACTGTACCTGCGGTGTCAATGTTTACGGGATGATTCTTGTACATCGCACGAAGCATATTGAAGTAAAGTCTCCAATTTGGATTATCATCGTACATTCGTATCTCCTGCCCGATGATGCCCTGCTCCTTATCTACGGTTTCCTTTGTAAAATAGGGATGTGAAACAAAGTCAAGAAGTATTTCCAGATTTTCCTTCATGTTTGCGGTTGCGGAAAAGAGATATACCGTTATATCCGAGCTTGTATAAGCATTTGCACTTGCGCCGTACTTGGCATATTTCTTAAAGGTATCCACTCCGTCCTCGTTCTCAAACATCTTGTGCTCGAGAAAATGTGCGATTCCGTCAGGAACTGTCACTTCTTCGCCGTTTACCTTAAAGTGATTGTCAATAGAACCAAACTTTGTACCAAATACCGCATAGCCTGTACTGTGATTTTTAGGAATGACGTAAATGTCAAGTCCGCTTTTGTGTTTTTTGTAATAATACTTTTCGCCTATTTGTTTGTTTTCAAAAATTTCAAAGCTCATACATTTACACCCCCTGTTATTCTTCCGATGTTTCTTCGGCTTCTTCATCACCTGCAAGATTTGTACCCTTAAGGAAGTAGACGGTATCCTGAATTACCGTGTTCGCAACGGCAATGATGTCCTCTTTTGTGACCTTGTTGATTTTTTTGAGCAATTCCTCAATGTCAGCACCCTCATCGCCGTCTACTATCCTTATAAGATACCAGCTTGCAAGTCTGTCCGCATCATCATAGCAGCTTCTGTAGCTGTTTTCAAGGGACATCTTTGCAACGGAAATGTCATTTTCGGAAAATTCGCCGTTTTTCATGGCATCAAGCTGGCGGAGAATTTCTTCCTCTGCCGCAGTTTCATCTCCGACTTTTACGCCGCTTGCTATATACATAATACCTTTGGGTGCAATAAATCTTGAAGAACAGTAATAGCAGAGGCTGAGCTTCTCACGGACATTTTCAAAGAGCTTACTTGTGGGAGAGCCGCCGAAAATTTCATTGAACACCAAAAAGCTTTCAACATTTTTCTTTGCACTATAAGCCCCTGTTCTGAAACCGATGGAGAGTTTACCCTGATTTACCGGCATCTCCTCGGTAACTCGCTTGAGCTTTGAAACGTTTTCTTTTACGGTGTTGCAAGTATAAGCGACGGGAGTCCTTGCATATGGAGCAAATTTCTCACGGATCATGTTCGCAAATTCTTCTTCGTTGCATACGCCTACAAAAAATATCTCAACGGGAGCCTTTGCAAAATCACCGTAATAAAACTCGGTAAGGGAATTGATGTCAATTGCGGAAACGCTCTCTTTGGTGCCGAGATGGTCTATCGCATAAGGCTCACCATTGCACATGATGTCAAAAAGACGTTTGTTGGCATAGGCACCCTTATTATTAATTTCAGCTTCTATTTTGTCAATAAGGTTCTTTTTTTCACTTTCAACATATTCACCCGAAAACTTGCCGTCAACAAGATACGGATGGAATATAAAATCTGCCATCATATCGCACACAAGCGAAAGAAGGTCTGTGTTGTCCGGAGTAAACTCATTTCTCAAAAAGCTTGACTTAAAGAGAATAAACTGATTTTCACCGCTTTTTCCGCTGCTTCCGCCGAGAACGGTTGAATAAAGATACTCAAGTCTGCGGTTAAAGCTCAGCATTGTTGGATATTGCTCACAGCCCCTGCGCAGTACCTGAGGCAAGATGGATGCAAGGGGGGCAGTCTTTTCACAAAGGGGCAAGGTGAAATTTATTAGAAGATTGTTGGTCTTGAATTTATCCGAACGGATGATATTAAGGTGTATTCCGTCGGCAATATTGATCCTTTTCATTGTGTGTTCCTTTCCCGGACTGTGAAACAATCCGAAAATACGCTATACTATCATTATATTGTGTATTGAATAAAAGATAAAGTCTGATTTTGTTAATTTACATAATTATCCAACATCACACGGTCTTGTGACAACGACAGTATGATTTCCCGGGAGCATTCTGAATTTTCCGACAACCACCTCACCGTCAACAACAACCGAGGACTTTTCGCCGGAACAAAACTCAATACTGTAACGGCAGTCTTTTTTTAGTTCAATATTCAAAATTGCCCCGCAGCAAAGCTCCCGATCGACATATGGTGTGTCTGAAGCAATTTCAAGTTTTGCATCCCTTGCGGTATCGGTAACAGTTATACCAAAAAGACACCGCAGAATAAGAACATAATACCATGAAGCACTTCCTGTATAGATAGTCCACCCTGCACGTCCGGGAAAATCCCTGTTAGAATAAATATCTCCTGCAAGATAATAAGGCTCAGCATTGTAAGCAGTCTTTGCACGCTCACCGAGAGCTCCCATACACCTGAGCACCGTATTCTGAGCGTTTATTGCCTTTTTTGCCATCTCTCTTATCTCGTGAGCCTTTTTAAAACTACCTTGCCTGTAAAGTATATCAGCACTGACACATAGTCCCATTGCTCCCCAAACCGCCGCATGGGTATACTGTCCTCCGTTTTCGCGAACACCCTCAACATAACCTTTAACGTAACCGGGATTCTGCCTTGAGACTTCAAAAGCGGGGGTGAAAAGCTTGAATATAGAATATTTCTCATCAAATAACCTCTCAAAGGCATTTTTTGCAACGGTATAAACTCTATCCCCGGAGAGTCCGTAGGAAGCCGGTGCGAAGCTCTGGGGCAAGAGATCCGTCCTGCATTCCTCCGAGGAAAGACTTCCAAGCTTATCACCATCCGCGAAGTACGCTCTTACATACTGTCCCTCATCTTCACTGTAACCGTAGGCTTCAATAGCTCTTATAAGTTCAAGTCTTGCATGGGTATATCTGTCAAGTGCCTCATGGTCTGCCATTCTCTTGCATATTCCGCAGAATTTTTCAAGTGTAATACAAAGAAACATTCCGAGCCAGACCGATTCGCCCTCCGTGTCTGTTCCGACATTGCTGTATCCGTCACACCAATCACAGCTTCCGATAAGAGGAAGCCCTCGCATACCTAAGCGTTCTATACCTCTGTCTAGCGCACGCCTGCAGTGTCCGTAAACCGTGTCACTCTCCTTTGCCCTTGTGATTTCCATATACTTTTCCCTGAGCATTACATCACTGCCCACAAGCTTCTCGCCATTGGCAAAGTGAACATTTACACTTAGAAAACCGTCATCACCGCAGTATTCGTAAAATTCTGAAACCACAAAAGGAAGCCATAAATAATCATCCGAACAAAGCGTCCTTACACCTTTACAGATAATCTCCGATAAAGAACCCTTATCACACTCATGCCACCAATGAAGAACGTCACCCTCCGGGAACTGTCGCATACAACACCTGTAGATATGTGATTTGACCATATCCGGCTTGGAATACATAAGACAAAGACAATCCTGCAACTGATCCCGAAAACCGAAAGCTCCGGATGACTGATAAAACCCGCTTCTGGCAAGAAATCTTCCCGCACTGCTCTGATAGGGAAGAAAGGTATTATAAAGAGCACTGTAAGCCGCAACAATACTATTCTCACCTTTAGGAATTATCCGTATATTCGGGATAAGCTTTTTCGCAAACCCAATCGTTGCATTTTTCTCATCAGTGCCCGACATCATAAACTCAAACAGTTTTTCAAACTCCGACATATCCTTATGAAAAGCGCCAAGCACAAACCGGTACTCACACTTATCATGAGCACTAACTTTCAAAACGGCACAAGCACAATCACAAATTCCCGTACTGCCATTTGGAATATTTGCAAAGATTTCCGACTTATTCGTAACGTACTTCACATTTTCATCTTCATATTCTCCAAATTTCCTGCCCGTAACAAACCCGCGCCACTCTCCGAAAAACTCGGAAAAAGGATTGCCGAAGCACAAGAGATTGTCTGTTATGCAATACTTTACCTGTGCCGTTTCACTGCTGTGCCTCCCCATAATGGGTACGGCAAGATACATCAGCTCGCCTTTTTCGGTACTTCCCGCCGGAAACTCCAGCGACACATCAACATATTTTGCGCACAGCTTTTCCGAAACATACACCGAAAGCTTGAATCTTACTCCCGAAGCATATCCATCATATTCCGCAAGACCTGCCGAGAATGTCACATACCTCGCCATTGCACAAAGATCATAAAGTCTGTTCCCAAATCGCAGAAGAATCCTCTCACCGTTCATATCCTTGAGCGGATTATCCCTGAAAGGAGTTATACGCCTGTTCTGTGCATTTGAGACCCAGGTGTAACCGAGACTGTTGTGCGTCACAATGCAAGACATCCTTCTTCCTGTAAGGATATGTGAAAAAGGAACCTTGAATTCCCTGTCCTTTCTGACTGTAAAGCTATTTTCCGAAAAGTATCCCGAAGAAAGAGCAATAACACGCCGTTCCGTCATGGAAACATCCACCGAAAGCACGGGGGCAGTTATCGGTAAGTTCAGATGCATGACTTTCACATCATCCGAAACATCATTACCCTCATACAAAATATCTGCCTTAACACAAGCAATGTCAAACAGTACCCGCACCGCATCCGGATCAATACTCCTGTCAATTAAAAATATTCCGCCATTCCTTTTTGAAATCAGCTCACGGCAGTCGCATTCCTCAATAATACCGCAGATTTCACCATTAACGGGCTTCCTGTACCGTTCCTTTTCACTGTAAACGATACACATATCTGTCCTCAGTCCGCAAAGCTTCAAAAGCTTGAACGCACGAACATATTTCTCTATTCGCCCAACAAGACGTTCGGATATGACCGCAATCACGATAATAGGCAGATCACCGGAGATTCCATGCTTCCACAAGTGTCCTTTGCCGTGAAATTGCAAACTTTCCGTAAGCACATTACTTTTACCAAATGTGATACCGCAAACCGCAGGAAGCATTCTTTCAAATGCCGACGGCGACCTTTCCGAACCGAAAAGACCTGTACCTGCATTGCTGCAGAACTTATCCGTGATTTCTGCAAGCACTGTTGCCTTTTCTTCAAAGCTCTTACCCCTTGCGGCATTTATCGACGATATAACCTTAGATACACTATCCGCCTGACACAAAAGCAGCTCGGAGGTGAATTTTTCACCGTCTTTTTTCGGTAAAACTCGGATCCTGCAATATGGTCTTATAAGTGTTCCCGTCCTGTTTTTGGAATAAGGTGCATCGAAAATATTCCTGAAGCTCTCACACGTTAACGGTGCACAAAAGCATTCCTCCAACGATGCCGTGAAATCAAAGTCACACGAACTGTCACTCAGTGCCGCGCCGAGATACAAAGCTCTGTCATTTTCAGCCCTCGGACGTCTTTTATAAAGCAACATCTTTTCATTCGCAAGATATTCACAGGACACAAACAACGAAGAAAAAGAAACATGAGAAAGATAATCCTCTTTTCTTGCAATGACGGGAGTAAAACAAAAAGCAAATATCGGATTTTCCGAAGTGTCATCTTTTTTTTGCTTTTTCGGATAAAGTTCTGCCCTTACGCAAAAGACGGTGCTGTCATTTCTCGACATGGTAAAACTCTCGCCAAACTCGCATAACCCCTGTATTCTTGCGGTATAAGCTGTACTTCCCGGACTGCATCTTAGCGAATATTCCGCTTGTTCGGGATTTATATTCGGAAGCGGGGTTGCAGAAACGGTCTTTCCTCCGTAATTCGCAAAGCAAAATAGTGAGTCTGCCGACTCATATTTGTCAAAATCACAATAGTTGACAAGAATATCCCCATTCGTTATCTCGACGTGTCCCGTATCTGAAAGAAAGATCCGTGAGCTGCCGTTTGACAACAACGCTCCTTTTGGATCCTTGTAATCGGGTCGTGTATATATTTTACCCTCCGACACAAAAACAGCAGGCATCTTTGGTGTTTCTCTTTTCTTGCAAAGCTTCCTTACAACGACATTTACCGGGATTTTCTCTTCAAGAAGCTCCGTTGCACATTTCATCGCACTGTCACTCATAAACCGCTTTTGCAGAATATTACCGAAAGCACGGTTGCACAGTGCACAAAGGCTCATTCCCATATGATGTGCCATATAGCTTTTCACAACCGATCCCTTTTCGGGACATCTGTTACTTGTAAAGTCGATAGCCTCATAAAGCCCGTACTTACCGTACATTCCAATCTCAGACATCACATCGAGATTTGCAAAGTTCTTCTTACTGTTGATGCAAAGACCCAGGAAAGAAGAATAAGGCGAAATAACAAATTCCTTGTCCGTCCACTCGCAAAGGGCGAGAGAAGAAATACCGAAAGCGTGATACCTGTAATTCATCTCGCCGTCAAAGGAATAACAGGCACTTTCCGAAACTCCGAAAATCTCTTTACCAAACCTTTTCGCTCTTTTTCCTTGTTGTTCCCTGTGAGCAAAACACAACGCCTCTCCACACAGTGATCTTTTGCAAACAGGTATAAACAAATGTGGCATATAATACTCAAATGCCGTCCCCGACCACGACGAGAGACCGATATATCCATCCTTTGTCACAAGCGCCCTTGAAAGACTGGTCCAATGCTTTTTGGGAACAGCACGTTTTGCACATTGAATATAACTTATTGTTCTTGCTTCACTCATCATAAGGTCATAACATCCGGAATTCACAAGCTCCTTGTTATCCTTGGTTATCTGCGCACCGAGAGAAAAAAGATTACGTTCCTTATTGTAAAGAAAACTGTAATCCGTACTATCCTCAAGAACCTTTATCCGATTAATAAGCTCCAAAAGGGAGGTTGATTCATTGACATAGTCTGTTAGTCCTCCCCTGAGTGTGATAAGGCAGGCTGTGAGATTTCCGCTGTCTACCGTGGAAACATAAAAAGGTGCAAGGACAGCCAGTGTTTCCGTGTCATACCAATTGAAAAGATGTCCTTTGTATTTTGAAAGCTTCTCAACGGTGTCGAGTGTACGCTCAATTCTTTGTTCAAGCTCTTCCGTGGTAATAAACCCGAAGTCTCTTGCACAAAGCACCGAGATGAGATAAAGTCCGATGTTGGTTGGAGATGTCCTGTGCGCAACAGCTTCCCTCGGTGCTAATTGGATATTATCCGGAGGAAGATGATTGTCCGCAGCCGTTACGGTGCTCTTAAAGAAATTCCATATATCCGCCGCATATTTGTGCGACTTTTCTAAATAAACCTCATCCGACTCACTTTTTTTCTTTCCCAAACATCCGTTATGGGAGGTATGATAAGAAATAACCGGAAAGGCAAACCAAAGTACGGACAATGCTCTTAAAAATCCCGCAGGAGCAATAACAAATAGCAAAAATCCTGAAAAAGCACAAATAATGTTCTTATGCACATACAGTAAAAGTCCGTTCTCTGCCGCATTTCCGTCGGCAAAGGTCTGCCATTCAAGAAGCCTTTTCTTTGTTACAATGCTTCTGTAAGCTGCTTTGAATATTGCATCCGCAGAAACAAAAGCCGACATTGGAAGCATAGACAGCGAAAAAAGCATACCTATAAAACTCTGCCAGACACCGGTGGTAACACCTCTTGAAAAAAATCTCCTTGTGATTCCCGTTGCCGCCAAAGCAAGAATCTGAGAGATAAGTGAACACAAAAACGGTATCGTAATATAAAAGAGCGAAGCAAACATCAGAATGCTTCTTGGGTATCCGTCAACAAACGCAGAGCAGAAAACTCCCAACACCGCAAATATCGGAACGGATGCACTTCTCGCATTGTCAAAGAGCTTGAATTTAGAAAGTCCGGTTATATTGTTACGTCTTTTGTCATTTTCGGAAAACGTGATACTTGGAAATAAATAAGCAAGATTCTGAATATCACCTCGTATCCATCTGTGAAGTCTTTTGGCAAAGGATAATTGATTCCCGGGAAAACCGTCCGTAAGCTCAATATCGGAAATTAACGCACTTCTCAGCTTTGCACCCTCAAGACTGTCATGGCTGAGTATTTTGTCCTCAGGGAAAGTATTGTGTTTAATGATAACATCATAAAAGGTATCAACATCAAAAATACCTTTTCCGCAGAATATCCCTTCACCGAATATACTCTGATAAGCATCATACGCTGCCAGAGAGTATATATTGCTTCCGCCCTCACCGCACATTATCCCGGAAAAAGGCGTCGCACCCGCTGCGGAAAGCTCCGGCACACATCTCGGTTGCATAATGCCGTAACCTTTTACAACAATTCCCTTTTCCTTGTCAACATAGGGCTTTGCAAGCGGGTGAAGCATTGCACTGCACATATCCTTAACGGCGCAAAGACCGAGGTTTGTGTCAGCATCAAGTGTTACGATATATTTGATTTTATTTATCGGAAGTGTTTGTGCTGCAAGATTCTTCGATCTTTCCGTGAACGTTGTGTTCATACCCTTGAGAAAGGAAACAAGCTCACATACTGCACCTCGCTTTCTCTCCCAGCCCATAAAGACTTCCTCGCTTTTTGAATAACTTCGTCTTCTTTCAAACAGCACAAAATTATCCCCATACTTTGAACAAAGAGCATTTGTTCTGCCGTAAGCATAGTTCACCGTATCCTCATCGCCGGGAGCGTTTGCGGTCTTACTGTCTTTTATATCCGCAAGAAGTCCGAAATAAATGTTCTTACCGCTGTTTGCCCTAAAGATACGTTCAAGTCTGTCAAAAAGTGCAGAATCATTTTTCTCACCTGTCAGAAGCGAGGTTATTACTACAAGCACTGCCGAATCTTCGGGAATCTCCGAGAGCTCCATCCTGGGCAAAGGCGTGCTTTTTATAAATTTCGGGAATATAAAGTCAGAAAGTCCCTTGAACGCCTCCCATAAGGGAAAGAATGACAAAAGGAAGAAAGGCGATAGAAAAGCAAGTCCGAGTGTAATAATGGCGGGAAGCCCTGCAACAAAAAGAAAAT
Organism: Eubacteriales bacterium; assembly: GCA_045604705.1. GTDB lineage: Bacteria > Bacillota > Clostridia > Oscillospirales > CAG-382 > SIG622. Next base: position 73,952 of record JAZUOO010000013.1, read on the forward strand.
ACAGATATTTATTCCTCTTTGGCAAAGTCAATAGTGCAGAGCCGACATGACGTTCTCTTTCATCCGCCGCATTTTCTGCATCTGCCAAAAGCTTCATTGCAAGTTCCTCTTCGGACACTCCGTTTTTCATTGACAAGTCCCGAAGCATTCCAAGGTACATGAGCTTTGAAGCATCCGTCATCTTCGGGAAAGCACCCGCCGGATCCTTATCTAATATCCGTGCACACCTGCAGGCAAGTATGTTCTTGTCAAAGCAGTGTACCGAAACATATCTCAGCGACTCAATAAGCTCCGAGAGGGAACGTGAATATTTATCCTCATCCGCCTTTTCATGCACCCTTTGTCTCTCATATTCACAAATGACCCGCCTGCACGCCGAAATAATAGCTCCGAGTGCAAGATAAGGAGACAGGAACAGCTCCGAGAGAGAAAGTGCATAACTGCTGTCAAGAGTCCCGATAACAGAACTTATTGCTTCCGAATCTATTGCAAAATCCGCATAATTGCAGAACCTTTCAAAAGCGGTAAAGACCCGCGGAGCACCTCCGACAAAGGCAATCTTCCTGTTTACCGCAAGTTCCTTTCTGCAAACCTCAAATGTACTCTCAATAAGATAAAAATTATCCGAAAGCCATCTTACGGTGCAAGAAGTTTCATCAAAACCTCTTTTTTCAAAATCGTCCCGAATGTCCTTAATTCTGCGATAATCACTTTTTATACGACCGAGACAGCGTCTTGCACTCTGCATCTCTGTCTTTTCAAAGCCGATACATGAAGCCTGTGAAATCTGCCTTAAAATCGAATTCTTTTTTTCTCTGTCCATGGAAACCTCGGAAATTAATTTGTTTTTCATATTATTTTTGTCACAGAAAGGGAAATTATGCATAAGGCTTTATTTGAGTGATTCTCCGAATAAGGCGAATTTGTGTAAATAAAATGTAAAAAGGTGTGAATTTGCTTGACAAACCGGGTAGGGGAGAGTATAATACCTATATCTAATCTTTACCTGTTTAACACATTAAAGCGGTAAAGAAATAAACTATTTTTGGAGGAATCTGAAATGAAAATGAAGAAAATACTTGCACTCGCACTTACAGGCGTGCTTACAGCAACATCAATGTTTGCTTGCGGAGAAAAGGAAGACAATGTTCTTACCTGCGGCGTAACAATCTTTGAAAACATGAATGAGCAGGAAGCAGACGGTACATGGACAGGCTTTGAAACAGAATTTGCTCAGGAAGTCGGCAAGCTCATCGGTATGGACGTTGAATTCCAGATTATTGACTGGGCTCAGAAGTATACAGAGCTTAACTCCGGTGCTATCGACTGCGTATGGAACGGCTTTACGGCTAATTCTTCCGACGACGGAATCAAGCGTTCAGACCTCGTTGATTTCTCATACGGTTATATGCTCAATCAGCAGTGTGTTGTTGCAAAGAAGGACACAACAATCAAGTCCGAAGCAGATCTTAAGGGCAAGACAGCTTGTGTAGAAGGCGGAAGTGCCGGTGCATCCTATGCTGAATCCGTAACAGATGCAGATAAGGTAGTTGCGGCTACAGCTCAGATCAACACATTCATGGAAGTTAAGTCCGGTGCGGTTGATTTTGCTGTTGTTGACATCATTCTTGCTCAGAACATCTGCGGCAAGGGCGACTATGCAGATCTCGCTATCGTTGAATCCATTGAGCTCGACTCCGAAATCTATGCTGTAGGCTTCAAGAAGGGCAGCGACCTCACAGAGAAGGTAAACGGAGCCATCAAGGTTCTCGAAGAAAACGGCAAGCTTATGGAAATCGCTACAAAGTACGGCTTTGAAAATGTTATCAAGATCACAGAAAAGATCGACTGATAAATAGAAAATAAAGGAATTAAATAATGGGTTTTTGGGACGTAACAAAAAATCTGCTTGGCGGATTTGAAGTCACCTGCCGGATATTTGCGCTGACACTTTTGTTAGCGCTTCCTTTAGGCTTGGTGATAGCTTTCGGCTCCATGTCGAAGTTCAAACCGCTGGCGTATCTGGTCAAGGTTTTTGTTTGGATAATACGCGGTGTTCCGCTGATGCTTCAGGTTATGGTGCTGTTTTATGTACCCGGAATACTGTTTGGATTGGACAAGCCGCTCTTTGACCGTTTTCCATCCGTGATAGTCGCATTTGTCATAAATTACGCCTGCTATTTCTCGGAGATTTACCGAGGTGGTATAGAGAGTATTTCTCACGGGCAGTACGAAGCAGGACAGGTGCTTGGTATGACAAAGATACAGGTGTTCTTTAAAATAGTACTCATGCAGGTGGTAAAGAGGATTATTCCTCCCATGGCAAATGAAATAATTACACTTGTCAAGGATACGGCGCTTGCAAGAATCGTAATGGTTGCCGAGCTTATCAAGGCGGCAGAGAATTTTGCTTCCTACGGTCTTATCTGGCCGTTGTTCTATACAGCGATATTTTATCTTGCATTCTGCGGTGTACTTACCATCCTTTTCGGTCGTATCGAAAAGAAGTTCAGCTATTACCAAACTTGAGGAGGTAGAAAATGTCACTGCTTGAAATTGAAAACTTATCAAAGAGCTTTGGCGATGCACACATCCTCAAAGATATTAATATGAGTGTTGATGAAGGCGATGTAATTGCCATAATCGGCTCATCGGGAAACGGAAAGACCACTCTTTTAAGATGTCTGAATTTTCTGGAGATTCCCGAACAGGGTAAAATTACGGTTGACGGTAAGGTTCTTTTTGATTCAAGTGCAAATGTTGATGCAAAGGGCAGACCGGTAAAAGTAAAAACCATTCCGAGAGAAAACAGACTAAAACTCGGTATGGTATTCCAGAACTTCAATCTTTTCCCGCAGTATACGGCACTTGAAAACGTAACTCTTGCGATGAAGGTTCTCGAAAAGGACAAACTCAAGGAATTTCCCGAAGGTGTTGAACAGACTGCAACAAGGATTCTCACAAGAGTCGGACTTGCGGATAAGCTTAATCATTATCCATGTCAACTCTCCGGCGGTCAGCAGCAAAGAGTTGCAATAGCAAGAGCGCTGGCTCTGAATCCTGATATTCTCTGCTTTGACGAGCCGACCTCGGCACTTGACCCGGAGCTTACCGGAGAAGTACTTGCGGTAATAAGAAAGCTTGCCAGTGAGCATATGACGATGCTGATAGTCACTCACGAAATGAACTTTGCACGTGAGGCGGCAACAAGAATTGTCTTTATGGACGAGGGCAGAATAATTGAACAGGGTACTCCAGAAGAAATTCTTGAAAATCCGAAGAATGAAAGAACAAAAGAATTCTTGAGAAATGCACTCAACAAGTAAAGATTACTCCCGGATTGGAACAATTTCTTTCATTATTTTTTGAAATAAATACCATAATATAACTCTGAAATATGCACAAACTAAAGCTGTCGGAAGATATTCCGACAGTATCTTTTTTTTGGAGTGATATAAATGGATAAGAAAAAGAAGAAAGTACAAATAGAAGTACCCTATAGAAGCATCCCGGAGGTACAGACAAACGGTGAAGTGCCTTCGGAGGAAAAGCAATATGCAAAAAAACACCCTGAATCCATCTACGGCGGCCCAACGGTAAGCGATGTTCTCGGAAGCTATACGGGGCTGCCTACGGACGACATATATGATGTACCCGTTCAGGATGCCGACGACCTTTAAACATGACCGCTTCGGCGGTTTTTTGTATTGTAATATATTATGGAATAAGCTCGGTTGGTTTGATGATTTACACATAATTGTATGAATTTGTGAATTTATTTGATTTTAACGAAAAATAGTGTTGACAATTTACAGTAAATATGGTATAATACATTTCGTTCACAAGCTGAACAATATGCGGGCGTGGCGGAATTGGCAGACGCGCCAGACTTAGAATCTGGTGGTTTTACCGTGGGGGTTCAAGTCCCTTCGCCCGCACCA
>JAZUOO010000014.1:0-23792 GCA_045604705.1 Eubacteriales bacterium
ACAAACTCGCCACTTGCAAGATTTGCGAGTTTAATTTCCGGGTGAGCACTCAAAGCCTCGGAAAACTGTGAGAAAGACAAAGAATTGTCGCCAAAGAGTTCCTTTAAAAATTCCATAAGAATCCTTTCTTCGCACATTAAATGACAGTAAAACTTATAAATCCGCCGGTGTCAGCGGCGAGAGTGCGAACTGTGCCTTTTATATCCCCGCACAAAGGGAATTTTTGTATAAAAAAAGCCCACAAAATGTGAGCTTTAATTATTAAAATGATTTAATGCAGAGTTCGTCAACATCAAAGGTAAGTGTAACTGTTGTGGTATCATTTGTTGGTGTTTCAATCTTTATGCCGGTACATTTTCCATTCACATTCTGACCGTTTATCTACACTTCCTTTATTGGCCCGTGCTGGAGTATGACAATTTTGCAACTTCTTTCATTCTCGGTCATGTTTTCCTCCTTGTTGTAACAAAAAAGCCCAACCACACCGAAATGTGGTCGAGCCTTAATTTATTTAGTTGTGGTTTTACAATCAGTCAACGTCTTCCCATTCAGTTAAATGTTTATTTTGATTTTCGAGTTCTTCGAACTCCATTTCAAGTTCTTCAAGGTTTTTTTCACTATCAGTATAGTGGCCATCATAATAATACATCTTCATTATAACTCTCTCCATTCAAAAACATAGTCTTTTGAGAACTGTTCAAGTGTACTCCTTATTGCATCATATTCAGTGTACCCATTCTTTTTGAATATTTCTACTTTTATTGAAAAAGATTTTGTTAAGAATGGCTTTTTTGCTGCAGTATATGTAAACACTTTGCCATCGTGGCAAACAACAACACCGAGGCTATATTTTTTTCCCGAAGCTGAGACTATATCATTTCCTGTTGGTGGATTATTAGTGCCGTGATTGTGAATTGAAATCAATTTATAGGGATTCTTAGAAATAATTGACTTTGCTCTTTGTGTGTAATCAACAGCATTTTCAAACTTTGCGTTAGATATTATATATTTTGAAATACCTGTTTCAGCATCGATTAAGTATAAATCTTCGTAATAAGTCCCATTTCTATGAGTTAATATTGCTTTAGCGTATTTATAAATTGCAGTATTTACTGTGTTGTTGTCTGTTATTGATTTAAATTTTGATTTGTATTCTTTAGAATCAAGGTATTTTAAATCGACAACATTTTCTTTTGTAACAGATTGATGTTTACCGCTTATACCGTGTTCAGATAACGAGAATTTTCTATTCCCCCAAACCGCCTTTGCACTCGTACTCTTTCCAAAATTATGGATACCGCTCTCCGTCTTTGCCGCAAATACCTGTTCACGGTAGCGGTCACGGTCAAGCCCTGTTTTGTTACAGAAATCCCGCAGCTTTGCTTCCTGACCTTTCAGCTTCACGGAAATACGGTCAAACTCAAGCTGTAAATCCGTCTTTGTTTCCTCATCGGAAACATTCTTCAATGCCTCATCGTATGCTACAAGCTCCTGCTTTGACTTGCGTATGGCTCTTTCCATGCCTCTCTGCTTCTGTGTGGCGTCATATACGGACATTTCGGAACCGCCATAGGTAACAGTACCCTCACGCCATTCACGTAGCTGTTCCACATTGTACACAGAATGTGGTGTGCCACATTATTATCAAATTTTGAGACAAATTTACCAAAACCATATACAATTTTACTTTATTTGTTTTGAATTATATGTTATAATATATTATCAAAAAACCACGAAAGGATAACAGAACATGAAAAGTGCAACAGATATGCTCACACTCCAAAACGGCGTAAAGATCCCCTGTCTCGGCTACGGTACATGGCAGACTCCCGATGGGGAAACAGCAAAGAATTCGGTAAAATGTGCAATAGAATGCGGATACCGCCACATTGATACAGCGGCGGCCTATGACAACGAAAGCAGTGTCGGCGACGGCATTGCCGCTTCCGGTATAAAAAGGGAGGATCTTTTCGTAACAACCAAACATTGGATAAGTGAGAGAGGTTACGATAAAACAATAGCTGCATGTGAAGCATCGCTCAAGGCTTTAGGGCTTGATTATGTGGATTTGTATCTTATTCATTGGCCCTGCGTTGAAAAGGTTACTCCAGATTGGAAGGAAATTAACGCCTCCACCTGGAAAGGCTTTGAAAAGCTCTACCGCGACGGAAAGGTAAAAGCTATCGGTGTTAGTAACTTCCTCCCACATCACCTTGAAGCTCTTTGCGAGTATGCGGAAATAAAGCCCATGGTTAATCAGATTGAGTTTCACCCTGGATACAACCAGCTTGACACGGTAAGGTATTGTCAGGAAAGAGGTATTCTCGTTGAGGGTTGGAGTCCTCTCGGATGCGGTGCCGTACTTGGCGATGCTACAGTTAACGAAATTGCCGCTTCACACGGAAAAACCGCAGCCCATGTTTGCATAAAGTATGCTCTTACACACGGTGTTCTTCCGCTTCCCAAGTCCATAACTCCCTCAAGAATTGCGGATAACCTCAACGTATTCGACTTCTCACTTACAGAGAGTGAAATGAAGAAGCTTGATGCAATGGAAAATATTGGATGCAGTGGCTTCTATCCCGATGATGCTCCCGCGGAAACCTACAAGGATTAACGGTATTTTCGCTAACGTTCTAAGAATAACAATCAAATAACAGCTGCCGCAAGAGTGACAAGTTCACTTTTGCGGTGTTTTTTTCATTTAAAAAAAGACGATGCATCATCGTGATACACCGCCTTGCAAATGGAAGTATACATCTTTGTTAGTCATCAAAAAAACTTCGACCGCATTATTTCAGTTTCAATACGTTCATCTTATCTTCGATTATCTCAAAATCCTTTGCATCCCTCGGGAAGACAAGCTCGTCATCGTTGTTCCTGACAGCAATTCCGACAAAACTGTCGAGCCTTTCAATTCCATACGCCAGATACAGTTCGTCGAAGTAAAACTCTTTTCTGTGGGCGGCACCGTGGTGGATACATGAATCCCGCGGGACTTCCTCACACATACTGCAATTTCCGCAGCCTGCCTTTTCTTCATCGTATATTGAATAGTCGTTTTCGTCCCCGATAAATCTTACAAGGGCGGGTGTGTCTTCGTTTAGCCTTGTTATATCCATTTCTCCGTCTCCTCCGAAAGGTTATCCGCTTTTTCATTTGCGCTTCGTAATCTATGCTTTTATAATAACGTCAATTTTCATACATCGCCGCCCCCGCCCAAAAGCAACGTAACGCACAACGTCTGAGATTTCACACAAAAAGCGTCAGAACAAAAAGTATGCAACAGTCAAGGCGGCAAAGGCACCGACAACAAATCCGATAATAAGCTGAAAAATACCGGATTTTCTTCTTTGTCTTTCATATCCGGAAACAGTCTTTGCCCGGATAATCCTGTTGGCTTCAAGCAGAAAATCTCCGTACTTTCTTTCGGATTCCCCCGGGCTTACTATGAAATAAGCTTCTTCAAAAAGATTGCTTCCCGGATCCTTCACCACTATTACCTTTCTTGAACATCCTTTAATCAAACAAATCTCCTCCAAGCAAATTTTACCTTAAATGTATCTTTTCCGTCTTTTCGGGATTTATTCACTTTAAAATGTTGTATTTCCGGGGTAATATAGGGTAACACAAAACACAAGCAGAGCAACTGATACTTTCACAGATTGCTCTGCCACCTTGGCCTACCAGATGAGTTGATTTCAGAAACTCTTTCGCCCTCTGAACTCATAATATCTTCAAGCATTTCACTGTAAGACACCTCTTCGCAATCCTTGATTTTATAATATATCACAAGCTTATCGTCAAATATAAACACCTTGCTTACAAGCTTGTCAATAATATCTGCACGAAATTTAGAGTCGTCAATATCTCCGTCGCAAAATCTCAAAAGCCATTCTGCGATTTCGTCAGCAGTAGTTGTTGATACTTTTGCGTTGAGCCTCAATGTAATAAGTTCGTCATTTATATCGTTTTTTTGTAGTTCGAGCTGTTCTGCCCTTTCATTTATTTTTGCTAAAAAGGCAGCAGATTTTGCACTTAACAAAGAATCAACAAGACGCTCGAGTTCGATGTCTGTTTCTTTAAGACGCTTTTCAAGCTCTGATATTTTCCCCTCTGTGGGTGCTTCTTGTCTGAATGTCTGTGCAATTTGTTCCGCGGTCCTGGTAACAATCTGAGGGTCGGAAAAATAGCGTATTGCACATTCGGCAATATACCTTTCAAGCAGTTCCTTTATTTCTGTTTTTTTGTTACAGTTTTCTGCACCTTTGAGTTTTCTCGCTTTGCCTGTACAAACATAATAATAATGTTTTCCATTTCTTCCTGTACCCGAGCCGGACACTATCGGATTTCCGCAATAGCCGCAAAAGGCTTTGCCGGTGAGAAGATATTCCACTTTTTGATTTGCGTGACCGCTTATTCTTTTATTTAGCTGCGCACGCTTTGCACATCTTTCAAATACATCTTTTGAAACAATAGCCGGATAACCGTCCTCTATAATTATATCGCAATATTTGTACACTCCGATATATCTTTGATTGGTAAACATCTTTGAAAGAGACTGAATTGTAAAAGGCTTCCCTTTTGAATTTCTATAGCCTTTGGCATTAAGCTCGCTGATTATCTCGGATTTGCGTTTTCCGGAAGCATATTCGTCAAAGATATGTCTTACTATCGGTGCAGCTTTTTCGTCTATTACATATTTTTTGTTTTCGATTTTATAACCGAATGGGACCATGCCTCCAACGCTGTTCCCTTGTATTGCACTTTCCCGCATACCACGGATCACATTCTGTGAGAGCTGCCTGGAATAATTCTCTGCCATCGCTTCATAAATGGCTTCAATAAGGTTTCCGTCGATTGTATCACCGACATCCTCGGTTATGGAAATAACACGCACTCCGTTTTCACGGAGTTTTTGTTTGTAAATTGCACTGTCAAAGCGGTTGCGTGCAAATCTGTCGAATTTCCATACAAGAACAATATCAAACACTTTCTTTTTACTATCGGCTATCATTCTTTGAAATTCGGGGCGATTATCACTTGTGCCCGAAATAGCTTTATCAATATAGGCTGTCAATATATTATAACCGCACTTTTCAGCATATTCGGTGCAGGCCCTTATCTGACCGTCGATTGATTGCTCCTGCTGCTTACTGCTGGAAAAGCGGGCGTATATTACTGCGTTCATAGTGTTTGTTTTAGTCATTATCTTACCTCGTCAATCACTAAGAAGAACCTCGGTGTACAGTTCTTTTTGCCTGTAAGAAACAGTTAGTATTCCTTTGTCTTCGGAAATCCCATTATACTTTATAATCATAATAGAAAGCTCTGTATATTCATCAATGTCATAATACGCTGTGTTGTATTCGACATATGCTCCGCTATCACCAATATCGTTTCTTTTGATTTCCCCCGCTTCAAGTTCTTCATAATCTAATTTATATATATCAACCATATTTTCAAAGTCTTTAAAAGTTATCCACTTACTTTCTATTTCAAATTTTATTTCATAAAGTTTCCCATCGTTGTTAAAGTTATATGTGGCATCCCCACCTCCAACAACACTTGCGAGTATTCCAATACCTTGGTTTTCGTCGTCTTCTGCAAAAATGTATGTGCCGGTTTTCTTTATTATCAAGTCCCCAAGTTGCTCGGCAACCTCCTCGACAGACATTCCCCATTTTATATTATCCTTATATCCGGTTGATGTTTTGTTGAATTTTTCACCGTTTAATCTATCATTATATCCGATAGGAGGGGTATTAAATTGTTCACCACAGGAGTTGAAAATAAACAAAAACATAATGACAAGAAGTAATGATATGATTTTTTTCATTGTTAGTTCCTCCGAATATAAAATATTATTATCGACTTTTTAAGTACTGTTTCATCGCAACATTATAACCCGGACGCAAAATTTCCATCGCCATGGGTTCGCTATATTCGTCATTTAACGCCATATGAACTATCCTTGCAAAAGTTTTTTTATCACAAGCTTGTATGGGAAGTCTATATTTATATATCGTATCAATAATTGAATCATCATAAATATCGCTATATTTTACTATGTCGTTAATAAGTCCGGGTGCAAGCATTACAGCTGATACGAACAATTCATCTATATATGTTTTATTTACCGAAGGTGCGTATTTTAAGTATCGTAAAGCATACACGCCGCTAACATCAATATAAATTACCCGAAGAAGCATTTCAAGAGCGTCTGTACGTCGTTTTTCTTCAACAAGAAGCTCATACATACACAAATATGCATTACGTCCATAATCTCCCGTTGAAACACCACATGTTACACGCTGATTGAATATTCTCCACATAACATCATAATAGCTGAGTTCGGGTTGTTTCAAAGCATCATATTCCTGCCAAGTTACGCCCCACTTTTTATGTTTGTGAATCATTACATAGTCGTAATGTTCATCAAGAAATTTTTGACCTAATTCAGTTATTGAATATACATCTTGAGGGAAATACTTTTTAATTACATCAAAATTTTGTGTTTCAAGTATTCTGTTTATAATATCTTCTTTTTTTCCTTTTTCTGAAAGTCCCATTTCAGAAAGAATTGTCTTTAATTCGGCAACTTTTAATGTTTTAAGCTTATCACAAGCAGGAGTTGGTGCAAGAAATCCCTCGTTTACAAGTGAACGATGAAATTCAGACGGATTTGCAATTCCACATTCATATTTAATATATTGCTGATATTCGTTATCATTTTTTATTGGTGAAGCTTTTGCATAAGCATTTAAAAATACTGCTTTAGCATAATCACCTTGATAAGGCGGCAAGTCCGGAGTATACTTCGTACTTTGTTTCGAAAATCCGCTCGAAAACAGTTTTTTTATTGCATCAAAAAATCCCATATTAGCCTCCTTAAAAATAACTTATTTATCACTTACATACTTTTACTACAATATATCATCAAAACTTTATGTCAACCTTGTCTGCAAATCACAATATAGCATAATTATTGTCTTTGATTAAACTCCTTGTTTTCAGATTGTGAAAATTTCATTACATATAAGACAAATTCAGAACTGCGTTGAATTTTGCACACAACAGCAGTCCTACTTTATTTAATTATTTACGGATTACAGTGCTTACAGGGAGTGTATATTTTTTGTGCTTCATCGAGTTCTATTACCACACCATTGGAAGCATAGTTACACTCCTTTGTGTGATATTTGCTGCCGGTTTGAGTGATATATACATAATCGGTATTGGGTTCACTATATGTCCGGGTTTGTATACTGTAATCTTCAGGGTGAATGGCGTTCTGCTTATTGATTAAACAGATATTATATGAAAATGACACTATTAGAAGTGCTGATAAAAGGCAAATTCCCAACGGTAAAATAAAGGTTGGGAAAGACTTGGGCCGCAACACGAGATGTGCAAACGTATCTGCCTGATATTCGGTTTCAATTGCATCAGAAACACGAAGGTGATTACCTTTCATATGCCCAAGAACAATATGTCCTATTTCGTGTAATAAAAGGATTACTTTATCATTTGCGTGCAGTGTTTCACGTATAAAAATGATATTTGTATCCTGCGTATATGTAAATGCTGATTTCCCTACTGCATATTCAGCTATATTATGACAGGTAAGTGCTTCATCATAATCATTGAACAGAATTACGCAGTAACCGAAGTGGTTTATATATTCTGTTAGAGTTTCAAATGTTATTTCTCCTCTTAATTGTTTCCGCACTTTTCGAGCGGCTTTTTGTGGATTTATCATTTTTTAACAGTCCTTTCTTTTTTTGCGGACTGCTATTGTGTTCGCTGAAAAATGTGTGCTACATTATTTTAAGTTAACTTCGGTTTCTTTCCTTTGGGAGCCTTGAAGTCGCCGCCGTATGCTGCGAGTTTCGGGGCTTCTTTTTTTGTCTGAATTTGCAATTTTACTTCCGATGCTTTATTCGGAAGAAGAATACGATTCACCGCTTCCTGAAGCTCAGGGTGGGAACGGTAGGAGTTTATAAGTCGAATTTCATCACTACTAAGTACAATGGTTGCTTCTTCTTTTGTGGGAGAATCTGTGTTGCCGAGAAGATAGTCAGGTGTCGTACATAGATAATACGCAATTCCAAACAAAGTTGCCTTATTGGGGGCAGTTTCTCCTTTTTCCCATTTTTTTATTTGGTTTTTTCCGATTTCTAAATCTTCAGAAAGTTTTTTTCTTGTAATCTCTTTTTCTTTTAATAATAAATCTATTCTTTTAATCATTATGAACCTCACAAATCAAACAAAATTTTTACGCAGAATTTGTGCATTTGCACAGAAATCCCGAAAAAGGGAACAAAATACATAAAAACGCTTGACAAATCCCGCACAGGGGATTATAATATATTCACAAGGTTAATTTCTGTCCTAATTATAACACAGAGAACAGAAGTTGTCAAGGAGGTGGAAGAATGGAAAAAAGCTTTGAGGAGAGAGTAGGGAGAAACCTTAACATGATTCTTTACGACAAAAAAATATCCCAGTCGGAGGTTGCTAATGCAGCAGGTATTTCAGAAGCTGCTGTTTCCAAGATGTTGAACGGAATTAAAGTCCCAAGTGCGGAAAAGATGACTATCATTGAGAAGTATCTCGGAATCTCGCACGAGGATTTAACAAGGTGAAAGGAGTAATATTATGCTCAAACTTGAAAAGCAGATAGACGAGTTTCTTGAGGAAACACGACGTCAGCGAGATTATCATCGTGATATGACAGCTGTAATGCGTAAGGTTACAAAGTCTGCTCAGGACCTGAAGCGTAATCTTGCAAAGCTCGAAGAAATTGAAAAGGTTTATTCTGAATCAGTGAAAGGAGTGACTTAAATGCCGAGAATGGGGCAGCAAAAACGGACTCAAATGGAACAGAACATTATTTGTGTAATTTCTGCCGAATGTGCAAAGCTTGGTTATACGAGAAAGGACTTTGAAAAAAAAGCGTTATTTTCTCCGAGCACGTACAACAACAGGAAAAACAATCCCGGTACTTTTACTCTTTCTGAGTTATGTACTATTTCTAAAGTGCTTAACACTACGGTAGACAATCTGCTCTCCGGAAGAATCGCAGGTACTTAGAACATATATGAAAGGAGAAATCAAAATGCCCGGCTATGAAATTACATATCACGGTGACGGATTCGAGGTCATCATCAAGGCTGATACATCCGCAAAGCTTACGGTCCTGCGTGGTGCTATCAGGGGCAGTCTTGTAGGATTAAAAATCAACGGTGTAAGTGACAAGGAAAGGACGGTGATGATAGGTGAACGCAAAAAAGAAGATAATTAAAGGAATATACATTGCCGGTGCGGTTTCTGTATTATCGGCACTTGCAGGGTTAATTATGTTATTCTGCTGTGTTTGTCTTTTAGAAAACGGAAGTATTGGTTTTACCAAAAGCCTTTTAATTGGAGGTATCGGAGCAGCATTGTTTATGCCGATGATTATTCTTCAGCAATTATTTGGGAGGTAGAAAATGACAGAGAAATTAAGAGATGATGTTCTTCTATATTGGAGGGATACAAAAAAGGACAAGGATGCACTTGTGCGAACCTCCGAATTATTCGATATTACAATAGATGAAGTTAAGGATATTCTTAATATTAAGACTTCGAGTAAGGCTCGATTCTGGAACGATGAAAATGTATTCAGACTCAAGGCATATATTGCACAGGGTATGGGAAATACGGAAATTGCAAAGCAACTCGGATGCAAACCTCAGGCAGTTGCGGATTATAAAAGAAGGTGTGGCTTAACCTTAAAGGGTAAAAAAGCAAAAAGTAAAAAGAAAGAGCCTCCGGCGTTTGCAGACACCGAAAGCCCGAAGAAGAACAATTGTAACGACACACAAGTTTCTTCTGTTAATAATTATAACACAATTAATACGACTTGTCAAGAGCAAACCGACTGTGTGCCGGCTACTGTTCCTTATGAAGATTATTATAAGATTTTTTCTGCATTAAATAACACAAAGCAGCTCCTTCATACAGCAGGGCTGATTCTCGAAACTGCAAGGCGTGCCGGTTCTTCTTGGCATATTACTTCTTCAAGCAAGGATAGATGCTGCGAAATGTATGAAATGTTAATTGTTATGGCTATCGACAAAATTCGTACAGCAGAAGGTGAGTGACATGAGAAATAAAAAAAGAAAATACACACCAAAGGAAGAAATTGCGAGTGCATCAAACCCTTTCCCGTGTGCATACAACCTGTATTATATGCTTGATATGCCTGCTCCGTTGGCGGTTCGTGTATTTGCGGAAATAATGCGTACAGGGAACATGGTTAAAGTTACGGAATATCTTTATGAAAGCGGATTGAAGCATGGAACGGATATAAAAAACACATTCAGAAACAGTTCAATCAAATACCGTGAAGATATTCAGGTAAGATTTGATTACATAACTGCACTTATGCATGAACTGAGCTTCAGAAAGGAGAATAAATGACAAAATTTGATTTCAGACAGGAGCTTATCGACAACGACAGATATTTTATTTCTAAATCCGCAAAGGAAGATGAAGATAACGAGGTCATCGGAGAATGTGCTTTTTGCGGTGCCGATATTTTAGAGAATGACGTGGACTACCTTATTAACGACAAAAAAAGGCTTGGAATTTGTGCTCTTTGTCTTGATAAGTGTCACTGGGGGTAATGTATGACAGAAAGAGAATACAGACAGCACCCTGCCGTTTCAAGGTCAGAGCTGTGGTACATTTCCGAATCACCGGAAAAATTCAAGTATCACAAAGAAAACCCGGAAGAACCTACACCGACACTGCTTTTCGGTCAGCTCTTTCACAAAATGGCACTTGAGCCGGAAACGCTGCACGATGAATTTGCAATTATTCCCGATTTTGACAGGCGGACAAAGGCAGGCAGAGAAGCATATTCGGAATTTCTTTCAGAGGCAGGCGAAAAGATTGTTGTAACAGGAGATATGTATGCTCTTTCAGAGGCTATGTGTAAAGCTCTTTACAGTAATTCTTTTGTGAAAAGGCTTCTTTCCGGTGAACGCGAAAAGGTGTTCTTTTGGACTGATGAGCTGACAGGGGAACAGTGCAAGTGCAGAGCTGACTGTATTACCCAGGTCGGAGAGCATCCTCTAATAATCGACCTCAAAACGGCTGCGTGTGCCGAGAGTGAGGCATTTATGAAGGCGGCAATAAAACACGGGTACGACTTTCAGTCGGGTATGTACTCTGAGGGTGTAAAGACGGTTACAGGCAAGGAACACGGTTTTGTATTTATCGTTATCGAAAAGGACCCTCCGTTTGCCGTGAACATACTTCAGTCTGACAAGCTTTTTGTAACACGAGGGTATGACCTTTTTCGGGAATACATCGGAATATATCACGACTGCAAAACTACAGGGAACTGGTACGGTTATCTTGGTAGGCAAAATATGATAAACAATTTAGGACTTCCAAGCTATCTTGCAAAGGAAGTTGAATGAAAGTAAAGGAGAATGAAACAATGGATAATTCAGTAATAAACTATGAAAGCCAGATGCCCAATATGCCGAATATGAACAGCGGTGTGGTGGCACAGATGGATAAAATCAACCAGGGAACTGTTGCCATTGAGGCATCAAGAGCTATTGCGGAGGCACAGGGAAAGCTTGTAATTGCAAAGAGATTTCCTCGTGATGAGATACAAGCATATGCAAAGGCGATGGAAGCTTGTCAGAGACCTACAATGGCAGAAAAGGCATTTTATTCGTTTCCCCGTGGCGGTCAGACGGTAGAAGGTCCGACAATCAGGTTTGCCGAAGAACTTGCAAGATGTTGGGGGAATATTGACTACGGTATCAAAGAACTTTCTCAGGATGACGGCAAGAGCGAAATGCAAGCTTATGCATGGGATTTGGAAACAAATGCACAGAGCGTTCAGAACTTCACAAATCCTCATCAGAGAGAAAACAAAGGCAAAATGGTATCTCTTACAAGTCAGCGTGACATATACGAGAACAATGCAAATATGGCGACACGCAGACTCCGTTCCCGTATACTTGCGATACTTCCTTCGTGGTTTGTTGAGGACGCTATTGCTGAGTGCAAGAAAACTATTGCCGGTGGAAGTGATATTCCTCTTATTGACAGAGTAAAGAAGATGGTTGTGACATTCTCGAAGCTCGGTGTATCGCAGGAGCAGCTTGAAAAGCGTCTGAAGCGAAAGATTGATACTATGACGGTAGATGACCTTACGGACTATATCGGAATATTCAACGCTATAAAGAATGGTGAGAGCAAGGCTTCTGAATGGTTTGAGACCGAAACCGAAGCGACTGGACTTACGGAGGCATTGAACAGTGAATATAACGGTACTTGAGGGCAGACTTGTCCGTGATATAGAGTTAAAGCAAACACAAAGCGGTGTTCCTGTTGCTTCCTTTACTCTTGCGGTAAACCGTCAGTATAGAAGCGGCGAGGACACACAGGCGGATTTTATAAACATTGTTGCTTGGAGACATTCTGCTGAATTTGTGGCAAAATACTTCAGAAAAGGTGACGGAATGTCAGTTGTAGGCAGTATTCAGACAAGAAATTACACAGATAACGCAGGACAGACAAGGAATGTTTTTGAGGTTGTGGCACAGAGTGTGGAGTTTCCTCTCGGTAGGTCGAAGCAGAGCACGCAGGAGAGCGTTTCAGGTGTTTCGGGTGCAATTCCCGGTGCTGAAGGGAACACGGCTGAAAACGCCTCTTTTGAAGCCGTAGGCAACGAAGACGATTTGCCCTTTTAATGAATGTAGAAACGGAATTTGAAAAATGACAGTTATATGTGATACAAGAGAAAAAAAGAACGGGCACATTCTGAGCTATTTTGATATGAAAAGTATACCGTACAAGGTACAGAAGCTTGATACTGGTGACTATCAGATTGAGAGCAATGACGGTATTGTGATAGACCGAAAGCAAAACCTTGACGAGATGGCGACAAATCTTATGAACAAAAAAGACCATTCAAGATTTTGGAAAGAGGTACGCAGGGCACATCTCTCGAAAACAAAAATGATTGTGCTCTGCGAGCACAGTCGGAATGTAAAGTCGATTGAAGATGTCGCAAATTGGCACAGTAAATTTTCTCCGGTGTCCGGGCGTGCTCTTATGGATGAGATTTACAGGGTCCATACCGCCTATGGAGTGGAGTTTATGTTCTGCTCGAAAGCTGAAACCGCAGGTAAAATACTTGATTTGCTCGGATTTGAGGTATAAAAATGGTTACAAACGGATACATAAAAATCTTTCGGTCACTTCTTTCCTGGGAGTGGTACGAGGATGCAAATACATTCAGAGTATTTATTCATTTACTGCTTACTGCAAGCTATGAAGATAAAAAATGGCGTGGTTTGGCGATTGAAAGAGGTGCGAGGGTATGCAGTATTGCGACACTTGCAAGTGAGCTTGATTTATCTCCCCGTGAGGTCAGAACGGCACTCGAACACCTTGAAAGCACCGGGGAGATTACGCAGGCTTCCTATCCTAAGTTCAGAGTTGTCAAAATAGTCAAATTTGACAAGTTTCAAAAAAACGACAAGGTAAGCGACAAGATAACCGACAAAGTAGCGACAAGCAAAGCGACAAAGTGCCGACAAAGTGAAAACCCAAGTATAAGTGTAAAAACAGGTATGGAAATTTTTGGAAGCGACAAGGTAAGCGACAGAAAAACGACAAGCAAAGTGCAGGCTGAGCGGCAAACAAGCGACAAGCAAGCGACAACATCTAAAGAATATAAAGAAATAAAAGAATATAAAGAAGTAGAAGAAGCAAAAAACGCACCGACTCCACCGACTTTGGAGGAAGTGAGAAAATTTTGTTTTGAACGTCAGAGCATAATAGACCCTGCGAGGTTTTACAACTACTATTCAAAGCAAGGATGGAATATCGGAGATTGGAAGGTCAAGGTCGAGGAATGGGAGAACAACAAGTTTTCAACCTCAGACCGTGAAAGAGTGGAAAAGCTTGCAAATTACCGAAGCTTTGAAGGCTCGGACCGGAGTGACATTAATCTCGATGACTTTATTGAAAATATTTGAGGTAAGTATATGGCAGATATTAGGACAGATAAAATTGAAGCTGCAAAGGAAAAGCTTCCGGATATTCAGAGAGCTATGAATAAAGGTCAAGTGGTTTACTACGAAGGTAAGCCTTACTACATTCAGGCTCTCAGGCTCCCCAAATCCGCTCTTTATGGTGGAGCCGTTTACCAGGCTGAGCTTGTAAGCGTTGACCCTTTGCGGTGGAACAGTGTTATCATTGTGGCGTTGGAGAAGGTGGAGGTCGCAAATGAAAATAACGGAATTCGAGCTTAAAATGATTAAGATGCTTGCTGAGTGTGATATGAGTCTTCAGAAGGCGGCAAATAAGCTTTATGTACACCGCAACACGCTTACGTACCACATTAAAAAGATAAAGCAACGGACCGGACTTGATGCAAGACGGTTTTATGACTTATTAAAGCTTTTGGAGATGGTGGAGAAAGATGAAAATTAAAGTAATAATCAAAGACCCCGGCAAGAAACCGAGGTGTGTATACATATCAAACACTCTTGAGAACCTGCAAAAGACGGTAGGCGGTTATATTGAAACCGTTACAATCGCGTCCGATATGTGTATCATATGCAACGAGGAGGGCAGGTTCCGGAATCTTCCCTACAACTGCGATATATGCGGTGTGAGCTTTGTGGGTACGATTATTTTTGTCGGTGTATCAGAGGATGAGTTCTGTGATGTGCCGGTGGATTTTGATAAGGCGAAAGTGCTTTTTAAGGGGCTTTGGGAGGTATAAAGATGGGCAAATGTAAAAGATGCGGCACGGAAGTTAAATTCCCAATTATGTTACATAGTGCTTGCTGGGAAACAGAGGTCGGAAAGGTAATTGAAATATTTTGCGATAAATACTGCAGATTTCCGGTTGAGTGCAAGAGTCAGGATGAGCTTGATGAGCATTGTGACAGCTGTGAGTTTATAGAGCTGTTTAATATAGGCGGTGGTAGGTTTAGGGAGTGCAACGATGAATAATGACAATAAAAATCCAGTTTGCATTACCGGTAAAAATCCATATGGTTTATGCTCCTGCTGTCGTTCAGACGGCAGGAAGTGCTGCATCGGATGCTCCGAGGCTCAGGACTGCAACATCAGATGCGGTTGGATAGACGATTTGAACACTGAAAATGAAAACAGTGTGCAGAAAGGAAGATGAGGGGAAAATGAAAAGTAAAATTTGCCCGTATAGTCGGCATTGCCACGATAGCGGGAATTGTGAGACCTGCGATTTTGAAAAGGCATTTATAAATCTTTCAAACAAAATCAATCGACTTAGAACTAAGAATAAGTCGTTACAAGAAGAAAATCAAAGACTTAAAGACAGACTTGAAATATTGACAAATCCAAACTTTTGAAAGGCAGTGGAGAGGAATGAACGAATACATAACGCCAGATTATGAAACAATTTCCGTTATACAAAAAAGAGAGTTAATGGAATTGATGGGCTCAAGTTTGTTAAATGCTTTTTCTGAACAGGATTATTACGATGTTTTGGCAATATTTGAGAGAATTATAGAACGGCTTGAAAACATAGAGACAGGCGGTGAGTGAATGGCAAGGTATATTGATGCGGAAGAAATAACAAGAAGAATAGTTTATTATTACGGACACACAAACGAGGGAAGTGGAGAGCGTTATGCTTACGGGATTGCACTAAAAGAGGTAGAAAGGACACCTACAGCCGATGTTGTGGAAGTGCGGCATGGACATTGGATTTGGTTGGAAGGTAATTTGTATGAATGTTCTGAATGCCCTGCAAAGACAGAAGTTGATGAAAAAATGAATGAACCTCTATATCAATTCTGTCCTTATTGCGGTGCTCGCATGGACGGAAAGCAGGTGAAGGGATGACGTGCAAGGATTGTATTCACTTTGGTGCCTGCAAAGAACACGAAAGACTTATGCTCACAATAGATAACCTATATGAATTGATGTATCAAGAGGGAGTAGAAAACTCTTGCGAACACTTCAAAATTGTGAAGTGGTGCACTGTAAAGATTGTCGGCATTATGAAGCTGACATAATCTGTGAAGGTGTTGGGTATTGCAATGAGCATTACAAAGGTATGCAAGAAGATGGCTTTTGCAGTTACGGGGAAAGGGGCGAACAGAATGGCTGAATTACTTCCGTGTCCGTTTTGTGGGGGAACGGCTCACATAGAAACACACAGCTTTTACAATGAGCAAACAAATGGATATGACGACCATACTTACGGCGTCATTTGCGAGAATTGCAGTGCACAAACTGCACAGATTTATTTAACCAAAGCACAAGCAAAAGGGGCGTGGAACACACGCACACCGCAGAAAGAGGGGAATTAAATGACAGATAACAAGATGAAGCTCGGTGAAGCTGAGATTATAAAGGCTTTGGATTTATGTGCAAACACTAAAGGATGCAGAGAATGTCCTTTGCATTCGATGCATAGTGCAAATTGTATCAAGAATTTGCAAAACAATGCCCTTGCCCTTATCAACAGACAAAAAGCAGAACTTGCTGACCTCAACAATTTACTGAAGCTGTCGAATGATATTCAAAATGAATACATCGAAAAGATAGATGAGCAGAAAGCGGAGATTGAGAAATTAAAACAAAATCTTAAAGAAGCTCATATTGACATTAAAGAGCATATGGCAAAGAATGAGAGGTTGCACGAAGCAATCAATGGTTTTGAAGAACAATCTCATAAAGAGTTTCTTGACTATATGAAGTTATCTGAGAAGTACCAAAATGCAAAATCCGAAGCCGTAAAAGAGTTTGCAAAGAGGTTGAAAGATATTTACGAAAGCGATAAAAGATATGACCGCCCGAATGCTCACACTTTAGTAGATAAATTGTTTGCAAACATTGACAACCTTGTAAAGGAAATGACGGAGTGGAAAGGAAGATGAGGGGAAATGGATAAACAGTTGGCTAAATATGTTATGACACACGGCAGAGAAAAGAGCCGTTGCACAATCATTGATATAAACGGCGTAGAATTTCGAGTTGGAAATGTAATCTGTGATAACAAGATTTATTTTGTTGTTTCTGCAAAAGCAAAAGTTGTTGAATGTATGGAAATCGAAATCAACCACCCAACCGAAAAAGGCGGTGAGGGGTGATGGCTGAATTGTTACCTTGCCCGTTTTGTGGGGGAGAAGCAGAGGTGCATTATCAACCGATTTATATGGATAATGGGGTTTGTATTCGATGCACAGAATGCCATGCAAGGAGCAAATTCTTTCCGTGCGATTGCACATACCAATTCTATCACGGAGAGCGAAATGTTTTTATATCAAAAGAAAGAGCAACTAATGATGCAACAAATTTGTGGAACAC
Organism: Eubacteriales bacterium; assembly: GCA_045604705.1. GTDB lineage: Bacteria > Bacillota > Clostridia > Oscillospirales > CAG-382 > SIG622. Next base: position 17,389 of record JAZUOO010000014.1, read on the forward strand.
ACGCACACCAAAAGAAAGAGGTGGGGAGAAGTGAAACCCATTTATGAGCCGAAAGGCAAAGCAAAAGAGTATGGCGATTATGCCATAAACATTTACACAGGCTGTCCGCACGAATGTTTTTATTGTTTTGCTCCGTCAATATTACGAAAAGCAAAAGACGATTTTCACAAATGCGTAGAGCCGAGAAATAACATTGTTGAGGAAGTCAAAAGGCAGATTGAAAGAGAAAAGATTACAGGCAAACTCATTCACCTTTGTTTTACTTGTGACCCGTACCCTTGCGGATATGACACAACACCGACAAGAGAGATTATAAAGGCAATTAAGGAAAGCGGAAACAATGTGCAGATATTGACAAAAGGTGATGGAAGCCGTGATTTTGATTTGCTTGACGAATGGGATTGGTATGGTATCACTCTTGACGGAACGGATTGTAAAGCACCGTTAAAAGAACGAGCGGGAGCGTTGTTTGAAGCCAATAGGCGAGGAATTAAAACTTGGGTGTCTTTTGAGCCTGTTACCGATGAAGAAAAATTCTTTCACGATTTGCAAACAGTTTCGGGAATTGTTGACAAGGTAAAAATCGGAAAGTTAAATTATCATCATTCGGAAATTGATTGGAAATCTTTCGGAGAAAAAGCAGAAGCATTGTGTAAATCTCTAGGAATTGATTATTACATCAAAGACGGATTGCGTGAAGAAATGAACAAATAAGGCGGTGATACATTGGATAACATAACAAACTATGACCGAATTCGGAATATGAGCATTGATGAATTTGCAAGGTTTATCGAGGCTGTTCAGACAGACGCTTTATTCCTTGAGGGCACTATTCACGATTTGCAATATCCGGTAAAGTGGAAAGAATGGCTCGAAGCCGAATGCAAGGAAAGTGAGGATTAAATGACAATTGAGGAGCTTTCGGCATACTACAAGTATTCCGTTAAAATAAAGGCACTCAGCGAAGAAATCGAGTATATGCGTGGCAAGTCTCCGGGGCTTTGTGCGAGGTATGGAGGAATAGTAGTCAGAAATGGTGCTGTTTCAGATTCTGTCGGAGACATAGCTGTCAGTATTGCTGATAAGATAAGTGAGCTTGAGAAAATGAAAGTATTTTGCGAGTTGGAACGGGCAAAAATCTCTGATTACATACTTTCGGTAAATGACCCACTTGTTTCAGGCATGATGTATGCACGTTTTATTCTTTTAAAAAGCTGGCACGCTGTTGCGATGTATGTGGGCGGAAATAATACTGCGGGTTCGTGCAGAATGGCTGTGTTCAGATATTGTGGAAAATAAAAAAGCAAAGGGCAAGGCTATTTGCCCTGCCGTTTTAGTGAAGTTGTGTTATAAAAATCAATCTTCAATTTGAAGTTCTTTTTTTAATGCGTTTTGCAAAACTGAAGAAAAATTTATTTCTTTACGTTCTGCAAGTGTGTTCAACCACAGTGGGATTGTAAGTGTTTTCTTTACTGCTTTACTTGCAAAGTATTTCCGATATTCAATAGTGTCGCAGTGTACAAGAGAAACTGTAACACCTTTTTGAATATTAAGTTTTTCAATATTGCTCGCTGGTGGAATTTCTCTTCCTGCTTCTTCTGCATCGTATAACATAAGGGCAAGAGCATCCTCTGCCATTTCAAGCGCTTCCGCAAGCGTTTCTCCTTGGGTATAACAACCGTCTATATCAGGAAATTCAACTGCATAGCCACCTTCGTTTTCCGGAATAAACAATGCGGGATATACATATTTAGCCATTTTGTGTACCTCTCTTTCGATATAATATATTTTAGGGAATCATACAGGGATTTATTCAATCCCTGCATCTTCCAGAATGGATTTCAGTGTTTTGGGTTTCACATCTTCTGTTGTATGTCTCCCAACAGAGAAAGTCTTTTTTGTTTTTGGACTGTACCATATTTCGTGTCCCTTGCCTTCCCTTGCGATGTAGCAACCATTCTTTTTAAGTAGTCGCTTCAGTTCGCTGAATTTCATTATCCTCACCTCTTGTATATATTATAGCACGTATTAACACGTATGTCAATAGTTTTCACGAAAAAAGTTGTAAAGGAATTGTAAACAAAACCATTTTTTATAAGGTTGTTCGTTTTGTTCGCTCAACCTGTGGTATAATGTAAGCTGTAAAAAGAAGGTGCAGAGATTACTCTGTGCCTTTTTTGTGTGCCGGGGAAGTTGTATCGGCGGATGAGGTAGGTGGGATTTATTATTCTTGAAAGGAGTGAGTGACGACGGGGATGCAACCAAAATATAAAAATCCGGAAGAAATGCAAGTTATTATTGACAAATATTTTGAAGATTGCTGTGGAAAAGTTCTTAAAGACGATGAAGGCAATGTTCTTACGGACAAATACGGCACACCAATTATTGTCGGTGCAAAGCCTCCGACCGTAACAGGACTTGCACTTGCATTGGGGTTTACATCCCGACAGGCACTTCTTAATTATCAAGGTAAGAAACAATTCGTTGACACGGTTACGCGTGCGAAGTCTCGGATTGAGGAATACACAGAGGGACGTCTGTTTGACAGAGACGGTGCCAAAGGTGCTATTTTTTCGTTGGCTCATAACTTCAAAGGTTGGAAAGATAAAGACGGCGAGAATGACGATGTACTTAAGAAACTCGATGAGGTTCTTTCCGGTATAGACAAGTCTTGTGAGTAAAAGCAATGGAATTTAATCAAAAACAAAAAGAGTTCTGGCAAAATTGTAATCACCGATGGAACATAAAAAGCGGGGCAACTCGTTCCGGCAAGACTTTCCTTGATTTTTACAATATTCCGAGACGTATTCGTTCTTGTACAGGGCAAGGACTTATTGTTCTTCTCGGAAACACCAGGGAAACGCTTGAACGTAATATTCTTACGCCGATGAGAAACATCTGGACTCCCTCTCTTGTCGGAAACATTTCAAGCGACAACACTGTTCGGCTTTTTGGTCGAAAATGTTATGCCTTAGGTGCTGACAAGGTTAATCAGGTATCAAAAATTCAGGGTTCGGAAATTGAATACTGTTACGGTGACGAGGTAACAACCTGGCACGAGGATATTTTTACAATGCTGAAGTCAAGACTTTCTGCACCGACTTCCTGCTTTGACGGCACCTGCAACCCCGACGGTCCTACTCATTGGCTGAAACAATTTATTGATTCTGCTCCTGAAAAGGGACTTGATGTCTTTTCACAGACCTACACGATATATGACAATCCCCGACTCCCCCGTTCTTTTGTGGAAAACCTTGAGAAAGAATATGCGGGGACTGTTTATTTTGACCGTTTTATTCTTGGAAAGTGGCAGGCAGCGGAAGGTGCTATATACAGAAAGTTTGCAGACGATTCCGAACGCTTTATTATTGACAGTGTCCCCGACGACATTGCTTTTACTTGTATCGGTGTAGACTTTGGCGGAAACGATTCGGCACACGCTTTTATGCTTCTTGGCTTTTCCAAGGACTTCAGGCGGATTTATGTGCTTGATGAATATTACAAGAAAAAAGAAATCGGACCTGACGAACTTCAGCGTGATTTTATTGATTTTGTGCGGTGTGCATTAAGCAAGTACAGTGTATCAGAGGTTTTATGCGACAGTGCTGAAACTGTTTTGATAAACGGTCTTAAGAATGCGGTTGCAAGAGAGCGACTGCCGATTGATGTAAGGTGTGCTGTGAAAGGTGAAATTCTCGGAAGAATCCGCTTCTTTCAGTCTCTTATGGCGTTTGACGGTTTCCGAGTTATGCGGCACTGCAAACATCTTATTTCGGCACTTCGGTGTGCGGTATGGGACAACAAAAAGCAGGGTGATGTGCGACTTGATGACGGCAGTGTTAATATTGACAGCCTTGACGCTATGGAATATGCGGCGGAAAAGCATATGAAAGCAATTTCAGCGGCAGTCGGTTTACATATTTTGAAAAGGTAGGTAAAAAATGAAAGATTATTTGCGTAAAATGGGAATCAATGTTGACAGTGGTCTTATATCGGATACTGTCTTTTCAAACATTGCTCTCTGGCGTGAATGGTACAGTGGTTATGTACTGAAATTTCACAGTTATTTGCAATACAACGGTAAAAAACGAATAAAAAGAAACCGTCATTCTTTGTCTATGGCGAAAAAGGTTTGTGAAGACTGGGCGAATCTCCTGCTAAACGAAAAGCTTGTTGTTACGACCTCTGATGAGACTTTAACAGAGAAAGTGCGAAAAATCCTTGACGACAACAACTTCCGTGTTCGTGCAAACAGGCTTTGCGAGCTTTCCTTTGCACTGGGTACCGGTGCTTTCTGTGAATACCTTGACGGTAATGGCAATGTCAAGATTGACTATCTGCAGGCTGATATGATTTATCCTTTGTCTGTTGACAACGAGAGAATTACGGAATGTGCTTTCTGCTCGAAAAAGGTTATAGGCGGCAAGAAGTGTGTGTACATACAGGCTCACAGGCTTGTAAACGGGAAGTATGTTATTTCAAACAGGCTTTTTGACGAGAACACGGCACAGAGCGTTCCTCTACCAAAAGGTGTTCTTGAGGAATATGAAACCGGCTCGTCTTTGCCGCTGTTTCAGATTGTTTCACCGAACATTATAAACAACACAGACACCTTCTCCCCAATGGGTATTTCAATTTATGCAAACGCCATTTCGGCACTTGAAGGTATTGACCTTATTTATGATAGTTACCTTAATGAATTCAGACTTGGAAAAAAGAGAGTTTATATTCCTGTTTCAGTGGCTCAGATTGTGAAGGAAGAAGAGGGAATTTCACATCCTATTTTTGACGATAACGATACAGAGTTTTTTGCTTTGCCGGATGATGTATCCGAAAAAATGTCGGAAACGGATTTTTCCATTCGTTCAACTGAGCACACAGAGAGCATCAACACGGCACTTGACATTCTTTCTGACAGGTGTGGACTTGGTACGGGGCGTTATGTCTACAAGAGCAGCGGAGCGAAAACGGCTACTGAGGTTATTTCCGAGAACAGTGCTTTGTATCAGAACCTATCAAAGCACAAGCTAATACTTTCGTCGGCAATCACAGGACTTATCCGTGCGGTTTTGTGGCTCGAGGGAGAAAATCCCGACATTGACATAACAGTCGATTTTGACGACAGCATTATTCACGACACTGCGGCTGAATTTACTCGTAATCTTCAGCTGGTATCGGCGGGGATAATGGCAAAATGGGAGTTCAGAAACTGGTGGAACGGTGAGAGTGAGGAGCAGGCAAGAAAAGCTATTGCGGAAATTTCAGGGGAAGATTCAGAGGAACTCTTTGAAGAATGATAACACCCGAAAAATTAAACGAATACCAATTTGACTACCTGAAAGTACATAAACAATTACAGGAAACTATTATCCGTGATGTCGCAAGGCGTATTGCAAAAACAGATTTTACTATAACTGAAACGGCACAGTGGCAGGCGGAAAAGCTACAGCAAAGCGGTATGCTTTACGATGAAGTACTTGAAAGAGTCGGAAAAGAGATTGGAATATCAAAAAAGGAAGTCGAGAAGATTTTCAACGACTCAAAAACCGAGGTTTTCAATTACGATGATGAACTGCTTATTGATGCAGGATTATCACCGGGCAAGGTTAAGTATATTTCACCTGCGATGAACAAGATTGTTACTGCAGCAATGGCTAAGGCTACAACAGAGGTGACAAACCTCACAATGACGACAGCAGTAACGAGTCAGACGGCATATATTGAAGCCTGTGACCTTGCACATATGCAGGTTGTGTCCGGTGCTTTCTCTTATCAGGATGCAATAAGAAATGCAATAAAAAGTGCGGCCTATAAGGGTGTTAACGTCATTTACCCTACAGGGCATATCAGCTCACTTGATACAGCTGTGAGACGTGCAGTGCTAACCGGTGTGAATCAGAGCTGTGGAAAGCTTCAGGAAATGCGAGCTGCAGAGCTTGATTGTGACCTTATGGAAATAACAGCACATTCAGGGGCAAGACCTGAACACGCATTATGGCAAGGTCAGGTTGTTTCTTTTTCGGGACGCAAGGGATACCTTTCGCTGTCTGATATAGGCTACGGCGATGTGCGAGGCTTTCAGGGGGCAAACTGCCGTCACAACTGGTATATGTTCTTTGAGGGAGTCTCACAGCCTGCGTATACAGCCGAACAATTAAGAGAATGGCGTGAGGGTACTGTTACCTATGGCGGTTCCGAAATGTCCGTATATGACGCCACGCAGAAGCAGAGAGGCATGGAAAGAGCCATACGCAAGTCAAAGCAGGAGCTTGTTGCACTGGATGAAGCTTTGAAGAATGCTTCCGATGAAGAAGCAAAGACAGATTTACAGCTTGAGTTTAACCGTATTTCCGTGAAGCTTAAAGGTCAGGAAGCGAAGCTACGGGATTTCTGTAACAAAACAG
>JAZUOO010000015.1:0-35413 GCA_045604705.1 Eubacteriales bacterium
TTTTTGAGCCGTAAAGCTGCTCTGCAGCATTGACCGCAATTTTGACAAGAGAATAAATAGTCGAGAGCTTGTTTGCTGATACCTTAGTTTTGACATAGGGAAGAAATATACTTGTAATACAAAGCGAAACAACGCCGATAATAAGTACAATAATTTGTGTTAAATCCATATTCTTTACCTCTCTTTAAGTAATGATTATTCCTTTTTTCTTTTCAAATGTAATTCTTCAATTTCCTCGTGCATCTTGGTAATCATACCGTTACCGCCGAGAGCCTTGTACGCATCATACATATCATTGAAATTCTGATAAACATAAGATGGAATCTCACCGACAGCCATATACTTGTCATGATATTCAATCAAATGTACCCGCAAAAGCAACATATTAGCCTTGCTGTTGGCACTTCGCTCCCTGTTCTGACGTTTGAGAAGCCACACAATGTAACCGAACAGTACCGGTACTGCGGCAACAACCACTGCAACGAGAAGCTCTTTTATCAATTCCTGCATTTCGATTTAACCTCCGATTAAGATTTTCCATCAAGAATACTCTGTACCTCGGAGCGAATGGAAGAGGGAACATCGTCAATAGTCTTAAGTCCTTTAAGGATTAAGCTCGCATAAATCTTAGCCATTATTTCCACCTCCGATTATTTCATAAAGCTCGCACAGAGCAAGCTGTGTATCCGTCAGGTCATTATTTAACTGCTCATTCCTGTTTGCCATAAGCTCAATATATTCGTCCTTACCGTATTGAATCTCGGTGTAGCTGAATAAGTCCTCAACCACTTTGCCGTCCATTTCAACAGGGACAACATCCGTATGTACATAAACAGTATCTTTTCCGACAACCAACGCCTTTGCCTGTTCAGAGTTACCCAGAACCGTTCCGATAAATTTCATAAAGTACCACCTTTCTTGTGTGTTTTTTACAGGTACATCAAGCGACCGCCAACATACATATCACCGTTCGAGGAAGGTTTATAGGTGATACCAAGCCTGAAAGCTCCTGCATACGAACTATCCGAGAAGCCACCGCCAAAGATTGGCACGCTGTCCGCATTGAAGTCCGCATAATCGGAGAAGTAGGTAGAGTCTGAACCACCTGCAGAACCAATAATAAATCCCATATTGTTGTTTCCATATGTCTCTTTCATAAACCCACCAATGTACTTTGTGGATAACGCACCCATATCGGTGTAATTCTCGCCTGTACTGTTGAATGCGTCGGTTGCCACCAAAGCATGATAATCAGACGTTGAAATAAAGCCATCAATCCACTGACGTAAATTGCCCCAAAAATCCTCAATGCCGAGGAATTTTACTTGTTCAAAACCACTTATTGAACCGTAGCACATACCTTTGCCAATAGTTGACCCCGTAAGAGTTGCACCGCCGCTTCCTCCGACATACCCCCTACCGAGTGCCGACTGGGAATTAAGATTTTTATACATAATCAGATACAAGCACTGTAAAAGTGTCAAAGGATAGAATGAAAAAATATCATAGCCCGTACCGTTTGCCTGTGCGTAGGCTCTGAAATCTATCAAGCCCGCTCTATTAAGGGGAGAAGCACCTGATAGAGAACGCAGCTTGCCTGAAAAATCGCTGCCAAGGAAAGCACCGATATAAAGCTTTTCTCTGTCACCCTCCTGTGTTCTTGTATGTGCCTTGTAGGAGTATCCCGTTCTGTTCGGGTCATCCGTAATACGTATAGTAAGAGAAGTACCGCTTTTTGAGATTTTATATCCTGTTTTGGGAATCTCAATCATAACATCGCCGCTGTTGCCTGAAGTAATATCTGCCGCCGTACCGTCTTCAAACTGTGAAAAATTGTCAGGATTAAGATAACCGACAACCGCACCATCCTTAAAAAGACACGGCTTGATTCTGTTAAAAATACTCATTTTGTACCAATCGGACGAACCCGCAACCATACCTGCGGCGTCATCAATATATGTAACAGATGATTCGGGATTACTGTTTGACAGGTCAATGGAAACGCCGTAGGTCTTATATGACCCCAAAAGCCCCAATGCATCAAGTTTATCCTTGATAGCCATGTCAACAGCCTTAGCATCCATAAGCTCTTTTGCATCAACCTTATCCTTGATAGTCTTGTCGACAGCTTCAGCGTCCATAAGCTCCTTACCCTCGCCGATTGCATTCTCGCTTTCCACATAAACCTTACCCGTAAATCTTGCATTACCTTCTACGTCAAGAGTATATGCATTTTTACGATCCGTATCGCTGCCGCCATTACCGACTATCTCCAGATATTTTAAATCCGTATCGGGAATATTGAAAAAACCTCTTACACTTTGATAAAATCTTAAAGCTTTTAATCCGTTTCCTATACAGGAGGCGTGCTCACCTGTAACCTCATTACCGTCACCCAAAGCGATGCCCGCATAACCCGTAACAGTATTTTTATTACCTATACCTATTCCGAATTGAACAGGTACATAGTTATCAACGCCGAGAGCAATGCTGCCATAAGCCGTTGTATTTCTTCTGCCGATATTTGTACCGTAGCCCTCTGCGAGCAATAAATCTCTGCCAACACCGAAAGAACATTTTCCTGCATTTACAACATTCTCACCAATAGATACAGCACCTGTTACAAAGGAAACCGCACCCACTGTCGGTTGTGACGGAACGCAGAACGTATGCCCGTCAACATCGGTATCACTTACAAACCCGTTAAAGCCTAAGCTGCCTTTGTAAGTGACAACATTATTTTCAATAGAAGCAATAGTACCGCACAAGGGATAATGATTACCGTTAATAATTGAAAATTGTACAGGCTGGGATGTCACATTATATACATAAGGCACCCTAAGGTCGGTTACTATACCCTTACCAACAGTGGGGAGTCCGTCTACCTTAGTGTCTGTAAGATAAATCTTTCTGTTGTTAAAATCTATCGCCTGAATGTAATAGCCCATACAGCCGGACACGCACCCATCGCCAAGCGAAACACACCCCTCACCCAGAGATATAGCAGGATTTTCTTCACTGTCCACTCCTTCAAGGGAATTTTCAGCTGTGCCGTCACGGAGGTTAAGCTCAATTCCCGCCGCAATCGAACCGTTATTTACCCAGCCAATCTTTTCATCGTATATATAAATATCATAAGGAGCGTTTTCGCCTATAGCGTAAGCATCGCCGACATCGGGAGAAGTCACAGCCGAATCAAGAGCACCGAGCGATGAATAATATCCGAGTATTTTAAAATCTTTTCCGTCCTCGCCTTTATCGCCTTTGTCGCCCTGTTCACCTTTTTCGCCCTTTTCACCGTCTTTACCATCCTTACCCTTAAGTACCTCGGTATTATTCTGATAATACTCCATAGCAACAGCGTAAAGTTTATCATGCGAAATAACCTCTTCCACATTCACGAAAAGCATGTGATAAAGCTCTCTCTTGAGCTTCTCATACTCCGCATCCGAAATACCCGCGGAAATATGTTTGCAAGGAGTGTCGGGTATTCTCATTGTGCCGTTAATCGGCATATGAGCCTTGTTATAATACTTTTTGTAATCAAGAAGATATGTGTTAAACAGAGCAGCGGAATTGTTGTATCGCTGTATTTCTCCATTTTCAAGGTCAATCTTCATCTTCAGATATTGAGGATAGAGCCTGTCATAGGGACTCTCTACAATAAGTTTTGTTGACAGTTTATCAACAGAATACCCATCAAAAAGGTCATACCTCCCGTCATAACCTTCATGAGTTTTAAGAACATCATTGATAATAAGCTCATCTACAAAGGAGAGCCACATTACTTTTTCCTTAATGACATATTGATTGGGTTTTATGCTATCGACAAGGTCAATACATTCCTTTATAGTCATTTGTAACCTCCTTAAAAACAAGGAGAGGAACAAACATCAAAAAAATGCTCATTCCTCTCCTCTCGTAAAGTAAAAATTACTGTTTGAGTAAATCGTTCATTTTGTTTTCTTCAGCATTCTTAAGCGAGTCAACATAACGCATTGCATACTCTTCTTCCTTTTCGGAATTGCGGATTACCTCTGCAACTTCTTCAGGAATAAGGACATTTTCGCCACGCTTAATTATGTAGTTTCTGCCGTTAACAGAATAGAATTCCTCCTGAATTGCATTCTGCCCAGAAAGCCTCGGAAGACGCACCTGAACTCTTTTCGTTTCAGCATTATTTGTTGCCGTATTCTTTTTTGTTTCTGCCATTATAATTTCCTCCATTTAAATGGTATGGAGAAGCGGATGGCGAGTCTGCTTCTCATTAAGTTTAAAAAGTTATCAGTTAGCTTCGTCTACATCTGCGAAGTAAGAGCCTGATTCGACTCTGAGCATTCTTTCCTGATAAAGAATCTTAGCACCGTGACAGAACTTGTAACCGATAGTACCGAACTGATTGAGAGGACCACCAATCTGTTCCTTTGTCTTGATAATCATCTCCATGCCTTCTCCTTCGGGATCGAGTATGCCGAATGCCTTTGCACCAAGGAAGAGAGTAGCATAAACGGCACTCTTACCTTCTTCCTTCCAAATCTTTCCGTTAGTAGTTTCGATGAAACGAACACCGTGAAGCTCACCGATTTCGCCCTTGAAGATAGGAGCAACATCATTGTACTTGTGGTATTCCTTCCATTCCTCGGAATTTCGAAGGTCATAAGCTACGGAAGGATGGATAAGAGCAACATAGCTTCCGTTAATCTTGGGAGCCTTGTTTTTCTTGAGCCAAGTAGCAGCTCTGTTTACTACATCAGGAGTAAGGATACAAGCCTTTGAGATGTTATCTCTTGATGTAACCTCTGTAGTACCGTCAGGACAGTAAAGAACAGAGTTGCCGGCAACAAGAATGTTTCTTGTGAGAGTATCGTAAGTTTCACCTTCAGCCGCACCCATTTCCTCGGTTGCTCCGAAGATAACATCGTCATAGGATTCAAGCTCAAGTCTGTCTGAAACTGCAGTGAAATCACCGTGCTGTGTGGTTTCGCCTTCAATCTTTGTCATACCGAAGGTCTGACCGGTAGGGATAACACCTTCCTGAAGAGGAGTAAGAGCCTTAGCAAAAGTGTTGAACTTTCTCCATTCAACCTTGTTGCCCTTCATAGGCTGCTTTTCACCGAACTGTGTGAAAATCATTGCTTCTCTGGCGTTTTCAAGAAGTGTGGTATCGTAGAATGTCTTCATAGTCGGAGACATAGAAGACTGCGAAGTTACATTGATGGGATTTACATCAGCCGCAAAGAGCTGAAGATTAAAAAGTATAATGTTTTTCATAATATTTCTCCTTTTCTGTTGTTTTTGCATCAGGGAGAGATATTATATATTTGATTTATCTCCCTGACTTCTTTCGTCTCTGCTCGTCTGCGTATTTACGCAGTTCCGAGAGACTCATATTTCTGAAATCGTTCTGTACAACAGAGGGAGCGTTTGAAGATATACCGTTCTCAATAGGTCTTGCCTTGTTGGATGCTACAGCATTGGCAGTCTGAGCCTGAATCTGTCGAGAAGCCATCTGCACAGTTGCAGGCAGTATTTCGTTCCAATGACAAGCCATAAAGGCAGCCGTAGTATCACCGTTGTTCACCGCACAAAGCCTGCGGAATTTCTCGTTCTGCATCTCGGAATCAAGGTCAAAATCCGGGAACTGAGCCTTTGTCTTTTCAGCATTCTGACGAAGAGTCATAATCTGCTGTCGCATCTGTTCCTGCTTCTGTGCCTGTTCCTTTTCTGCTTCAATCCGAGCAACCTTCCGTTCCATAGTGACTATCCTTCTTGCCTCTTGAGCAGAGATGTCATGCTCCATAGCATAATTCTCATAGTAAGAGTCATCAGCCTCAATCTTTTCTCCGAGTACCTGCAGAAAATCCTCGGAATCGGGGTTGATACCGTACTTCTGCGCTACAGTATCGAGAAGAGCCTTGTGCTTTGACAAATCGTCTTCTATACCCTTATACCTCTTGAGTCTATCACCGATAGCCTTGTCCATATATGCCTTGTGTTCATCCTTATACTCATCGGATTTAATCAGGTCAGTATAAGAAATCTTATCTGTTGTACCTTGTGCAACGGTAGTCTGCACAGTATCATCGGAAGCCTTTGCGGAATCACTTGTCTTCTGCATTGCCTTCTCATAATACTTCTTTGCCTTCTCGGGGATGGAGGCAGGAATTTTCTTTTCTCCCGTATCTTGCGTATCTACAGATTCTCCAACAGAGGCTTGGGCAGAGCCACCGTCTCCACCATCACCGCCGCCTTCACCGAACAGCTGTAGATTCAGCATAAGTTTTTCAAGCATATAGATGCTCCTTTCATTTCTGCAGTTTTAGAAGAATCCTTTGGATTCTTTAAAGCTTGTTTTGCAAGCTTCATAAAGGATGCGAGCCTTTGTTGGCTTTATTATAATAAATTAAAATATACCTTCGCCACCCCCGAAGGACAGCAAAGGCATTTTTCTGCATTATTTCATATAAATCTTGACATTTTTCGGATAATTGCCTGCAATCAGCATAAACCCCTGAAGAATTGTGAAGTAACTTCTCGCAATATTGCCCTCATATTCCTTTTTTGGAACACATTTGCAAAAGCCTTCTCCGTCTTTATCCGTGAATATAGGATTTTTTACAAGCATCTCCTGCGACTCATAAAGAGTCTGCCCGAGAGTGTAGAAAAGAGTCGACACCGCAGAACACACAATATCATTACCATTCTCACCGTGTTCAGCGTGTCCCTTAATCTTAACCTGAAATTCATCGGGCTTTACTGTAATCTTTATCATAAGTCCTCCTTAATCAGCCTGCGTAGACTCTCTCGCCTCAGCTCTCGCCTTCTCCACAAAAGGATGCTCCTGTACCTGATAAGCTTATTGACGGCAAAAAACATAAAAACACCGAGCTTATATTCAAAAATCAAAATGGAGAAATGATTACTAATTCAGGAGTAACACGAATGTGGGGAAGTTACCAAAAGAACACAGGTCTCACAATAACACCTCATCAACTTCGCCACGCATATGCAACAATACTCTACGAAGCAGGCATAGATGTAAAAGCCGCACAAAGCTTTCTCGGTCACTCCAACATTCAGACTACAATGGATATTTACACCCATCTTTCCGAAGCAAAGAAAATAGATTCTGTAGATGTCATTGACAGATATTTGACTACATTTTGACCACATAAATACTTAAAAATACTTAAAAAGATTTAAATAAATTTAAATTATGAAAGCAAAAGAAACCCCGTAAAACCGCCACACGCAGCGATTTTACGGGATTTTCTCATTGGCGGAGAAGGAGAGATTCGAACTCTCGAACCGTGTTACCGGTTACACGATTTCCAATCGTGCGCGCTCGACCAGCTACGCGACTTCTCCAAATATCAAAGACATCGTCAGTGTGTCATTCCTGACGACCTATAAAGTATAGCACAAAACATTTGGTTTGTCAAGTCTTTTTTTCAAAAAAAGTATTTTTTCTTTTTTTGTCAAAATCCCCCTTGAAAGTGCGAAAGATTTATGGTATAATGACAGTATATGTTTATATGCCTTATGCGAAAATATCCCTGCTGTCTTGGGAACAGGTTTACCACTTATAACTTGCAGTACATTTCTGTCTACATATATTTTAATTATAGCTTTACAAAAACTCAAAAGGGATGGTGACAAAAATTATGGAAACAATTATTCAAATTCTCGCAAGAGAGCTTGGTCGTACCGAAACTCACGTCGAAAACGTTATAAATCTTATTGATGAGGGAAATACCATCCCTTTTATCGCAAGATACAGAAAAGAAATGCACGGTACGATGGATGACACCACACTTCGTACTCTTGCGGACAGGCTCACTTATCTGCGTAATCTTGAACAGAGAAGAACAGAGGTTAAAAACTCGATTGAAGCACAGGGTAAACTGACAGAGGAGCTTATAATTGCTATTGACAATGCCACTACCATGACAGAGGTTGAGGATATTTATCGACCTTATAAGCAAAAGAGACGTACAAGAGCTACCATCGCCAAGGAAAAAGGACTTGAACCTCTTGCACAGCTCATTTTCGATCAGAATATCGGTGATACTACTATAAGTGCACAAGCAGAGAAATACATAGACGTTGAAAAAGAAGTAAATTCGGTTGAGGATGCTCTTGCCGGTGCTTCCGATATTATTGCAGAGTGGATCTCGGATGACGCGAATATCAGAAAGGCGTTGAGAGAGGTTATTTTAGCACATGGACTTATTACTTCCGCAGGTAATCCCGAGGTGGAGTCCGTTTATACAATGTATTATGAATTTTCAAAGGAAATAGCAAAGCTTCCGGGACATCAGGTTCTCGCACTCAACAGAGGTGAGAATGAGGAGTTTCTTAAAGTATCTGTAGTTATTCCGGAAGAAGCGGCAATGGGAATTATTCTCGGGAATGTCATTATTTCAAAAGGTGAGTGTGCTGATTTTGTAACTGCTTCCGCGAAGGATTCTTATACAAGGCTTATCTTTCCGTCAGTTGAAAGAGAGATCAGAAATATACTCACCGATACTGCCAGTGAGGGCGCTATCAAAAACTTTGCATTGAATCTAAAGCCCCTTCTTATGCAGCCTCCGGTCAAGGGTAATGTTACAATGGGCTTTGACCCTGCTTACAGAACCGGATGCAAGATAGCTGTCGTTGACGGTACCGGCAAGGTGCTTGAAACTTCCGTGGTCTACCCTACTCCGCCTCACAATAAGATTGAAGAAGCTAAAATAAAACTTATGTATCTTATCAAGAAGCATAATGTAAAGAATATCGCTATCGGTAACGGTACCGCTTCAAGAGAATCCGAGAGATTTGTTGCGGATATGCTCAAGGAACTAAAGGGCGTAAGCTACGCCATTGTCAACGAGGCAGGTGCCTCGGTATATTCCGCTTCAAAGCTGGGGGCAGAAGAATTTCCGGATTATGACGTTTCCTTAAGAAGTGCCGTTTCCATTGCAAGAAGACTGCAGGACCCTCTCGCAGAGCTTGTAAAGATAGATCCCAAGTCCATCGGCGTCGGTCAGTATCAGCATGATATGCCTGCGGCAAGACTTGATGAAACATTGGGAGGTGTTGTTGAGGAGTGTGTAAACTGGGTCGGCGTTGACCTTAATACAGCATCTCCTTCGCTTCTGAAGAATGTTTCGGGACTTAACGGTACTACCGCAAAGAATATTGTTACGTACAGAGAAGAAAACGGTATATTTACATCGAGAAAGCAACTGACTAAAGTTCCAAAGCTCGGTCCCAAGGCCTTTGAACAGTGTGCGGGATTTTTGAGAGTCCCGGAGAGCAAGAACATTCTTGACAATACCGGAGTTCACCCTGAAAGCTATGACGCTGCCGAAAAACTGCTGGAGCTTTGCGGATATTCTCTTGAGGATGTTGCAAAGGGAAATCTTTCGGAGCTTGTTGAAAGACTCAAAAAAGTCGGCGATAAGAAAGCGGTTGAGGAATGCGGCGTCGGTGTTCCTACGATACTTGATATTGTCAAGGAGCTTCTCAAGCCCGGACGTGACCCGAGAGATGAGCTTCCCGCATCCATTCTCAGAAACGATGTTATGGAGATTTCAGACCTTAAGCCCGACATGGTTCTTATGGGTACGGTGCGTAATGTTATCGACTTTGGTGCCTTTGTTGATATAGGCGTTCATCAGGACGGTCTTGTACACATTTCGCAGATATGTAATAAGTATATTAGGCATCCGTCGGAAGTTTTATCTGTCGGTGATATTGTCAAGGTCAAGGTTCTTGAAGTCAACGAGGCTAAAAAGAGAATTTCCCTTACAATGAAAGATATACATGAATAATCTTGTTTTACGAGCTGCCTTCTTGGTGGCTCTCTTCTTTTTTGTATGGAATTACAAATGTCGGGAATCCTTCGGAGTGGGGTGCGAGAGTTCCCGGTTCAAACCAGAAGGCAAGTCCGTTGGAGCATAAGAAGAAGTTGTTCGGATTTACGTTGTAGGCATATTTTTTAAAACTTGTGTCTGTATATGTAAACTCGGGCTTATTACTTTTAATCTTTTCGGTTATCATATCACCGACTTTTTTTTTGACTTTTTGGGGAGTAAGTCCCTCTTTTTTTATGAAGTATGTGCATGGAAGCAGTATGCCGTCTTGAAGTCGCCATGTTTGTGTTATTCTTGAGAGAGTCTTAAAATATCCGTCAAAAAATGATGCTTCACAGACTATGGACAGGTAGTCGGAGTTGTTATGGGATATTATATATTTCAATACACCACCCATGTACCTTGATCTTTCGGTGATGAAGCTTGATATATTTATTCTGTTTGCTCTTTTTTCGCAGTATGAGGAATATGATTCGGCGAGCTTTTGATAAAAGTTGTTTATATATGTAATATTGTTTCCCTCGGATGACATTTTTATCGTTGGGTACTCTATGTTAATTTCCATTAGTTTTGTGTTCTCTTTTATTATTGCGTTTCTGAGCCGCTGTTTAATGATCTCATATGTCATATCCAATAAAAATCACCTCGACAAGAATATAGTTGTAACTATGGGAGATACTAATTGTAAAATTATATGCGGAGTAGATGGTTATGCAGAAGCTGATAAGCGAGATTGACAGAATATTTTCAAACTGTTCGGATTTTGCGAAAAGAGTGCTGGATGAACAGGAACTGACGGTCTTGTATATTATTAATCTGTGCGATAAGAAGTATATTACAGAGGGCGTACTGAAACCACTGAGTATACAGAGAAAAAATAATCTTGACAGAACTGCACTGACTTCGGTTCTGGCGTCACTTCCGCTTTCGGAGTGCGGAGATACGAGAGAAATCGCGGATAAAATACTTTCCGGCAATGCGGTTATCATCGGTCAAGATAACAGCGGTATATTTTGCTTTGCGGCAGATGCCAGAAGTGAAGATGGGCGAAGTATCAGCGAGCCGGAGAGTGAGGCTGTTGTAAGAGGACCACGTCAAGGATTTGTTGAGAATGCCATGGTGAATGCAACCATGCTCAGAAAGATCATACGCAGCAGTAATCTTAAGATTCTGAACATCAGACTCGGAGACAAAACTAATACCGATGTAAAAGTTGTTTATTATGAGGGTATCGCTGATAAATCGGTACTTGAAAGGCTGCTTAAAAGATTGTCGGAAATATCAATGAATTCATGCGTTGATTCGGGTTTTTTGGAGTTGAAACTTCAAAGTAAAAGGTTTAATCTCTTTTCGGAGGTCGGAAACAGCGAAAAGCCGGATAAGGTTGCTTCAAAGATACTTGGCGGGAGAATTGCGATAATTTGTGACGGTAGTCCTGTTGTTCTGACGGTGCCTTATCTTTTTACGGAGAGTATTCAATCGTCGGAGGATTATCTCAAGAGTATTTACTATGCGTCCTTTATCAGAATACTCAGAGTCCTGGGAATGCTGATTTCCGTATATTTGCCGGCTTTCTATGTTGCGATACATGAATTTCATAAGGGAGCACTCCCCTACTCGCTTTACAAAATACAGATGCAGAGTAGGAGTGATGTACCTTTTGATATTTTTACGGAAATGTTTGTTGTACTTCTCGTTTTCGAAATTGTACGTGAGGTTGGTGTAAGGATGCCAAAAGCAGTCGGTGATGCATTGAGCGTTGTCGGGGGCTTGATACTCGGTGATGCGGCAATAAAGGCGGGAATTGCAAGTGAAACGGTAATTGTTATTGCAGCACTTACGGGAATATGTAATTTTATGAATCCCACTTATATGAATGCGAATGTGCTTTTGAGATTTACAAGCCTTATTTTTGGTAAGGTTCTCGGATTTTTCGGGATAACGGCATTGTTTATGCTCACATTATGTATTTTATGCAAAAAGGAGTCCTTCGGTGTACCCTATATGATGCCCTTTGCACCTCCGAGCAATAAGATACTGACGGATACGGTGATTATGAACCCTTATACGGCATCAAGAAAAGAAAACAATGAATTGAATTAGCTGTGATATATGAAAAAAATACTTCCACTTATATTATTTATTATGTTTATGCTGTGCTCCTGTGCAAAGGACGACAGCAAAAAAGCGTACTGTTTTTCAATGGTGTTTGAAAGAATATCCGAGCGCCCCTCAGTTACGGCGTATTGTAAGACTGCAAAGGATTCGGCTTCCGGGGAAATGGAAAATATAGTGCTGAACTTCTATGGAAAGGATTTTAAAGCAGCTCTCGGGAAAGCAGGCAGTGGTGATTATGATATTTATTTCAACAGTATATGTGCCTATTATTTGTCTGATACCCTGGTCGAGGATGACGTTCGAGATATTTCCATTTTACTTCTTGACAACGCAAAATACAAAACGGATAACCATACTTTTTCGGATAAAAGCGATACTTCCTCCGAAAGGCTTCACAAATATGCATTGGAGGTTTGCAAAAATGAAAGCATTAAAAAAACTCAGATGGAGCTCTATACGCCCACACTAAAAAAATTCAGACAATCGGTACAATACGGAGATTTGGGGAACGATTATGAAAAGATTCTTTAGATCCTTCGGGGAAGGTTATCCCTTTTTTATTTATTATATTTCTCTGTTTGTTATAACTAATTTTTTCGGTATCCTTTGCGGCAGTATTTTTTCCGTTGGTATCTTTCTTGTATTATCCACGCTTTTTATGTATTTATGGCACTTTGACGGTGTGCTGTTATTTAAAACGGGAAAGGTATCGGAATTTGTGTCTGCTGTGCTGTCATCCGGGGCGTTAATATTTTCAGTTATTACTGAAATCGGAGTTGCATCGGGCATATTTAATACCGTTTCTGATGCGGATTCGGGAAAGGTTGATCTGTCATTTTTTGCCGTTATTATTTCTGCGGTTGCTTTTCTTATTTCGATTTACGGCATTTTGACAGTAAAGAAGATAACGTATTTCGGTGCAGCCATTCCGTTTGTTGTAATTCTCCCAAGTGTTATTATCCTTGCAAAACACGGCTTCACGGGGATTTATAATTTTATAAGCGTTGATAATATTTTAACGGAATTCCTTAAAGGATTTATTGCTTTTGCGGTATTTATTTCGGATTTCGGTATTCTTTATTCAAATATTAATTCAGCCGCTAATTGCAGACCGAAAACAGCAAAATTCTGGTCGGAAGCAGCGTTGATATATGTTCTTATATGCTCTTCAGCTCTTAATCTGATCTTCGGACGCCGGTTATATTCAAGGCTTTCTTCTCCGCTGCTTTCCTCAGCCGGAGCTATGGGTGGTTTTGAATTTGACGAAATATTGCTTATCGTGTTCTCTTTCTGTATGTTATTCAGATTAAGCTGTAAGATAATATTTATTTCCAAAGTTATCGGAATATATTTTAATAACAATTTTGTAAAATGGCTTGTTGTTTTGGCTTTGATAAGCATTTCAGGGGTATTGGGTGTCAATCTTGTGGCAAAGAACAGTCTTTTCAATTTTCTCATTGTACAAGGGATATTAAATGTTATATCCTTTATTCTTATGCCCTGTTTGTTTAGGTTATTCTCCAGAAAAAACAAAAATTTATCGGATGACGTAATATGACAGTTTTTTCATGCTTTGTCTGGTATAGTAGCATATATAAATACTGTGAAAGAAGGCAAGGTATGAATACTGACAATACATTTATATATGCTTTTGGTGGCGAAATAGACCACCATTGTGCGGTAAGAATCAGAAATGAACTTGATGATATTATACTTGAGGAGAGACCGTCCGAGCTTGTTTTTGATTTTTCCAATGTAAAATTTATGGATTCATCGGGAATAGGGCTTGTACTTGGCAGGTACAGGCTTTTATCCACATTCGGCGGAAAGGTTGTTGTCAACGGCGCTTCAAAGGAGATAGCAAGGCTTTTTAAAATGTCGGGAGTGGATAAAATCATTGAAATAAACGGTAAAATCTAAGCATGGTTCAAGTATGCGGAAATTGTAGATACTCGCATAACAAATCTATATGGAAATCAAGGAGAGGAATTAAAAACGTTATGAATAAAATCAATACTTTTAAGTTGACGGTGCCGGCTCTGAGCAGAAATGAGGCATATTGCAGAAGCACGGCCATTGCTTTTCTTGCACAGGCTGACCCAACCGTCGAGGAGATTGCAGACGTCAAGACCATTATGTCAGAGGCGGTCACAAACTGTATCGTTCATGCATACAAAAATGAGAACCTTGTAAAAAACAGAGTTATATACATAACGGGCACTCAATTTGCGGATAATACATTCAAATTCACCATCAAAGATAAGGGATGCGGAATTTCGGATATAAAGCAAGCAATGCAACCGCTTTTTACCACAGATGCGGAAAATGAGAGGTCCGGTATGGGACTTCCGATCATGCAGGCTTTTTCCGACAGCTTGAAGGTATTATCAGTTCCCGGCAAAGGTACATCCTTAACCTTTACAAAGAAAATCGGGAAAAAACATGAAAAATAACCTTGACAACACTGTACTTCTCGAAAAGTACAGAAATGGTGACACCGAGGCTTTCAATCAACTGATAATTGACAATATGGGGCTTGTTAAGAGCAGTGCAAAGCGTTTTATGGGCAGGGGCACCGAATTTGAAGATCTTGTACAGATAGGTTCGGTGGGGCTTATTAAGGCAGCAAATGCATTTAACCCCGAGCTTGGCTATAAATTTTCAACCTATGCTTTTTCAATGATTGTTGGCGAGCTGAGAAGACATTTCCGTGATGACGGAATGATTAAGGTATCCAGGAATATAAAATCAGTGTGCGGAAAGATGTTGCATCTTCGCGAAGAATATTTTTCCAAATTCGGAGAAGAACCTGAAATTTCATATCTTGCGGAAAAGTGCGGGATAAACGAAGAAGATGCTTTTTTTTATCTCGGTGCAATGTCACCGATCGAATCATTGAATACATCAAATGACGATGAGAGAAAAAAAGAAGATACAATAGGTTTTGATAATATAGAAGAGTTTATAGAAAGATATGCACTCAGGGAAGCAATTTCCAATCTTACCAAGGAAGAAAGACTGTTGATTCATTTTAGATATGATCTTTCTCTCACACAGCAGGAAACAGCAAAAAGGCTTGGGAGCACACAGGTAAGCGTTTCAAGATTGGAAAAAAAAATCATGGAGAAGCTTAAGCGAGGTCTTGTAAAATAAATAAACGGGACAACAGTGTGCCCCGTAGAATATTTGATAAATCAATATTGAATTGAAATAGCCGGAAGATTGGAGAGCTCGGTTCCGTTAAATCTTACAACTATGGAGGTACGATCCTTTTTCAGTGTGACGATTTTTCCGTAATATGAATTGTTTGAACTTGTAATTTTAAAGCCCTCCTGTTCAAGAAGTGCAAAGTAATCCGGCAAGCAAGCCCAGAGATGCCAGTCTTCTGTATAATAATCTATGCCGCCGATGATAAGCGGATCATAACCGAATGCTGAACCAAAATTGGGAATATCCTCTTGTAAACCGTCATATGTATAATCTCTGCCTACGATAGGTCTTGTAGTATCAACAACCGTAACACCGTAAACGAGCTGCGTATACATTCCGAGATCCATCCATACCTCAATATTTCCTTTTTTGTATACCTTGAATTTTGACCTTACGTCACTTTCGGTCACCTTTTCGTAACCAAGCTCTTCAAGATATTCGGTATATTCAGTAACCTCACCTACTTCTTCAACTCTGTACCAGTGAGTTGTCGAACGAATCTTGGGCGACTGTGCCAATTCTTTTATATCGTAAAATTCTCCGAAATCCGGAGCACCGTACCAGCTGTCATAGCCTGCCGTTTTCCCTGTTTCAACGAGCACGGTTCTTGTGTCATTGTCCCAGCCAATGTTTATATCAAGCAGCTCTGAAACCTTTCTTATCGGCATATATGTTGTGCCTTCATAAAGAATACTGTAAGGTACCGATGTTCCGTTCTGAAGTACATAACTCTCATCAACGGATGCAACTTTTACACCGTCCAGTTTGATATTTACGGAATTCATTAGTGCCTCGATACCTTGTGCTATCGCAGGAATAGAACATACAGTGATAACACCTGCAAGTGTAGCCGCCACAATCCCTTTTAAAGTGTTTTTTTTCATAATTCTATTTCCTTTCTGTTTTTTTTGCATTTTCACATTTGTTTTTTACCTTCTCGCACATATCACAATAATCATCGGCAATATCCGAAGGTCCCTCAATGGTCAACAGATCACCAAGTCCAAATACCCATGAATAAAACTGCGGACTTACTGCGACCTTTACGGTTACGCTGAATGAATTATCCCCCCTTTGGATAACAAAAACATCACGTCCGAATCTGTCGTAAATAATTCCAATTGATTCACTATTGCCGCGAAGGGTAACCTCCCTTATTTCTCCGCCGAACATATTGAAGCTTCTTTTTGCGTAATCTGCGGCATTGAATTTCATCTCACGTACCGGTCTTGATATATGTTCATCGCAAACCTCTGCATGTTCCATTTTATCCACTCGGTAATGTTTGATCTTTGCGGCAAAATCATCGTAGGCAACAAGATAATACTTTTCATCCGCCCACATAAGAGCTATCGGATTTACGTAGTAGAACTGTCCTTTATTTTTATATAGTTTGTTTTTGCGGATGTCCCATGTGTAGTATTTGAACCTTACTTGTTTCTTTTCTTCTATCCCGCGGTACAGGTGGTCTATACTGTAATATACCGTTTCATTTGCACTCTTCACTCTGTTTGCAACCACTATCTGATGCTTAAGAGCCTTCCTATCGGTAATGGGCGCGAGTGAACTGATTTTTTCTATAAGCTCAAAGCTTTTGTTTTCAGATATGAACTTTGCTGCCTGAACTATATCTATAAGCATTTTTATTTCTGAAAGCTGAAAATGACGCTCACCTACATAGTACCCTCTGCCGTGATCGGAACTTATGTTTACGTCAAGTCCGTAGAGCCTAAGTGCTTCTATATCGTCATATATGCTCTTTCGTTCCGCACTGACACCGTATCTTTTCAGTTCGGCTATAAGCTCAGACGCATTGAGGGGCATATTCTCATCAGTTTGTTCATTCAGAATTTTGTACAAGTACAAGAGCTTAAGCTTTTGGTTTGCTCCCCGTGCTATTTTAACCACTCCCTACTCTATTATTGCTTCAATTATAACATATGTAGAGCCACAGTTTGTAAATAATATCAAAATTTTTATAAAATATATATTTTTACTCTTGACATTTAAAAAAGTATGTGTTAAAATAATTTGCCGCTTGATAAGGGTAGAATTTTTGCGGCGGGCATTGTTATGTCCGTTTTTATGCAAAAACCCGATTTCAGCGAGTTCACAATGAAAGAGAGGTGCTTTTCGTGTACGCAGTATTTACTACAGGCGGAAAGCAGTACAAAGTCCAGGAAGGCGACGTAATTTACGTTGAAAAGCTCGCAGTTGAAGCAGGAGAAAAGATTTCTTTCGACACAGTACTTGCAATTGCTGGTGATGACGGTATTAAGGTTGGTGCTCCTTATGTAGAGGGTGCAAAGATCGAAGCAAGCATTATCAAGAACGATAAGGCTAAGAAGATCACAATCATTAAGTACAAGTCCAAGAAGAACGAAAAGAAGAAGATGGGTCACAGACAGCCCTATTCAAAGATTTCGATCGACAAGGTAGTTTTCTGATTTAATGACGAAAATTCATCTTGAAAAAGATCCGATGTTCGGTTATCGCAAACTATCTGTCAGCGGTCATTCCGGTTATGCGGATGAGGGCAGTGATATTATTTGTGCATACATTTCATCTTCCTGCGATCTTATTATGAGTATTCTCATTGATGAGGTTGGCATTGAAGCTGAAACGAACATAGATCCGGAAAGTCCTTTGATTGAGCTTGTTATCCCTCATTCCAAAGTGAATGACGAAAAATGCGGACTTATATCGGTTTGCCTTTCGGGATTTGCAGGTCAGATGAAAGAATTTTCAAAACAGTTCCCAAAATTTGTAAGTATCACGTTTGCATGAGTATATGCAGGAAAGGAAAGAATCATGATGAGACTCAGTATTCAGTTTTTCGCTCATAAAAAGGGTGTTGGTTCTACAAAGAACGGCAGAGACTCCGAATCCAAGCGTCTTGGCGTAAAGAAAGCTGACGGACAGTCGGTTGTTGCAGGTAACATCATCGTTAGACAGCGTGGCACACACATTCGTCCCGGTGTTAATGTTGGTATCGGCACAGATGACACACTTTTTGCTCTCGAAGCAGGTGTTGTTAAGTTTGAACATATCTCCGGCGGTAAGAAGCGTGTTAGCGTATATGCCAAGGAAGCTTAAGTAAAACTACACATCGGCAAACGGGCTGTCGGCACATATCTCCGGCAGCCTTTTTATTTATGAAACCACAGACCGATACACATTGAAAGGAGTGGGACATAATGTTTATTGATAAGGTTAAGATATATGTAAGATCCGGAAACGGTGGCAATGGTGCTGTGTCCTTCAGAAGGGAAAAATATGTATCTCACGGAGGTCCCGACGGTGGAGACGGCGGTCACGGAGGAAGCATTGTATTTACTATAGATGAAGGTAACAACACGCTTTTGAATTTTAAGTACAGAAGAAAGTTTGTTGCGGAAAATGGCGAAGGCGGTAAAGGTGCAAAGTTCCATGGTAAAAACGGTGAGGATCTCGAGATTCCCGTGCCTCCCGGAACTGTGCTGAAGGATCCGGAAACTGAAAAGGTTATTAAGGATATGTCGGACGAGGATGTGGTTGAAAGCGGAAGATATGTATTCCTCAAGGGGGGAAAAGGTGGATTTGGCAATACACATTTTGCCACACCTACACGTCAGACTCCGAATTTTGCAAAATCCGGTATCAAGGGTCAGGAAAAAGAAGTTATCCTCGAGCTTAAGATGCTTGCGGATGCGGGACTTGTCGGTATGCCCAGTGCAGGTAAATCTACGATACTCTCGGTTGTATCTGCGGCAAAGCCTAAAATTGCGGATTATCACTTTACAACTCTTGCACCAATGCTTGGTGTTGTTAATGCAAAGGCAGGTCAGTTTGTTCTTGCCGATCTTCCCGGTCTTATAGAGGGTGCACATAACGGTGACGGTCTGGGACATCAATTCCTCAGGCACATCGATAGGTGCAGACTGCTTATAAATGTTGTTGATGCATCCGGATTTGAAGGCAGAGATCCGGTTGAGGATATAGAAAAGATCAATGAAGAATTGGAGCTTTACAGTCCTGAGCTTGCAAGCCGTCCGAGAATTATTGCAGCGAACAAAATTGATATGATGTCTGATGAGACCAAGGAAAGGCTTGAAGAATTTGCAAAGAAGCAGGGCTGCGAGATAGTATTTATCGCTGCAGCAATTGCTCACGGAACGGATGAGCTTTGTGAGATGATTGCAAAAAAGCTTAGTGACCTTCCCCCTATTAAAATATATACTCCCGAATATGTTCCCGAGAACGACATTGATCTTGATGCAGATTCGGAAATCACAATCACTCGTGAAAATGATACATTCTACGTTGAATGTCCGAGAATAATCAAAGTCCTTGATTCCATCAATTTCAACGACAGAGAGAGCTTCGCATATTTCCAGAAGATACTTCGCTCAACGGGAATTATTGATGCACTTGAAGAAAAAGGGATCGTTGACGGTCAGACGGTCAGTCTGTATGATGTTGAGTTTGATTATTACAAATAATAAGTGTCAAAAAGACGGTAAATGTTAAATTATTTTAAAATAAGCGAATTTTACTTTCAATCATCTAATTTTTGTGTTATACTTTCCATAGATTACTATATTAAATAGGAAAAGAGAAATAATAATGCCAAAGAGTATTTTTAAAAAGAAGATCCTAGGATATGATCCCGGTGACGTATCCGGTTATATTGAAAAGATTAATGCACAGGCGGCAATTGAGATTGAGAGCGTGGAAAGAAGTGCAGGCAGGCTAAGGGAAGAAAAAGAGAAGCTGAAGAAGGAAATTGCAGTGCTTAATGAGAGGATAGAAAAGATCGACGAACTCGAAAGTCGAATCTCCGAGCTTGAGAAAGAAAAGCAGGAGCTTATCCAAGAAATTAATAATTCAAAAAAGGCTGCAGACGAAGCGGAAGAAAGATTTATATCTCTCCAGACGGAATATGATGCGCTTTCATTGAGATACGATTCCGCATCTGAAAGTGAGAATGCATACATCAAGACCTGCAGGGATGCGGGAAACATATTGCTTATTGCTCAGAGTAAGTCAGAGGAAGTCATAGAGGATGCACACAAGAACGCGGGGATCATAATCGCAAATGCTAAGATTAACGCCGATGAGATTGTGACAAAGTCTTCAAATGAAGCAAAGCACTATTCTGCGAGGATTAAAGCCGATGCCGATGCTTACAGCTTGAGAGTCCGCAGCGAGGCAGATGCGCACGTTGAGCAGGCTCGCGAAAAAGTCGATTTTCTTATAAAGCGTCAGAAACAGCTGCTTGTAGCACTTCAGACACAAAAGAGTGAGATTGCAAAGTTCTATGATGAAACTGTCTCCGGCCTTGGCGGGAGTTCATCCAAATAAGCCGTGTGAGGTTACTGTTTTATGAAATCATTCAGATTGAACACGGATAATTTGAGAGAACATATTTCCGAAATATCCTTCGGTGACGAAATATTCCTTTCAGGGACAGTATACACTGCAAGGGATGCAGCTCACAAGAAGATTACCGAGCTTATACATAAAGGCGAGAAGTTACCGTTTAACATTAATGGTGCATCCGTTTACTATGCAGGCCCGACTCCCGAAAGAGACGGTTGTGTCTGTGGTTCTTTCGGACCAACAACTTCTTCAAGGATGGATGTTTACTCTCCCCTTTTGTTGGATATGGGACTTGTTTGTATGATTGGCAAGGGACAGAGAAATGAGGCGGTAAGAGAAGCTATTTGTCGTAACGGTGCGATTTACCTTTGTGCCATCGGCGGTGCGGGTGCGCTTGCGGCAAAGTGCATTACTTCGCTTAAAGTCATTGCTTTTCCGGAGCTTGGGTGTGAATCGGTGAAAAAGCTTACGTTCAAGGATTTTCCGCTTATTTGTGGAATTGATGCCCGTGGCGGTAGTTTGTTTAATATTTATTAATGATAAGGGCGTCTTTGCGGCGTCCTTTTTATTTAATACACTTCTAATTTACTATTACCTGTTATTTCAAATCGACAAGCTGGATTTTAGGGAATCAAGAATTGGCAGAACTTTTTAACGTTTGCTTGCATAAAGCGGTAAAAGTAAAATCGACAAGACCATTGTCTAGCCTTGCCGATTTTGGTCGGAGTGAGAGGATTTGAACCTCCGGCCTCTTGGTCCCGAACCAAGCGCTCTACCAAGCTGAGCCACACCCCGTTATTAATTTAAAGTATAGTAAAAGCTCCGACTGATTACTACCAACCGGAGCTTCTTACTGGTCTGAGTAGCGGGATTTGAACCCACGGCCTCTACCACCCCAAGGTAGCGCGCTACCAACTGCGCTATACCCAGATGTTTTGTTTGGACACTACCCTCACGCAACACGAGTATTATATCACTAAATGTTTATTTTGTCAAGTGTTTTTTTCTGATTTTTTTGCTTTTTTTGCTTTTTTGGAAGTTATGTCAATTAATCTTTTACCTTCAAAGGCTTTTTGTTTAGAATTCCAACTTGTTCCTTATTTTACATTAAAATTGAAATATAATCTGAATTTATATAAATCAGTACAATTATGACTTGACAGAATTTAAAATTTGAGTATAATATATTTGATACGGGAGGTATATAAATGAGTAAGATAAAATCTTTCATCGGAGCATTAAAGGGCAAGATGCGAAGTGTTCCGTTTATTGATAACTCAATTGTCAATCTTCAGAATTACTTTTCGGGACACCCCTATAGGGCTCATTTAAAGCTATCTTTAATTCTGTCATTTTTTGTGGTGCTTATCGTTCAAAGCTTTGAATGCAAGTCATTTATTGGCGGACCAGCTTTCATATTCAAGAATACATATTTCTTTATTTTAAACTATCTGATTGTATTTCTAACTTATTCACTTCTTTTTATATTGAAGAAGCGACTTATATGGATTAGCCTTATTACGGTTCTTTGGTGTATTTTGGGAGTTGCCAATTATATTGTAATGCTTTACAGGGCAATGCCGATTGCAGCCATTGATTTTGAGGTTATGACCACTACACGAGATATTATTCCCCATTATTTTTCCATTTTTCACATTATTTTAATTGCACTTGCGGTAATTACGGGAATTTCGTATTTTGTATATCTTTTTATAAGGTCAAAAAAGTATACTCGTACGGTTATGCAGGCAATTTGTCCGATAATATGTTCATCTGTCCTTTTGTCTGTTTTCCTTTTTGGCGGTGCTGCCACGGGAAGTCTTAAGGTCTCCTACAATGATGTTACTGCAGCTTACAATGAACACGGTTTTATTTATTGCTTCACATCATCTCTGTTTGTGCGTGGTATTCCACGACCGACGGAATATTCATCGAATGATATTAAAAAGATAACTCAGAAGTATGAAAATATAGAGTCAGAGGAGACAAAGACTCCCAATATTATTGTTGTCCAGCTTGAATCATTTATGGATCCGTCAAAGTACTCAAAGTATACGCTCATTGGGGATCCGATTCCCAACTTCCACAGAATCTGTAATGAGTTCGGTGAGGGCTCTGTAGCTGTTCCTTCAAACGGCGGTGGCACGGTAAATACGGAATTTGAAATACTGACGGGAATGAATCTTGAGTATTTCGGTACCATTGAGTATCCATATACAACGGTTTTGAAGGACACTACCTGCGAATCAGCCGCATTTATTCTTGGTGAATATAATTATACTTCTCATGCTATCCATAACCATACCGGCGTATTTTACGCAAGAAATCAGGTCTATCCGAATCTGGGATTTGATAACTTTATCCCGATAGAATTCATGCAGCATGAAAAGACAGAAACCGGCTGGGCAAAGGATACAGCTATTTTCCAAAGTTCTGTGGAAGCCATTGAAAGCACACCCGGGAACGACTTTGTATTTGCGGTAACCGTTCAGGGACACGGCGCTTACAACAGTGAGGATGATCCGGAGAATCCCTTTAAGATAGACAGACGCGAGTTTCTTTCCGGAAGCGAGTTCAAGAAAGCTTGTATGTTTGAGCACTACTGCAGTCTGCTTTACGAAACAGACAAGGTTATTGGCAAGCTTTATGACTATGTTATGAACAGCGATGAAGATTTTGTGGTAGTGCTTTACGGAGATCATCTTCCGTCTTTAGAGATCAATCCGGAATTTTACGAATACAATTCCGGTTATATGACAACATATACAGTCTTCTCCAATATGGGAAATGAATTCAAATATGAATTCACTGACAATCTTCCCTCATTCAGGCTTATGTCATCTGTTTTTGAGGTGCTCGGCATAGATGCGGGACTTATAAACAGAATTAACAGAAATTATGAGGATCCCAATTATGAGACCGAGCTTGGTGAAATTCAGTATGATATGCTTTACGGTGAAGGTTATTCCTACGGCGGCAAACCATATATCAAAAAGGTAGAAAAGTTCGGAAGTAATGTCGTTCAGATTACATCTGTAACTTTTGATGACGGGTTTCTGACGGTCAGGGGTGAGAATTTCAACCAGAAATCGGAAATTAACATCAACGGTAAAGAGAGAGATACCGCTTTTGTTGACAGCAATACCATTGTATGTGCTTGCTCCAAAATATCCTCTGAGGATATTATCAGCGTATGCCAGACAGCCGTTGAGGGAACAAAGTTATATGAGGCATTTTATAATCCTAATCACTAGTAGCTTGTAAACAGAATAATGAAACAGGTTTGCACGATAATTTGTCGCACAAGCCTGTTTTTACTTTATAGTTTTAAAAAATATTGGAGGTAAAGCTGAATATTACCTAAAACCGAGTCTATGAAACACTCTGTATAAGTATTATAAAAACAGGCAGGCATCACCAAACGAGAAGAATCTGTATTTGTTTTCAACGGCAACCTTATACATATCAAGGACCTCTGCTCTTCCCGCAAAGGCTGATATAAGCATGATGAGAGTACTTTGCGGAAGATGGAAGTTTGTTATCAGGCTGTCTACTGCTTTGAATTTGTAGCCTGGATAGATGAAGATTTCTGTATTGTCGGATTTTGCTGTAAGCATTCCGCTTTCATCGGCGTTGGATTCTATAGTTCTGCAGGATGTCGTTCCGACGCAAAAAATTCTGCCCCCACTTTTTTTTACTTCGTTAAATGCCTTTGCGCTTTCTTCCGAGATTGAATAAAACTCACTGTGCATTTTGTGGTTCTTGATGTTGTCCTCGTGAACAGGTCTGAAAGTTCCGAGACCTACGTGGAGAGTTACCGGAATAACTTTTATTCCTTTGGATTTAATTGCTTCAAGAAGTTGATCGGTGAAATGAAGCCCTGCAGTCGGTGCAGCACTTGAGCCCTCATGCTTTGCGTATACCGTCTGGTATCTCCCTTTTTCAGCCGTTCGTTCGTGAATATAAGGCGGCAGAGGCATTTCTCCTATCTCGTCAAGAAGTGCGAAGAATTCACCGTTGTATTCAAAATCCACTATTCTGTTGCCGTCCTCTAAAATTCTCTTCACCTGAGCCTTGAGTTTCCCCTCACCTATTTCTATTACTGTCCCTATGGGAGCTTTTCTCGCAGGCTTCATGAGTACTTCCCACGTATCCTTTTCTTTGCGTTCAAGGAGGAATACTTCAATAATACTGTCGCCAAGCTCGTCCGTCAGCTCGCCTTTTGTATTCTTTATGCGGCGTTTACCAAAAAGTCTTGCCGGAATAACCTTTGAATTATTTACTACGATTGCATCTCCCGGATTCATGTAATCAATACAATCGCAGAAACGCTTATGAGAAAGCTCACCCGTACTCCTGTCCATAACAAGAAGTCTTGACATATCACGCTTTTCGGCAGGACTTTGGGCTATCAGCTCCTCCGGAAGCTCATAATCGTATGATGAGAGAAGAAAAATATCATCGTTTAAGTTATTGTTGTTCAAAATATCACCTATCAGTTTGTTCTAAAAATTACAAGCATATCTCTTGACGGATTTACTTCGCAGTCATTGTCAAGAATTGCCGTATTGCCGTCTGCATAAAATCCGATTTCAAGATTTCTGCACTTTACTTTAAGTGGAACATCCGGTACTTCGATTTTCCTGATTTTTATGCTGCCTTTGATACATTTAAGCTGAATGTAGTCGATACCCCTTTCAACGTATCCGAGGAAACTGTCGAAACATACCATGCATCTAAACACTCCCCTTTCAGCGAAATTCATGTTTGGACAGAACTTATAATACTTGTTATATGCGTCTATCGTCTGCCCGCAAAGTGCACCGAGAAGTGAATAGCTTGCCATGGATCTTGCGTAGTTGTTTCCGCGCTCCATTTCATTAAAGGGATTTCCGTTTGTACCGTCGTAGCGTCTTCTGATTTCACGAACTATTTCAAGTCCTTCCTCTACCATTCCGTTCATTATCATGTGTGAAGCCACCTGATATTCAAAGCCATTCATACATTCTTCGGCATAGGGTACAGGGATTTTCGGTTTTTTTGCCCCTTTCGGATAGGTACAGATTATTACGCCCCTTCCAACGTCGGGACTGTAGAGTCTGCACGGGTTGAAGAAATCACTCATGGACTTGAAGTTTATATCGTATATGGTTTTAAGGGCACTCTTTGTCTTTTCTCTGTCAAACACTTCACCGAGACCGATAATATCACAGTGCCACTGGGCAAGCACCTGGTCAACGGATGAGCCCTCGCCTATCTGATATTTGAGCTCTTTTATTTCTTCGTTCCAATATGTGCCATATATACCTTTTGTTTTTTCATGAGTACCGTCTGCTTCAATAAAAGGTTCAATGTATGAGATATCCGACATATCAATATTCTGTATGAAGTACTTTCCGTTATAAAGCTCCTTGTTGAGATATTCTCTGCCCTTTTCGTAAAGATTTTTGAATTCTTCGGCGTGCTTTTTGTCCTTCATTGCAACAGCCATTTCAGCCGCAGCTTTCAGTGCCGCAACATAGAAGCCGTCAAGCCATGAGTTTGGACTGAAAAGCTCCATATCAAGGGTGTGATGCTGTCTGCCGGAAAGATGTCCCGTTTTTTCCGGATCCCATTTGAAGTCGTTTTTAGGATGCCATGCATATTCGATTGATTTTACAACATCTTTCCATATGGAGGAAAGCCACTCAACATTACCGCACAGTTTGAACTCTCTGTAAACCTTTAAAACATCACCAAACTGACCGTCCGCACAGGCAAAATGTCTTTTTACTGCATGGGGTCTTCCAAGCGGTATTGTTGTTCTGAAAGCCAGACCGCCTATGTCGTCAATATCATATTTATAATGGTTTGTTCTTATAGAGCGTTCAAGGTTCGGGAAAAGATACGGAAGAGCGTATGCATAATTCCACACATGAGTGCAAGTCCCCTCGCAGGAACCTTGATTGCGTTCGCTACCCTCAAATGCGTAGAATGAGCCGTCATAGTGCCTGAGACATGTCGGAGACTTAAGTATTGATACATTGGCACTTACCGCATCAAGAACATCCTTTGGAAGCGTTGAGGAAAACAGAAGCTGTCTGTACATATCTGTTTCTTCATAGAGTCTGTCCCATTGCGATAGACAATAGTATACGCATTCATCGGCCCCTGTAAAATATCTTGTATAGTAATTTTTCCAGAGATTCTTTTCGTAATATTGGCTCTGAACCTCTGCAATTTGAGTCTGAGTATATACTTCTTCGCTGATTTCCTCGGCATTGGGAGAAACCGGACTCCAGAAATTAAGAGCATAGGGCATATACCATGATATTATAAATCTTACCTTTTCCATTTGTCCGCTCTTAAGTGTCAGCTTTGCGGAAATAACCGCCGCGTCCTTTCTCCCCTCTTCAGGCTCATATGAACGGTTATTAAGCTCACCCTCATTCATGTTATTCCGGAGTGTCTGAAGATCATCAAACCGTGCACCTCTGAACAGATACTCCTGATACTTGATGTTATCACCGTATACACCGATGCACATTTCACCTTTTTCGTGCTTTTTAAGTGTTTCGTTTGAGGATGTGAGCTTTATGTATTTGATTTTTTCGTTACGGGTTTCTGAAAATTTATTAACGCTGAAATTGAAAGGGTTGTTGAGGATACCGTAAACAGTGTAATCTATTGTTTCTTCGGTATTGTTTGTAATTTCATATTCCATAAAAACCGCAGGAATACTTGAATCAGTGTCATTAAGAGGAATAAGCGGGTTCCATGCATTAAGGTGAATCTTTCCGGGAAATTTTTCGTGTGCAAAATCCACTTCACCAAAGGGATAGCTTGCTGTAAAGTCGTTTTCCGAGAAATGTGGAAAACCGCTGAGGGTTGTTCTGTCGAGTCCCGAGCCTATGCTGCTGTAAGACGCCTTTGGGTTAGGAACTCGGTCAAAGCCTGAATACGTAATTTGAGCGTCTGTCTGCAGAGCTCTTATATCGCAGACATTACCATCTTTTTCTGCTTTAACGGCGAAGAATGTAAATCCGTTTTCGGAGAGCTTATTAGGTCTGTTGAATATTTCAAAGTCAACAAGAGAGCCGTTGGAAGCAAGTCCGATACAGCCTGTACCGATACCGCCCATTGGCATTGAAATTTCTCTTTTATGCTCACCAGAATATACTATTTTTTTAAGCGGATATTTATATTCTGTCATAATAA
Organism: Eubacteriales bacterium; assembly: GCA_045604705.1. Taxonomy (GTDB): domain Bacteria; phylum Bacillota; class Clostridia; order Oscillospirales; family CAG-382; genus SIG622. The sequence goes on from JAZUOO010000015.1 coordinate 27,747, forward strand.
ACCTCATAGTTTGATTTTGTTTTATAATAATATCATACTTGAGGTGAAATTTCAAGTACAATAATAATAAAAAATATAACAAAAGTACGAAATAACGAATCTTTAAAGAAATATGGTTGATTTTAATGTTTAATTGTAATATAATAACTGCAACAATATATTATGGGAGATTGTAATGTCACTGAAAGATAGATTTATCAAGGCTAAAAGAAGGCTGTTTGAAAGGTACTATTCACACCTTAACGATATTCAGAAGCAAGCAGTTTTCACAACAGAAGGACCTTTACTTATTCTTGCAGGTGCAGGAAGCGGAAAGACTACTGTTCTTGTCAACAGGATTGCGTTTATTATAAAATACGGTAATGCTTATTTCGGTGATGTTGACACCGATGGTATGCCGGAGGAATTTGTTTCCATGTTGGAGGTTCTTGCACAGAGCCCCGATACAACCAGAGAAGATATTGAAGCAAATCTCGATATGTTTGCCTCTTCCCCTGCCCGTCCTTGGCAGGTATTGGCTATTACCTTTACAAATAAGGCTGCGAACGAAATGAAAGAGCGTCTTTCAAAGATACTCGGAGATGACGCACTTGACATCTGGGCGGGTACCTTCCACTCGATATGTGTTAAAATCCTCAGAAGATTTATTGACAGGATGGGAATTGACAGCTCATTCACCATATACGATACGGACGATCAGAAGAAGCTTGTTTCCACTTGCCTTAAAGAGCTGAATATTGACGAAAAGAATATGCCTGCAAAGAGCGTACTTGCGGCTATAGGAAGATCTAAGGATAAGCTTATCAGCTGTGACGATTATGAGCTTAATGCCAACAAGCACAGCATAAGAGAGCTTACCATTGCAAAAGTATACAGGCTGTACGAGGAAAAAAAGCGTGCGGCGAATGCTTTGGATTTTGATGATATTATTGTATATACCGTAAGGCTTCTGACGGAATATCCCGAGGTCAGAAAGGTTTACACCGATAAGTTCAAGTATGTGCTTGTTGATGAGTATCAGGACACCAACATGGCACAGTTTATGCTTGTAAAGCTTTTATGCTCGGAAGAATGCAATGTCATGGCGGTTGGAGATGATGACCAAAGTATTTACAAGTTCAGAGGTGCGACAATCGAGAATATTCTTTCCTTTGACAAGAGCTTTGACAATGCAAAACTTATAAAGCTTGAGCAGAATTACCGCTCAAAGAGCAATATCCTTAATGCAGCAAATGCAATTATTGCGAACAACAAGGGCAGAAAAGGAAAAACTCTCTGGACGAGCAATGACTGTGGCGAGAAGATTACAGTTGCAAACCTTGAGAATCAGAATGAAGAAGCAAGATATATTACCGATAAAATCGGAGAGCTTACCAAAAACGGAAAGTATACATATAACGACATAGTTGTTCTTTACAGAATGAATGCAATGGCGAACTCCCTTGAAACCACCTTTGCAAAAAGCGGCTTCCCCTATCGTATTCTCGGTGGCGTAAGATTCTATGACAGAAAAGAAATCAAGGATATTATCGCTTATCTTTGCTTTATTTCAAATCCGGCGGATATGGTAAGGCTAAGAAGAATCATCAACTGTCCGAGGCGTGGTATCGGCGATACAACAGTCAATGCCATTGATGCGGTTTGTACGAAGTACGGTGTCACTCCCTATCAGGCAATGAAGGATGCAAGAAACTATGCCGAGCTTTCAAAGAGTGCTCCAAAGCTTATGATGTTCTGCGACATGATTGATGACATGAAGAAAACTGCCGAGGAACAAGCTTTGCCGATACTTATTGAAAAGGTCATTGACAAGAGTGGCTACCGTCAGATGCTTCTTGACATGGGCGAGGAAGGAACGGACGATCTTCAAAATATCGAGGAACTTATTTCAAACGCCGTTACATACAATGAAAACACGGATGATCCTTCCCTTGCAGGATTCCTTGAAGAAGTGGCACTTGTTGCAGACATTGACAACTACGACAAGGATGCGGCAGCTGTTACTCTTATGACGATACACAGTGCAAAGGGACTTGAATTTCCCATTGTATTTCTTCCGGGCATGGAGGAGAATGTATTCCCCGGCACGCAATCGGTGGGTGAGGAAGCAGAGCTTGAGGAGGAAAGAAGACTTGCATATGTTGCAGTAACACGAGCAAAGGATAAGCTTTTTATTTCTCATGCCCGTTCGAGGCTGCTTTTTGGTCGTACATCCTACAATCAGATTTCCCGTTTTGCAAGTGAAATACCTGAACAGATTATTGATTACGACGGAGACAGAGGTATAAACTACTTACGGGGATTTGATGATGAATTTTTCGGAGAAAGGCAGAGGTTTGCCGGTACAGGCTTTGCAAGAATCGGAAAAGCTCCCGGTTCTGACACACCCCGTATTTCAATCGGAGGAACAAAGACAACTCCCGGAAGCTCATCCATTCTCAAGCCCAAAACTCCGCAGGTTGCATCCGTTATATTTAATCCCGGCGATTACGTTGAACACGCAACATTCGGCAAGGGTTTCATTCTGTCAGCAAAAACTGTCGGAGCAGATACGCTTTACGAGATTGCGTTTGACAATGTCGGTACAAAAAAGATTATGGCAAGTTTTGCAAAACTGAAGGCTTGCGAGGATTAATAAAAAATAATAAAAAATCGGCAGTGACTTCATGATTGGAAAATCGTCGCTGCCGAAAATTTATTGTTTAATTGATATTCTTTTTTCAATGTTGTTATTAAGCTTTATTGCACAAAAGCCGAAAAATGCTCCGAGAATACATCCGCAAATTACATCCGTGGGATAGTGCACATAAAGATACAGCCTTGAAAATGCGACAAGCGAGGCAACGATAATCATTGCTGTACCTGCTTTTCTGTTCATATACCAAAGCACGGTTGCCGTTTCAAAGGATGCCATTGAATGTCCCGACGGGAACGACCAATCCTTTGGAAGCGAAATAAGAAGTTCTATTTCTTTATCCACAAAAGGACGTGATCTTGCAACAACATTTTTCAGAATAAGATTACCGAAAACCAATCCAAAAAGAAGGGCTGTACCAAGCATTATTCCATATTTTCTTGTTTTCCGAAATGAAATCAAGAATAATGCTAAAATTATATAAAGAATTCCGCCGTTTCCTATCGCAGTTATTATCGGCATAACAAAGTCGAGGAATCCACATTGAAGAGTATTTTTTATAAAATCAAGAACTGCTGTATCAAATGAATAAATATAATCCATTTCACCCTCCGATATGTCGAGTATTTCCGAAAAACCGCGGCAGGAATAATTATCCCATTAATGAGAGATACCAAAAGCCGACGTTTTGGCATCGACTTTGATAACAGTATTATTTCATAAGCTGATAATTATCGTAATTTTTTTTAATCTCTTTAAGTCTTCTCTTTGGAATGGAAATACTCTCACCGTTATCCAAAATAAAGTAATCTTGCGTTACGGTCTTGATCCTGTCCATATTCACAATGCAGTTTTTGTAGCTTCGCAGAAAGTTATGATGCTTCAAAAGTCTGTCTGCGACATCTGAAAAGGAAACACTGAAAAAGCTTGAATGTCCTTGTATCGTGTGAATTTCAACACTGTGATTTCCGTAATCCACATAAAATATATCAGAAAGCTTTATATTTACCGCATTCTTTTTGAACATGAGGGTTATTACGTTGTCCGTATGCTCGTAATCCACAACGGTCATATATATCTTTCCCTCACGCCTGTCCGGATAGAGGGCGATAGTATACTTGTCGTATATATTGTGCCTTGGCTGAACAGTAAAACAAACTTTTTTGACTATTCCGGTTTCATAGACTTCTAACAGAGACCTTTCGCTCAATATTTCGGTGAGCTTTCCACGTGCTTCCTCGTCCAATTCATCAAATCTTTCCGGGAAGCCGTCAAGACTAAGCTCTTTGCCTATTATTGAGTCGTCCTCACGATAAGATACTACCAGCGCCGTTCTTTCTGCAACACGGATGCTTACCGTTATTTTGTAAAGGTGATCCAACATTTGTTTGCAGTATATATATTCCATGCCGGCAATATCTGCCATAAAGACTCCTCCTTTGATAGTTTATCAGTTCTGTGTTTTCTGTGCGTCTTTTTCGCGGAGTTCACTTCTTCTGATTTTTCCGTTGAATGTCTTGGGAAGTGCTTCCACATATTCAACAACTCTCGGGTACTTATAGGGTGCAGTATTGTCCTTTACATATTTCTGAAGCTCCTTTGTCAGCTCATCCGTTCCTTCAAAACCGTCATTAAGAACAATTGTAGCTTTAACTGCAAAGCCTCTTACGGGATCAGGCACACCTGTTACAGCAACTTCCTTTACGGCATCATGCTCAAGAAGAACGCTTTCGATTTCAAAGGGCCCGATTCTGTAGCCGGAAGATTTGATTACGTCATCGTTTCTGCCGACATATCTGAACATACCCTTTTCATCTCTGTAAGCTGTGTCACCTGTATGATAGAAACCGTTATACATTGCTCTTTCTGTATCAATATCGCTGAAGTTATATGTATCTATAAGACCGCAGGATTTTCTCTTTTTAGAAAGAACTCTACAGCATATCTCGCCCGTTGCACCTCTAACAACCGGATTTCCGTCCGGGTCAAGAAGCTGCATATCAAATCCGGGAACGGGATAGCCGAGTGTTCCGGGAACGGGCTTTGTCCAAGGATAGAGAGTTGCGATGCAAAGGCAGGTTTCAGTTTGTCCGAAGCCTTCATATATCTCAAGTCCTGTTGCAGCCTTCCATTTATTGAAGATTTCGGGATTGAGTGCTTCACCCGCGCTGCAGCAATGAGTAAGGGACGAAAGGTCGTATTTTGAAACATCCTGTTCGAGAATCATTCTGTACATTGTGGGAGGAACGCAGAAAGTCGTAACCTTATGCTTTTCCATGACTTTAAGTACAGCTTCAGGTTCAAATCTTTCAAAGTCGTATACAAGAACTGCACTTTCGCCGAACCACTGTCCGTAGAATTTCCCCCAAAGGGACTTAAGCCAGCCTGTATCAGAGATGGTGAAATGAAGCCCGCCGTCAACAACTCTGTGCCAAAACACACCCGTCATGATGTGACCGAGAGGATACTTAAAGTTATGAGTAATAATCTTGGGATAACCTGTAGTGCCGGAGGAGAATGCCATAAGCATCATATCATCCGCCTTGGTCGCATCTTTACCCGTGGGTCTCTGCCACTTGTCACTTGCCATAGAGAAACCTTCTTCAAAATCATGCCATCCGTTACCACACTTTTTGTGCTCTGTTACCAACTTGATTTCTACAGTTTCATAGCCCTCCCCTTCGTCAAAGTACTCTGTTGCCTTACCGTATCCGGTTGCGATTACGCACTTGATTTTACCGGCATTACATCTGTATACATAGTCCTTTGCCTTTAGCATATCCGTTGCCTGAACAGCAACAGCACCTATTTTGTGAAGTCCCAGCATACAGAACCAGAAGTAGTAGCTTCTTCGAAGAACCAGAAGTACTCTGTCACCTTTTTTGATTCCAAGGTACTTAAAGTAGTTTGCCGCCTTGTTGGAAGCGAGCATAATGTCTTTAAAAGTAAATTTCTTTTCTTCGCCGTCGTTGGATACCCACACCATTGCAAGCTTTTCCGGTTTGGTTTTTCCCAGTACATCAACAACATCATATGCGAAGTTGAAATTGTCGTTGAATGAAAGTGTATAATTTTGCTGTGCATCCTCGAGAGACAGAAAATCATCCCTCGAAGCACCAACAAACTTTTCGTATATAGCCATTGGTTTTATCTCCTTGTGAATTAAAAATTTTTAATTTTAATATCAATTATTTAATTACGACAGCAATAAACTGTGCCTCTTTGTCGCCTATGGCAACCTCTGCGTGAGGAACACTTGCATCAAAGTATACGCTGTCACCCTTTGATAATTCATAGGAAATATCGCCAATGTACAGCATCATCTTTCCGGAGAGGACATAGTTAAATTCCTGACCGTCATGACCATGCATTACCGGAGCCTTGTCGTCCGGTGTGATTGTAACAAGAAAGGGTTCTGCCTTCTTGTTTCTGAAGGTATATGCAAGGTGCTTGTAATCATATTCCTCATCTCTTTTAACGGAATATCCCTTGCCTTTTTTTACCATACAACACATAGAAAGGGTGGGAGCACTGCCGCTTATCAGATCAAGAACGTCAACGCCTAATATTTCTGCTGCATTGTAAATAAGGCTAAAGGAAAAATCCATCTCGCCGCTTTCGTAAGCAAGATAAGAATCAATATCAACCTCGAGCTTCTGTGCCATTTCTTCGGGAGTAATCTCCATATCTTCACGCATAGAGCGCAGTCTCAAGCCAATATCCTTTATCTGTTCGTTCATAATCAATATCCTTTCTTTCAAATAATAAAGTTGCGGGAACTTATTGCGCGAAATTGTATCCGAGAGTAAGAGCCTTCTTGTTGGGTTCGAAGAGCTTTACTTTCGCAGGGGGTACAACCTTTTCAAGAGCCGCCTCGGTATTTTCAAAAGAAGTGATATTGCACTTCTTAATAATGGCACCGGTGATAATCATATTTGCAAGACCCTGAAGGTTGTTCTCTGTAGCCATATTGCTTGCAGGGATGTATACAACATCTACGTCGGTTCTTTCAACCTTTCTGTCGATAAGTGCACTGTCAACAAAGATTGTACCTCCGGGAGTTACTGCATCAACGTACTTGTCGAGTGAAGGTGTGTTCATCGCAACAAGAATGTCGGGCTTGTCAACAATGGGAGAACCGATGGGAGTATCGCTGAGAATGATAGAACAGTTAGCTGTGCCGCCTCTCATTTCCGGACCGTATGATGGGAGCCATGAAACCTGCCTATCCTCGTTAAGTCCTATATATGCAAGGAATTTACCTGCGAAAAGGATTCCCTGACCGCCGAAGCCGGCAATAAGTATTTTCTTTTCCATATGTCAGTCCTCCTTAGCTGTAAGATCCTTATAAACGCCAAGCGGATAGTAAGGGATCATGTTTTCTTCAAGCCATACAAGTGCATCCTCGGGAGTCTTGCCCCAGTTTGTGGGACAGGTAGAAAGTACTTCAACAAGAGAGAAGCCCTTGCCCTCAATCTGATTCTGGAATGCTTTCTTTATAGCTGCCTTTGCTTTCTTAACGTTCTTTACATTGTTAACAGCAACTCTTTCAAGATATACCGCACCGTCAATGTTGGAGAGCATCTCGCATACCTTTACGGGATAACCAACCTTTTCAACATCACGTCCGTAGGGCGATGTCTGTGTTATCTGACCGGGAAGCGTTGTTGGAGCCATCTGACCGCCTGTCATGCCGTAGATAGCGTTGTTAACGAAGATAACCGTAATGTTTTCACGTCTTGCGGCGGAGTGAACTGTTTCTGCTGTACCGATAGCTGCAAGGTCGCCGTCGCCCTGATATGTAAATACTATGTTATCGGGATCGGATCTCTTGATACCTGTTGCAACTGCAGGAGCGCGTCCGTGAGCTGCCTGTACCATGTCGCAGTTAAAATAGTTATATGCAAATACGGAGCATCCTACCGGAGCGACACCAATGGTCTTACCAAGTACACCGAGTTCTTCGAGAACTTCGGCAACAAGTCTGTGGATGATACCGTGTGTGCAGCCGGGACAGTAGTGAAGCGGTGCA
>JAZUOO010000016.1:0-30931 GCA_045604705.1 Eubacteriales bacterium
GTTCCGTAAAGCTGCTATTAATCTTATTAAACTCTTCAAAGAACGCACTAAAACCAAACGTGCCATTTCCAATATTATGCTTGACTGCCTTATCGATTTCAATTGTATTGTGAGAGTCGTTGGGGAAAATTGATTTGCGTGTGGAATTACAGTCATTTATTGACGGTTTGAAACATGACATATCTGCAGTAAAAAATGCAATTATGTTTGATTACAACAATGGCCTTACCGAGGGAAGCGTAACTAAATCAAGCTCATTAAGAGAATAATGTACGGACGGAATAGCTTTGCTCTGCTTAAAGCAAAAGTCTTGATGCATGAGCTTTTATACGCAAATAGCAACTAACATTGGAAAAAGCCTATTTGACGCTTACAGTAATGATGTTATAAAACAAGTGTTCCGATAGAATAAATGAACAAAGAACTTACGACAACAAAGCAAGCCTGTATTATAGCAGTCATTTTAGGCATCTCAAACATCTTATAGTATCCATGACTGTAAGATAACAGACATACTGTATCTAACGGAAACAGATAACACTGACCTGCACACATAGCACATAACATTACTCCAAGAGCTGGATTCATATTTGCTGAAAGAGCAATATGTATAGCAACAGGTGTAAATAGAGCCACCAAAGACGGTGCAACAGGAATAAATATCAATAAGATAAAAGTAATTACTGCGATACCGATATATATGAAAAGCTGGGAATCTCCCATATCAGGCAGCATACTGATCATTTTATCACTTACACCATTAGTCGACAGTGCTGATGCCAGCGACAGAACTGTACCAATAAGGAAGATTGCATCCCAGCTAACTTTCTGGAAGAACTCCTCGGCTGATAGAACTCCGATACCAGGTATACAGAATACTGCACAGCCTATCATTGATACTACCATTATGTTTATTGAGTGTATCCATGAGGATGCAAGCCATAGCGCAAATATCACACTGAATATCATCAGTACACGCTTTTCTTGGGGCTGGAACTTTTCTGGAATATTCATATCACCTATGAATGTATTAATTTTATTATTCTCGATCTGTGCAGGTGGGAATACTTTAATGAGTATCATCCAAGCAAGAGGAAGAACAACCATAACAATTGGTATTCCAAAACACATCCACTGCACAAAAGTAATATCATAATCAGTATTGCTTTCAAGTATACTAAGTGCAAGAAGATTTATTGAGCTTCCTGCAGGAGTCATTATTCCTCCTATCATACTTGCAACAGGTATTCCTATCATAAATGTCTTACCTGTTTTTTTTCTGTCCTCTTCAGGAAGAAGTTTTAAGAGTTCTGTAATAATTGCAATAAATATTGCACACGCTGGAACATTAGACATTACTGATGAGATGAGCGATGTAGCTATCATAAACACCAGTACGAGTAATTTTGAATTCTTACCGAACCTCACAAGAAGATATTTCAGGACTCGCTTTGACAAAGGCACTTTTATAAGTGCGGAGGCAATTCCAAAAGATGCAAGTATAAAGAATACTACCTGATTTGAAAAACCTGTCAGCGCTGCGTTGAAATCACGAGTAACGCCAAGAACAGGCATGAAACCAAGTGTAAGAATGCATATTAGAGTTATCGGCATTACCTCGCAGATAAGCATTACAAGAAATATAAGCATTATTGCTACTGAAATCAGCGGTACTATTGAACCTCCGCAGATGAGCTTAAGTGCAAGAACACCTAAAAACAGCAATAAACTTACTATACTTCCGGCTTTTTTAATAATCATACGTATAATTCTCCTATTTCATCATTATTAAATGAACCACTTCAATTAACTGAATCTTTTATAGGTACTGTCATACTTTGAAAAATTGTACACTCAGAAGAATTACGCAAATTATCACTATCATCCCTATGTTTTTGTCAAATATATTAGATGTTAAATTATCTGATTTGACTTTTATCTTGCGGAATATGTATAGGCCTGTAATTCTTTGTGTCCTATCTATAATATGTCAGACTATAACTTTCAAATACGAGCGCAGTATTATCCCTGCACCTGATATTCAAAATATTAAGATTAAAAACAAAACTGGCTTCACATGAACCGCGAAGCCAGCTCGTTGTTTGATTCATTTGCTATATGTATTTTGCACTTTACTAACAATATGTGCAGTAACAATAATGTGATTCAATAAAATGTAATATTTTGTATTACCATTATCTCATATATAGTGTATTATCAGGAATAAAGCTTTTTACAGAAATCTGTAATGATGTTGTATGAAGTGTCATCTGAAAGGATAGTGAAATGACTGGATGATTTTATCTGTATTCGTTCAAGGGCAGGCATCTTTATCTTCCACTTTTCCGAACACTCTATGTAGTCGAATTTATATTCTTTATCGCCAATCTGGAAGTATTCAAGAGCCCCCTTCTTTGAGAACAATGAACTGTTATCATTACAGAAATAATAGCATTTTACATTATCCTTGTCAGGAAGATCCTCTATCTCATAAATGGAAGAACTTATATCCAGCGTATGCAGAAGGACTTCAAGGTTTACGATATTCTTTTTCAGTATTTCATATGGCTTGCGGCATCCCTTCTCCATTGACAGTTTTACAAGTTCCTCCAGGAACTGGTCATCAGTCAAGTCTATATCAATCTCCTTTTCGGAAATAAGATCAAACTGTTCAACTGATGTGAAACCAAGCAGCAGATTTGCAGCTCGTAGCATCCTCTCTTTTTTAAGCATTTCTGACATATTCCGTCTCCTTTCCTTTCTGCTTCCGAATACTTTTACTTCTCCCTATGTTATTTGTGCTTCCACTCAATTACGCTTCGTTTTTACACTTCGTCGGACGAATATTCGGAACATACATTTTAATTCGACGCTTTGAATTGTTCGGTCCTTCCCGAAAAAAATTTTTTTCGGTACTATGATCTCTGCTGACTTCTCATTGTTCGTTGTTACTACAGATTTCTCTGCCTATGAAACCTCACTTTCACCATAAAGCATTGATATGCCCGTCATACCAAAAAAACCGCCCCCAGAAAGGAGAGCGGTAATTTATTACAATACAGTCAATTCTGCATTTTGTACTTTGCATTCAGAAGATCTTCGATCTTTGGAGAAATTCTTCGAATTCTCCATGCACTTCAACGAAGTTGATTAAGCGAGTTCAGCGAAGTACTTGATAGTTCTAACCATCTGGCTTGTGTAGCTGTTTTCGTTGTCGTACCAAGAAACAACCTGTACCTGGTATGTGTCGTCGTCGATCTTAGCTACCATTGTCTGAGTTGCATCAAAGAGAGAACCGTATCTCATACCGATAACGTCTGAGGAAACGATTTCTTCTTCGTTGTAGCCGAAGGATTCGGAAGCAGCAGCCTTCATAGCAGCATTGATGCCTTCCTTAGTTACGTCCTTGCCCTTAACTACAGCAACGAGAATTGTTGTAGAACCTGTGCAGGTAGGAACTCTCTGTGCAGAACCGATGAGCTTGCCGTTGAGTTCGGGAATTACAAGACCGATAGCCTTTGCAGCACCTGTGGAGTTGGGAACGATGTTCTGGGCACCTGCTCTTGCACGTCTAAGGTCGCCCTTTCTGTGGGGACCGTCGAGAATCATCTGGTCACCTGTGTAAGCGTGAACAGTTGTCATGCTACCACTCTGGATAGCGGCATAGTCGTTGAGAGCCTTAGCCATAGGAGCAAGGCAGTTTGTTGTGCAGGAAGCAGCAGAGATGATCTTGTCATCAGCTGTAAGTGTGTTTTCGTTAACACTGTAAACGATTGTCTTAAGGTCCTTGCCTGCGGGAGCAGAGATAACAACCTTCTTAGCACCTGCATCAATGTGAGCCTGAGACTTTTCGAGAGAGCAGTAGAAGCCTGTACACTCGAGAACTACGTCTACGCCGATTTCGCCCCAAGGAAGATCCTTAGCATCCTTTTCAGCATAGATTTTGAGAGTCTTACCATCAACTGTGATTGTACCTGCTTCGTCATCGGCAGCAACTGTGTGGAGGTTCTGACCGATTGTTCCGCAGTAACCGCCCTGAGCGGTATCGTACTTGAGAAGGTTTGCGAGCATAGAGGGCTTTGTGAGGTCGTTGATAGCAACAACATCATAACCTTCTGCACCGAACATCTGACGGAATGCGAGACGACCGATACGACCGAAGCCGTTAATAGCAACTTTAACTGACATTTTAATGTCCTCCTGTAAATAAAATTTTTACCCTTATATTTTAATACAAATCTTTCCCAATTTCAAGAGACTTTGGCAAAATTTTCACATTTTTAATAAATTCATCGCTATTCACATATTACCCAATAACAAAGGATTTTATTCTTGTCGTTTTTAACAAATATATATGTCAACACGGGTTATTTGTAAAAAAAAGATTGATACGCGGCAACACGGGTGATATTGTTTCAATCATGCGAAGCCTCGGAAGTCCCGGAAACGGGAATTGCCTCACCGAGGTATGTCGGTTTTACATTAAAAAGGCAGGCGAAGAAATCCTTGAATATTGCGAGAGACTCACGTATCTTATAGTATGTCATTCCCGGCCATTTATAGTCATCACTCGCAACGCCGTATGCTTCTATTCCGTTCTTCCTTGCATTGTATACGGTTCTGTACAGATGATACTTCTGTGTTACAAAGACCGCTTTCCCGACTTTAAATATCGCTTTGGCACGGTACGCACTCTCATAGGTGGAGAACCCTGCATGATCGAGAAAGACGTTCTCTTTTTTTATATCCGAATTTGCAAGAGCATAATCCATCATGTTGTTTACTTCGTCATAATCATGCTGTCCATGGTCTCCGGACATCAGCATTTTGGAGCTTACTCCCATTTCGTAAAGATCTATTGCCGAGTCAAGGCGGCTCGACAGCATATATGAGGGGCTTCCGTCGTCCTTTACGTGTGCACCGAGGACTGTTATACATTCAACACCCGAAAGCTTTGCCGCTTCTTCCTGGGTGAGTATGTATTTTGTTGCGTAGGATATTACATATATATTAACTGCAGCAAAGACGATTACGGCAAAAAGTCCGCTTATAAGCAGTGTTATAAGTACTCTTTTCAGTATCTTTTTCATATTCAATCACCAATATTTATAAGTATATCTTTTTACAACTGAGAACGTTTTTAATTATCATCTTACGGTACAATCGGAATTAATGAATAGTGTATGATTACGGTGTGCAAACGTCATATGGGACAATTTCAAATCATTACTGTTGTTGATTGTAACGCTGTAGGAACGGTTTAGAACCTTCCCCTACATTTTGGGGTCACAAGGAATACTACCTTTTATGTTCTCAGATAATTTTTATCAACAGAAATACAAACAGGATAAAATATCATTTATAATGCCACTTATGCAAAAGAATTTCGCCATAGCTCTTTTACGATTTTACCCTTATATAACGGCTTAATTTGACTTTTAAGTTTTCTTCCTTAATTTATCGCTCTCTTCGTTTTCCTGCAAGCAAACGAACAAGGGCATATATCCCCCATCCGAGTGCACAGACGGCTGTTATGAAAATTGAGTATATAAGGCATATAAGCCAAAATAAAACATCCCAGCCGGTGATGGTTTGTGTAAGTATAAAGAAAACTACCGACAGCATTGCAAACAGAATCACGGGCAAAAGGCGCACTAATAAAGATTTCACCTTAAAACAAAGCAGCAGCTGCACCGGCAGCAGAATAAAAGCCGAAAGAGCTATCAGAACAAGAGTCAGATTAACATCGCCAAACCATATATCAAACATTGATTGTACCTCCTCTGTCTTATTTCAAAAGAAATTCACAAAGTGCTTCCGTACTTTCAAGCACCGCAACAGCACCTGCGTTTATCAATTCTTCCGATGTACCGTAGCCGTACAAAACACCTGCTGTCGGGATTCCGAACTTCTTTGCACCGTCAACATCATGCCTTCTGTCACCAACCATAATACATTCGGAGGCATCGGTTATTTTGCAGCTTTCAAGACAGTATGATATTACTTCATCCTTGTGCATTCTCGTTTTTTCATCCATGCAAGCACCGCCGATAAAGGTAAAGTATTTTGCAAAGTCATATCTTTCAAGTATCTGCCTTGCGAATTTCTCCGGCTTTGATGTGGCAAGTATCAGCTTTTTACCGTGGGAGTGCAAAGTACATAAAAGCTCGTCAATTCCGTCATAGGGAGCATTTTCAAATATGCCTTTTGTTTGGAATCTCTCACGGAAGTACTTAATGGCACTATCTGCTTCTTCCGTTGTCATACCGTATTTTTCACGAAAAGCATCAATCAGAGGTGGACCTACAAAGAAGCCCAGGTCTTCCGCCTTTTCGTTTATGCCGAATTTTTCAAGTGCATACGCCACAGACCTTGTTATTCCCGGTGCAGAATCAGAGAGTGTGCCATCAAGGTCGAAAAGTATGTATTTAAAACTCATAAAGGCTGTCCTTTCCTTACACATATTATAATTATAGCATAAAAACATTAATTTTTCAACCTTATAACAAAGTTTTAATATAAATATTGAATAGGTACTTATATACTTTTTTCTCATTAAATGTAAGAATTAACATATTTTGATTGATATTTGCAATTTCGGATAATATAATGATTATGTATGTAAAAATTTTCACAGGCTCGCATATGAGTTTAAGTTCGGAGGTTTCTCTTGGATATTAATTTTAAAGGCACTCCCCTCACACTTAATGTTTCCGATACGGGAAGCGGTGATGCCGTCCTTATTCTCCACGGCTGGGGAACGAGCATGAATGTATATAAAAGCATTATAGATTATCTTACACCCCACAGACGTGTTATATCATATGACATTCCCGGCTTCGGTAAGAGTGGTGTGCCGTCCTTTGCTTTTTCAACGAATGACTATGCCGACCTTGCACTTTGTGTTCTCAAAGAGCTTGACATAAAGAAGGTATCTCTCATAGGACACTCACACGGTGGAAGAACCATACTCAATCTTGCTTCAAGGGAAAATCACGGACTTGAAATTGAGAAGATTGTACTCATTGACTCTGCCGGCATTGTTCCCAAAAAGACATTTATGCAGAAGCTGAAAGTCAGAAAATACAAGCTCGGCAAGGCAATACTTTCATTCGCTCCCATAAAAAAGCTGTTCCCGAATGCCATCGAAAATTACAAATCAAAGCATGGCTCTGCCGATTATAAGGCGGTTGCGGGCACTGTGCGTGACAGTCTTGTGAAAATAGTCAATGACGACTACAGCGAAAGAATGAAAAACATAAAGCAATCAACGCTTCTTATCTGGGGGACAAAGGATGATGCAACCCCAATTTCGGATGCGGAATTTATGGAAAAGAATATTCCGGATGCAGGTCTCGTAAAGGTCGAGGGCGGCTCACATTACAGCTTCCTTGATAATCCGGGACTTGTCAGAAGAGTTATTTTTTCCTTTTTGAACATTACCGAATAAAGAAAGGATATTACCATGCTTGATACGGTTCTTTCAATCATATTCAGAGTTACTGCGCTTCTCGGCTATGTACTTGCGTTTGTCTATTACATGCATATGTTCCAGCTGAACTCTTATAAGGCTTCCGTTCAGACAAAGTGGCTTCGCGAAAACTTTGCAGGCTATCTTGTAAGAGTTGTGCCCGCGGCAATTTCACTCTTTGCAAGCTTCTTTGGTACAATAGGACTTATTGTCGCAATACTTGCCAATATATCGTTCTTTATAAGGAATCTTCCGCAAAAGGCGAAAAAGCCACTTGTGTTCACGGCAAGAGTCAAACGGATGATTGTTACTTTCCTTGTACTCTCGATTCTGATAATCGTACCTACCGCATATTTTACAGGAATGTTGTTTGTCTATTCGACAATACTTTTTCTCCCTTGTTTTATCATAATACTTGCAAATTTCCTCAACAAGCCCCTTGAAAAGGCAGTGGGAAATCACTATATCAACCAGGCGAAGGCGAAGATAAATGTACTTCCCAACCTAATTGTTATCGGCATCACGGGAAGCTACGGCAAAACAAGTACAAAGTTTTATCTTCAGAAGCTGCTTTCCTCAAAATATAACGTACTTATGACTCCCGAAAGCTACAATACCACCATGGGCGTTGTAAAAACGGTGCGTGAACAGCTTGATGCGACATATGACATCTTTATTTGTGAAATGGGTGCAAAGGATGTTGGTGAGATTAAGGAAATCTGTGACATTGTAAAGCCCAAATACGGCATTATAACCTCAATAGGACCTGCACATCTTGAATCCTTTAAGTCCATAGAAAACATTGTAAAAACAAAATTTGAGCTTTGTGATGCACTTCCCGAGGACGGAATAATCTTCCTCAACGGTGACAACGAATACATTGCAAAGCACACGCCGTCAAGAAAGGCTGTATACTACGGAACGGAAAACAGGGAACTTTCAAAAGTGTTTGGTGACAACATAACAGTGTCCGACAAGGGTACATCCTTTACAGCACATACGGATAGTGACAGTTTTGACTATGACACAAGGATACTCGGCAAGCATTCTGTTGTGAATATTCTCGGATGTATAGCCATGGCACGCTTCCTCGGCTGTGATGCAAAGCAGCTTGTGCTCCCCATAAAGAGACTTGAAACAGCACCTCACAGACTTCAGCTACGCCCGGGCGGCGAAGTGACAATTATTGACGATGCATTTAATTCCAATCCATCCGGAAGCCGTGCGGCACTTGATGTTCTGGGCGAATTCGATGGTGTAAAGATAATGATAACTCCCGGTATGGTTGAGCTTGGCGATATGGAAGAAAAATACAACCGTGAGTTCGGCGAGTATGCAGCTGAAAAATGTGATTACGTCCTTCTTGTCGGCGAGAGGATAACAAAGAGTATAGCCGAGGGGCTTGAAAATAAGAGCTATCCCAAGGACAGATACTTCACATTCTCAAAGGTAACTGAAGCCATAGCATATGCAAACACCATAGAACCGGGCAAAAAGAAATATGTGCTTCTTGAAAACGATTTGCCTGACAACTATTAATCGGAATCGTAGGGGCGACCTTCGGTCGTCCGCCAACATAAATCTGTGTTGAAGCCGATATAATTGTAACGACATTGTTGTAACGGCATTACATTTGTTATAACAAGATCATATTTGTAATAACGGGCGACCGTAGGTCGCCCCTACAATAATCGAAAGGTTGGTATAAATGGTATTAAAAACAAAAATAGGCGTTTTCTTCGGCGGACGCTCCACCGAGCATGAGATTTCCGTTATTTCCGCAATGCAGGCGATTGCCGCCTTTGACAGAGAAAAGTATGATGTAATCCCCGTTTATATTTCAAAGGACTGCAAGTTCTACACCGGAGATACGGCAGGAAAAATTGAAAGCTACAAGGATATTCCCGCACTTATAAAGACTCTTACGCGAGTAACTCTTGAGGGTGAAAACGGGAAGCTGAACCTCGTTTCCTACCCTGCTCCCACATTCGGCAAAGGACTTGTTGACACCATAGACATTGCGTTCCCGGTGGTTCACGGTACAAATGTTGAGGACGGTACGCTTCAAGGATATTTCCAGAGCTTCGGTATTCCTTATGCGGGCTGTGATGTTCCGTCGTCGGCTTTGGGTATGGACAAGTTTGCTTCAAAGGCTGTACTTAAAATGTGCGGACTTCCTGTGCTTGACTGTGTGAGAGTTACCGCAAACGAATATATATTTGACAACCATTCCGTTATTGCAAAGATAGAATCCGAAACAAGGTACCCGGTTATCGTAAAGCCCGTTAATCTCGGTTCAAGCATAGGCATCAAGAAAGCAAACGATAAAGAAGAACTCAGTGAAGCACTTGAATATGCATTCGGTTTTGCAAATCTTATAATAGTTGAAAATGCAGTTATGAATCTTCGCGAGATTAACTGCTCGGTTCTAGGAAACAAAGAGGATTGTCAGGCTTCCGTGTGCGAAGAACCTCTTAATGCCACCACTATCCTCACCTTTGAGGACAAATACATGACAGGCGGCAAAAGCGGTGGTGTAAAGGGCAGTAAGTGTACAAGTGCAGGCATGGCAGACACAAAGAGACAGTGTCCCGCAAATATTCCGGATGAACTGTGTGAAAGAATTCAGGAATATGCGAAAAAAACCTTTGAGGTTCTGGGCTGCAGCGGTGTTTCGAGAATCGACTTCCTTATGGACAATCAAACAAAGGAAATATGGGTAAATGAAATCAACACCTGTCCCGGTTCTCTCTCTTTCTATCTTTGGGAAGCGACGGGCATAAAGTTCGCAGAGCTTCTTGACAGGATAGTAAAAATCGCACTCACAAGAGCACGGGATGAAAAAAATCTTACTTTCTCCTTTGATACAAATATTCTTCAGGGCTTTGGCAGTACCGGAGTAAAGGGTGTAAAGGCTTAAAGCACTTCAATCAATTATACATTTCAAGGAAAATATGTATTGACAAATCACCGGCAAAGCTATATAATGTATTTTGAAAAATAACAGAAAGGACATATTTATCATGAATATTTTAGTTACAGGCGGCACAGGCTACATCGGTTCACACACTTGTGTTGAGCTTATCAAGGCAGGACATGACGTAGTTATCGTTGATAATCTTTGCAACTCCAAAATTGAGGTTCTCGACTACATCAAGGAAATTACCGGCTACACCTGCAAGTTCTATGAGTGTGACATTCTCGACAGAGAAGGGCTTCGGAAAGTATTCACGCAGAATAAGATTGACAGCGTAATTCATTTTGCAGGTCTTAAGGCTGTCGGTGAATCTTGCTCAAAGCCTCTGCTTTATTACAGAAACAACATAAGCGGTTCTGTTATTCTTTGCGAGGTGATGGCAGAGTTCGGCGTTAAGAGCATCGTATTCTCATCCTCGGCAACCGTTTACGGAATTCCGAAAGAAGTACCTCTCAGGGAAGATTTTCCCCTTTCCACAACAAATCCTTACGGCTCGACAAAGCTCATGATTGAGGGTATTCTCAAGGATCTTTATAATGCAGACAATGAATGGGACATCACGGTTCTGCGTTACTTCAACCCTATCGGTGCACACGACAGCGGACTTATTGGTGAAGACCCCAACGGCATACCGAACAACCTCATGCCTTACATAACTAAGGTTGCATCAAAGCAGCTTCCCTGCCTCGGTGTATTTGGTAACGACTATCCCACTCCCGACGGAACAGGTATACGCGACTACATCCATGTTGTAGACCTCGCAGACGGTCACGTAAAGGCAATTTCCCACATGAACGGCTATCAGGTATTCAACCTCGGTACAGGTGTCGGTTACAGCGTACTTGATCTTGTAAAGGCGTTCATCAAGGTAAACGGTGTTGACGTTCCTTATGAAATAAAGGAAAGACGTCCCGGTGACATTGCTGAAAACTTTGCAGATGCCACACGTGCAAAGGAAGTCCTCGGCTGGACAGCAAAGTACGGTATTGAGGATATGTGCCGTTCCTCATGGAATTTTACAATTAAGGCACTTGAGAGAAAAGCAAAATAAGTACAGAATTGATTATATTAAATGGAGCTTCGTTATGGGAATGAGGCTTCATTTTTTAATCGCAAATTACAAATTGCAATAAGCAACAAAAACATTTTCATTAAAAAAGAAAAAAGGATGCATCAGCACCCTTAATTCATTATTTAAATTCTCTTATTTTGAAGTATTAAATAGATCACTGAAGTCCCAATCGTCTGCATCTCTTACGGAAGCAACCTTCTTATGCTCGGAGGACATCTGAGCTCTGTCGGATACGGACTTCACAGCTTCACCAACCTGAGAGTCGCTGTCAAATCCTGTTGCAATAACAGTAACCTTCATTTCATCGTCAAAGTTTTCATCGAAGGATACACCCCAGATAATTACCGCATCGGGATTAGCTTCACCGGAAATGCTTGCCGCCGTTGCATCAATATCGTCAAGTCCGATGTCGGGAGAAACGGTAAAGTTGATGATAAGACCCTTAGCACCTGTGATAGCTGTTTCAAGAAGCGGACTGGAAATTGCCGCACGGGATGCAGCCTCTGCCTTGTCCTTACCCTTTGCACGACCGATACCCATGTGAGCAAGACCCGCATTTGACATAATTGTAGTAACATCGGCAAAGTCAAGGTTAATCATGCCGGGAACGTTAATGAGCTCGGAAATTGACTGTACGCCCTGACGGAGAACATCATCCGCTGCTGCAAATGCGTTCATCATTGTGATTTTGTTTTCTGTTACGTACTTAAGCTTTTCGTTAGGAATAACAACAAGTGAATCTACGTATTCTTTAAGGTTTTCAATTCCCTTAAGAGCATTCTGCATTCTTACATTTCCTTCAAAAGCAAACGGCTTTGTAACGATACCTACGGTAAGTATACCCATATCACGGGCAAGCTTTGCAATTACGGGAGCAGCACCTGTACCTGTTCCGCCGCCCATACCTGCAGTAATAAAAAGCATATCTGTTCCTGTGAGCTCTTTTCTGATGTCATCAAGATTTTCATCGCAAGCATTCTTACCTACATCGGGGTTGGATCCTGCACCTCTGCCCCTTGTAATTTTTTCGCCAAGAAGAATCTTTGTGGGAGCGGTAGACTTACGAAGTGCCATGGCGTCAGTATTAACAGCGATGAAATCAACACCCTTTGTATTGGATTCAATCATTCTGTTTACGGCGTTTCCACCTGCCCCGCCGACACCGATTACTTTAATTGATACAACATTCTCCTCTACATCCATGCCAAAGTTATTCATTTATACTTCCTCCTTGATTTAAATCAACAAAATATAATCATAATATGCACCGAATAATAATCTTATTATATATTACACCATTAATTTGGATTTTGCAATAGACTTTATAAAACTTTTATAAATTTTCAAAAGAATATTTTCAAAGATGCCTATACGCCCCCATAAAAAAGCACTTTTCGGCAAAACTTCACCCTTTAGCCTCTTGAAAAAACCGCTTCTTTGATGTTTCCGCTTGACAAATCTATAGTTCCCATGTACTCATCACCGAGCTTTTCGATTATGCCGCGAAGGAATTCAAGCTTGGTTGCACATTCAAGAATATTACCAAGCTTTACGGTGTATTTCACACCCAGGGTAAATGTTATATTGAACTTATCACGGAAATCTATTTCACTTATATCATAAAACAACTCGTATCTTACAAGGTTTTCGTAAAGCTGTATTATCATATCCGGAATATCACTGTCCTCGGTTTCAATTTTTTCACCTGTTATGCACCTTTTAACACCGGGGATGTATATTCTTTTCATTCCCAAAAGTTCAGTAGTTTCGATTGAATCATATGTTTCCACAACGCTAAGTTCACTGTCAAGGGAATAATACTGCTCACCGAAAGCAACAAAGAGTACCTCCTCCGATTCAGTAACATTTATCGTCACCTTTGACGGCAGACTTTTTTTGACCTCCACCTTTTTTATTGCCGTAAATTCCCGCTTTATGTTTGCCTCTGTTTCACCTTTTCCGACGGTCAGTATGCTCTCGCCTGCCTCTATTCCTGAAGCGTTTATAATATCCTCGCTTTTGTATTTTGCATTCCCCGTTACCTCTATCACACTCACCTTGAGAAAAAGCACCATAACTGTAATCAAGACAAGCACGGTAAATATTGACAGACTCACCGCAAGAATTATAGTACGCCTTCTTTTTGCCTTTCTTGCCTTCATCCTTGTCATTGATATTTTAATGTCCTTTGAAACGGGAACTCTTACTTCTTCTTTTTTCATAATACGACCCTCAAGTCTTATGCCTTGCTCTTGCACAGAAGCTCTTTTATCACCTTTTCCACCCTGTCAAGGCTGTCCGTTACCGCAAACTGTCTTACGTTATTCTTAAGACTCTGAAGCTTTTCTTTATTATTTATAAGCTCCGAAAGTGCATCTGCGAGAACCTTTGGCGAAAGCTCCTTCTCCTGAATAAGTATTGCTCCACCCGCCTTTTCAAGCACATGAGCATTTTTATACTGGTGATTGTTTGTTACGTTTGGTGATGGTATAATTACCGCTGCCTTTCCCAGTGCCGCTATTTCCGCTATTGTCATAGCACCTGCTCTGGAGATCACAATATCTGCCGCGGAAAGAAGAATCGGCATATCATAAATATATTCTCTGACAATTACCTTTCCCTTTGTGACATAGTCGCCGTTATCGGTATACCCTCTTGTCAAAAGCCGTTCTTTCACCTGCTTCCATTCACCCCTGCCTGTCGCATGAATGTGATAAACGTTATTATTCTCGCTGAAGTTTTCTATCACTTCAAGAACATTCCTGTTTATCATCATCGCCCCAAGGCTTCCCCCGTAGGAAAGTATCATGGGAGTAGCTTCATCAAATCCGAGCTTTTTCCGTGACTCGGACGTATTGGCTCTGAGCATTTCCGGTTTTATTGGATTTCCCGTAAGTTCGAGCTTTTCGGGACAATCAAATAGTCCTCTTGACTCCTCAAAGCTTATCATAACCTTATCAACATACTTTGACAGCATCTTTACTGTCATTCCCACAACGGCATTCTGTTCGTGTACCGCAGTAGGTATACCCAGCTTTGCCGCAGCCTTGAGAACAGGCCAGCATACATAACCGCCTGTACCAATAACTATATCAGGTTTAAATTCCTTTATTATCTTTTTTGCTTCCCAGACAGATGTCACAGCTTTTATCGCCGCATCAATGTTGGAAGGGCTCAGGCTTCTTGAAAATCCCCTTACCTTAACCGTATGAAGCTTATAACCCTCCATGGGAACAAGCTTTGTTTCAAGTCCTCTCTTTGTACCTACATATTCAATCTGCACGTCCTTGTATCTTTCACGAAGCATTTGTGCAATCGCCAGTGCGGGATTTATGTGACCTCCCGTTCCGCCTCCGCTTATGAGAACTCTCATTACTGTATCTGATCCTTTCTGTATAGAAAATACTGACTGACTTTATCTATCCTCAAGCGAATACCTTGAAATATTCAGGATTATCCCCATTTCCGCCATCAGAATTACAAGCGATGTTCCACCGTAGCTGAAAAAGGGTAATGAGATACCAGTACTCGGAATGGTATTTGTTACAACACATATATTGAGGATCATCTGAAGTCCGACCTGGAATATAATGCCGGCACTAAGAAGTGATGAAAACCTGTCGGGAGCTCTGAGGGAAATCTTGACTCCCCTGTATATGAGAAACGCAAAAATACATATAACACTAAGTGCCCCGATAAAGCCAAGCTCCTCGCAGAGTATCGCAAAAATATAGTCATTCTGAGGTTCGGGGAGATATAGCTGTTTCTGCTTACTGGCGCCGAAGCCTACACCCCAGAGTCCCCCGGAGGACACCGCAAACAGCGACTGAACCGGTTGCCAGCCTTTACCCTGAAGCTGTGAGAAAGGGTCGAACCACGCATCAAATCTGTCCATGGAGTGACTAAGCAACAATGGTACAAGTATAACTCCCGCCACAAGGCAGATAATGCCGAGTATTCCTATTACCTTAAGATCCGAACCGCCGAGAAACATCATGCAGGCAACAATAGCCAGAGTAATTATACACCCGGAAAGATGCTTCTGCATAAGGAAAGGGACAACTACCGCAACACCCGCAATTAGGTATGTTACAAAGCCGTACTTTATTCTTTCACTGAAAATATCGGATTTTATCTTTTTATAAAAATGAGATATATAGTCCGAGAGGATAATTATAACCGAAAGCTTGAATATTTCCGAGGGCTGAAAACTTAAAGGTCCAAGCTCAAGCCACCTTGCCGCACCCTTGTGAGCCTCACCGGAGCTTGAAAATGTAACAAGCAGCATAAGTATCAATGCCACGACAAATATAGGAACGGCACCAAGCTTTATAACCTTATAATCAAGATGAGACATGAGGTACATGACAGCAACACCGATAAATGCAAACAAAAGCTGTCGCTTGATATAATGATAGCTGTCACCCATATTAGCTCCCGCATATGCATAGCTTGCACTGAAAATCATTATGGTGCCGAAGGCGAGAAGTATAATGACCGTCACGAGAAAGGTTTTGTCAAATCCGCCGACAGTTCTGATTTTTTCATTTTTCCCGAGATTGGAGTTTATCGGAGATTTCCCCTGTCTTTCAACAGCAGTACTTTTAACCGGTTTCTTTCCGTGCATTCCTCTGTCCACTGCAAAACCTCCCATTAATTTTATGACCATTTATTTCGTGATGGCGATTCTTAGCCTGAACCTAAATCTGAAAATCTGTTTTCCGACTTAAAGTATTATAATATAGCCTACAACCCCCAATGCCGCAAACAGAAATGCGACAAGCGAAAACACAACGCAGATTTCAACCTCTCCCCAACCGCACATCTCAAAGTGATGATGTATGGGGGACATTTTGAAAACACGCTTTCCCGTAAGTCTGAAGCTCAAAACCTGGATAACCACCGAAAGAGCCTCGCATATATAAACTATTCCGGCAAAAATTATAAGTATCGGGAATCCGAGCATAAAGCAGGCACATACCACAGCACCGCCGAGAAACAGCGAGCCGGTATCTCCCATGAACACCTTTGCCGGATGGAAGTTATAATACAGAAATCCCAAAAGACCTCCGATTATCGAACCGCAGAATATAAACGCCAAATTGTTTTCCATCAAAAATGCAAGAAAAGCAAGTGTCGCCATTACAACTACGGTAACACAGGAACAGAGTCCGTCGATACCATCGGTAAGATTTACAGCATTTACAACATAAACAATCCCTATGATCGCAACTAAATAGAAAAACAGCCCCAGATCTATCGAAACACCGAAGAAAGGCAGAACAACCACTGTACTGAGTGCTCCGCAAAACCTCAATCCTGCAAGATAAACCGCCGCAGAAACGAATTGGAATATAAGCTTCTGGACAGGAGACAGCCCCTCATTGCGTTTTTTGAAAAATTTGACATAGTCATCAATAAATCCTGTAATTGCGCACAGTACCGCAAAAAGGCAGTTCACTGCGAGCACGTCCAAAGCCGAAGCCTTTATCGCAGTATAAATCCCGAAAATCAGCATCGAAATCACAAATGCCGCAATAAAGAACAAGCCTCCCATTGTGGGCGTACCCTCTTTGGATTTGTGCCATCTGGGACCTATATCAAGTATCTTCTGCCCCATTTTAATACTTCTCAGCACCGGAATAAATATCCGTCCGAGTATCACTGCCATTACAAATGTCAATGCCATATTGAGTGTAAACATCAGCATAACTCTATCCTTGCCTTCCTCTGAAACTTACATTTATCAATCGTAGCTGTCGGTATGAGTAAATTCAACACTCACCGATGTTCCCGGTTGAACCATTGTACCCTCCTCCGGGGTCTGCTTTATCGCAACGGCTCCGTTTACGCCCTCACGGTATGATCCTGTGATGGTTATATTGAGCCCCGCCGCAGCAAGAACTTTTGTTGCCTGAGATGCACTGTAATCCTTGACATTAGGCACCTTAACATCCGCCTTAGGCACCTCTTTGCCTGTGTAAAATATTACCGTTCCTCCCGAGGATATGGTGGAGGTGTATCTGGGGAGCTGCTCGTTTACAACCTCTCCGTCACCCTTGATTATCACCTTAAATCCGTCTTTCTCGGCTTTTTGAGTAGCTTCCGCAACACTGAAGCCGGTAAATCTCGGAACCTGTACCTCAAGAGCCTTCTTTTCTTCGTCAGTATATGACTGTTCGATATTCAGATATGGCAAAACATCCGCAAGCACCGCACTTGCAACGGGAGCCGCAACCGTTCCGCCGTAATATGCCCCCGCAGAGGGCTCATCAATTATTATAAGTATCGCTATTTGAGGATCGTCCGCAGGCGCAAATGACAGACATGAAGAAACATAATAGCCCTCCTCCATATCTCGCTTCTGGGATGTACCCGTTTTTGCGGCAATTTTATACCCCTTTACGTAAGCGTTCTTTGTGGAACCAACATTTATTCCGTTATAGAGGTATGTCATGATTTTTTCGCAGGTCTCCTCTGAAGCCACAGGTCTAATAACCTCCGGTGAGAAGCTTTCAATGGTATTTCCGTCATCATCAACAAATTTCTTTACGATATACGGCTTCATAAGATTACCGCCGTTCGCACAGGCACTGAGCGTTGTTATAAGTCTTATCGGAGTAACCTTAAAGGTCTGTCCGAAGGAATATACGGCAAGCTCTGTCTGGTTAAAGTTGTTCTTATCCGAATGGTAGATGGTGGAGCTTTCATAGGGAAGATCTATACCCGTAGTTTCGGTAAGTCCAAAGGAATTGAAATAATCGTAGAATTTATCTCTGCCCAGCTTTTCCGCAACCTCCATGAATACGGGGTTACAGGAATTCTGAAGTCCCTGTTCAAAGGTTTCATGCCCGTGTCCCGCAGTCTTGTGACACTTAATTCTCCAGCCTGAAACATACTTTGCGCCAAGGCAGTTAAAGGTTGAGTTTTCCGAAACTACATTCTCCTCAAGAGCCATCGCAGACGTTGCGATCTTAAAGGTCGAGCCCGGCTCGTAAAGCTCCTGAACAGCCTTGTTTTTCCAGAGATAATTTTTGTAGCTTGACACTGTTTCTTCTTCATTTCCGGGCTTTGAAAGATAAATCTCTTCAAACTCCTTTGCAAGTTCTGTCAGCTCGTTATGATTATTGGGATTGAAATCCGGCTTTGTGGACATTGCAAGTATCTCACCGGTATTGACATCCATTATTATACCGCACACTTTGTTCGTCGCCTTATGGTCACGCAATGCAATTTCAAGTTGTTTTTCAAGATAACTCTGTATTGTCCAGTCAATTGTCAAAACTATGTTTACGCCGTTTTCCGCTTCAATATAACTTTCATACTTAAAGGGCATTTCCTGCTGACGTCCGTTTTTCGCCGTTAATATTCTGCCCGCTGTTCCCTTAAGATAATCATTGTACTGCTTTTCAATTCCCGTAATACCCACGGTCTCACTGCCGCTTGTTTCGGTATAGCCGCAAAAACCGAGTACCGTTGAAGCAAGTTCATTTCCGGGATAGTATCTTTTTGTATTGTCTACAAAATATATAAATTCTTCAAATTCGTTCTCGGCAATAAATTCTCTTACCTTGTTTGCCAATTCGATATTGGTCTTTTCCTTTACTCTTCTGTAACTTGTGTTTTTTGCGATGTGAGCTTCGAGATCCTCACGCGTAATATCCAAGAGCCCGCAAAGCCCCGTTATAAGCTTCTCTCTTTGCGCCGAATTCATAAGCTCTGTATTTCTTATTTTGTTCGGGACAATAATACAGTCCTCCGCAGTAACGCTTATCGCCATTTCTTTCATGTTCCTATCATAAATGGTACCGCGCTTGGCGTTTATCGGAGTTTCCGTCGTATACTGGTCATAGGCTTTCTGCTTGTATTCCTCGCCCTTTACGAACTGTATGTGAAGTATCCTGTACACTATCAACGCAATGCCTGCCGAAAACAGCAGCATTACGACAAATATTCTTCCCGCAAGACTCTTTCTATCATTCATGTAAAAACCCCTTTTCACCTGTCTTGTTCCCGAAAAACTATACTAACCTAAATTATGGGAAGCTTTCACCTCCCATAATATCATTCTATGCATATGTCCTCTTCTTAATTCTTATTGGTAAAATTAGACATTACACTTTTGAAACCGGACAGAAGCACACCGTTTGTTACAGTGTTACTTTCATCATCAACAGTAATACTAACAATATCCTCTTCTGAAATACTCACATAATGAGTAGTAAGCTTGTCCGACTTTACCATTCCGAGATTATTAACCGCATATTCATCAATGGCAAGTCTGTTGTTTCTTTCTTCAATTGCAACAAGGAGCTTCGCCTGCTCCTCGCGACATTCGGAGATGCTTGTTCTTATTTCATTGGTTGACTTGAATGCATCGTAATATTCGCAGTAGCTGCCGGCAACGAAAAACATAAGTACCGCAAAGAGAAGAGTCAGAACTATCTTATCAAAGCAACTCTTTTCCTTGGACTTTACACGTTTTGTACAGAAAACATCCCTGACCGTTCCCGTAAATCCGCTGTGTTCAACATAAATAAATCCCTTAGCCATTCCAATCTCTTTCCCTGTCACTGATGATTTTTTCGCAGGTGAAGACGAAACCGCCTTTGTCGAAACTCTGTATGTATCGCGGACTCCCACACGCACCGGAGAGCTCTTAACCGCCGAAGAAGCAGAAACCGATTTTTTTTCCGTAACAGGCACTGCACTATTCTTTTTTCTTTCATATGAGGCGGGGGTTCCTCTGTATCCCGTTCTTTTAACACTAAGATAATCTCTCTTTGCATATGCACTGTCCATTACGTAAAATCCCTCTTTTCACTTCTTATATTTTTTCAAGTATTCTTAGCTTTGCACTTCTGGATCTCGGGTTTTCCTCAAGTTCTCCGTCCGACGGAAGTATCGGTTTTTTTGTTATTATCACCGCTTCCGGTTTATTTCCGCATACACACACCGGAAAATCCTTAGGACAAGTACAGCCCTCGGTACGGGAAAGAAATGTATGCTTTATTATTCTGTCCTCAAGAGAATGGAAGCTGATAAAAGACATCCTGCCTTTGGAATTCAGATAAGGAAACAATCCGTTTATCACCTTATCAATCACATCCAGCTCTCCGTTAACCTCTATCCTTATCGCCTGAAAGGTTCTTTTTGCAGGGTGAGGACCATCTTTTCTGAATTTTGCGGGTATTGCATCCTTGACTATCTCGGATAGCTCAAAGGTGCTCTCGATAGGCTTTTTCTCCCTTTCGCGTACAATAAATGAAGCAATCCTTGAAGAAAACTTTTCCTCCCCATAGCTATATATAATCCTTTTAAGCTCATCCTCCGAATAGTCGTTTACAACATCATACGCCGACATTCCCTCACCCTTTGACATTCTCATATCAAGAGGTGCATCGTGCATATAACTGAATCCGCGCGAGCTCTCATCAAGCTGCCTGGAGCTAACGCCAAGGTCTGCCGTAACTCCGTCGATTTTTTCTATTCCGAGGCTGTCAAGTATAGACGGGGCTTCCGAAAAATTTCCTTTACATATTATACTTCTTTCTCCATACCTCGCAAGTCTTTTTCCCGCCGCTTCTATCGCCTCCGGGTCTCTGTCTATGCTTATAAGCTTTCCGTTGCCGCCAAGCAACTCAAGCCTCCTTAGTATTTCCTCGGAATGCCCCCCTCCTCCGAGAGTGCAGTCAACGTATATTCCGTCCGGCTTAATATCAAGACCGTCCACCGTTTCCCGCAGCATTACCGAATAATGCTTGAATTCTATATTTTCAGTATTCTTATCCATATTACGTTATCCTTATCAGAATCCGTTTGCTATAAGGTAATCATCTATCGCATCCGAGCTTTCGCCCACCACCGACATCTGAGCCTTTTCCTCATTCCATATTTCCACCGTGTCGTACATACCGACAAAAAGAACATCCTTGTCAAGACAGGCATGCTCACGAAGTTCACTTGTAAGAAGGATTCTTCCCTGTGCATCAGGCTCAATACTTGCGGCACTGAGATTCAGGTATCTCAGATACTTCTTAGCCGCTGTTTCACCGTTCTTTCTGAGCCTTTCAATATATTCCATATACTTTTCTTCGGTATATACAACAAGGCAACCCTCGGCACCCTTAACTAT
Organism: Eubacteriales bacterium; assembly: GCA_045604705.1. GTDB lineage: Bacteria > Bacillota > Clostridia > Oscillospirales > CAG-382 > SIG622. The sequence continues at coordinate 21,656 of JAZUOO010000016.1, forward strand.
AATGATTCTTTCACCAAGATATGATCTGAATTTTGCGGGCAAAAACACTCTGCCTTTGGTATCTATTGTGTTTTTATAACTTCCTACAAGCATTTTTGACCCTCCTTTCAGAAAATACCCTTTGGGCTTTCCGTACATCCGGCACCATTTTCCACCACTTTTAGGTTTTTTTATGCATTTTATATGTACTTTTAACCCACTGCTGCTATTATACTATTAGTTTTTTCATTTTTCAAGGGGGTATTTAAAATATAAATGAAGATTGAAAAATATTTACATTTTGTTAAAAACCTCAAATAAAAAAAGCATACCCGAAGGCATGCCAAGCAGTTTAAGTTATTCAAAATAAGATCAATCAGTCTCCCTTTTCCACGACCTTTACGTTTTCTGCCGAAAATCCCGATTCATTGACCGCAATTTCCTTAATCTGTGCGACTTCATTTACAAGAAGTCCGTTAGATTTTACGATTACGCTGACATTGCCCCCGTTAATTACCGCTATGCAGTCCTCAAAGCCCTTAGCCATTACCATGGATCTTATATTGGACTCCATCGTAACGTTACTTGCTATTGCCATCATCTCATTGTAAGCCTTTTCCTTGACATCGGGCATTGAATCCGCACTGTCAACAACATTCTGAAGCATCTCATAAGCTTGCTGTCTTGAACGCTGTCTGTCTACCTGCATCGCAGAAAAGTAGGTGTCGTAGCTTCCGGCCTCCGCCGTATCCTCTATTGAAGTCTCCTGTGCTATGGAAAGCTCTTCTTTGTTATCCACAAAAGCAGCTTCCCCGAGGATCTTTGGCTCGTTGTTCTCCTTCAGAGTTTCGGATGAGGTGTATAGATAATCTCCCGTTAAAGCGGCAGTGTTCCCCTTTCCAAGCATTTTATCCGTATACGCTGCGGCACAAATAAGCAGCACAAAGGCTCCCGCAATTATCGAACGGGTATGGAATTTAAGCTTGGGTCTTGTAAATTTCGGTGCCATAAATAATACCTTCCTTAATTTAGATATATATAAATTCACGGTTTTTCTTCATTCTTGACCGTCTCCACTCTTTGCAACATACACTTTAAGCTCGGATATTCCGAAAAGCGACACCGCCGCATCCTTGATTTTTCTCTCAATATCCATTTCCTTTGTACCGCTGCATACCACCACAACGCCCTCGACCCTGGGACAAAGCTCCTTAAGCAGTACGGGGCTCTCGCCGCTTGTCCCCGCCCCTGCCAGTACAATCTGCTTTTCCGTGGTCTTCCCCTTTGAAGCATCAGCGTCTGTCATACTTTCCTCAACTCTTGCGTTGTTTGCGTATACCTTTTCAAAGGAGCTCTCAAAGGTTATCATGACCGTAGCATTTCCCGCCCCCTCTATTTCTTCAACGATTCTTTCAAGCTTTTTCTCAAGAGTGTCACCGTAAAGTTCAAGTTCCGAATAGGCTCCTTCAATTTCTTTTTCATGCCCGGCAGTACCCGAATCGGAAATGTATATAAGCAATACACCCATAATTATTGCGGCGATGAGCAGAATCGGCTTCAAATTTTTAACTATCAGTTCTTTCATGGTTATTCCCGTCATGTTTCTTATTTCAAAGCGTTTATTTTACGTAATACAAGCATATATCATCATGTTTCGGAAACCGTAACATCAGCTTTTGTACCAATAGCCTTATACGCCATTTCTTCCACAACTCGGATTTTATCCCCGTCCGCAGCGCAAAGTATGATCTCGGCACTGTCTATTTTCGGTGTATTGTCTTCCGTTTTCATTTCTATGCGTATACTCAGTACTTTTATGCCTGTTTCCATATATATTTTCTCGGAAAGTTTTTCTTCACATTCTCTCTCAAGGATATACAAGCCATCGCTGTATGAAGCATTTTCCGCAAAACTGCCGGAAATATCCGGAACAAAGCTCGCGACATCACCATTCCCGAAAAGCCCGATTAGAGGAAACAGCATACATGAGACAATACACAGCGTTATTCCGAATTTTATATATTTATCTATCCCTTTTTTTCCTTGCGAAAATGTGTCTGTAAAAATATCCGCAATTATTCCCAAAGCCGCAGAACTTGCAACAGTCAGTAAATATCCGGAAAAATCCATTTTCAAATCTCCTCTTAAAATCCGTCAAACGGAAATTGCCGCCTTTGCAAACAATCCGAGAATCATGATAAGTACCAGCGATATTCCTATCGAAACACCTAAAAGTAAATTCATAACTCCCGCAAGCTCGCCGAAAAACATTGCCGCCTTAGTCAGCGAAAAAAGCCTTGCACAAGCACCGCAAAGATTCAAAAAGAATCTGCACACAAGCAATGCCGCAATAGGCGTGGCAATAATCCCTACAATTGCAAATATCCCGGAAACACCGCTTACACTTCTCACAAGTCTCAGGCTTTCCGAAAGAGTTCTTGAACTTTCAGAAACCGCACCACCGATAATGGGAATAAAACGTGACGCGGCAAATCTCATGGTCCTTCCCATTATTCCGTCCTTTGACATAGCAATGACATTCTGAAATGCAATAACCGCTGACATAACACACATCACTATCCCGAACATCCATCCAACCGTGTTTTTGACAAAATGGGTAAAACCCGAAAAATCAAAGCTTCTTGAAACAAAGGACATAACAGTAAGAAAGGTAATACATTTTATCCCCGGAACTATCACGGAAGTAAACAACGCATTACAAATATTCAGAACAATCAGAGTCGAGCCGTAATTTGTCGCAGCAGTTACAGGAGCAGAGGAAACCGAATACAGTGCCGTCATAACGGGAAGCGCAGACATCATAAAGCTTTCCAGTGCAGAAAACAACTTCTCCACATTTTCGAGAACTCCCGACACAACCGAAAAGCAAAAGGTACAAAGGCAGATTTCACCGGCATACAAAGCAGCATTGTTCACCGTCAAAAGCCTCATTACTCCGAGCATAAAGGTCATAAACAGCATGGAAGCAAATATTTTGGAAAAGCTTTTGAGCGAATTCTTTATACCTGTAACAAAAGAGCTTCCTATTTTTTCAGTCTCACTGCCTGACAACAGTTCATCTGCTTTTTCAAGAGCATTTTCAGTTTCCTCATCAACGTTTGTCTGTGCCATGCAAAAAAGAGATAGTACAGAAACAAACATCAGCAGAAAAAACACATATCCGATAATTTTGATAATTCTTTTTTTCATTTACAACAAAAAATCCCTGACAGAATAAAGCAGTCTTTCCAGGACAGGAACCACCGCCATGGAGGCTGCACCCTTTCCCACAAGTTCAATCCTTGAAGCAACGGCGTTTTCACCCATATCCGAGCATATGTCGGAAGCAATCGAGGTTACTGTACCTATCGCCGCAAGTTTTACTACTGTTTTCACATAATCTCCCATACCTTGCGTGAGAGTAAAATCATTAAGAAGTCGGGCAAGAGGCTGAAAATATTTCAGTGCAAAATATGTAAGAACAATAGTACACGCCGCACCGACATACAGAGAAAATCCCGAATTCAGCTGCTTGACAATTCCGATAACGATAGCCGAGCAAATGGCAATGCCCACAATACCAAGAAAACTCATATGCCGAAAATACTTCTAACGGTTGACAAAAGTACCCTGATCTCGCCCAGAAGCATAACAAGAATTACAATTATGCCCGAAAGTGAGACCAGTGCCGACAGGTCATCCTTTCCCGCCTTGGAGAGCATCTGATTCATACAGGCAACAAGTATTCCTATTCCCCCGATCTTGAGTATGATTCCTATATCCATCAAAGATATCCTTTCAATTACATTTCCGTTACATCACGGTGATACACACAAGGAGTCCGACGGCAGTTCCGAGTTTAATATACAACCCTCTTTTTCTTGCACATTCAGGCTTTGCCACATCAAGAGATTTCGTGACAAGCTCCAAAGTGTCGGCACAGTATTTTTCTATTTCACGGGCATCGGTACTTTTCCCCGTCATCAAAAGAAGTTCACTGCAAGCCCTCGCTTCGTCTCGGCATATTCCCTCATTGCTTATTCTCGAAAGAGCTTCGGCAATATCCTCACGGCAAGTTCCGCAAATGTATTTCGGATTTTTTACCGTCATATATCCGGTGGCAATTTCATTAAAGGGAATTCTGTTTCTTATTCCGTATCCCATTTTTCCGAGAAAACAGTGCATTTCCTCAAGAACGGCAACTATCTTCATTTCCCTTTTTGCAAAGACAATCCCGAACGCCGCGGAAAACACTGTAACCATAATACATCCGACAAGCTTCATACTGCCGACCTCTCGGACATATCTATTATTTCACCGTCAGCATTTGCGGCGTTTTCCTTCATAAGATACACCGTGGAAAAAACTCCCTTTGAAAAAGCATTTCTTATCCCCTTGCCGTACATAATATCTGAAATTCCGTTCCCGTGAACAGACGCTGCAACATATACACCGCCGGAATAAGCATTACAAAGAAGCTCAGTTTCTCTTTCGTTTCCGATCTCATCAAAAACCACAATCTGGGGAGACATTGTTCGTATAGCCATTTCCAGTGCAGTGAGCTTCGGAACGCCGCTTATAACATCACAGAGGCAGGATGACATCATAGTTTTATCGTAAAGCTCGCCTCTCTCATCTATAATACATACTCGTTTGGCAAATCCTTTTCCCGATGTACTTGAAATTCCGCTTGCAAATGCTCGTAAAAATGTTGTTTTTCCGCAGTTTGGTGCAGATACGGCAAGTATTCCCATAGTCTTTGAAAATCCCTTTTCTCTCACATAGTCAAGAACACAGTCGGCGGCATCCGGAGCATATACCGGAATCCTTATCGAGAGTGAAGTAATATTCCTCTGCCCGATATACTCACCGTCCACACAGCTCCCGCTTCCGCAAAGACCTATTCTCGTACCGCAGTATGATATGAATCCGTTCTTAATCTGATTTGAGCGCGAATATACCGAGCCTTCGCACGCTACCTGTATTATTTCCGAGATCTCGTCCATACTTGATCTTATTTCCCGACCGAGTTCATCGATCATAACAATATTTTCCTTTCCAACGGTGAAAGAGCAAGGCAGATCTGCACGGATTCTTATTTCCGAAATACTCCTTTGCTGATGCTCCGATAGTTTTCCGTATGCAAATGTATATCTATCCGGAAGCAGCCTCAGAATTCTGTTGACGGAAACCATATCCGAGCTTCGGCACTTTACTGCTTTGCATATCACAGAAGCATCTCCCCCGTGTCTGCTGCTTCCTCCATTATTCTATCCCACAAGCTTTTATCCACAGCACCGCTTCTTGTAAGTCCGTTCTTTTTCTGATAAGCCATTACCGCAAGCTCCGTACCCGAATCAAATTCTCCGCTTATTGGAATATACTGCTTTACTCCGTACATTTTGTTTATAACGTTAAGTGCGTTCTGAATATACTTCACATGACGTCCGTTAGCCCCTCGTCTGAGAACTATTCCGGGATATTCCGCAAATGTATTCTTACTTACAGAAGCAGCCGTCGCCATACTCTCGCCGTTTTCCCTCATGCTCTCAATAAAATTCACTATTTCAACTATCCTCGTCCATGTAAGCGCACCAATTACTCCGTCAGGATCAAGGTTGTAATTTCTCTGAAACTCTCTTATCGCCTCCGTGAAAGCCTCGTCAAATGTATCGTTCACCTGTACCGTTGGAAGCTCTCCGTAATATTGTGCAATTATATTGTAATACCTTTTCATAAGTTCAACTCCTTCCCCCGTGTCCCCTTGCGAAAGAGGTGTTCCGGGGTATCTTTGTTCTTCTCCGGTTTGTTTTACTGCATCATTTATCTCTCCCGATACCGAGTAAAGTGCTCGCCATGTAGCTTCGCCAACAATCCCGTCAGGCTCAAGTCCGAATGTTCGCTGGAAAGCGATAACCGAATTTCTTGTTCCCTCTCCGAAATATCCGTCAACGGTAACATCCGGGATGGTCGGATAGAAAAAGGACAGATATTCAAGTATAAACTGCACAAGTCTCGTGTTGTCCCCGGATGAACCCACATTCAGGATTTCACTCGGTATTTCACCCGGAATAAAGGTTTCCGTTCCCTCGGATGTTATCTCCCCAAGTCTTGTAACAGCTGAATATATCCTCGAAATTCTATACCATGTAGCTTTACCTACTATACCGTCAACGGTAAGATTGAATATATCCTGAAAGCTTCTCACTGCCGAGTCCGTTTCGGTACCAAATCTGCCGTTGAGTCTTGTTATTCTCGGAATCTGCGGATAGTCCTCTCTTATCCTGTCAAGCTGTATCTGCATTTCAAGAACGTCCTGACCGACACTTCCGAGACTCAGCGGTGTACCGGGATATGATATGGGCGAGTCCACAATGTTGTCCGTGCTTGCAAGCTCAATGGAGTCTCCGTAATAATTTCTAAGGATTGCCAACGCATTGTAGCCTCTTTCCGCAAGTCTTTGCGATCCCCACTGTGAAAGACCGTTGCAGGTTGTCCTTATACCGTCACAGTACTGTGCAAAAAACGGTTCATAGTTTCCGTCCTTGCGAATAAACACATTGAAAATATCGTCTACAATACGACTGATGTTGTCATAGATGTTTCTTCCGTCAACATAGCTCTGATCATACGCCGTAGAGTTTGTAATCTGAAAAGGATAACCTCTGCTCGGATACCATTCCGTATATATACGGTTGAGTGCAAAGGAAATCTGAGCATATATATTTGCCCTTATTGCTTCCTCATCCCAGGTGGGGAAAATCTCACTTGATGCGACATTTTTTATATATTCCGCAAAAGGAACGGTCACATTTGCAGCGGAGGTATCCGACGGTGCGCCGAGGTGTACTATGATGGACGATGGTATAACGACCTCTGACAGAATATCGGGTGCAAGTGTATTTTCATCGTATTCCGGGTTCCTTTCCGGCGTACTCACCGCAGCATTTTCCGGGACAATGAAAGTCTGAACAAGGTCTCTCTGAAGATCACTGACATAAGGCTCAAGATTCAGCGGAAGCTCACTTTGAAGATTGGGAAACACCTGAAATCCCCTTACAAACACCGGTACAAAGCCGTCCGCTATAACAAGAACATCAAAGGGGTAATAAGCTCTGTCTGCCTGTGCCTGCCCGAAGGAATATTCTACACTCGGCGCATTGAGCCTTACTGCGCTGCTCTTTCCGTCCTCTCCCGTAACCGTGTAAAAATCGTAATTGGTCTCTGACACATCCGTTAGTGGGTCATATGGCAAATCTTTATATTCCACTCCCCTGCTTTCCTTTATATAGACTCTTGCACCGGACACAGGCATCGCACTGTTATACACTCCGGTTCGCACAACAAAATATCCGTCTGTCACATTCTCTCATTCCTTTCAAAGAGTAATTTCATGTAAACATATGAAAAAGAGTTGCCGATTATTCACGCCGACAGCCCTTAAAGAAAATATTTCGTTCGTTTGTTTGTGACATAATTCTCACAGAGTCAAGTCTATAATATTAATATGTTCAACCAAGAAGAAAAAACGAAAGTCAAAAACTTGTATTGAGTTAAAGAACCCCAAACACAAGGAGATTCAAATGACACTCATAATTTATGCCGACCTGCTCTTTTTAATAAACTTTTTTTCTGATTTTATTATAATATTCTTAACCGGTCTTTTTTCCGGTACGGGACTAAAACCTGCAAGAACACTTCTTTCCGCCGCTGTCGGGTCACTCTGTGCAACCTTTCTGCTCTCCTTTTCCGATTACGGCATATACACCGCACTGTTTGTTGCAATATTCCCTTTTATTCTGTGCTATTTTGCTTTTGGGAAGAGAAGAATCAGTACTTTTGGAAATTTGATATTTTACTTTTATTTTTCATCTGTTTTATTATACGGAGGGATGTACGCCATGATGTCTGTCTTCAATATGTTTTTCGGGATCCCGGGCTTTGTGGGAAGGATTGTTCTCACTCTGTTTTTTGCTTTGGCTGCACTCTTATTTTATTTTATCTTTCGTTCCATTTGCCAAAGAAGCATAAAAATAAATCAAAACCGAGTCGAAGCGGAACTTTCCGACGGCATAAAGACATACAATCTCACATTGCTTGTTGATTCGGGGAACATGGTAAAAGATCCATTTTCCTCAAAGCCCGTCGCAATAATCAGCTCATCCTGCCTTGACAAAGATCTTCTGAACGCGGTAACCGGCTCGCTTGACGGCAACCATCCGACCGGGTACAACCACATAAGACCGCGGGTAATCCCCATAAAGACCGTTTCCGGGACCGCCTTACTCTACGCCTTTATCCCGCAGAGTATGTACATTTACATGGACAAAAAGAAATACAATGCCGATTGTATCATCGCTATTGACAATCATGAAAATCAATTCTTCGGAAAAGACGGAATTATCCCGTCAACAATGCTCGAAACTCTTTAGAAGCACATAACAACTTCAAGAGCTTACAATGAACAAACTTTCACTCAAAGCAAAACTGTCAACGCAAAGAAAGGACTGAACATCGACATGAAAAAGTCAAAAGATCCCAACAAAAGAAAAGCTTCATCCGCCATTGAAACAGACATTTTCACAAAGCTTCTCTGTTTCCTTCACCTGAAAAACAATGAGGTACACTACATCGGAGGTCCGGAGGTTCTCCCGCCGCCGCTGTGTGCCCGTGAAGAAGCGGAGCTTGTAGCAAGACTCGGAGAAAGCGAAGAATCGGATACAGAGATAAAAAACACACTTATAGAGCGAAATCTGCGCCTTGTCGTGTATATAGCAAAAAGATTTGAAAATACAAAGATAGGTATAGAGGATCTCATCTCCATCGGAACAATAGGACTTATGAAAGCAATTAGCACCTTTAAATCCGACAAAAACATAAAGCTTGCCACCTACGCCTCCCGATGCATTGAAAACGAAATCCTGATGTTCATTCGTAAAACCTCCCCTTTGAAAGCCGAGGTATCTCTCGACGAACCACTCAATGTCGATTGGGACGGTAACGAGCTTCTTCTTTCCGATATTCTCGGAACAGATAACGATGAGGTTCACAAAGGCATAGAGGAGCGAGAAGAAAAGCAGTGTATATACGACGCCGTAAAAAAACTCCCGGAAAGGGACAGGAAAATCATATGTATGCGCTTCGGTTTTTTTCAAAACAGCACAGAAATGACACAAAAGGAGGTAGCGGATGCTCTCGGAATCTCTCAATCATACATATCAAGACTTGAAAAAAAGATTATAGCAAACCTTAAAGCCGAAATCTCCGAATTCTACAAATAAAAAAGACCATACCAAA
>JAZUOO010000017.1:0-23567 GCA_045604705.1 Eubacteriales bacterium
TGCTTCTTGTGGACAATGCTCACGGTGCCTACCTCGGATTTCTTGAAAAGAACAGACATCCGATAGCCCTGGGTGCAGATATTTGTTGTGACTCCGCACATAAAACTCTGCCTGCACTTACCGGGGCGGGGTATCTGCACATATCAAAAAATGCTCCGTCGGAAATTGCGGACAATGCGGAAAAGGCAATGTCTCTCTTTGCTTCCACAAGCCCGTCTTATCTTATTTTGCAGTCCCTTGATTTGATGAACAAATACCTGTCGGACGGTTATACGGAAAAACTTTGCGATTACTGTAAAAGAATATCCGACCTTAAGAAAAGTCTCACGCTTGCGGGTATTGCGAATCTCGACCTTGAGCCGTTGAAGATAACTCTTACCCCGAAGAAATTCGGATATTCAGGTCTGCAGCTTTATGATATACTCAAAAACAACAATCTTATATGCGAATTTTACGATCCGGATTATGTTGTTATGATGCTGACGGTCGAAAACGGTGAAGAAGTGCTCGGGGAAATTTACGATGTACTCTCGGGTGTTCCCCAAAAAACAGAAATCACCGAAAAAGCTCCGAGCTTTGCGAGAACGCAAGCAAAAATGTCAATAAAAGCCGCGATGCTCGGTAAAACCGAAAGGCTTCCTGTTGCAAAGTGTATCGGCAGGGTTTTCGCAGGGATAACAATGTCCTGTCCTCCGGCAATACCCATTGCGGTGTGCGGTGAGGTTATAAATGAGGATGTTGTGAGGCTTATGGAATATTACGGCGAAGCCGAGTGCGAGGTAGCTGCGGGAGAAGCGGGTAATTAATAATGAACAATGAGTAGTGCAGTGAATAATTGCGAATAATTGCAAAGAAGCGTGGTTTCTTCCCATGGAATTTGCAATTTGATTTTATAAAATGTCCCCGCCCAGAGTAACAATTTCTTACAAAAACAAAAAAATAAATTTTAATTTGATAAAACTTTACGCAGAAAGACATAAATATAAGAAGAAACAAAAAAGGAACCATCATGACAAACAAACAAAAACTTCTCCCGTTTTTAAAGAACGTACAAAAACCTGCCAGATACATCGGCGGCGAGCTTAATGAAATCATCAAGGATAAAAAAGATGTTAAACTCCGTGTGGCGTTCTGCTTCCCGGATTCCTATGAGATTGGTATGTCAAATTTGGGTATGCGTATTCTTTACGGTACACTCAACGAAATTCCCGATGTATGGTGCGAGAGGGTTTTTGCACCCTGGGAGGATATGGGCAAGCTTATGAAAGATCAAAATGTGCCGCTGTATGCACTTGAAAGCGGAGATGCTCTTGCGGATTTTGACATTGTGGCGTTTTCTCTTTCCTATGAGATGGCTTATACCAATGTGCTTTATATGCTGGAGCTTGCAAATATACCGCTTCTTGCAAAGGACAGAGGTGACTCGGATAAATATCCGCTTATCATTGCGGGCGGTACCTGCGCTTACAATCCGGAGCCTATGGCGGACTTTGTTGATCTTTTCAGTATCGGCGAGGGTGAAGAGCATCTTTCCGAGCTTGCAAGAACAATGATTGACTATAAGGCAGAGCATAAAAAGGACTTCTCCAAAAAGGAGCTTCTTCTGTCACTTGCAAATATCACGGGAAGCTATGTCCCTATGTTTTACGACGTAAAATATGAGGGCAAGGACGGAACAATATCAGAAATTAAACCAAATATTGACGGTGTTCCGGGAAAGGTTACAAAGAGGGTTATCACGGATTTTGAAAAGTCATACTATCCCACAAAGCCCATTGTTCCATTCATCGAAACGGTGCATGACAGAATATCCCTTGAAACCTCGAGAGGATGTATAAGAGGCTGCCGATTCTGTCAGGCGGGTATGGTGTACAGACCTTACAGAGCGAGAACATCGGACAATCTCTGTTGCATGGCAAGGGAAACCTTTGACAATACGGGGTATGAGGAGATCTCACTTTTATCTCTTTCCATCAGCGACTATGATGAGCTTGGTGGACTTGTTGACGGACTGAAAACATGGACTGACGAAAAAAAGGTCGGACTCTCCTTGCCGTCAATGCGAATTGATGCCTTTGAAGCGGAGATTATGGAAAAGGTCAACGGTGTACGTAAAACGGGACTTACCTTTGCTCCGGAAGCAGGCACACAAAGACTTCGTGACGTAATAAACAAGAATCTTACCGAAGAAGAAATACTGGAGGGCTGCCGCGGTGCATTCTCCAAGGGCAGAACAAGTGTAAAACTGTACTTCATGTTGGGACTTCCCACGGAAACAGACCAGGATGTCTGCGCAATTCCGGCTCTCGGTCAGAAGATTATAGACGAATACTACAGAAATCCCGACAAGCCTAAGGGTAAAGCGGTGGAAGCAACGATGTCGGTATCCTGCTTTGTTCCAAAGTCTCACACTCCTTTCCAGTGGGAAGCGCAGGATGAGCTTTCGGAGCTGATAAGAAAGCAGAAGCTGCTGGGCACACACATCACCACAAGAAAGCTCAGATACAATTGGCACGAAGCTAAGGTCAGCCGTATTGAAGCGATATTTGCAAGAGGTGACAGACGACTTTCCGCAGCTCTTATCGAGGCGAGAAAACAAGGCTTTATGTTTGACGGCTGGGACGAATACTTCAGCTACGACAAATGGATGGAGGTATTCCAAAGCGTTGGTATAGACCCGTCTTACTATGCAAATCGCCCCTTTGATTTTTCAGAAATACTTCCGTGGGCACACATCTCTTGCGGCGTATCGGATGAGTTTCTGCTCTCCGAAGCGAAAAAGGCAAGACAGGCAAAGACAACTCCCGATTGCAGAAGCAGGTGTTCGTCGTGCGGAATGCAGGCTAAATGTGAGATACATAAGAATTAAGGTTTAGGGAGACTGTCTCAAATTTGTTTTTGGGGTATAATATTTGTAAAAAGCAACAAAAAACCGAGGTCCGGGAAGAGACCTCGGTTCTTTCAGTTAAAGTACACCGTGTACTGTGAACTAATACAATGAATCCTGTGCTCAAAGCAGTATCTTCGGATCATACTCCGGTTCTTTATAAAGATTCTTGCTTGCCTTGATGTCCTTCTCAAACACGTCTTGCCACTGCTTGCCGTTGTAGTCGTCTATGGATACGGATACCCACATATCCGCACAGCCGAGAGTGTCGGTGAGGGCTTTCTGCAAGGCCGCCGCAAGGGCTTTCTTCTGTTCTTCGCTTCTTCCTTCAATCATTTTTACGCTGATGTGAGGCATAGTTTTAACTCCTTTTCTTACTGTAGTGTTTTTCTGCAAAGTGCTTATCGGCGAGAATCGGTTTTTTGATTTTCGGGTATGCCTTACGGCGTGACCTTTTTATGTAACGACGGATTGTCCGATGGTGTGTCCGCCGTATAGAGATACGCACTCTGCGAAATGAAACGGCTCAGAGGTCGGTGCTTGCTTTTGGGCAGAGCTTCTGCAAACGCTTTATCTCTTTTTTCTGAAGCTTTATTGTCTTTTTTCGCTCGGTACTCTTTTTTAGACTCATTATCACAAGTGCCGCCCCGAAAATCGCCGCCGTACCTACCGTGAGTACCTTAAAAAGGGGGTACTCCTTGGAATAATGGTTCTGCGTATCCAAAAGTAGCTTGTTTCTGCTGCTGTCCGCAAGATATGTCCTTGATCTGACTTGCCTTCCCAGAATGTATCTGTTCATCGTTCCCGTACCTTTCGCTATTATTTCACAGCCGTATCCGTTTTCCGATAGATTCACGCCCGTGTCACCGCCTTCCCTTTTGAAAACGGTTATATTTTTTACTTTGTGTAGATAATTATACATAATTTCAAAAAGTTTTGTCAAGTGTAATCATGTAAATTGACGTTTTTAATGTTACTTTTATTTTAAACTTTTGTCTGCTTGTTGACATCGCTGTCAAATTTAGATATAATGCAGGATGGGACAGCACTTTAGGTGAAATGTGCAATTCCGGTATTTAGGGAACAGCCTACCTTTTTTGTTGAGGAAAAAACCAAGAGAACACCCCCATTTCAGATAGTGAAGAACAGATAATAGATATTGAAAAGGAAACCATTATGAAAAACAGTACCCTATGCTACATAGAAAAAAACCACCAATACCTCATGCTCCACCGTGTGAAAAAGCAAAACGACTGCAATAAAGACAAATGGATCGGAATCGGCGGTAAATTCGAGGACGGAGAAAGCCCCGAGGAATGTATGATTCGCGAGGTACGGGAGGAAACATCGCTTGAGATAAAAAGCTGGAAGTACAGAGGTATCGTAACCTTTGTCTCAGACGAGTGGGAAACTGAATATATGCACCTTTTCACCTCGGATGACTTTGAGGGTACACCTTTAAAAAGTGAGGATTGCAGTGAGGGAAATCTTGAATGGGTGGATATATGTAAGGTTCCGTCTCTTCCGCTTTGGGAGGGCGATAAGCTGTTTTTGGAGCTTCTTGCAAAGGATGTTCCCTTTTTCTCCATGAAGCTCAGATATACGGGGGATAAGCTGGTCTTTGCTTCGCTTGACGGTAAGGTTATTCGTGATTCATAAGTTAAATGGTGTTTATATTCTCGCATATAAAAGTCGAGATTAGACGTCAAATAGTAACGATTCAGGTATAAATAGGGTTAAAAATTAACATTTTAAGCCATAAATCTGCCAAAAGCTCTTGCAAAATACCAAAATGTGTGGTATTATATAATGTGAAAATCGTGTGGGTAGTTACCCTTGCGGTTAAATTCGTTATTATTTTTGAAAAGGATGAAATAAAAATGCAGAATTCAGAAAAGACAATGGACAAAATCGTTGCCTACTGTAAGGGTAGAGGCTTTGTTTACGCAGGCAGCGAAATTTATGGCGGTCTTGCAAACAGCTGGGACTACGGTCCTTTGGGCGTTGAACTTAAGAACAACGTTAAAAAAGCATGGTGGAAGAAGTTTGTTCAGGAATCCAAGTATAATGTTGGTCTTGACAGTGCAATCATCATGAACCCCCAGACATGGGTAGCCTCCGGACATCTCGGCGGATTCTCCGATCCTCTTATGGACTGTAAGAAGTGTAAGACAAGACACAGAGCAGACAAGCTTATTGAAGAGTATGTAGCTGAGAATAACCTTTCCGATAATCCCGCAGGTATGTCCGACGAGGAAATGATGACCTACATCAAGGAACACGGTATCGTTTGTCCCGACTGCGGCTCGGACGATTTTACAGACATCCGTAAGTTCAACCTCATGTTCAAGACCTTCCAGGGTGTAACAGAGGACTCCACAAGCACACTTTATCTTCGTCCCGAAACAGCTCAGGGTATCTTTGTAAACTTCAAGAATATCCAGAGAACAACAAGAAAGAAAGTTCCTTTCGGCGTATGTCAGATAGGCAAATCCTTCAGAAACGAAATCACTCCCGGTAACTTCACATTCAGAACACGTGAATTTGAACAGATGGAGCTTGAATTCTTCTGCGAGCCCGGCACAGATCTTGAATGGTTCGCATACTGGAGAGGCTTCTGCCGTGACTGGCTTGTAAACCTCGGCATGAAAGAAGAAAACTTAAGACTTCGTGACCACGATCCGGAAGAGCTCAGCTTCTACTCCAAGGCTACAACGGACTTTGAATTCCTCTTCCCGTTCGGCTGGGGCGAGCTTTGGGGCGTTGCGGACAGAACAGACTACGACCTTACACAGCACATCAAGCACTCCGGCGAGGGACTCGAATACTTCGACCAGGAAGCAAACAAGAAGTACATCCCTTACGTTGTTGAGCCGTCACTTGGTGCAGACAGAGTTACACTTGCATTCCTTATTGACGCTTACGACGAAGAAGTTCTTGAGGGCGGTGACACAAGAACAGTACTTAGACTTCATCCCACACTTGCTCCTTTCAAGGCAGCAGTGCTTCCCCTTTCCAAGAAGCTCTCCGAAAAGGCAGGCGAGGTATATGACGATCTCAGAAAGTACTTCATGTGCGACTTTGACGATGCAGGCTCTATCGGCAAGAGATACAGACGTGAGGACGAAATCGGTACACCTCTTTGCATCACCTACGACTTTGATTCCGAAACCGACGGCTGCGTAACCGTTCGTGACAGAGATACAATGACTCAGGAAAGAATCAAGATTGAGGACCTCAAGGCTTATATTGAAGCTAAGATTGCGTTCTGACAGAATTAAATAAAAAAGTAAAGCTCCGACGTTGGTCTTTTGATTGGCGTCGGAGGATTTTTTGTCGGGACAGTCCATGGGGGTATTAGCTACGCTTCAACTATCTCCCTTGTTATAAGGTCAACAACTCTCATCTTCATACCGTTTTTGGTGACAAGATACAGTCTGCCCGTATCGGTAAGGATTGTTTTTCCGTGAACATAGGGATACAGCTTTACGACGTTACCTGTTTTGGAATCAATCTCGTAGTAGCCGCTGTTTACCGCACTTATCGGAAGCGGACTGTTGACTGCCATACTTTTGTTGCCGGCATAATACATTGCTTTGACATAGAGCTTGTCGCCGTATGTACCCAAGGCTGTAAGACTGTTGGTATCGGGAATGGTTACCTCGTAAAAATCTTCGTCGGAGGTATATCTGTAAACACAGGCAAAGCTTGTGCTCCATCTTGAGGATCTTGCAGGAGAATAGCTGTCGGAACAGAGGTAGTAACCGCCACTTCCGTCGGGGAAAATGTTTGAAAGATTGTTCTTTCCGTCCCATGCGGCAAGATGCTTTATATCATCTCCGACAATGACAAATATGTATTCTTCATGCTGTGTATAGGGTGCAGGTGCATTTCCGAATTGTACGTTGGTGTGTATAAAGCTTATGTCTTCGAAGGTATATTCCGTTGAGTACAATCCTATTGCATCCGTGTCGGAAAGGTCAAGGATGTTTTTATCCATGTATCGCAGAATACCATCCTCAAGGGTGATTTTATCATACCCGGGAAGCGGACGACTTGGCGGTTCACTGTAATCATCCTCACGAAGCTCAGTGCTGCTGTCAAGCTTTATCACGTTGTTTCCGTCGTACAGTATCTTGTATCTGTCATACAGGAACCTTACCGAAAGCAGCTGTGAGCCGTCCGGCAGAATTACGGCATCCGGAGCATAAGTGGAAACGATTATGTTTACACCTTCATTGTCGTCTTTTCCGATATATACGTCATTACCATAACCGTCCTTACGACTCAGGCGAAAACCGTTTTCAAAAGACCATTCCGTGACAAAGCCCAGCTCCTCGGTGGCAAATTTGTAGGTCATGGGGAAATATGTGATGTTGCGGAAATTGAGAAGCGGATATTCTTCCTTTGTGCTGTCTATCCTTATGCCGTTGAGGTAAACCGGATATTCGGGAATTGTTGCGATATAATATTTGTCAAAGCTGTTGTTTGCCGCACTGCCGAAAAGCTCTGCCCGGTCACCGTCCGTGATTGCATTGTAGCTCACAATATAAAATCCCGAATTCTGTTCATATCCCGTTGTAAGACCAAGCCTTGCACAGAGATTGTAGGTCATGGGGAAATAGGTTATATCCCTGTAGTTTATCAGCGGATATTCCACATCACGGTTTGCGACATTTATTCCGTTAATCTCAGTCGGATAAGAGGCTATCCTGACATTTACCTCCTGCTGTGCACCGACCCTGACAGTACAAAAAAGTATAAGTATTCCGAGAATGGCGAAGATTGTGCCGATATGCTTTTTCATGATTATACCTCCATTTGGTTCTTTACCTTGAAGAACGAACAAAAGGTACAAAATCTCACTCACAAAAGAAAAAACGTCGTTTATGACAAACGGAATATTTGTAATTTGTACAAAACGACAAGAGTTATAGACCGTGTTACGGAGAATAGTGTGTTGTGGTATCTCTGCCGCTATTATAATAACACACGTCAATATAAATAAAGCGAAATTGTGTTGTTTTTCGGTAATATTGTATCAATTTTTGTATTTTTGAATTTTGGGCAAAAGGTGAGGGACAATAATTAAAATACAAAAACAAAGGGGAAACAAAAATGAGCAAGGATACAATCATAAATAAATCGTACAGTCTCCTACCCTATATGACGGAGATAAGAAGACATCTTCACCAAAATCCGGGGGTGGGCTTTGACAATCATGAAACCATAGAATATATAAAAGAGAAGTTATCCGAGATGTCGATAGAATCCGAATATGTGGGGAAATGCGGGCTTTGTGCCGTTATAGGCTGCGGTGAGCCTTGCTTTCTTCTTCGTGCCGATACCGACGGACTTTGTACCGAGGAAGAAACAAAGCTTCCCTTTGCGTCCAAAAACGGCAGGATGCATTCTTGCGGGCATGATATTCACACATCCCAGCTTTTGGGGGCGGCGAAGATATTGAAGGAAAATGAGGATAGCCTTTGCGGAACGGTGAAGCTGATGTTCCAATCTGCGGAGGAAAATCTTTGCGGTGCCGTGGACATGATAGAAAACGGCATACTTGAAAATCCGAAGCCGAGTGCGGGCATGATGCTTCATGTCATGACGGCGACAGATCTTGGTACCGGAACGCTGATAATTCCCACCGTCGGCGAGAGTGCACCTGCGGCGGATTTTTTTGAAATTACCGTTCATGGCAAAGGCTGTCACGGTTCAAGTCCCAATAGCGGCAAGGATCCGATTTATGCTGCCTGCAGTATTGTTACGGCACTCTCACATATAAATTCAAGGGAGCTTGCCATGTCCGAGAGGGCGGTTATAACCATCGGGAGCATAAATGCCGGAGGTGCGGCGAATGTTATCCCCGACAGTGCGGTCATGAAAGGAAGTATGCGATGTTTCGGAAAGGATTTGCGAGTATATTTGAAGAACCGTCTTTGTGAAATTGCAAAAAACACCGCCGAGGTTTACGGAGCAAGCGCCGAAATAAAATTCACAAGCGGATGTCCGTCTCTTGTAAATAACGGTGAGCTTTGCAGCTTTTTACAGAGTACCCTTGAGGAAGGAATCGGGAAAGAGTGGGTGAAAAAGGCATCCGAGCTTGGCGGCGGCATCTCGGGGTCTGAGGATTTCGCCTATATTTCCGAGAGACTCCCTACTGTAATGATAGCTCTTTGTGCAGGAAAGCGTGATGACGGTTATGTATACCCACTGCACCATCCGAGTGTGGATTTTGATGAGGGGGCGATGGTAAACGGATGTGCGACGCTTGCTTTGTGTGCACAGGAGTTTTTGAGGTGTAAGCCTTTGTGTGATTGAAAAGTGAATATCTGCGGAAATTTTTGTAATGTCAAAAAAAATTACATTATCGTATTGCAAAATCCGCATATATGTTATATAATTGATAAAAGAACCTTTCAAGGTTGATTTAATTTCAAGTATTGCGATTTCTGTCACCGTCGGATAATATCCGCTACTGCGAGTTATACCGCCTATAAATGTTGTGCGATAATTTGAATGTTGGGCTTCGGCATTTATTCCAACTATGGGATATGGTTGCCTTTTTCGCTGTGGAAAAAACAAGTAACGCTCCACCGGTGAGGCAGCTTGGAATTAGCAGCCTACAGAACCAAACACAGAAAGCAACAAGCCACCCCCCAAAAAGTAACAGCCTGCGGGGGGATAAAATTCATAATTCATAATTCCCGAAAGGAGTCTCATGCGACTAAAGACCAGAACCATGCGCAGTATCAAGCCGCCAACCGGACGACTTGTAGTGCTGCTGTTTTTACTTATCGCCGCCTGTGCGGTGTTTTTCGGAAGACTCTTCAACCTGCAGTTTGCGTCGAAAGGCGTGTATGATACGGGGTTTTCATCCCCGAATTCGACTACTGCGGAAATTACAACATTCAGAGGTGAGATCACCGACGTAAATGGCGTGGTGCTTGCTTCAAACAAAATGACAAATAATATTACGCTGGATAAGAACCGTTTGCCAAGGGGCGGGGAAAACAAGACGGTGCTGGAGCTTGCCCTGTTCTTTGATAAGAATTCCATCGTATATAAGGACGTGTTGCCGGTATCAAAAAGTGCTCCATATGTACTTGATGGCGACTTTTTTGAGCGTTCGGAAAAACAGAAATACGTCAAAAACTACGCAAGATACATGGGTATTGACGAAGCTGCTCTTACGGAGTCGGATACTGCACTGTACGATACCTTGCTTGTAAGATACGGACTTTTGGACTTTGAGTGTACAGATGAGCAGAAAAGAACCGTTGCGGGAATAAGATTCACCCTTGACGTCAACGCCTATTCTGAGGGTACGCCCTGTGTGCTGGTGGAAAATGCGGACTTTGCGACTGTCGGTAAGATTTCGGACTCGCTGCATAAGTTTCCGGGCGTGGAGATTTCGGCGAGTGCGGAAAGAGTATATAACATAGACAGACTTGCCTCCCATCTTCTCGGAAGAACAGGTCCAATTTACGCCGAGGACGCCGACTATTACAGAGAAAAGGGCTACAGCCTTAACGAAACCGTTGGCAAGGAGGGTGCAGAGTACGCCTTTGAGGAATATCTTCGCGGCATAAACGGAAGAAAGAGAATAACCATGAGCCAGGACGGCGAAACGGTGTTGGGCGAGGAGATAATAAAGGAAGCAAAGCCCGGATATTCGGTGTATCTGACGATTGACGCACAAATGCAGTCTGTGGCGGAAAAGGCTCTTGAAAAGGTCATAACCGATCAGGCGGCACGCGGAAGACTGTCCCCGAAGAAGTATGACGGCGAGGATGCAAATGCGGGTACCGTTGTTGTTATGGATCCACGTGACGGCGCACTCAGAGTACTTGCTTCCTATCCGACATACAGTCTTAATACATATTCACAGGACATAGGTGTACTGAGTGCCGACAAGGAAAACACTCCCCTTGTAAACAGAGCCACAAGCGGTCTTTATGAGCCGGGCTCGACCTTTAAGATAGCAACTGCGGCGGCAGCACTTCATCACGGTGTTACCAACTTTGATGAGCTTATTTATGACAAGGGTGAATATGATTTCCACGAAACCTATAAGCCTCATTGCTGGATATTCGACTCAAAGGGACAGACTCACGGGAATCAGAATATCGTTGATGCCATTATGAACTCCTGTAACTACTATTTCTTTGAAATGGGAAAAAGACTGGGGATAGATAAGATAAACAGCTATGCAAAGTCTTTAGGGCTTGGAGTAAAAACCGGGATTGAAACCGGCGAATCGACAGGTATACTTGTAAGCCCTCAGTATATGGATGCAAACGGACTTGCCTGGAATCCCGGTTATGTTCTTCAGGTGGCAATCGGACAGCAGCATCTTTTTACACCGATACAGATAACCTCTTACATTTCCACCTTCCTCAACGGAGGTAAGAGGTATAAGGCTCATGTTTTTGACAGCGCAAGGGATTATGCAACCGGAGAGGTCATTGAGAGCTATGAACCTGAGGTTCTTTCCGATACACAGATACCCCAGACTACCGTTGACACTTTGAAAACTGCCATGCGGCGAGTTGTGGATGACGGTACTGCCTCCTCCACTTTTGTGAACTATAAATATCCCGTAGGGGGAAAGACAGGTACTGCTCAGGTTGCCGGCGGCTCGGACAACGTTATATTTGTGGGCTTTGCTCCTTATGAGGATCCGGAAATTGTCGTAACGGTAATTCTGGAACACGGCGACCTTTCAAGAAATGCGGCATCCATAGCCAAAGAAATATTTGACTGTTATTTTTCAAAGCTCTATCCTGAGGATTTTGCAATAGTTGAGATTGATCCTGTGCAAAATGCGGAAAGCACGGACAGTGCCGCACCAAGCACGGAGATTCCCGACGAAAGTCCCGCAGTGTCTGCGGTGAATCCATAAAGAAATTCTATGGAAAAAGCTGCAGATAATAACCGGAACAGGAATAAGCTTTATATGCAAAGCATAGGATAAAACCGATCATGCAAGTATCCCCGACAAAATGTCGGGGGTGCTTTTTGATGTTAAAAGGTTGAAAATATACTTATATTTGTTTTCCTGCTGTGTACGGGCGACTTTGTATACTTTGACCAATGTCGGAATTTGGCGGCTTTTTGCGGGATATATCGTAAAAAAACCAGCTTTTTTTCACACGGAAAACACATAGCCTTATTATAATCTCATAATGTGAAATTATGTTAAAAACAAAAACTTATAATGCTGCTTGCGGCAAAACCGAAAAGAGTTCTGCGGTGATGCTTCGGGAGAGGACAGCCAACAGAACTTGGGCGGTAGAAAGCAGGAAAGGAAAGGTTTCAGGCATGGAAATAAAAACAGAGATTCCCGATATGGGCGAAAAGACTGCGGATTCCGGGTCGTCAGCTAAAGAATCGGGAATGACACCGACGAACGGTAAAGAAAAAAAGAACGGCAAGCCGGACAAAAAGAACAAAAAGTCAAATAAAGAGGATAAGGAGGCAGGTCTTACCGCCGAGGAAAAAAGGGTTCGCCGGGAGCAGAGAAAGCGTGCGGCGAAGAAAAAGCGAAAGAAGATAATAAAGACACTGATACTTCTTCTTATAATATTTGCGATAATAGGCTTTGTTGTATGGAAGTTCTTTGATCTGAAACGCCGTGAGGAAGCGGCAAACACTCTTGTTACATATACCGTTTCAAGAAGAACCATATCGGAAAAGCTCTCGGCTACGGGAACTCTTCAGCCGGCGGACTCCTATACCGTTACGGCGAAGGTAAGGGGCGACATAATCGAGGCTCATTTTGAAGAGGGTGATGAGGTACAAAAGGACGATGTACTTTATGTCATTGATTCCGATGATATGGATTCTACAATAAGACAGAGAGAAATGAGTCTTGAAAAGGCAAAAAAGTCCCTTGATGACCTTAAAGAAAAGCGTACTGAGCTTGTGGCAAAGTCAGATCTTACGGGAACGGTAACAAAGCTTTACGTTAAAGAGGGGGATACAGTTCAGAAAGGCTCAGTTGTTGCGGATATTGTTGACAACGAATATATGCTCATTGACATTCCTTTCCACGCTTCTCACGCCGATGCAATGGGGCTTGGAACAGATGTGACTCTTGTTATTGACGGATCGGGTGAAAAAATATCCGGCTATGTTACCGAGATTGCTTCCATGACGGGAACAAACCCCTACGGTGCACCCACAAAGGAAGTTACGATAAGAGTAAAGAATCCGGGCGGTATCTCAAAGGAAACAAAGGCTACAGGCGAGTGCGGTACGGAAATGGTAAGTACCGATATGGGAACCTTTTACTACAATGTAGAGGAACCGCTTAAAGCGGAATACGGCGGAGAAATAAAAAATCTGAGCATCAGAGAGGGTGGCAAGGTTTCCGACGGTCAGACTATAATCACCTTTGATTCAGAGAATCTCGAAGATCAGATAAAGGATGCCGAGGACAGTCTCGAAACCGCACAGATGAACTATAACGACACCCTTGACACTCTCGGCGACTACGAAATCAAAGCACCCATAACCGGAACGGTGGTGGAAAAGGGCTTCAATGTCGGCGAAAGCATTGACGTTACAGGCGGTAACGCAACGGTTGCAATAATTTACGACCTGTCTGCGCTTACCTTTGATATGAATATTGACGAGCTTGATATATTCTCAATAGAAAAGGGACAGGAGGTCACCGTTACAAGTGATGCATTTACCGAAGTGTTCTACGGTGAGATTACGAAAATATCCAAGGTGGGCACAACATCAAGCGGCACAACGTCGTATCCCGTTACGGTTACCATTACTGAACCCGCGGCACTTGAAAAGCTTCTTCCCGGCATGAACATTGACGCAGAAATTATCGTAAATAAGGTTGAAAACGTGATTGCAGTTCCCACGGGTGCGGTTGCCAGAGGTAATACCGTCAAGGTCATAAAGAACCCCGAAGCACTAAGGGGACAACAGGAAAATCAGTCAACTGAAAATGCTTCAGGGGGCAATGCTTTTGTACAGAACAGTCGTAACGACGATACGTCACAGGAACAAAACGGCAATGCAAGACCCGACGGAATGTCTTGGAACGGTCAGATGCCGGATATGTCTTTGAATGGCGAAGTATCCACAGGAATTACAAGCGTATCTCAGGACGGCGAGGTACTTGCAGGAATGCCCGATGTTATTCAGATGCCCGCAGGCGCAACAAGCGGAGAAATTCAGAGCCCCGCAGTTTACGGCTCAGCTCCCGGTGACAGTGAGTATGAAACAGTCAAGGTACAAACGGGTATCTCCGACGATGACTTTATAGAAATAATTTCCGGACTTGAAGAGGGCGATATTGTAATTATTGATCAGAATCAGGCATCCTCCGGCTTAGGCTTTGGTATGATGGGCATGGGCGGAATGTCCGGCGGTATGGGTGCAGGTATGCCCACAGGAATGGGCGGTATGCCCGCAGGCGGCATGGGTGCAAGCAGAGATACTGCCTCAGGCGGCTTTAGCAGGAACACAGGTACGGGCGGCGGTATGCCGAGATAACGAGGTAGACCTATGATAACACTTAAGGACGTATACAAGATATACTACATGGGTGACAACGAGGTTCGTGCCGCCGACGGAATAAATATGCATATATCCAAGGGAGAATTTGTGGCTATAGTCGGACAGTCGGGGTCGGGAAAATCCACCTGTATGAACATTATCGGCTGCCTTGACACTCCCACCGAGGGTACATATCTTCTTAACGGAATAGATGTTTCCACAATGAACGATAACGAGCTTGCGGAAATAAGAAATAAGATGCTGGGCTTTATATTTCAGCAGTACAATCTTATACCGAAGCTGACGGTTCAGGAGAACGTGGAGCTGCCTTTGCTTTATGCGGGAGTTCCCTCTGACGAAAGACACGAGAGGGCGAAATATCAGTTAAAGCGTGTAGGTCTTGAGGGAAAAGAGAAAAATTATCCCTCACAGCTCTCCGGCGGTCAGCAGCAGAGAGTTTCCATAGCGCGCGCCCTTGCGGGTGAGCCGTCGGTTATACTTGCGGATGAGCCCACCGGTGCTCTTGACTCAAGAACCGGCAAGGAAGTAATGGAGTTTCTCAAAAAGCTCAACGATGAGGGTAACACCATAGTTCTTATCACCCATGATAACTCCATCGCCGTCAGTGCAAAGAGGATAATAAGACTGCATGACGGCAAAATCGTATATGACGGCCCCTCGGACGGTGCGGGAGCTGTTGTAAATTCAAATGTATCCTTTGACGACGATCCGCTGCTACGCCAAAAGCGAGAGGAAGCCAAACGCCGTGACGAGGAATACAAAAAGGCAATGGCAAAGGGTATATCCCACGAGGAATTTGAAGAATATTATGAAAAGCTGCGTGGATCTGAGAAAGGTGAGATGCCGTTATCGGATGCGGCAAAGATGACAGAGCCGAGCGATAATCAGCTTGCGACAGTTACAAGGCTTACGGACAAGAAAGATGCCTGCCATGGCGGGGACGAATTGGGAGGTGGCGAGGTATGAATGCTTTTCAGTGCTTTGTGCTTGCCCTCAAAAGCCTTGCGACAAGTAAGATAAGAGCACTTCTGACTATGCTTGGCATGATTATCGGTGTTGCGGCGGTAATTATTATCATGAGTCTGGGCAACGGTGTGACAAGCGAGGTTTCAAGTGCCTTTGACAGTATGGGAACAAATACCATAACGGTAAACGTCATGGGCAGAGGCTCTTCGAGAAGTATATCAGTCGATGAAATGTACGAGATGGCTTCGGAAAACAGCGACAGTATAAAGGCAATATCTCCCACGGTCACGGTTCCAGGAAGTATAAGAATCGGAAACGAAAGCTATTCACCGTCAATGACGGGAGTTGGTGAGGATTATCTTACCATCAAGACATGGGATATGTCTGAGGGAAGATTCATTAACTACATTGACTCAAAGGAATACAAAATGGTCTGTGTAGTAGGTGCATATTACAATTCTGCGGAAGCCTTTGACGGTGAGGCTCTTGGCAGTACCGTAAAAATCAACGGCTACAATTTTACCGTAGTCGGTGTTATAGAAAACCAGACGGACGACTGGGAGGATGATTCAAGCTCGGACAACATGGTGCTTGTTCCTTACTCCACGGCTGCAAAGCTGCTTGCACGCACATCTCAGATTTCCACATACAGCATCCTTGCACAAAGCGAGGATACCGTTGACGAAGCGAAGCTTGCGGTGGAAAACACCCTCTACAAAACTTTTTCCGACGATTCGGCATACTCGGTCATAAGCATGGCGGAAATACTTGACATATTTACTGAAATTATGGACACCATGGTTCTTGCCCTTGCGCTGATAGCAGGAATATCGCTGCTTGTTGCGGGTATCGGCATCATGAATATCATGCTTGTATCCGTTGCGGAGAGAACCCGTGAGATAGGTATACGAAAGGCCCTTGGTGCAAAGCCTGGACATATAAAGCTCCAGTTTGTAATAGAGGCGGGAACAACAAGTACCATCGGCGGTATAATAGGTATCGTTTTAGGTGTTATTCTTGCAAGAGTTCTCGGCAACGCCGTGGGAATGGAGTGTAATCCCACCATCAGTTCCGTTGCTGTCTCCTTCGGAGTTTCCGTGCTTATCGGCGTTGTGTTCGGCTTTCTGCCCGCAAATAAGGCGGCGATGCTGAATCCGATTGATGCACTGAGGAATGATTGAGATTAGGATTTAGGGAAGGACTTGGCAATGCATAATGCATAATGCATAATGCATAATTTAGGTAAAAAGCTTCGCTTTTGATTTTATTGTATCGCACAATGCTCCGTGGGTGCACATCCTTGCCTCGCCCTTTGGGAGAGGTGGCAGCGAAGCTGACGGAGAGGGTGCAGGAACCGCAACAATTACAATCCGCACAATGCTCGGTGGGTGCGAACGGAATTAATAATGATCCTGCATTTCTGTGTGTGGCGGCGTGCCGAGGTCGTCACGCCCTACAATGTCACCGTGGCAGCCATCGCAACAATTACAATCCGCACAACGTTCCGTGGGTGCAGTTACAACAATAATTATGAATTATGAATCAGAAAGGACAGATTATCCGAATATGAAAAGAATGACAAAGATATTGTCGACAACCGTGGTGCTTGCCTGTATTCTACTGTCGGCGTTTGCCGTGTCTGCGGCAAAGCCGGAGGTTGCCACAATGCCCTCGGAGCAGGAGATTATAACTACCGTGGGAATACTTGGCATTATGAACGGTGATTACTACGGCAACCTGCAGCTTGACAATTACGTTACAAGAGCAGAATTCACCAAAATCGCCCTTTGCACATCAAATCTCAAGGATACGGTGAACAAGGCAAGTCAGGTAGCACCCTTTTCCGATGTAAAACCGTCACACTGGGCGTCCGGCTATATTGTCACGGCGGTTACAAACGGTTATCTCAAAGGCTATGTTGACGGAAGCTTCAAGCCGGACAGGCAGGTTACCCTTGAAGAAGCGGTGACGGTAATGCTCAGAATCCTCGGCTACAGCGAACTTGATTCGGGTAAGTATCCTGACTCACAGCTTGCAAAATATGAGGAGCTCAATCTCGGTAATATGATTACAGCCCAAAAAGGTCAGCCGATGACAAGACGTGACTGTATGTATCTTGCGTATAATGTGCTTTGTGCGGAAACAAAGAACGGTACGGTGCATTGTCAGTCGCTGGGCTACACAACAGACTCCAACGGCAGAATTGATTACCTTAATCTCATAAGTCAGAACATGGAGGGGCCTGTTGCGGTAAATGCGGACAGCTCATATACGGACAGAATCGGAATTGAATTTGCAAGTGCCACATTTTACAGAGACGGTCTGCCCTCAAGTGCATCCGAGCTTCAGCTTTATGATCTTGTTTACTACAATAGAGATATAAGAACCATTTGGGCATACACGGATAAGAAAATGGGTACCGTAAACTCTATTTCCGTTGCGGGGATTACTTCCACTTCGCCCGATTATGACGGGAATGCTGCGACCTCTTCGGCAAGTGATTCATCCGGCAGCATAGTTGTTGACGGTGTAAGCTACAGGCTGGGCAACGATGAAGTAAACAGAAAATTCGCTACCGACGGTGAAATTAAATACGACGATTTCGTAATGCTCATGCTTGATAAAGACGGAAACGTCGGCGACGCAGTAACAGCAGACAGTGAGATAAT
The DNA here is from genome assembly GCA_045604705.1 of Eubacteriales bacterium. Lineage (GTDB taxonomy): Bacteria > Bacillota > Clostridia > Oscillospirales > CAG-382 > SIG622. The sequence continues at coordinate 18,070 of JAZUOO010000017.1, forward strand.
TGATAAATTCCTTGATGAGGACGATGACAGGGTTGCACTTATAAATTCTACCCTTAAAGGCCCTTATGTTCTGAAGTCCGGCGAAACATTCGGCGATAAGATTCCCTTTGAGCTTGACGGTGCAAGCATTTACTCGGGTACAAAGCCTGTTTCAAAGTCCTTTGTCAAAACAAACGATGTATACTACTATTCCGAGCCTTTCAATTCTGTCTGGGTATACAGAGATACGGCAACGGGATTTGTAACTGCAATATCTCCCTCAAAGGAAAATCCCACGTCAATTACCGTCGGCACAAAGACATATACTCTTGACGGCTCTACCGTAAAACAGCAGTTCTCAAACTTCGGCTGGTTTGAAGAGGACGATTTTGTAACGGTGCTTCTTGGCAACGGCGGTACTGCTGTATATGCAACCGTCGGCGACATATACGACTACGCAAACAACAACAATGACGGTGTTACATATGCGGATCTTGTAGCGCAGTCAATGGAAGGTCCGATAGTCGTAAAGCCCGGCAAGGATTGGGAGGCAAGCATTCCTTTTGATATTTCCGGGGCAACCTTCCACAGAAACAACAGCATTGTGAATCCGGACGTCATAAAAGACTACGATGTAATTTATTACTCAAAGGCTTTTACTTCCGTATGGATTTATACCGATAAGGCAACGGGTACCTTTGAAGCGGTATCACCCAACAGAATTTCACCTACATCTGTAACCGTCTCCGGAAAATCCTATGCAATCGAGAGCACGGGAGCAGCTTTTGCGCTTTCAAATCTCGGCTCCTATAAATTCGGAGACACCATAACTGTGCTTCTTGGCAAGGACGGTGGTATTGTTGATGTAATATCTGCCTCCGAGGTCGCAGATACCCTCTATGGCTTTATTACAGCTTTCGGAGAGGGTACATATCAGAAGCCCAACGGAGTTACATACACGGCAGACACTATCACAATAATGGGTATTGACACTCAGACATATACCTATGAACACGAAAAATATGCCTTTAATAAGGGTGACTTCGTATCTGTCAGATACGTTGACGGCAAGGTAACTGTCAGCCCTGCGGCAAGCGGAGTTAATGCCTCGGTTGCAAGCACCGTAAACAGCCTTATCGCAACCGATAATATTGCGGACGATGCGGTTCTGCTTGACGTTTATATCACAATTGATTCAAATTCACTTGTAAATCAGACCGTTGAGTATTGCAAGCTTTACCCCTCAAGACTTTCCGGTGCCAAGCTTTCCGCAAGTGATATTTACTATGCAAAGCTTGAAAACGGGAAAATCAAGACACTTATTCTCAAGGATTTCACCGGAGACATACATACCTACGGTCTTGTTACGGCAGACAGAATTGACGGTGAGATTGGATACATAGCCCTGATAGGGGGAAGTGAGTCGGCAACGCAGATAAGCACAGCTTACGGAAAACCGAGTATCGGACCTGCAAAGCTTACGATAAGAAGAAATTCAAAAGGCGGCAATGTAACGGAAACGTATGTCCCCAAAAATCTTGACGGCGTAATGGTAACCGGGGAAAACTTCGGCAGAGGCTATTGTATAAGCGGCGGCAAGACCTACAATTATGCTTCCAATGTGGAATTCTACATTAAAGTAAGCACAAGAGAATTCACTGTCACAACCTATGATGATATTGCAGATGGTAACTATAAGATTACTGCATATTACGATGATACGGAAGAAAACGGCGGACGAGTCAGAGTAATTATTGCAGAATAACGATTTAAACGGAGGTCTCCCTTTTTTGGGGGAGGCTTCCTTGTTTTAGTTGTTTCCCGTATTTTTCACAAGAAAATACATTTACTTTTTACTTATAATTGAGTCGGAGCATGATAATTTCAATGTTGTTGAAGGTGCTCCCTTTAAGAGGGATGTTATCGGTGAGATTGCCGAGACTTGCAGAAAGTATGATATGAAGTCGGAGTTTTACTATTCTCAGGAGCTTGACCGAAACGAACTCAACTTCGGCTGCTTTTTGCTTGATGTGGTGCAAAAATATTGAAAATCGCATATCTGCACCGTACAACGCACGGATGTATCCGAATAAAGTACCCGAAAAAGCCCTTTTGACGTTTACGAAAAATTAACATTTCTAAAAAAATACTTCAAACCACTATATTTTGGGGTAATTGGTACAAAAATAACGCAAGAATCTGTAAAAAAATTATAAAACCCCCTTGATTTTATTTGAAAAACCATATATAATATATAGTAACTAGGTATACCGAGACGTTTCGTAAAATGCTTCGGATATGCGAAAAGCAAAAAACGGAGGAAGCTCCGTATAGAAAGGGTTGGTATAGGGGTAATGAAAAAACTATCCATCATTATGGCAATCGTAATGCTGTTTGTCAGTTGTATGTACGTGACTGCGAGTGCACAGACCGGTACAGAGAACAGTCTTACGGTATCCGTAAACGCACCGGGAAAAGTCACCCAGGGAAATGAATTCACACTCTCTGTTGATTTTGCCGGTAATACCGGGTTCAATACTCTCGGTGTTGAGCTTACATATCCCGAAGGATTTGAGTACGTAAGTGCGCAAGCAAGTAATCTTATTAAAGAAAAGTTTTATCTTGACTTTGCGGGTTATGAGGGCGAAACCTACGTATTTTATCACAACGAAGAAGCAAGAACGGTTACTTTTGTAGGAGCTTCTCTCTATGACATTAGCGAAGCGAACGGCAGTCTTTTTAGTGTAAAGTTTACGACTCCTGAGGATGTCAGTACAGGTAATGCTTTCTCCATTGCACTTGTTGATACAGCTTACAACGAAGTCGGTGATACAGTTACAACAACCGTGAATGGCAGTTCCCTTGATGTAATAGAGTACATTCTCGGTGACGTTGACGGAAACGGTTCTGTTCAGACAGCTGATGCCATGCTTGCTTTTTTTGCTGCTGCAAAGAAAGTAACTCTTAATGAAACACAGACTCTTGCTGCAAATGTTTTGAACGCTGACGGCCTTACAACAGCCGATGCGATGAGAATTTTCTATTATGCGGCAAAGAAAATTACATCTTTTTAATAGTAGAGGTGAAAGAGAATGAAAAAATTATTTAGTCTTGTTCTTTCGGCGGTAATGCTTCTCTCATGTTTTGCATTTACTGTTTCTGCGAAGGAATTTTCAGTTTCCGACGGCAAAGATATAACACTTGCCATTGATGATGTTTCTGCCAAGGCAGGCGATACGATTACCGTTAAGGTATTTGTAAAGTTTGCAGAAGGTCATGCAGGCATCTCCGATGGTCAGTTTGTTGTAAATTATCCCACAGATAAGTTAGAGCTTGTTATTGAAGAGACAAGTGGTAACATAACCAATCCGAAATGGCTGTTTCCCGGCGCAACTGTTCCTACGGTAGTACAGGAAGCAGCAGGTTCCATTACGGCAAGTTTTGCGAACTTCAACCCTGTGGCTCCCAATACAGCCGCAGACGGCGATTTCTTTGAAATGCAGTTTAAGGTAAAAGAGGTTGCCGAAGATACAACAGCTGACATTACATTTGCTACAGCTACAACTTCTACATATTTCAATACTACAGTTGATTTTATGCCTACTCGCGTTGAGGTTGAGCTCATTAACGGTTCCGTTGACATCAAAGCCGTGAAATACTTCAAGGCTACATTTGAATCTGCTCACGGCGAGGTTCCCGAAGCTATCAGCATTGCCGACAGAGACGAGGACGGAAATGCAGACGAAGCATTCCAATTCCCCGGATACGATGGCAAGCAGGACGAACACTTCACATTTGACGGATGGACAGACGGAACAACCGACTATGCTGCAAGCGATGAATTCACACTTACAGAAGATGTTACATTCACGGCTAAGTGGATTGAAGACCCCAAGGCAACAGTAACATACGTTGACACAGCGGCAACAGCTCCCGAAGCAGTTACAGACTATGTTGACACAGAAATCACAATCGCAGCTCCTGATGAAAATGTTCCCGAAAGCTTTGAATTCCTCGGCTGGACAGACGGACAGAACGTATACCAGGCAGGCAAAAAGCTTACAATTGATGCTGACGGTGTAACACTTACAGCTAAGTGGCGCGTTAAGGTAGCGGTTGAAGTAAACGGCGCTAAGGGTACAGCTCCCGAAATTGGCGGCGAAATCGGAGAAGAAATCGATCTTCCCACAGAAGTTGAACTTACAAAGGTTAACAACGCATTCGTAGGTTTTGCACTCTCCGCAGGCGGCGAAGTTATCACAGGTAAGTACACAGTTAATCCCGAAGATACACTTTATGTAATTTGGGAAGAGGACGTTTCGGATGCAGGTATTATTGAAACAAAGGTAGTATACAACAGCGCAACAAACGACTATACGGTTGATATGTACTTCTACGGTAAGGATGCAAATACGGTAGCATTCGGTTACACATACGGTGAAAACCTCACATTCGTGGGCTTTGTGCCTGGAGCAGATCTCTTCGTACTTGATCCTTCTCTCGAAGTTAACGAAGAAGGCTACTACGCATACGGCGTAACAGACGAAGTTGACGGTAAGATCGAAGGCGCAGCTGCAAGTTCAGGTAACGGCGTACACCTCGGCACAATCACATTTGCATACGAGCTTACCAAGGAAGACTATGCAACAGATGATGCAGCTGACAACATTGCAATCACAGCTCCCGCATCGGTTGTTGAACACGTTTCCTCTGAGAAATACTTCCTCTATGTTCCCGCTGTTTCCGGTCTTGAAGTAGTAGGACGTCCTATTGTATTTGACGAAGCTATCGAATACGAAATGGTAGACGTTGTATACACCGTTAACGGCTCCGTTAAGGTTGTTCGTGAAGACGGTACAGATCCCAAGAACATTGCTGAAATCGCTGTTCTCAACGCTCAGGGTAACAAAGTTAAGACATTTGTTATCGAAAATGAAAATATAGTTACGGAAGACGGTATATTCAGCTACGAAATCGGTCTTGCTGCAGGTGAATACACACTTGTAATCTCCAAGACAGGTTACCTTGACGCAAAGGTTGACGTAGAAATCGCAGTTCAGGAGGGTGCAGACGAAGAAGGCTTCGTTCCTACTCCCGTTGACGTTGAGCTTGCTACACTCATAGCAGGTAACGTTGCTGAAGATTTCGATGTAATTGACCATGACGACTTCGTAGGTATCACCTCTTCATTCGGCATGGGCGATCTTGAAGATAATCAGACAATTGCTCTTGATATTGATGAAGACGGTGTTGTAAATGTATTTGACCTTATATACGTCAAGGGTAACTATGGTGCAGAGGTTGAATAATTAATTAACCGAAAATTGAATAAACAGTAGTTTCACTCCCCGATGCTTTGGTGTCGGGGAGATTTTTTGAATTGACAGTTCACAGGGGCAGTTGATGAAACTATGACTTAGAGTTAAATGTTCATTTAAATGATGTGTTTATTATTTGTTGTATGTGGTAATTTGGCAGTTTCTAAAATCTTTTATTGTTAGTGTAGAATTATTAATAAA
>JAZUOO010000018.1:0-3006 GCA_045604705.1 Eubacteriales bacterium
TCATAATTTGCTTCAAGGTCTTACAGAACAGTGTTTAAAAACAGACTATCCCGAAGACTATAAGAAGATAATGAAGGTTGTAAAAGAATTTAATGACGGCTGGTACAGACTTCATAAGCCGGATGAAAACGATTTTTCTCACACCTTAACACCCATTGAAATAAGCATAACCCTTCTGTATAACCGAGACTGGAGTTCAAAGGAAATAGCCGCACACTTAGATATATCCGAGGGTACGGTAAAAAATCACATACGCTCTATTTATCAGAAGCTTTGTATCAGCAAAAAGACAGAGCTTCGGAAATATCTTGAAGACTGACAAAAGCTTAAAGGTCCAGTTCGCACGCGAACGGGATTTTTTGCCCCAAAATACGCTATATTACAGGCTTTTTCAATTTTTTGCCTATTGAAAGACTCAGAATTATGCAAAAAATTATACTTTTTCACCTATCAGACGTGACTTACAATAAGATTATTTTTAGTATAAAATAAAGACAACGAAAGGAAAGTTGAGGTGAGCCTATGATATGAAACATGATGTAAAAAAGACTTACCTGCTCGACGGCGACATATTGGAGGTGAATTTCCGATATGATGAGCTGAGCGGAAAGCATCTCGGAGAATTCCCCGATTTTATCGAATGTCCGAGAATAACCCCCGGCGGCAGAAAATGGGTAGATGTCATTACAGAAGACTGTCCATACGCTGACGGTGATGACAAAACCTGCGGAACCTGCAGTTTTATGTTAAAGCAGGATGAGAAAGACATAATCGGAATTTGTATGAACGAGAAATTCAAGAAAAACAAGTAAAGGAGATAAAAATTATGAAATCAGGTGAACTTTTCAGAAAAACAATGCCTTTTGCAATAGCAAAGCTGGTACTTGGTGCGGCAACAGTGCTTATCTCGGTAGTGCTGCTCGCAATACTACTCGGTATCGGCTGGCTGTTTGGCGAAAACGGAATGGTAATTTGTATCTTTATATGGATAGGTGCAACGGGAGTCGTGAGATTCGCAATTATGCACTACTTCGGCTATCTTGTTAAAGCAGGACACGTTGCAGTGCTTGCCGAAGCGGTAACAACAGGCAAGGTTCCCGCAAATCAGGTAAACTACGGCAAGGAAAAGGTAAAAGAACGCTTTGCCACAGCAAATGTATATTTTGCGGTAGATAAGCTGGTTAAGGGTGCAGTAAAGCAGATTCAGAACGGCATCCAAAGATTAGGCAATGCAATGGACTTTATCCCCGGTATGGGAGCAATCACAAGTGCGGCAAAGTTCTTTGTTGACTTATCACTCGGCTATATTGACGAATGCTGTCTGGGATATACCTTCTACAAAAAGGAACAGGGTGCATATCAGTCCGCCTGTGACGGTGTTGTAATCTACGCACAGAACATCAAAGAGCTTCTGAAAAATGCGGCAAAGACAATGCTGAAGGTTATACTTTTAAGTATCGTGGTTGTGCTTGTGATATTCGTACCCGTTGGCTTGCTTTTCAAGCTCCTTAACTGGAGTGCGCTGCTTGCCTTCCTGCTTGCTCTCTTTGTTGCATGGGTAGTGAAGTTCGCATTTTTAGACAGCTACATTCTCTGTCAGACAATGGCAAGCTATATGGCAGTAGCACCAAGCACTCAGATTACATACGATTTATACGGAAAGCTCTCCGGCATTTCTTCAAGCTTTAAGAAGCTTTATAACGAAGGCGAAAAGGAAGGTCCGAGACCTAACGCACAGCAGCCGCAGTACGCTTATGCTGGCGGAAATCCGAACCCACAGCCTCAGCAGAATGCAAACCCGAATCCGCAGCCACAGCCGGATGCAGGTGCAAAACCCGTATTCTGCGGACAATGCGGAGCTAAAAACGACAATAAAGCAGGCTTCTGCGGTGAGTGTGGAGCGAAGTTGTAAAAGGAGGAAAAAATATGAAAAAATTACTATCAATTCTACTGGCATTAACCCTTGTATTCTCCCTTGCTGCCTGTGGTGGCAACCCAAACGAAAAGAACATTGTAGGCGTATGGCACGTTGTAGATGAAGAAACCGAAACCGATTACGGTCTTGGCATCGAGTTCACAAAAGACGGTCTTGTTCGCTACGGACTTACCGAGGATGTGTTCACGGCACTTGCCGATGGCGATGACGAGGCAGCCGAGGACGCTATGAAAGCCCTTGATTTTCTCGTTAAGATGGAATACAAAATCAAGAGCGACACGGAAATGGAAGTTACCGCAAAAGCACTTTTAGGGCTTGGCGGTAAGGAATCGGAAACCATTACATATTCTCTTGACGGCGATAACTTAACCTTTGACGGCGTGGCGTTCACAAGAGCAAAGGAGGAATAAAGAAATGAAGAAAATATTAGCTCTGCTGCTCTCTTTAATATTTATCTTCTCACTCTCAGCCTGCGGTGATAAACCATCGGGCAATGAGGAAAACCAAAATCAAGAAGAACAGCAGATAGAACAAAAGTCCGGTGAAGATGAAAAGAAGCCGGAAGAGAAAAAAGAGGATAAAAACAAACCGAAGGAATATGATCCTACAGCGTGGATAAAGGACAATACCTCAATTAGTTTCTATCTTCTATATGTTGAAGAAAAGCCCGAGACCAACGAGCTGATGACTTTCAAAATTCTCGGTGACAAAGCAGTACTTTACAGCAAAAAGGGTGATGAGGAAGAAAAACCGATTACCATATACGAAGAAACCGATGAGGGTATTGTTTTAACACAGCTTCTTCATATATATGATCAGAAGGCTGCGATTGTCGGACTTCCCAAAACAGATTATCACGAGCTGAAGGAGTTTTTGCCAAAGGTGGGAAGCGTTGCCGGAATATTTGGTGCCAGAGCTGAACGGGATATCTACAAGAACAGAGAAATCACCGGCTCGGCAGAATACCTTGGCAGAAAATGCGACGTATTCGAGAAGAATTCAGGTGTAGTTGTTCAGACAGCTTATCTTGATAAAGAAACCGGCATTATTATGAAAAATGAAACCGTAAC
>JAZUOO010000019.1:0-28231 GCA_045604705.1 Eubacteriales bacterium
GTTGGGAAGTACCATGAGGTAGTTGAAGAAGTCGGTGAGCTCCCAAACAAGGTCGTTGGAGGCGAGTGTTCCGAGGAAGATGAATACGATTGCAATTACGGAGTAAAGAAGCACTGCAACCTTATTGTTCTTGAACATGGACTGAACATTAAGCTTTCCGAAGAAGTTCCAGCTGAGGATTGTGGAGAAAGCAAAGAACAAGAGACAAATTGCAACGAAGATGCTGCCGAACTTTCCAAGTGCGGGAATTGCAGTTTCAAATGCAACCTGCATAGCGTTGGTTTTTGCAACCTCCTGCCAAGCTGTGCTGCCGTTTGTATAAAGAGTGGAGATAATAACAAGAGCTGTCATTGTAAGAACTACGAATGTGTCTATAAATACACCGATCATAGCAACAACACCCTGGTCGTGGGGCTTTTCAACATTAGCCTGAGCGTGAGCGTGAGGTGTAGAACCCATACCTGCTTCGTTGGAGAAAAGACCACGCTTTGCACCCTGGCTTATAGCTGTCTTAAGAGCCGCACCGATACCACCACCGATGATTGCATTGGGAGTGAATGCGTACTTGAAAATCATTCCGATTGTCTGGGGAATAGCAGTAATATTTGCAATAAGAACCGCAAGACCACCAAGAAGGAAGAATACAGCCATGATAGGAACGAGCTTTTCCGTTACGGATGCAATTCTCTGAATACCACCGAGGAAAATAAATGCTGCGATTACGGAAATGATGATTCCGACGATATGTGTGGGAATACCGAATGCTGTGTTGCAGGATTCAGCGATGGAGTTGGACTGAACCATGGAGCCCATGAAACCGAGAGCAAGAATAGCTGCGATTGAGAAGAAGCCTGCAAGGAACTTACCGAAACCATTGGGGAAAGCTCTCTTTATGTAGTATACGGGACCACCGTGAACTTCGCCGTCATCGCCCTTGATTCTTGTTTCCTGAGCGAGTACTGCTTCCGCATAGATTGTAGCCATGCCGAGGAATGCGATAATCCACATCCAGAAGATAGCACCGGGACCACCCACGAGAATAGCACCGGAAGCACCTACGATGTTACCTGTACCAACCTGAGCCGCAATAGCTGTTGCAAGAGCCTGGAAGGAAGAAAGACCACCTGCGGAGTTCTTAGTGCCACGGAACTTGAAGTTGCCGAACACCTTCTTCATACCTTCGCCAAAGCAGCGAACCTGAACAAAGCGTGTTTTGAAAGAATAGAAAAGACCTACACCCACAAGAAGAATAATAAGGATGTAGTCGGACAAGTAGGCATTAGCCTTTGCCACAATGTTAAGTAATGTTTCCTGCATAGGAAAACCTCCTTAAAATAAAAATAAAACTATTGATAAAAAATCAATAGCTCCGAAAAGAAAGAAATATGCAGACCTTTGCAATAAGGTATATGTCTGCTCCGTCCTTTTGCCTGAGAGATTCAACAGCAACCGCCGCCTTGCACCTTCGGCACCCACACCCGTGGACTTCTCCGGAGTACCCTCCGCTTTCGGTTTTGTTAAATCCCGAAAACTTCAATGGATGATTTAAATATCGGATATATAATAGCACACTTTTTCGAAAAAATCAATAGTTTATCGTCATTTTTATACTATTTTCGCAAAAAAACGGGACTTCTACATATTTTACCACATTTTTTTGTAAAAATCAACCAAATTTATTAGAGTATCATATTAAAAATCATTCTCACATACCTTAAACGTATTCACTTTGTCTGTAGGGTTAAATAGCAAACTTTAAAAAGCTTTTTTACAATTATCCTCACCTATTCTTTCTTCACTACTCCCTATTCTCTAAATCCAATGCTAAATACCCACTTATTTCCCGAAACATCTTCTTTGCCGTATCTCCGTTCTCCGTCCCGCAGTAAAGTACACAGACCGTATATTCGGGCTTATCTGCCGGATAAACACCGCAAAACCAACAATTCAGGATCTCATTTTCACCCTCAAATCTCCCGGTCTGAGCTGTCGCCGTCTTTCCTCCTACACCGTATTCTTCAGGCTTTGCATCCTTACCGAGTCCTTGCTCAACACAAGCCATCATCATCTCCGAAAGACATTCCGATGTTCTATCCGACAGCACCTTCACAGATTCCCGAAGTCCGCTGTAATCCCTTATTGCAACATCTCCCTCACATATCTTCAAAAGCACACCGGGTTGTGTATATTTTCCTGTCACCGCACAAGAAAACACCGAACAAGTACTCAGCGGTGAAACCAGCGTTCTTCCTTGCCCTATCGCAAGATTCGCCATATACCCGCCTTTTGAAGAAACTCCTTCGTCATACCGTGCAATACTGTTCCCGTAAGAAAATATTCCGTCAAGAGAACACTCTTCCCGAAAGCCCATCCTCTGTGCCATATCAATTATCGCACTCTCCCCGACAGCAAGTGCAAGGTTAATAAAATAAGGGTTGCATGACTGAGCATATGCAGTTTTCATATCAACAATCCCGTGCCCGTCCTTTTTATGACAGGGAATAATCTCTCCATCCTCCGTCTCAAAACTCCCGACACACTCATATTCGAGCAAATACAGCTCCCGATCTGTCTCAAGTGCCGCAGCCGCAACAACCGTTTTAAAAACCGACCCCGGAGTAAAAAGTGAGATTCCCCTGTTCACAAGCTCTCCTTTTTCGCTTCCAAGATAATCTGCCACATTCTCCGCATCAAATCCGGGGAAGCTCACACAGGCAAGCACCTCACCGCTGTTCGTATCCGTCACACATACAGCACCAGAACCGCCGTACTTTTTTGCAAGCTCCTCGCAGTACATCTGAAGCTCCGAATCAACAGTCAAATATATTCCCGATTCTTCTCCGTACCCGGAATCATATATACAGCTACCGGTATTCTCCATAACACCGCCCAAAGCATCCGACATATACCTGTAGCTCACCTTTCCCGAAAACTTTTCCGAAAGTGTACGGTCAAAATACTTCTCAACACCAAACACACCTTTCCCGTCTCTATCCGTATACCCCACAATATGAGGAGCGCAGACGGTCCTGCTACAATAAAGAGGATAACACTCCAACCCTTCAAACTCAAGCATTGACTCAGTTACCAGCGTAAAAGGCATATTTTCGATAAGTTTGTCATATATCTCGGATTGAGAAAAAGCCGACACCTTGCAGACCGCTTCCGACAGCTCCGCAAAATCCGTACACCTCTTCGGATTGATTATACATATAAATCCGTCTTCAGCCATATTAAGAAGCTCCCCGTTCCTGTCATATATAAACCCTCTCCTTTCGGCAACATCTATCCTCCTCGTGTACTGTCCGGACAGCACCTGTGAAGCCGTTCCGGAGTTCATAACCGCATACAGTCTTGCTATCACAAGCATGATCATAACCATCATTGCTATATACATTACCGCAGTTTTTCTTCTCAGTTCCGTAAATATCACTTCCTTTTTTCAATATTTTTTCTCAAAAATAACATATTATTCCTATTTGTTCTTTTATTTGTAACAAAAGTATGTTATACTATGTTTCATAGAATGCGGTATTGTGTCCGCAAATACAATAAAAGGAATATCTATGCAGGAACTACTGAATTTTTCAAAGACATTCATAAGTGAACACATAAAGCCCGATTCCGTCGTTGCCGATTTCACCATGGGAAACGGACATGACACCGAGTGGCTATGCTCTCTTGTAAAAAACGGCTTCGTATATGCCTTTGACGTACAAGAGCAGGCAGTCAACAACACAAGAGAACGTCTTACAAAAGAGGGCTACAACAACTTTAGGCTCATACTCGACAGCCACGCAAACTGTGAAAAATACATAGAGGGTGAGATAGACGCGGGAATGTTTAATCTTGGCTGGCTCCCCGGCGGCGACAAGAGTATCCACACCTTGCGCGAAAGTACACTCCCCGCAGTATTTTCCGCAATAAAGCTGCTTCGCAAGGGCGGACTTATAACCATTAACGTATACCCGGGTCACGCCGAGGGAAAATGTGAGGGCGAGCTTTTGATGAGTGAACTGTCAAAGCTTTCAAAATTTGAGTACTGCGTATTTGTATTCAGACTTGTAAACTCTCCCGAAGCTCCCTTTATAATAGGAATAGAAAAATACAACAAATAATATATAATAAACTGATTTGAAAGGAAATTCAAAATGGGATTTTTTGAAAAACTGAAAGCAGGACTTACAAAAACCAAAGAAGCGATATTCAAGCAGGTAAACGACATCTTCAAGCACTTCGTAAAGGTTGACGAAGAAATGCTGGAGGAGCTTGAGGAAACCCTCATCGCCGCAGATGTAGGCTATACCGCAACCGAGGAAATAATAGACGGTCTAAGAGAGAGAATAAGAGAAAATCATATCACCGAGCCTGAGGATGCAAAAAGAGCTCTCATGGACATCCTTGTTGACATGATTGGCGAGGGCGAGCCGCTGAACCTTGACACAAAACCCGCAGTCATCCTGGTTATCGGTGTAAACGGCGTAGGAAAAACAACTTCCGTTGCAAAAATTGCACACTGCCTTAAAGACAGTGGTAAAAAAGTACTTCTCTGTGCCGCAGATACTTTCAGAGCAGGTGCGATAGAGCAGCTTCAAATATGGGGCGACAGGGCCGGAATTGAAGTAATCAAGCACGCAGAGGGAGGCGATCCCGCAGCAGTTGTGTTTGATGCCGCAAATGCCGCAAAAGCAAAAGGCTCAGATGTACTCATAATTGACACGGCAGGCAGACTCCACAACAAAAAGAACCTCATGAACGAGCTTGCAAAAATAGACAGAGTAATAGAAAGAGAGCTTCCCGGAAGTGCAAAGGAAACGCTCCTTGTGCTTGATGCGGTAACGGGACAGAATGCAGTAAATCAGGCTCAGGAATTCAAAACAGCCTCCAATATTACAGGCATAGTTCTCACAAAGCTTGACGGTACGGCAAAGGGCGGTATCGCATTCTCCATAAAAAAAGTCCTGGGCATACCTGTAAAATATATCGGTGTCGGCGAAAAGCTTGACGATTTGCAGGACTTTTGTGCAAAAGATTTCGTAAACGCACTCTTTGAAGAATAAGGGAACTCTTTCCGAATAATTTACGTCAAAATAATCAGGATAGGAATATAGTATGAAAATAGTTGCAGCAACGAATAACAAGCACAAGGTAACCGAACTTACAGCCTTGTTTGAGACCCAAAACACAACCCTTGTAACTCTTGATGAAATCGGCTTTACCGACGAAATAATTGAAGACGGCAGCACTTTCCTCGAAAACGCAAGAATTAAAGCCATGACGGTACACAAAGCAACGGGACTTGCCTGCATTGCCGACGACTCGGGACTTTGCGTTGATGCTCTCGGTGGTGAGCCCGGAATTTACTCCGCAAGATACGCAAGTGAAAACGATGAAAACAGTGACGATACAAAAAACAATGAAAAGCTTTTGTCAAAGCTGTCGGAAGTACCGGAGAACGAGCGAACCGCAAGATTCGTTAGTGCTCTCTGCTTTATAGACGAGGACGGCACGGAGGTTTCCGCTATAGGCAAATGCGAGGGTATCATAACAAGAGAAGCAAGAGGCGAGGGCGGCTTCGGATATGATCCTCTGTTCTTCTTCCCACACTTCGGCAAAACCTTCGGCGAGCTGACAAGTGAGGAAAAAAATCAGGTCAGCCACAGAGCAAATGCGGTAAAAATACTCAAAGAAAAGCTTGACGAGTACTTCACAAGTAAAAATAAATAAAGTATAGGGAAATAAGTCTGAAAATAAATTTTCAGCCAAACATCACAAAAGGAATGGTCATAAATATGTCATCACAGAACTTAACATCAAAAGAAAGAGCATATCTCAGAAGTCTTGCAAACACAATTGACACCATATTCCAGATAGGCAAAGGCGGCATCTGCCCCAATTTTTACACTCAGGTAGACGAAGCCCTTGAAAAAAGAGAACTAATAAAGCTGTGTATCCTTGAAAATTCTGACGTTGAACCCAAGGAAGCCGCAGAACTTCTCGCACGAGGAACAAACTCCCAGTCTGTTCAGGTTATCGGCAGAAAGATAGTCTTATACCGCCAGGCAAAGGAAAAGGAGAACAGAAAAATAGTCCTCCCAAAAGTCAAGAAAGGCTGATATAAATGAACCTCGGTATATTCGGCGGAACATTTAATCCGATACACAAAGGACACATCAATGCATCTCTACGATTCTATGACGATGCAAAGCTGGATAAGCTCCTTGTAATCCCCGACAGGGTACCTCCGCATAAAGAGGCACAGGTCGTAAGCTCCGAGCACAGACTCAATATGCTTCGCCTTGTTTACGACGACAAAACGGTAACGGAAAACAGAAATATCCAAATCTCCGACATAGAGCTTCTGCGCGAGGGAAAAAGCTATACCATAGTAACCCTCAGAGATCTTAAGAAAGCCTATCCGGAAGCAACACTTTTCCTGTACACCGGAAGCGATATGTTCTACACTCTTGAGAGCTGGAGGGATGGCGAGAGCATTCTCCGTATGTGCACGGTATATACCGCTGCAAGAGAGGAAAATGAGCGTGAAAAGCTGAAAAAATACGCAGAGCTTTACCGTGAAAAATACGGAACTGTCTGTATAATCGGTGATTTTCAGCCTGTTATCTCTTCCTCAACAGAGATACGTGACCTTATACTTGCGCAAGCAAACGAAAAAAGCTGTAATTTTACAAATAATCTCTTGACCGACAGCGTAAACAGGTATATAATGGAAAATGGTCTATATCATGAAGAGAAAAATCCACATTACGATGAGCTGATAAAAAGGGTACAAACCGATCTTGCGTCATATGTCACCGAAAAAAGGCTCTGTCATATTATGGGCGTTAAGAAAACTGCCGTACTTCTTGCTGATTACTTTATCTCACTCGGAGCACAGCTTTGCCGTAAAAAAGTCCTGCTTGCAGCACTTCTTCATGACATTACAAAATATATGGATCAGAACGAGCTTTGCGAAAAGTACGGTATTACTCTATCGGAAGATGATAAAGCGTCAATGCAGACAGTACACGCAATAACCGGTGCACACTTTGCAAAGGACAAATACAGCATTGACAAAGAGATTTTCAGAGCCATTAAATATCACACAACCGGTAACGAAGATATGACTCTCACGGAAAAGATAATCTTCGTATCCGACTACTGCGAAGAGACAAGAAAGCATGAGCAATGTCTTATCTCACGCAGGATGCTTCTTGACATGATAAGTAAAGTAAAAGATCTAAAAACCGCCCTGTCCGAGCTTGACTACATAACCGCCGATATTCTCGGCAAGACCATAAAATATCTCTCGGACAGTGCAAATGAAATACATGGTCAGACTATTATAAGCTTCAATAGCATAGCTTCAGAACATGATAACGACCCCCGGTTCAGACAGCTTTCGGAAAAATATCTCTGATTCCGGATAAACCCGCTCAGTATGAGCTGCCGCATTCCGCACAATCTTCGACAATGTGCGAGAAAGGAATGGTTACAAAATGAAAAAAGACAAAAAGCGTCCCGGGGATGATTCCGTAGAGCTTGATGAAGCATTGAATGAAAACGACTTCACGGACGGAACCGACGAAACTCCGGAAAAAGACAAATCTAACTCAAAAAAGAAATCCCGTTCCCTCGGACATAAATTTGTAAAATCCCTTATAACACTGATGGTAATTCTATCCGTTTCACTTGTAGCGGTTGCCTGCGTAAAGCAGTTTATGATAGATAAAAAGCCTGAACAAAGCGAACTTCTTCCCACAGGCTTCCAGCATGAGATAGTGGAAAAATCACCCTGGGATCATTTTATTGATTTTCTTTTCGGCAATAACGACACCTTTGATAACGATGATGTCATAAACGGTGACAATTCAGACGGCAAGGGCTCCCAAGGTAATTTGCAAAACCTACAAGGTACCAACCAGACACCAAACTCACTGCCATCCAATGACGGTGCGACCTCGGTAAAGCGTAAGAATGAATTCTATAATTTCCTTATACTCGCCAAGGATAAGGGTGGCGGAAACACCGATACCATAATGATACTTTCCTTTGACGTCCCCAACAAGACAATATCACTTCTTCAGATTCCCCGAGATACCAGCGTAAACTATAACAACAGCGTAAGAAAGATAAATTCGGTTTACAGTGTCGGCTACCGTAACTCCAAGGGAAGCACCGATGAAAAGACGGAAAAGGGTATTGAAGCACTCAGTACCTGTCTTGTTCAGAATTTCGGAATTGTAATTGACAGATACGTAATAATGGATCTTAAAGGCTTTAGAGAAATTGTTGACACCCTAGGCGGTGTTGATGTGTATGTACAAAGCGACATGAAATATCAGGATGAGTATCAGAATCTTGATATAAACCTTAAAAAGGGTATGAATCACCTTGACGGAAAAAAAGCAGAAGATTTTGTCAGATTCCGTAAGGGATATGTTAACGCCGATCTGGGCAGAATGGATGCACAGAAGATATTCATGTCTGCGTTCCTAAAGAAGCTGTTCAGCGTCTCCACCGTCACAAAAGTTCCCGAGCTTATCGGACATATAATGGAATATGTTGACACAAACGCAACTCTCCAGGAAGCAACATATTTCGGAACAAGACTTCTTGACATGGATATGTCGGCAATTACAATGCATTCTCTCCAGGGAACCTCCGGCTCGCATACCTACTACAACGGAGCCTCCTACTTCTCACCTTACAAAAATGCAAACATCGATCTTGTAAACAGATACTTCAACGTGTTCAATAAAGACCTCGGTCCGGATAACGTAAATCCCAAAATGATAGTAAAGGAATCCGGCAGCGGAAAATACGAAGGTGGACAGACAGCGGAACAAATTGACGAGAACAACCCAACCCTGTCATATGTACACTGATATAATGAAAGGAAATAAAAGTAATGATAGAAAAAGATATAATTGACGTAGCTACCGAAGAAGCAGCAGAGGAATACACCATCTCCTCATCCCTTGAAGATCCGGTACAGCATGAGCAGGCAGAAGAAATCGCAAAAAAGATTGCCACCATACTTGACTCTAAGAAAGCCGTGGACGTAAAGCTTATAAACGTTCACAAAAAAACAATCCTTGCAGACTTCTTTGTATTCGCAACGGGAACTTCCACAACGCAGGTAAATGCCCTTGCGGACGAAGTTGAATTCAAGCTCAAAACCGAAGACGGAATAGAGCCATTGAGGGTTGAGGGGGCAGGAAGCGGAAGTTGGGTGCTTATTGACTACGGCAGTATAATAGTTCATGTACTCGGCGTTCAGTCCAAGGAATTCTACAAGCTTGAAAAGCTCTGGGCGGACGGCACGGAAGTACCCTTTGAAAAGACGGAAGACTAGACAGTAAAAAACATTTTAGAGAGAAGGACATAAAAATGAAGTACGATTTTCAAGCCATAGAAAAGAAATGGCAGGACAAATGGGAGGAAATGGGCACCTTTAAGGCGACCGAAGATTATTCAAAGCCCAAATTCTACGGACTTGTTGAATTCCCCTATCCCAGCGGTGCAGGTATGCACGTAGGACATATCAAGGCATATTCCGGTCTTGAAGTAATTTCAAGAAAGAGAAAAATGCAGGGTTACAATGTCCTGTTCCCGATAGGCTTTGACGCATACGGTCTTCCCACGGAAAACTATGCAATAAAGACAGGTATTCATCCAAGACAGGTTACAGACCAGAATATCGCAAAGTTCACCTCCCAGCTCAAGCGTGTAGGTTTTGCTTTCGACTGGGACAGAGTAGTTGATACCACAGAAGAAGACTACTACAAGTGGACACAGTGGATTTTCAGAAAGATGTTTGATGAAGGACTTGTTTTCAGAGCTACAACTCTTGTTAACTACTGTCCCAGCTGTAAGGTTGTTCTTTCCAACGAGGACTCCCAGGGTGGCAAGTGTGACATCTGCCACAGCGACATTGTTCAGAAGTCCAAGGACGTATGGTATCTCAGAATCACAGAATACGCCGATAAGCTTCTTCAGGGACTTGATAAGGTTGACTATCTCCCCAACATTAAGCTCCAGCAGGAAAACTGGATTGGTCGTTCCGAGGGTGCTTTTGCAAACTTCAAGCTGAGTGTTGCAGGAAGTGCTTCCGATGATTTCCTCAGAATCTACACTACAAGACCTGATACAATGTTTGGTGTTACCTTTATGGTTATAGCTCCCGAGCATCCCGTGATTGAAAAGTACAGAGACAAGATTGCCAACATAGCGGCTCTTGACGCATATAAGGAAGAATGTGCAAAAAAGACGGAATTTGAGCGTACACAGCTTGTAAAGGATAAGACAGGCGTGTGCATCGATGGTCTTGCTGCCATTAATCCCGCAAACGGCAAGGAAATCCCGATTTACATTTCCGACTACGTTATGATGGGCTACGGTACAGGCGCAATCATGGCGGTTCCTGCCCACGACGAGCGTGACTACGACTTTGCAAAGAAGTTTGGTATTGACATAATTGAAGTTATAAAGGGCGGCAACATAGAAGAAGCTGCATACACAGGTGACGGAGAAATGGTTAACTCCGAATTTCTCAACGGCATCACCACAAAGAAGGAAGCAATCGCAAAGATGCTTGAGTTCCTCGGTTCTAAGGGTGTTGGCGAAAAGGGTATCCAGTACAAGATGAAGGACTGGGCGTTTAATCGTCAACGTTACTGGGGCGAGCCTATTCCGATTATCCACTGCGAAAAGTGCGGCATGGTGGGTGTCCCCTACGAAGAGCTGCCTTTAAGACTTCCCAACATGGAAAACTTTGCCCCGGGTGAGGGCGGAGAAAGCCCGCTTGCAAAGATAGACTCCTACGTCAACTGCAAGTGTCCCAAGTGCGGCGGCGACGCTAAACGTGAAACAGACACAATGCCTCAGTGGGCAGGCTCATCCTGGTACTTCCTGCGTTACTGCGATCCGCACAACACGGAAAAGTTCGCTTCCGAAGAAGCACTCAAATACTGGCTACCCGTTGACTGGTACAACGGTGGTATGGAGCACGTTACCCGTCACCTTATCTATTCAAGATTCTGGCACAGATTCCTTTATGACATCGGTGCTGTACCTGTAGACGAGCCTTACGCAAAGAGAACCGCACAGGGACTTATCCTGGGACCTGACGGTGACAAGATGTCCAAGTCCAAGGGTAATGTTGTAGACCCTAACGATGTTGTAGATGAATACGGTGCAGACGTACTAAGAGTATATATCCTCTTTATGGGCGACTACGCATCCGCAGCCCCCTGGAGTGAAAGCTCGGTTAAGGGTGTGAAGCGTTTCCTTGACAGAGTAGCGGGACTTTGCGACATGGCAAAGGGCGAGGGAGCAACAGCAAAGCTTGAATCCTCATTCCACAAGACCATAAAAAAAGTTTCCCGCGACATAGAAGAAATGAAGTTCAACACAGCAATTGCGGCAATGATGACTCTCATTAACGAAATCTACGAAGTAGGAACTCTCACAAAGGACGAGCTGGGTATCTTCGCAAGACTTCTCTGCCCCTACGCTCCCCACCTCTGCGAAGAAATCTGGGCAGAGCTCGGAAACAAAGAGCTTTGTGCAGTTGCTGAATGGCCTCAGTACGACGAAGCAAAGACCATCGATGCCTCTGTAGAGATTGCAATTCAGGTTTGTGGCAAGTTCAAGGGCACAATCACACTTCCCGCCGATAGCGCAAAGGATGATGTTATCGCAGCGGTCAAGGCAAGTGAAAAGGTTGCCTCAGCTATTGAAGGCAAGACCATTGTTAAGGAAATCTTCGTCCCCAACAAGCTGGTGAACATAGTTGTGAAGTAATAATGCACCCCTAAAGCGGTTTATTTTTAGAACAAGATGTTAAAATAATCGAAAATTTCAAAATAATTGATAATACCCCTTGACAAACAAATCTGGTTGGTGTATAATATTTTAGTATAGAAAATATCTCTTTGCCACTGCGGAGGGAGGGAAAAATAATGGCAGAAATCAAAATCAAGGAAAATGAAAGTCTTGACAGCGCACTTCGCAGATTCAAGAGACAGTGTGCCAGAAGCGGTGTTCTCACAGAACTTCGCAAGAGAGAGCACTATGAAAAGCCCAGCGTAAAGCGTAAAAAGAAATCTGAAGCTGCTCGCAAGAGAAAGTTCAAGTAATTCGGCTTTATCTCTTTTCAAGACAAAATCAATGGGACATCCCACAAAAATCAACGGTAACTTCGGTTGCCGTTTTTTTGTTGGTCGGGAAGCCCCAACGGGCAGACTCGCGCACTAAGCTTTAATTCAAGTTCGGGCTTTTGTGCCCGCACTGTTGTCCCGTTCATCCGCCATAA
This sequence comes from Eubacteriales bacterium, assembly GCA_045604705.1. Classification (GTDB taxonomy): domain Bacteria; phylum Bacillota; class Clostridia; order Oscillospirales; family CAG-382; genus SIG622. The sequence goes on from JAZUOO010000019.1 coordinate 12,320, forward strand.
ATTCAAGCGGATGAACTCCTTTTATAAAATCACAAGACGGACACTCCAACAACACAGGAATGCCCGTCTTTTTCATTCTTCACTTGCGGCGTTTTTCACAGCTTCGCAATATTCATTGATAATCTTCCAGACCTCATCCTTCCCCTCACCTGTCTGCGATGAGAACGGAATAATCTCCACATCCTCAGGTATCAGAGGATTCGACTTGACTTTTTCAAGATTGAGATTCCTGTTAGTCTTATTTAGCTTATCCGTCTTTGTGCAAACAACTGCAAACGGAAGCTCACTCTCAACAAGGAAAGAAATCATTTCCTCGTCATTTTTTGTAACTCCCGCCTTTAAATCCACAAGCTGAAGATACAGGATATTTGAATCAAGAGAAAAGTATTTATCAATCAATGCTTTCCATTTGTTTCTTTCGGAAAAACTCCTTTTTGCATATCCGTAGCCCGGTAAATCCACAAGGTACAGGGTTTTATCAACCTCGTAGTAATTTATTGTAATTGTTTTTCCCGGCTCGGAGCTGACTCTTGCTAGACTCTTTCTGCCAAGTAACTTATTTATCAATGATGACTTTCCCACATTTGATCTTCCGCAAAGTGCTATCTGCGGATATACGGAGTTTATTTTACCGGGCAACTGTGAAACAAGTCCCGCTGTCATGACAAGTGATACGTTATTTAAATTCACATCTACCCACCCTTTCCTTTATTCATTGATAAGTGCTGTATTCAGTACATCTGAAATATTTTCCGCATAAACAAACTCGATATTGTCAAGAACCTGCTTGTCACATTCTTCAAGATCTATCCTATTATCCTCCGGAATAATAACCGTCTTCATACCGTGCTTAAATGCCGCCATGGTCTTTTCACGAAGCCCGCCGATGGGAAGCACTCTACCTGAAAGGGTAATCTCACCTGTCATGGCAACATCTCCCCTTACCTTCTTACCCGAAAGCTCGGAAACAAGTGCCGTAACCATCGTAACGCCAGCGCTGGGACCGTCCTTTGGAACCGCACCCTCGGGGAAATGAATATGAATATCACGGTTCTTATAAAACTCCGAATCTATTCCCAAATTGTCCGCATTCTTTCTTATGTAGCTCACCGCAGCTCTTGCAGACTCTTTCATTACATCGCCGAGACTACCTGTGATTTCAAGCTTACCCGTACCCTGCATTGAAAGGATTTCAACCTGAAGCATCTCCCCACCAAGCTCAGTCCAGGCAAGTCCGTTAACTATACCTACTTTAGGCTCTGTATCGTCCTTCAGATCGCGAATTTTGGGATTTCCGAGATATTCCCTGATGTCTTCCTTGCTGACAGTAAAACTCTTCTTTTCGCCCTCAACAAGCTTTCTCGCAACCTTTCGGCAAAGTGCAGCGGTTTCACGTTCAAGATTACGAACGCCGGATTCCTTAGTATAGTGCTCTATTATCTCTCTTATACCGTCATCCTTAACACGAAGCTTGTTACCGTTAAGTCCATGACGTTTGAGCTCCTTAGGAAGAAGATGATTTTTAAATATATCCACCTTTTCCGTAAGGGTATACGCCGGAAGTTTGATAATTTCCATTCTGTCAAGCAGCGGTCTTGGTACAGTATCAAGAGTGTTAGCCGTAGCAATAAAAATACAATCGGATATATCAAAGGGAAATTCAACATAGTGATCTCTGAAAGTCTTATTCTGATCTACATCAAGAACTTCAAGAAGTGCCGCTGCGGGATCTCCGTGCATATCCTTTGACATCTTGTCAATTTCATCAAGCAGCATAACGGGATTAGAGGTTCCTACCTGCTTTAGTGCCGTAATAATTCTTCCGGGCATAGCCGCAACATAAGTCTTTCTGTGACCTCGTATTTCAGCTTCATCCCTGATACCACCCAGTGATACTCTGACAAACTTTCTGTTCATGGCACGTGCAACGGATTTTGCAACCGAAGTCTTACCTACACCGGGAGGTCCCACAAGAAGCAATATCTGACCCTTAAGCTCGGGAGCAAGCTGCTTTACCGAAATATATTCAAGAATCCTGTCTTTAACCTTTGCCAGAGCATCGTGATCCGCATCAAGAATCTTCTTTGCCCTCTCAACGTCAAATCTGTCCTTTGTTTTACTCTCCCACGGAAGTGCAAGAACCGTATCAATATACTCTCTTATCACCGCAGACTCCGATGAAATCGGAGGCATTCTGTTAAGCTTATATGCCTCTTTTGCAAGGTTATCCTTAACAGCGTCCGGGCAGGGCGTCTTTTTTATTCTTTCGATTATGCAAGCAACATCATCCTCAGGAACAGGTTCTCCATCCTCGCCGATTACATCTCCCATTCCAAGCTCCGCCTGGATAATCTTAAGCTGCTCTCGGAGATAATACTCCCTCTGGTTTCTCTCGATTTTTTCCTTGACCTTAAGGTGCATCTCAAATTCCGTCTTCAAAAGCTCAAATTCCTGCTTCATTGCCGTAAGAACCACATCAAGACGTCTTATGGGATTCATAGTATCAAGAACCCTCTGCTTGTCATCTTTATCGTGAAGTATATTGGTAGCAATAAAATCCGAGAGCAAATCCGGTGAATTTATGGACTGAATCGCAGTAATAAGCTCGGGAGAAACCTTGGGCAGATATGCAAGCAGCATTTCAAAGCTTTTTCTAACAAGCCTTATCTTGCTTTCAATATCCACACCCGTAGTATCCGTCATGGAGATCCTCTTCGCCATAATTGATGCACGAAGATAAGGCTTATTCTGTATTTTTTCAATTATTTTACCGCGGCTTGTACCCTCAACAATCACTCTGTAATTTCCCGAGGGCAAAAGCGTTGCCTGCTTGATCTTCGCAATACACCCAACAGACTCAACATTGTCAAGTCTGGGCTCTGAATCGAAAATATCGACCTGACAGGTAAGAAAAATATTCTCACCGAATGAGGATGCCGCCTGAATCGCAAGTATCGACTGCTTACGTGAAAGCTCAAAGCTGACGGGAATATTGGGAAACACCACAAGTCCCCTGAGCGCAATCACCGGCAAAACCATTTTTTCAGCTTTTTCTATATATGATGCCATAAGTTCCGTTTCCTTTCATAATAAGGATATATCGCCTATTCACAAAATATCGGAATAAAATACGTCAGATTATATTATAACAGATACTAAGACAAAATTCTACACCATTTCACCATAATTGATATAATGTTTACATTTCGTTTTCAATGTCACCCCCAAACATGGTATATTATCCAAAAAAAGCGATAAAAAAGGCTCCCGGAACATAAGCCGAAGAGCCTAAATACGTTATTTAAACCTAACCGCAGTACCGTATGCCATAACCTCCGCAGCACCCTGCATAACGGCGGCACTCGCATATCTTATGTTGACAATGGCGTCAGCCCCAAGAGCTTCTGCTTCCTCAACCATTCTTTTTGTCGCAAGGGCTCTGGCTTCATTCATCATTTCGTTATACGCCCGAAGCTCACCGCCCACAAGAGTCTTAAAGCTTTGAGCAATATCTTTCCCGAAATGCTTTGACTGAATTGTACTGCCCTTTACAAGACCGAGCATTTCAAGCTCTTTTCCGCTGATATAATCAGTATTTACTAAGATCATCCTCTTCGCCCTTTCTTATTTCTCTAATCCTTGAAACAGCTGCACCTATCATTAAAACACAAAGGATTGCCGGTATTACTGTCATGGCAACCTTTGCAACCACTCCGATTTCGGGAATGGATAAGAACACGACGGCTATTCCGATATAGTACAGCACAAAAACAACCGAAATAATAATCGGAGCAACCAACTTTCCTGCGTGTTTCACAATATCTCCTCCCTTCCCATTTCATTATAACACAACCACCGCCCAAAGACAACAGTGAACGGTGGTTTACTTATTATTCCATTTATGCCGTTTCGGCTTTTTTCTCTTTTAATACTACCGTAGGTTCTGCCTTATCAGTAACAACCGCCTTGGTAATAATAACCTTTTCCGCATCCTCCATTGAGGGAACATCATACATAATACCGTTCATCATTTCCTCGGTAATCGCACGAAGTCCTCTCGCACCGGTCTTTCGCTCAAAGGCAAGGCTTGCAACAGCTTCAAGAGCATCATCCTCGAACTCAAGCTCCACACCGTCCATTGAGAACAGCTTTTTGTACTGTTTGAGAAGCGAATTTTTAGGCTCTGTGAGAATCTTTACAAGTGCATCCTTATCAAGAGGCTCAAGTGCCGTCACAACGGGAATTCTGCCCACAAGCTCGGGGATGAGTCCGTATTTTACAAGATCGTGTGCCTGAAGATTTTTCAGAAGCTCGCCGCCCATCTTTTCCTGCTTGCCCATAACGGAAGCACCAAAACCGATACCCTGCTTGCCTGCACGTTCTGCGATAAGCTCCTCAATTCCGTCAAAAGCACCGCCGCAAATAAATAGAATATTGGCGGTATCAATCTGTATAAACTCCTGTCCGGGATGCTTTCTTCCGCCCTGCGGAGGAACATTGGCAACAGTACCCTCAAGTATTTTCAGAAGTGCCTGCTGAACACCCTCTCCTGATACATCTCGGGTAATTGAACGGTTCTCGCTTCTTCTTGAAATCTTATCTATCTCATCTATATAAATAATACCCTTCTGTGCCTTTTCAACATCAAAGTCAACCGCCTGAATAAGAGGAAGAAGAATATTCTCAACGTCCTCACCGACATAGCCTGCTTCCGTAAGAGTTGTCGCATCCGCAATGGCAAAGGGAACCTTCAGCATTTTAGCAAGATTCTGCGCAAGAAATGTCTTTCCGACACCTGTTGGACCGAGAAGCAGAACATTACTCTTTTGAATCTCAACATCGTCCTCGGCAGCTTCGGATTTTTTCTTACCTTTCCTCGGCTTTGTATCCTGCTTTGAAAGAAGCCTCTTATAGTGATTGTAAACCGCAACCGCAAGAGCCTTTTTCGCCATATCCTGTCCGATTACATACTTGTCAAGGTGCTCCTTGATCTCACGAGGCTTGGGCAACGTTTCATAGCTCAGCTTGTCAGTCCCCTCACCATCCTCGGGAAGTCCGATGTCCTTATACTGTGCAAGAATGTTATTGCAAAGATCAACACAGTCTTCACAAATGTTGACACCGCCCGGTCCCTTTATAAGATTCTTTACCTCTTCCTCGTTTCTTCCGCAAAAGGAACAGGTGCTTTTTTTATTCTGTGGCATATCTCAATTGCTCCAAAATCTCAAATTTTCAGATTCTCTTATCAACAATCTTGTCAATAAGACCGTATTCAAGTGCCTGCTCTGCCGTCAGGAAGTTATCTCTGTCAGTATCAAGACAAACCTGCTCATATGTTTTCCCTGTCTGAGATGCGAGAATTCTATTCATCTTTTCCTTGATTCTAAGGATATGATCTGCATGAATCTTAATATCGGAAGCCTGACCCTGCATACCGCCCAGAGGCTGATGGATCATAATTTCACTGTTGGGAAGCGAAAATCTCTTACCCTTTGCGCCGGAGGAAAGCAAGAAAGCTCCCATGCTTGCCGCCATGCCGATACAGATTGTTGATACATCACACTTGATAAAATTCATCGTGTCATAAATCGCCATACCCGCAGAGATTGAACCTCCGGGACTGTTGATATAAAGACTAATATCCTTATCCGGATCTTTGGATTCAAGATAAAGAAGCTGTGCAACCACAAGGGAAGCGGTAACGTCATTTACTTCGTCGGCGAGGAAAATAATTCTGTCATTGAGAAGTCTCGAATAAATATCATAAGATCTCTCTCCTCTGCCTTCCTGTTCTACTACCATTGGTACAAGTGCCATATTAAAATCATTCCTTTCTTGTTAGGATTTTGGGGATAGACCGGAGAATCGAAGATTCGCCTTAAGAAATAGGTAAATCCAAATTTCCATCTTAAATTATTACCCCTAAGACTATTTTTATTCCAAATTAATCCAATTAATATCAAACCCACAAAAAATCAAAAACGCCCCTTGTGAGATCGCCTTGGGTTGGCGTGCTTGCAACGGAATATGCTTGCCCTTAGCACAAACCCATACCCCGAAGGAGTTCATCAGCTTGAATTTATGGCGGATGAACGGGGTACCAACGCTGGCACTAAAGCCCCAACTTAAAGCAAACCTAAGTGGCGAGTGTGCCTGTCCGGGCTTCCTGGGCATTCCGATTGAATGAGTTTGTCGCCGTGGGTTGGCGACAAACGGACAACAACGCGGGCACAAAAGTTCCTACATAAACCAAAACAGGTGCGCGAGTGTGCCTGTCCGGGCTCCCGGACATAATATGATTCCACCGATGCCGAATGATCAACAACAGTGGAATCTTACTTTTATTGAATTATTCGGCGTCAACTTTAGGTTCTTCGTCAGCCTTTGTTTCTGTCTTCTTCTTTCTGGGAGCTCTCTTCTTGGGAGCAGGCTTTTCTTCTGTTACCTCAGCAGCTGCCTTTGCAGCCTCTGCCTTTGCAGCTTCCTCAGCCTGGAGCTCTGCTGCTGTTACTGTTCTTTCCGTAACCTTTGCAGCCGCCTTTACGATGTCAAACGCCTTTATGGACTGAACCTCTTCTTCAAGATTTTCAGCGGGAAGACTCTTCTTAACTTCCTCAACCTTCATGTTGTATGCGTTTGCGATTTCTTCGTATCTCTTTTCAACATCTTCTTCGCTTGCCTTAACATCCTCTGCCTTGATGATTTCTTCAAGAGCAAGGTTCTTCTTAACGTTTACTTCAGCGATCGGCTTGTACTGCTCCTTGATGCTGTCAAGTGTCATACCTGTGTACTGGATAAGCATATCAAGGCTGAGTCCCTGCTGACGGAGATTGAGGTCATATTCACGAACAAGAAGCTCAACTTCCTTATCGTACATAACCTGGGGGATTTCAGCTTCAACTATCTTTGCAAGCTCTTCGGAAAGATCAGCGGAAAGCTTTCTGTCAGCTTCATCGGCATTTCTCTTTTCCATCTTCGCCTTGATGTCAGCCTTGTACTCAGCGAGTGTGTCAAATTCGGAAGCATCCTTTGCAAATTCATCGTCAAGCTCGGGAAGCTCTTCCTTTTCAATCTTGTGAAGAACTACCTTGAACTGTGCATCCTTGCCCTTGAGTTCTTCTGCATGGTATTCTTCGGGGAACTTTACGTTAACTTCAAAAGCTTCGTCGGAAACAGACTTACCAACAATCTGATCTTCAAATCCGGGAATGAAAGCTCCTGAACCGAGTGTAAGCTTGTGACCTTCAGCCTTGCCGCCGTCAAAGGGAATACCGTCAACAAAACCTTCGTAGTCGATGGTTGTGATGTCACCGTTCTCTGCAGCTCTGTCCGTAACTTCGATTGTTCTTGCATATCTCTTCTGAATGTTTGCGAGTTCTGCATCTACTTCTGCATCTTCAACGGATACAGTTGTCTTTGTAGCAGCAATGCCCTTGTAGGAGCCGAGCTTAACGTCAGGTCTTCTTGTAAATGTAACCTTAACTACTACGCCCTCTTCGTTGTCGAAATCAACATCGGAAATCTCGGGAGTAGCAACAGGCTTGAATCCGCACTCTGCGATAGCCGCATCCGCTTCAGCGGGAGCAATAGCATTGAGAGCAGGCTCATAGAATACACCCTTGCCGTACATCTTTTCGATGATTGCCTTGGGAGCCTTACCTTTTCTGAAGCCGGGAATCTGAATCTTCTTAACTTCCTTCTTGTAGGCATCGAGCACTGCCTTGTTGAATCTTTCTCTTTCGATAAGCAGTGTGACTTCAACAGTGTTTACAGCTGTTTCCTGTGTGTTCTTAAGCATCTTTATTCCTCCGTAATGTATCCGGAATTTGCCGGACACGAATAATAATATACTGAATTAAATATATGTATTCAATCTATCTATTCTATTTTACTCATTTTTTTCAATATGTCAAGAGCTTTTCGGATAAATCGTTATCTTGCACAACCTTTACACAATTATACAATTTTCATTGGGCAAAATTGCAAATAGTCGCAGGACACAAGATGAAGCTTCATACCATAAAAGTCCTTGTCCAGCTGGGATTCTGCAACTCCGTGCAAATGACCAAAGTAAACATTCTCTATCTCATGACGATAAAGTACGTTCATTATGTCATCATTCATGAAAGACCCGAATATCGGCGGATAGTGAAGAAACACAAGAATTTCGAAGTCCGGATGCTCACCTTTCAGCTTCTCACCCTCGGCAAGCGACATTTCAAGCCGCTGTGCTTCCCTCTTGATTATCTTCTCGTCCTCTTTTTTAACGCCTATCTCGTCTATCCAGCCCCGTGTGCCGCAGATTATCTTACCGTCTGCGAAATACGCATTGTTAAAAAGAAAATTTATCGTCGTAAAGCCTTTATCTACGCAGAACCTGTTCATCTTGGTAACAGTGTCCCACCAATAGTCGTGGTTACCCTTACCTATAAGCTTTCTTCCGGGAAGCTCATTTATAAACCGTAAATCCGCTTCGACATTTGCAAGTCCCATAGCCCACGAAATATCTCCCGGGATCACAACCGTATCCTCATCCGTAATAAGTCTTATCCAATTCTCACGTATCCTCTCGGCATGATTCTCCCAATTTCTCCCAAATATGTCCATTGGCTTATCGGTACCGAAGGAAAGGTGCGTGTCTGAAATTGTAAACAGTGCCATAAGTCATCTCACTTTCGGAAAAAATTTGTCAAAAGCCGTATATTCAAGTTCCATTCTGCAATAATAAACATTGAAATAAATTTGCAAAAGAGGTACTTTTATGAACAACGGATTCTTCGATTCAGGTCTCTTCGGAGGTAACATCCCCCAACACATTCACGGCATAAGATGCGACGTCAAAAACTGCCTTTATCACGACGGCGACAATTACTGCACCGCCACAAGAATAAACATAGGTCCAAGCTTTGCGTCCTCCTGCACCGATACCGTATGTGCAACCTTCAAACCAAAGTCAAAGAAAGACTGATAATATAAAAATCAACAACATTCAAAGATACCGGCGTGTCGGGTCGTCACGCCCTACATATTGCCAACGTTATATTTTTAATTTATTTCGTAATGAATCTCTCAGCCGCCGCCCAAAGCTCTGCTGTTTCTTTGTCTACTGTTTCCTTAAAGCGTACCTCTGCTGTTTTAAGTCTTGCAAGAGGTGCAGGAATCTCTGTGGATGTAAGAGCAGAGAGCTTATCAAGACACTCAAACGCATTCTCGCTCGCATCTTCTCCGAGAGACTTTATAACATCATAAGGGAACTTGTAAGGACTTGCCGTGGAAGCGGTTACAACCTTAACGCCGTCATTCTTATAAGCATCAAGAGCCGCACCGATACCAACAGCCGTGTGAGGATCTACAATGTAGGAATATTCATCAAATATTGTCTTTATTGTCTTTGCTGTCTTTTCTTCGTCGCTGTAAAGACCTATGAAGTTCTTCTTTATTTCTGCAAAAACATCAGCTTCAACCGTGTACTTACCGTCGGCGGAAAGAGCAGCCATATACTTGCGTGTCTTTTCGGCACCTGCAACACAGTAAAGAAGTCTTTCGAGATTTGAAGAAATAAGAATATCCATAGACGGAGACATTGTGGTATAAAACTCTCTGTTCCTGTCGTATGTTCCGGTTTCAAGGAAGTCGGTAAGAATATTGTTCTTGTTGGAAGCACAGATAAGATTTCTTATCGGAAGCCCCATTCTCTTTGCGAGATATGCCGCAAAAATGTTACCGAAGTTGCCCGTGGGAACCGCAACATCAATTTCATCACCGAGCTTTATGTCATCACCTGTTACAAGGTCACAGTACGCGGAAATATAGTAAACAATCTGAGGTGCAAGTCTACCCCAGTTAATGGAATTAGCACTTGAAAGGAAATATCCCTTTGAGTTAAGTTCTTCCGCAATTGCCTTGTCGGAGAATATCTTTTTAACGCCTGTCTGTGCATCGTCAAAGTTACCGTTTATTGCACATACATATACATTGTCACCCTTCTGTGATGCCATCTGAAGCTTCTGCATATCACTTACACCGTCGTTGGGGTAGAATACACAAATCTTAACTCTGTCAACATCGCAGTAACCCTCAAGAGCTGCCTTACCCGTATCACCACTTGTAGCAACGAGAATAACAGCCTGCCTCTTTTCACCCGTCTTATCAAGAGCCATAGAGAGAAGTCTGGGCATTATCTGAAGTGCCATATCCTTAAAAGCACAGGTAGGACCATGCCAGAGCTCAAGTACTCTCACATTGTCGCCGAGAGCACAAACCGGAGCCGCACCGCCGATAAACTTATCCTCGGAATAAGCCGCAGACGCAGCTCTTGCAAGCTCTTCCTTTGTGTAATCTGTAAGATAAAGGGAAAGAACCTCTGCCGCCCTCTCAATATATGACTTATCACAAAGTCCCTTAATGTAGTCAAGGCTTATTTCGGGAATGGATTCGGGCATAAAAAGTCCGCCGTCATCCGCAATACCCTGCTTTATAACCTCGGCTGAAGTCTTTGCGATTTTTCTTCCCGTGTCTCTTGTACTGTAGTAATTCATTTTATATGTCCTTTCTTCCACCAAAGTGAAATGTGTTTTTTACAAATTAAAGATTATTTATATAGAAATTATAAGCATTGTTAAAGAAAATATCATCCACAACATTCTCGGGAATTCCGTCTTTTATAAACCACTCATAGAGCCTATAAATCTCCGAAACATCATGTATATGTTCACTCATCTTAGTGCCGTCCCAGTCGCAACCGAGGCATACGGTCTTTTCACCGCCATGCTCAAGACAGTAATAAACGTGTGCGGCAAGCTCGCCCAAAAAATCATCCTCAAGAGTAACCGATCTTTCCATGTATTTCAGATTAACGTGTGAACTGCTGAAATTAAGCCCGACTATACCACCTCTTTTTATAATCTGCTCGAGCTGCTCCTTGTCAAGATTTCTGCCGTGAGAGCATATCTCAATATAATTTGAATGCGAAGCAATAATCGGCTTTTCCGTATTCTCAACGGCATCCCAAAAGCTCTTTTGAGACATATGTGAAACATCAACAATAATGCCAAGTCTTTCACATTCACGAACAACTTCTTTTCCGAAATCGGTAAGTCCAAGCTCTGTATCCCATGCACCGCCGATATGACTCTCACCACCCCAAACGGGAAGAATATGGCGTATTCCCATATCGTAAAACAGCTGCAATCTGTCAAGGTGTCCTGCAATAAGCCTTACATCCTCAATAGCCTTAACAGCACCGAATTTCCCATCGGATGCACATTTCTTTATATCATCCGAGTTTTTGCACAACCTCACCTTATCCGAATACCTTTCCATAAGTCCGTCATAATAAGGCGAGCTTTTCAGAAATTCCTCATAGCAGTCAGTATCGCTTTTATCCTTATCGCTGAAAAAAGCACTTACAAAAATCTTCTTTTCAAACTTCTCGACTTTCCCCAACGAAACATGAGTCACATCATTATACAAATCCAATTTTTGTCTGAACAAATCATATGGAGTATCGCTGTGTATATCAAATATATTCATGCTTCCTCCGAATCAGAAAATAATATTCTTACTGTGTCTGACCTTTGGCTGTTCTCCGTCTTCGGGGAAATATATGTCAACAAGATCAAATCTCGCCCTCATTTCCGAAGCACTCTCGTTTTTATCAAGCACGAATTTTTCCGCCGCAGATACAAGAAACGCACATTTCCGCACGTCAACAGCCTCGGCACCTGAATAATCGTCACCGATTCTCGTCTTTACCTCAACAAAAACAAGAGCGTCCGAATCCTTTGCGATTATGTCTATCTCTCCGCCTCTGACGGTGTAATTCCTTTCAAGTATCTCATAGCCGAGGCTTTGCAGATATTCCGCCGCAATGTCCTCGCCGAGATTTCCCTTTTCTCTGTTTGTCATTGTCCGTTCTTTTTGTCAAAGTATTTTTTAAGGAAACTCATTCTGTGCTCGGGACAGGGACCGTACTTATCTATCGCCGCATAATGATCCTTTGTACCGTAGCCCTTATGCTTCGCAAAGCCGTACTGCGGATATGTACTTTCAAGATACTCCATACAGTAAAGATCCCTCTCGGTCTTGGCGAGTATGGAAGCCGCTGCAACAGAAAGAGATATTCCGTCACCGCCAACAAGAGCCTTTGCCTTTACTCCAACCTTATCAAAACCTCTTGAAATATTACCGTCGATAAGAGCATTATCCGGTTTCACCACAAGTCCCGCAATGGATCTTCGCATTGCAAGAAGTGATGCTTCAAGAATATTTATTTCCTCAATTTCCGAAACCTCGGAATAAGCCACACACCATGCTACAGCCAGCTCTTTTATTTTAGGTGCAAGCTCAAACCTTTTCTTTTCCGTAAGCTTTTTTGAGTCATTGAGTGCCATAAGCACTTCGTTATTTTCATCAAGCTCCGGAAGTATCACCGCAGCCGCATACACTCTGCCAACAAGAGGACCTCTGCCCGCCTCGTCAACACCGCAGACTATGCCACCAAGCTCCTTTTCGTATTTATCTGTCAGCATATTTTATGCCTTTCTTATTTAATATATTTTCGGAATCAATCTGTATTTTACTTTTGTTTTGTACTCCGCATAACCGCAAAGCTCTTTTTCAAGAAATATTTCCTCATACTTTATGCGTCTTACAATAATAAAGGGATATGCACAGAAAAACACAACAGATACAGCCGATGCAAGTACAAATGGTACAGCCATAAACATCAGAACCGTTGCAAGATACATCGGATGGCGTACAACCGAGTAAAGTCCCGTATCCACGACCTTTTGCTCCTTTGAAACCTCTATTATCCTTGAAAGATACTTATTCTGGCAAATGACAACAAAATATAATATAAAGCCTACAAGAAAAACAACTGCTGCCATAGCAGTGACCCACATGGAAAGCATCAGAAAATCAAACCTGAAGCAAAGTCCCGCAGACACAAAGCCCGCAATAAATACAAGACCACTCATCAATATAACACTTTTCTGATCGCTTTGCTTTTCTTTGGTATTGATTCTTTTTTCAAGAAGCTCAGGACTCTTCAGTGCAAGAAAAGCTCCGCATATAATCATCGGCACAAACAGCACACAGAGAAACACAAGACCTCCAATATAATGAAAAGTCCCTGCGGGAACAAAGAGCAAAAGCATGATAATCGCAAATCCCGACAAAGTCTTAAGAATTGCGGATAACGCAACGTTTTTCCTCATCGTACCGCCTCCCTTTGTTTACTGCGGATGCTCAAGCGTTATCCTGCCGATTGTACCGTCTCTGAATTCATCCAGCAGCATTGTCGCACATCTTGCATAATCTATCTCGCCGCCTGAGATAAGAAAACCTCTTTTTCTGCCGATAAGCTCAAACAGCTCATAGGGCATAAGGTCGGAAATATCCTCGGTAATCTTGTATCTCTCGCAAAGAAGCTGCGGATAAAGACTTCTGAGCTTATCGCAAAGCTGTATCGCAATTTCTTCCTTATCAAGAATCTCATCTCTTATAGTACCTGTATAGGCAAGCACAAGTCCTGTTTCCTCATCGTCAAACTTCGGCCAGAGAATACCGGGAGTATCAAGAAGATCTATGCTGTCCTTGACCGTTATCCACTGATTCTGACGTGTAACACCCGGTCTGTCCTCGGCTTTCACCTTTTTCTGTCCGTACAGCTTATTTACAAGCGTAGACTTTCCCGCATTTGTAACACCGATTATCATAGCACGGGGAAGCCTTCCCGTCATACCCTTTTCTTCAAATCTCGCCAATTTTTCCGAGAGTACCTCACGGATTGTCGGAACTATCTCGTTAATACCTTTACCCGTTAAGGCATCGGTAAATATAACACTTTGTCCCTCGCTCTCGAATTTTCTTTTCCACCTATCGCTCATAACAGGATCCGCAAGACTTGACTTGTTCATCAGAAGTATCGAAGGTTTACCATTCAATATCGACTTTATCTGCGGATTTCTGCTTGACACGGGAATTCTCGCATCACAAAGCTCAATAGCAATATCCACAGATTTAAGGTCTTCAAGAATCTCCCGTTTAGCTTTCGCCATATGTCCGGGAAACCACTGTATGACCTTGCCAACCTTTCTCTCCGGGGTAAGCTTTATTTCTTCTTCCGCTGTCGTCTTTTTCTTCTTTTTATAGGGCTTCCACCCGTTCTTTGAAGGCATTGCACTACCTTACCTTTCTAAAATTATGTGTGTGGGTTTTACATGAAATAATCAAAAACTATCCGACAAATCACTTTCAACACTGCCGTCATCTTCATTCCAACCATTTTCCTCATTATCCGTCAAATCAGCTTCCATGCCGTCTGTCACACTCTCACTTTTTGTCTGCTGCTCACTTATGTAACTGCCGATATAAGGCATAAGCTTCATATAAACAAGTCCCAAAAAAGCAATAATACAAACAAGCGTGACTACAATGACTTCCATCACCGAGGTTCTTACGGTAGTATCATTTTTTGCTCTCATAATCTATCCTTTCAAATTCTCACCACAAACACGATAACCCATTACCCGATACATTCCTGCACCCGCAATCGTGTTCGTCAACCTTACAGATAATCCTGCTCTTCCAAAATTCATTCCACCCACTCCGGCTTTTCCGACTTTATGGCACCGAACTTATCAAAGGGCGTAATCCTGAAATAAACCTTACCTATAATATTTCTTTCCGCTACCGCCCCGAATTTTCTTGAGTCACTTGAATTGTTTCTGTTATCCCCCATAACAAACACATATCCTTCCGGAACCTTATATGGGAAAACTATAGGATTCTCAATATTCGCAAGCCTGTACATCGGCTGTCCCTGCCGGTAGTTTACATAGGACTCATTTGTAGGATTATTGTTCTCATCAACTTCCAATGGCTTTCCGTCAACGGTAACAACCCATTTTTCAAAATCAATATCCACCGTCTGACCGCCAGTAGCAATAACTCTCTTAACAAGGGGATCGTCACCGTAGTACTCAGGCACACTTGTAATGACAATATCTCCAATCTCAGGCTCATACATTATATCGGATATAATAAGTCTCTCGCCATGATGCAAAGTATTGAGCATGGAATCTCCGTCAACTGTCACGATTCTGAAGCCGAAAGTAAACAAAAGCACCACCACACATAAAGCCATGACAAAGGTCTCCACCCAATCCACAAGATCGGACGCAAAACCACCTTTTTTATTATTGACATTATCATTTTTAACGGAGTTGCTACTCATTCGCCGAACCCTCCAAAAGCAAAAAAGTTATTTACAGTATATTATAATACATTATTTAGCTTTTGTGATTAAAAAAATATTTCTATAAAGTAAATCTTAACATTTTTCAGCACATCACGATGTGAATTTCAATTTCAAAACCAAATTCATCATCTCCAATTCAAAACCAAACGTGAATTTGCGAATGCAAATCGTCCTTACTCCTTCACTATTCACTCTTACCTAAAAAACTCTCCCCACACACCGAAATGCATGGGGAGCAAAATCAAATATGATTATTATAGTTTTTCAAGACCTTATGCCGCCGGCTTCGGAGAAACAATCTCTTCATTAACAATGATTGTGTTATTCGCCGTTGTCTTGTTGTAATTGGTCTTAATAATGCCGAGATCCGTTACATTGACAAGTCCGCTTTCATCAAGGTCAACAGCTGCCTTAAATTCGTCGGATGCACCGCTGTCAAACGCTCTGATAATTCTTACAAAGTCATCAAGATCTACGGTTCCGTCACCGCAAGTCACTGTTTCAGAACCCTTGATGTCACCTGCAAGAAGTGTCATTTCAACAGTGTTTTCACCCTCGGCTACCGTGATTTCACAAACACCGGCAAGGTATCCGTTCTTTTCTACACGAATGTTGAGTTTTTGACCAACTGTTACATCCTCGATAAT
>JAZUOO010000020.1:0-7846 GCA_045604705.1 Eubacteriales bacterium
GTTTTATAACTTTTTGACCGACAAATAATGACATTTTTTGAGGTTTGGCAGGACTTTGACGTTAATTGTGCCTATGTCTTGTGAATACCATTTATAACTGAATATTCGACACCTCTCGACAGTATAATATAATATCCAAAAATACAGATATATGAGAGGAGTAACGGATATGAGTATGGAGATTTTTCTTACCAACCTTGGAAAGTATGTTGAGGGGTGTCTGGTGGGACAATGGGTGAAACTCCCTGTGCCAGAGGACAAGCTCGAAAGCGTACTGAAACAAATCGGTATCAATGACGAGTACGAGGAGTATTTCATCACAGACTACGAAACAGGGTTCTCTGGTCTGCGTGATGTACTTGGAGAGTATGAAAGCATTGAAACGCTGAACGAACTGGCAGAAATGCTTGAAGCCTTGTCAAGTGATGACGAGGACAAGTTAGGTGCTGTTCTGGAAACGGAGAGTTACAGGAACGTAACGGACATCAAGGAACTTGTCGAAAGACTTGACGAGTTTGACCTTATCAGCGACATAGACGATGACGATGATTTAGGGCGATACTTGATTGATGATTGTGGTGTCCTCTCTGTCCCAGAGCATTTGCAGAACTACATAGACTATGAAGCCTATGGCAGAGATGTGAGGCTCGAACAGAACATTACCTACACTTCATACGGTTGTCTTTTTGACAACCGATGAAAAAACTTTCGCAAAAGGTCTTTTAGAAGAACCAGAGCGATAGAAGAAAAAACGATAATATGTTATTCTTTATGTGTAAGACAAAAACAAGTGTCATAAAACGAAAATTAACAAAGGAGGATATAAATTATGACAACTACTACTTTTACTGATAATAGAACCATTACTACTAATACACAGGAAACTACTACGGTCATTTCTTCAAAGGATGCGTTTATCTTCGCAAGTGAGGTCAGCGAAAAACTTTGTGTTTCCAGAGCCTACGGTTACCGCATTGTCAAGAAGTTAAATGAGGAACTCAAAGAACAGGGTTATTTAACTATTGACGGTCGTACAAGCAGAAGATATTTCGATGAGAAATTCTACTTGAAGATGTGGTAAATATAGAAAGGTTGGTTAATTATGAGTAATATTGATAACGTTATTAACAGTTCAATACACAAATACGGTGATAAGTACCGTGTAGCATACAGTTATATTTCTGCCGAAACAGGCAAAAGGGTTCGTACTTGTAAAAGAGGATTCAACTTTCAAAGAGAGGCTAAGGCTTGGGCAACAAATGAGTTGCCCAAGATTATCAAGCAATTAGAAAAGGTTGAAACTCTTGACGAAAACTTGACAATGGACGAATTGATTGAGGAATATATGGAACACTTCAAATTGTGGAACAGAGATACCTCATATGACACCAAAGAAAATATTGTCAGAACTAAAATCATTCCGTTTTTTACTGGCAAAAAGGTGTATGACATTAAAAACAACGACATTCGCCAATGGCAAGATTTTTTGAAAAAGCAAAAGACGAGATATGGAAAGCCATATGCTGAAACATATTTACGAACAATCAGCAATCAGTTGTCTGCCATATTTGCCTATGCTGTTGATTATCACAACTTACCCTGCAATCCCATTCTTAACGTAAAGAGAATTGGAAAGAAAAAAGCACCAGTAACAGAATTTTGGCGTTTCGATGAATACCAGAAGTTCATCAAGAGCATTCAAGATGACCCGATGGGGTACTACGCATTTCAGGTTTTATTCTGGTGCGGTATTCGCGAGGGGGAACTTTTGGCTCTACAAAGAAAAAACGTCGATATTGAAAACAGAGTAATCAACATAGAACATTCTTTTCATAGAAGAAAGAGAAAGAACATTTTGGGAGAAACCAAAACTCCTAAAAGTGAAAGAACAGTGATTATTCCTCAATTTCTTGCAGATGAGTTGAAAGAATATTTTGACAGCATTTATGGCTTGGAAGATGATACACGCATTTTCCCGATGCTAAAAAACAATCTATACACCATTAGGGACAGAGGTTGTGCTATCAGCGGAGTAAAAAGAATTACCGTACATGGACTACGCCACAGCCACGCAAGTTTTCTAAAACGAATATTGAAAATCGACTTGGAAGAAATTGCGGAGCGTATAGGTCATGCTTCAACGGAGATGACAGAACTCTATACCCACGAGTACGGAGATGAGGGCATCGAAATTGCTAATAAGATTGATACGTTTATGGGGGTTGTTAATAATGTCAGCAAAAAATAACGACCTCAAAGGTCGTTGGAGATGTATCACTATTGGATTTAGGGTATCACCAGAAGAAGCGTATAGAATTGATATGCAGGCAAAGACATCTGGCTACACAAAGCAGGATTTTATATGTCAGCGTTTGCTCAATACAAGTATTACGGTTCGTCCTAATATCCGTATTCAAAAATATCTGGAAGATTATCTAATCGAACTTACAAACGAGCTGAAAAGGCTCGAAAAGTTTGAAGAAAACACCGATATTCTTGACAACATTACATACATCGTAGAACTCGTATCGAAAATGACACCGATGTAAAAAAATGCTCTGCCATAAAAAGCAGAGCATTTTTGTTTAATATTAAGTTTTATGAGCCAAAAACCCGTGTTGTCAAAGTGTTGTCAAAAAGCACTTTCGACACTCAAAAATCCTTTATTTTCAAGGGGTTTCAGCGTTTTTCTTACTATTCCCACTCGATAGTTCCAATAGGCTTAGGCGTGAGGTCATAAAGAACTCTGTTGATACCATTGACTTCTGCAGTTATTCTGTCGGTTATCTTATGAAGAACATCATAAGGAATTTCCTCGATTGTTGCAGTCATAGCATCGGTCGTGTTTACGGCTCTGATGATTGCAGGCCATCCCTCATAACGTTTACCATCTTTTACGCCTACGCTCTTAAAATCAGGAACGGCGATGAAGTACTGCCATACGTGATTCGAAAGTCCATTCTTTCCAAATTCTTCTCTGAGAATTGCATCCGCTTCACGGAGTGCGTGAAGTCTGTCACGGGTAATCGCTCCGAGACATCTTACACCAAGGCCGGGCCCCGGGAAAGGCTGGCGGTCTACCATTTCTGCGGGAAGTCCGAGAGCTCTGCCGACTACTCTAACCTCATCCTTGTAGAGAAGCTTTACGGGCTCAACAAGTTCCATTTTCATTTCCTCAGGAAGTCCGCTGACATTGTGGTGTGCCTTTACACCCTTACTTTCAAGGATGTCGGGATAGATTGTCCCCTGTGCGAGGAATTCTATATCTGTGAGTTTCTTTGACTCTTCGTCAAATACTGCTATGAATTCATTGCCGATTATTTTACGCTTTGTTTCGGGATCTGCAACATTTTCAAGTTTTGTGAGGAATCTGTCTGTTGCGTCAATATAGATGAGGTTTGCGTCAAGTCCGTTCTTAAACACCTCGATAACCTGTTCGCTCTCCCCTTTTCTCATCAGCCCATGATTAACATGGACACATACAAGCTGCTTACCGATAGCCTTGATGAGAAGTGCCGCAACCACGGATGAATCAACGCCGCCGGAAAGTGCAAGAAGTACTTTCTTATTGCCAACCTGTGCACGCACAGCTGCTACCTGCTCGTCAATAAAGGTGTTTGCAAGTTCTTCAGTTGTGATTCTTGCCATTGTTTCGGGTCTGATGTTTGAATCCATAGTTTTTCTCCTTTATATTTAAAAATTCATTTAACAGGTTTGATGAAAATAATTATATTCCTATTTTTTCGTATATGCAATAATATTTCGTTAACTTTTTTTGTTGCCTGCCAAATATTAAAGTGTCGATATTTTTATTTTTCGTAAATTTCAACAATAATGTGCTTCATTATTCAAAAAGTGGCGTTGAAAAATATCTTTCCGCCGTATCGGGAAGCACTGTCACAACTGTCTTGCCCTTTCCAAGCTTCTTTGCAAGCTTTATTGCTGCCGCAACGTTTGTACCGCTGGATATTCCGCACATGATACCTTCTTTAGATGCAAGATCTTTAGCTGTATGTATTGCTTCTTCGTCCTTAACGATACAGATAGCATTATATATATTCTTGTTCAGAATTTCCGGAATAATACCATCTCCTATTCCCATCTGAAGATGTGTACCGATGGAACCGCCGGAAAGAATTGCGGCGTGTTCAGGCTCAACGGCCCAGATTTCCATATCGGGATTTGCAGCTTTTAATGTCTCTCCGATACCGGTAATTGTACCGCCCGTACCTATTCCCGAACAGAAGCCGTGGATAGGCTTGCCTACCTGCATAAGGATTTCTTTAGCAGTTCCCTCACGCTGTATTGCAGGATTTGCGGGATTTTCAAATTGCTGAGGCACAAATACATTTGGGTCTTCGTCACGCATGCGCAGAGCTGTATTCAAGCATTCTTCTATACAATCTCCAATATTACCAGCATCATGTATGAGTATAACCTCTGCCCCGTAGTGCTGTACAAGCTTTCTTCTTTCTTCGCTGACGGAATCCGGCATAATAATCTTGGTTTTGTAGCCTCTTACAGCACCGACAAGAGCAAGACCTATTCCCTGATTTCCGCTGGTTGGCTCAACAATTATTGTGTCCTTGTTAATCTTACCTGCTTTTTCGGCTTCACAAATCATGTTATACGCTGTTCTTGTTTTTATGGAACCACCAACATTGAGTCCTTCAAATTTTACAAGTATTTCTGCTCCGTCCTCCGGTGCGATGTGCGAGAGTCTTATTACGGGAGTATTCCCCATTGCTTCTAAGATGTTGTTGAATATCATTCTATGCAAATCCTTTCGGAGATTATATACACCATATATATTAAATCCTCAACATTATACCATATATATATGAAAATTGCAAGTTTTTTCTTACTAATGACCCATATTTTTTAATAAAATTATATTTTGCTATTCTTTCCTACAGATTTATGCGTATCTAACATAAATAAGGCACATCGAAAGTATCCCTCTAATCATAAATAATTATATTTTTTACGCTTGATTATGATAAACAGAATGGAAATTATCGCTGCTGCAATCTCTGCCGCAACTATTGAGAGCCATATGCCGTCAAGTTTAAAGATTATTGGCAGTAATATTACCGCAGTAACTTGGAACACTAAAGTACGAAGAAATGCCATGACAGCTGATGTTACACCGTTATTAAGTGAAGTGAAGAATGATGAACCGAAAATGGCAATTCCGGAAAACAGGAACGAGAATGAATATATGAGGAAACCTTTAAGAGTTATGCTCATAAGCACCTTATCATAACCTACAAAAATTAAGGACAAAGGATATGCAAGAAGCTCTCCGAGAGCAAACATTAGAACTGAGGAAACACCGATTATACTTATGCTTTTTTTGAGAAGTCCACGGAGTTCACTGTGGTTTTGTGCTCCGTAATGATAACCTATTACGGGTGCAATTCCGGTAGCAAAGCCTATGAATATTGCGAGGAATATCATGTTTACATACATAAGCACACCATATGCCGCAATGCCGTCTTCGCCTGCATATTTAAGGAGTTGGAAATTATACAGCATACTTACAAGGGACATTGAGATATTGTTCATAAGCTCGGAGGATCCGTTAGTGCAGATCTTTAGAAGTCCTTTTCCATCAAATTCAAATTTTGTGAGACGAAGAATACTTGTATTTTCCCTTGCAAAGTAGATTATCGGGATAAGTCCACCGACTACCTGGCTCATAGCCGTGGCTAATGCTGCACCCGTAAGTCCCCATTTGAATACTGCCATAAAAATAACATCCATAATCATATTGGTAACACCTGAGGCTACTGTCGTGTATAAACCGATATTAGGCTTTTCGGCGGTTATAAAAAAGCTTTGAAATTCATACTGAAGCATAAAGAACGGTAGTGCACAAACTATTATTCGTCCGTACAGTACAGAATCATTAAGCATTTGTCCCTCGGCACCAAGGAGCTTTGCGGCAAAGGGAAGAAGAACAAAGCTGACCAGTGCGAGGACAACGCCGACGGCAAAGGATATATACACCGTCATTGAAAACAGACGCTGAGCCTTTTCCTTTTTTCCCAACCCCATGGTCACTGCGACAAGGGCACTGCCTCCGGTACCGAACATAAAGCCGAGTGCACCGAGAAGCATTATAACCGGAAATATGAAGTTTACCGCCGCAAAAGGGGTTTTGCCCACGAAATTTGAAACACAAAAGCCGTCTACCACGCCGTAAATGGATGTGAATATCATCATTATTATCGAGGGCATGGTGAATCTGAGCATTCGTTTTGTATCAAAGTGGTCGGATAACTGTATTTGCATTTTTATAACCGTTCCTTTTCAAACTATATGATTTTATTTACCGTTTACTCTTTTCCCTTTTGGGTACGGAAATATATCTTCAGCATTACAGCATGAGATAAGAGTGAATTCAACCGATAATCTGCTTAATAAATATATTTTTATGCAGAAAAAGGGACAGACAAAGCCGTCCCAAAATTCCATTATTGTTTTTTGAAAGTAACAAAGCCGTAGCTCGCAAGAACGGAAAAATACTTTGCAAGACGTTCATACAACGGTTCAGCTTTGTCTCCGAATTCTTCCTTGACATTCTTTCCAAGCTCGAATATTGACTTCTCGCCGTCAATGAGAGGCCATACAAAACTGCCTGTTTCATCAAGGTGTATATAGCTTATTTTCGGCTTTCCGAGAATTATCTGCGCGAGCTTGTTTGCTATTCCCTTGTTTTTGCGGCTAAGGGTGACAATGCCGTTTTCATCAGTTTCCCAGCCGAGCTCGGGATTTCTTTGCGGAATCATGTCAAGGTAATTCTTTGAATTTTCAGTTTTCTTTTTCATGGCTTACTGCTTGTTTTTTGCTCTCTTTTTCCACAAGCTGAACTTGAGAAGCGAAAGAACAACAAGTGCAAATACGGCAATGCTGAGTATCTTTGCTACGGTATCCGGGAGACCAAGAATACCTGAAACATCTAAAACATCGGCAAGAGTTGCACCGCCTATCGGGATAATCGCAAGAACCGCAAGCAGAATACCCACAAGTCCTTCGCCCGCAATCATACCCGAGCAGAAAAGGATACCGTCATTTACTATTTCCTTCTTTTCTTCCTCTTTCTTCTTCATTCTGTCAAATACGAGACGAACAAGACCACCTACCATAATGCAGGCATTGAGATGTACGGGGAGATAAACACCTATTGCAAAGGGAAGAACCGGAATACCGATAATCTCAATAAGAACAGCAATAAATACACCGGTAAATACGAGTCCCCAGGGGAGATTGCCGTCCATAACGCCTTCGGTTATCATCTTCATGAGTGTTGCCTGAGGTGCACCAAGCTCGGCTGAACCGAAGCCCCATGCGGTATCAAGGAGATAGAGAGTACCGCCGATTGCAAGAGCGGATGCAACAACACCTATAATTTCACCAATCTGCTGCTTCTTGGGAGTAGAACCGAGAAGAAAGCCTGTTTTTAAATCCTGAGATGTATCGCCCGAAATTGCGGCAACAATACAGATAATGGAGCCGATTGCGATAGCTGCCTGCATACCTGCAGAGCCTACGGAGCCTGTAACCTTGAGAAGAAGCGTCGCCACAAGAAGTGTAGCTATCGCCATGCCCGAAACAGGGTTATTACTGCTTCCTACAAGACCTACCATTCTTGAAGAAACGGTAGCAAAGAAGAAGCCGAACACTACAACTATAACCGCAACGAGAAGAGATACGGGAATAGCGGGAATAAGCCATACAAGGAGAGTAAGAACTGCGATAACTAAGAGAACTATCTTCATATTGAGATCCTGCTCGGTTCTCGCACCGCTGCCCTTGGCTCCTCCCATACTTTTAAGGGAAT